>NZ_JAUOSY010000006.1:0-270762 GCF_030549125.1 Zobellia sp. 1_MG-2023 | reverse complement strand
CCCCGGTACGATTGCCTCTTACGCCTGGACGCAGGTCAACGGTCCCACAACGGCGACCATCGTTTCCGCGAGCAGTGCAAGCACATCGGTAACGGGCTTGACCATAGCTGGCGACTATTTCTTTAGGCTTACGGTGATCGACAATAATGGAGCTCAATCTAATGATTTAGTTGTTGTGACAGTTAATCCGTTAGAGCCAAGAGCAACTTTTAGTAATGGCTCCAATGTTAGTTGTTCGAATAGAAGTATAACGGGTAGATTGACGATTGTAGGAGGGCCAATAGCATTCCAACTAAGTGCTTTTGGTGGATCTGGGGGAACTTTTGTAACCGCAATTATTGATGGAAGCACCTATTACGTTTCTGCTCCAGCGGGAGGACAAGGTATAAGCGATGAAACTCCACCTCTTCCTCCAGGTGAATATGATTATACTTTAAGTGGCAGTTTTAGTGGATGTAGTGGTAATGGCGGAAGTATTGTTTATAAATAAAAATATAGAAACTTTTGAATCGTACGGTATGTCTTTTACAGCTGTATAGTAATATAGCGTGAAGTTATAAATATATGGTTGTCTTTTATTTTAAACTATACAAATGTGTTCGTGATTTTTAATTTTGAATTAAAGGATGCTCTGTGTCACAACGTCAGGAAACTAAAACTTGATTTGACTCACGATCAATACGAATGCGTATAACTTTAAACTGTATTTTAACTGATTACATAAGTGGAGGAGTGTTCATTCTGTATAAAAGTGTAAGGGTTGGATACGTCTATTTTTATAATGGTCCTGTATAAATTATAAAAATTAATTTTTTTTGCAACTTTACATATTTTATTATCACACAACCTCAAAAGTAGTCCAAGCAAAAACTCAACTTATATAATTCCAAATATTCTTATACTTCACAAGTTGAGAATAAGCATGTCTTATGACCAGGTTTTCTGGTTTGTCCAGGGCAGGGTCTTCTTTTAAAAGTTGCATGGCGTGGTAACGGGCAGTCTTGAGAATATCATTGTCTTTTACAATATCTGCTATCTTTAAGTTGAGTACACCACTTTGTTGGGTTCCCATAATATCTCCTGGACCCCTTAGTTTTAAATCGACTTCCGCTATCTCAAAACCATCATTGGTTTGTACCATGGTCTGTAGTCGGGTTTTTGCTTCAGTAGAAAGTTTGTGACTTGTCATAAGGATACAAAAACTCTGATCAGCACCTCTACCTACACGACCGCGAAGTTGATGTAATTGCGACAATCCAAATCGTTCTGCACTCTCAATAATCATTACCGAAGCGTTTGGAACATTTACACCTACTTCAATCACAGTAGTAGCAACCATGATTTGTGTTTCCCCTTTTACAAAGCGTTCCATCTCATAATCCTTATCTGCTGGTTTCATTTGACCATGAACGATGGAAATTTGAAATTCCGGCATAGGAAAGTCTCGCGCAATACTTTCATACCCATCCATTAAATCTTTATAATCCAATGCTTCGGATTCTTGAATAAGTGGATATACAATATAAACTTGTCTTCCTTTTTTGATTTCGTCCCGTATAAATTGAAATACCTTTAAACGGTTACTGTCATATCTATGGACTGTTTTTATAGGTTTACGGCCAGGAGGAAGCTCATCAATAGTAGAAACATCCAAATCTCCATAAAGACTCATTGCCAACGTACGGGGAATAGGTGTTGCGGTCATCACCAAAATATGTGGGGGAATATTATTTTTATGCCAAAGTTTTGACCGCTGCGCTACACCAAAACGGTGCTGTTCATCCACAATTGCCAAGCCTAGATTCTTGAATTTTACTTTATCCTCAAGAAGTGCATGTGTGCCGATTAAAATTTGGAGCTCTCCGCTTTCTAACTGCTCATGAATAGGAGTCCGAGCCGATTTTTTAACGGAACCGGTTAAAAGCCAGCAGGTAATTCCGGTTCCTTTCAAAAGTTTAGCAATTCCGGTATAGTGTTGATTGGCTAGAATTTCTGTAGGGGCCATCAAACAAGCTTGAAAGCCATTATCGATTGCCAATAGCATGGCCATGACTGCAACTATGGTTTTGCCAGAACCTACATCACCTTGCAGCAATCGGTTCATTTGGGCGTTACTACCTAAATCACTTCGTATTTCTTTAATCACTCTTTTTTGTGCCCCGGTAAGTTCAAAAGGTAAATGGTTTTTATAAAACTCATTAAAAATTGTTCCTACCTGATTAAAATTAAAGCCTTTTATTTTTTGCTTGTGCAGCATGTTCTTTGCGATCAACTGCATTTGAATATAAAAGAGCTCTTCAAACTTCAATCGGAATTGCGCCTTGGCCAACAGCTCTTGATTCTTTGGAAAATGGATGTTGAACAAGGCTTCGCTTTTGGACAACAATTTTAGTTCATATAAAAGCTTATCGGATAGTGTTTCGGTAAATCGGCCTTTAGTTTCAATAAATATCTGCTGGATCAATTTACTGATGACCCTATTGGAAATACCTTTGTTACTTAATTTTTCCGTAGAAGGGTAAACCGGTTGCATGGTTACTTTTAACCCTTGCTCATGGTCTTTTAAAAGCTCCATTTCTGGATGCGGCATAGAAAATTTACCGTTGAACCAATTGCATCTACCAAATATCACATAGGGCGTATTGAGCTTTATGTTTTCCCTGATCCATTTTTGTCCTCTAAACCAAACCAGTTCCATTTCGCCCGTCTCATCAACAAAACTGGCAACCAAACGCTTGCCTTTCTTTTGCTCTACGGTTTTAATATGTACAATCTTACCCACTATTTGTACATCTGCATTGCTACGTTGTAGCTGTCCTACTTTATAGTAGTGGGTCTTGTCTATATAGCGGTTCGGGAAAAGATTGAGTAAATCTTGAAAGGTGTGTACGCCCAGTTCAGACTGCAAGGTTTCCGCCCTGTTGGGACCTACACCTTTAAGATATACGATAGGGGTCTGAAGAGAATTAGCGTTCATGCGACTAAATTAGGGGATAGGTACAATTGCGACAAACTAAAATGCTAAATTTGGTCTACTATTTGTTCGTAACGTTTCATGAAAAACCTTTTTACACTCTTATTTTACTGTTCTTTGTTTGTCGGTTTTGCCCAACATCAAGATAAAGTAAACTTTACACAAGCTAATGTTTATATAAAACCTATTCCTGCTACAGAAGAAATAAACGGAGGTGTAGTATATCGGTTTAATGTACTACAAAATGTAGATTCGGTTTTTTTGGATGCAAAAGACATGTCATTTTCCAAGGTTGAGCTCAACGGAAAAAAAGTGAAATACCGTAAAACGGATAAATCCATTTCGATTTATAAAAAATTCAAGCAAGGAACATCCCAAAAGCTATTTCTGGAGTACGTAGCCAAACCGAAACAGACCGTATACTTCTTAGGTTGGGACGATGAAATAAAAGGAAACGAGCAAATTTGGACCCAAGGTCAGGGTAAATACACGAGCCATTGGTTGCCCAGCTTTGATGATATGACCGAAAAAGTAGCTTTTGATATTACCATTCAGGCGCCACAAGGATATGAAGTGATCGCAAACGGTAAATTAACCATAAGGCCCTTTGAAGGGGATGAAAATCCAGTATGGAATTTTGATATGGAAAACCCTATGAGCAGTTACCTTTTGGCTTTTGCAATAGGTGATTATAGTAAACAGGAGTTAGCATCTTCTAGCGGCGTATCCATTAAAAATTATTATTACCCGAAGGATAGTGCAAAAGTTAAACCTACGTATCGTTATACGAAAAGAATATTTGATTTTTTGGAGGATGAAATAGGTGTTCCGTATCCGTGGCAGAACTACAAACAGATTCCGGTACGGGATTTTCTGTATGCAGGGATGGAAAATACAGGAACTACCATATTCTCTGATGGATATGTAATTGACTCCACAGCATTTATAGATAAGAATTACGTAAATGTCAACGCACATGAATTGGCACACCAATGGTTTGGTAATTTGGTAACGGAGCAAGATGGAAATCATCACTGGTTGCATGAAGGTTTTGCCACATATTATGCTTATTTAGCTGAAAAGGAAATCTTTGGCGATGATCATTTTTATTGGAAGCTTTTTAATACGTCCAAAGAACTTGAAGAAATATCGGAAGAAGGGCAGGGGCAGGCATTGGTGGACCCCAAAGCCAGTAGTGCCACTTTCTATGAAAAAGGGACTTGGGCATTAGTAATATTAAAAGATAAAGTAGGAGAGAAGGCCTTTAAAACTGGAGTATCTACATATTTGAACAAACATCAATTTAAAAATGTAACTATTGATGACTTTATTCGGGAGATAGAACTGGCTTCCGGTGGAAATTTAGATGATTTCAGGGAAACATGGTTGCATTCAACAGACTTCCCGGTTGAAGTTGTAAAATTATATCTTATTGGTCAAAATGAATCTATTCGGTTGTTTTATGAGATAAAAGCATCAGATTTTAATTTGAAAAAATGGCTTAGTGATGAATTACCCGTGGAGTTTAAAGTTGCGTTGGTTGAAAAATTTCAAAAGCAAATAGTAGATAATCACTTGGAACTTTTATTGGCACAAGACTCAAACTTAGAAATAAGACAAAAGGGAATCCAGTTCATCACTAAGATAGCAGAGAGTCAAAAGGAAGTGTTTGAGCCATTATTGAACGACCAAAGTTATGTTACTCAGGAAATGGCCTTGTATAAACTATGGTCTTCCTTTCCGGAAAACCAAAAGACCTATTTAGATGCTACCAAAGGAGTTGAAGGATTGCCCAATAAAAACGTTCGTTTGTTATGGTTGTTGCTAGCTATTGCAACAAATGATTATGAGGCTCATAACACAACCCGTTATTTTGCAGAGTTAAGCGCTTACACTTCTCCGGAGTACGGATGGGAAGTGCGGATAACAGCCTTTCAATATTTACAGGAAATTGGTTTTACGGATGAAGCTTTGATTAATTTAATAAAGGCTACGGAGCATCATTCATGGCAGTTTAAGAAATTTTCGAGAAATTTAGCGGACAAACTCCTAGAGGACAACGATTACAAAACGCGTATCTTGAAATTGTTGAGCAAACTAAATAAAGAGGAATCACGTTATATAAATAAAAAACTGAACGAATAATGAGGGCATTGGTCATATCTGGTGGTGGTAGCAAAGGGGCTTTTGCCGGAGGGGTAGCGCAATACCTTATGGAAGAACTCCATTTTAAGTATGACCTGTTTTTGGGTACATCTACAGGTAGTTTGCTTATTTCTCACTTGGCCCTACAGAAAATTGAAAAAATAAAAGAAGTTTACACCAGTGTAAACCAACATAGTATTTTTAGCAATTGTCCATTTACCGTTCAAAAGAAACATGGGGTTCATACCATTGGGATTGACCATTGGAACGTACTAAAGAATTTTTATAAAGGACGAAAGACATTTGGAGAGAGTAGAAATCTATTAAAACTGATTAAGCGCACCCTTACAGTAGAAGAATTCGAAAATTTAAAGAACGGCCCAAAAGAAATTATTGCTACAGTTTCCAACCTGTCTTTAAATCAGGTAGAGTATAAGAGTATTAATGACTGTACCTATGAGGAGTTTTGTGAATGGATATGGATTTCCTGTAACTACACACCCTTTATGAGTTTGGTGCGCAAGAATGGTTGTGAATATGCCGATGGTGGACTGGGAAATATGGTGCCTATTGAGGAAGCTATAAAACGAGGGGCAAAAGAGGTAGATGTTATTGTACTGCAGACTGAAGTAAGCCACTTAAACCGACTTCCCTCTAGAAATGCATTTTCACTATTGACAACCATGTTTGAATATATGCTTGATAGGATAGAACACCAAAACATAAGAATTGGTAAATACGTAGCCAAGCATAACGATGCTATTATCAACTTTTACTATACGCCTACGGTGTTGACTACAAACTCATTGATTTTTGACAAGGAAAAAATGACCGTTTGGTGGGAGAGTGGCTATAATTTTGCCAAGTTTAAAAATACTGAACTCAACCAGATAGAGCCTGAAAAAGGAGAAGTGTTGTAAAAAAGAAAACCCGCTTAAATTAAACTTAAGCGGGCTTATATTTTCAATATATGATTTTGGATTATTCCCAGAGATAACCTATTTCTTTTTTAATGAAAGATAATGCGGTTGCGGAGGGCGATTGTTTTTCCATGGTTTCCGTTAGGATGTCTTCCCTTAATTTATCCGCAGAATCGGTTTCGCTCATTGCTGCTTTACGAATCATTTGTACCGTTGCACTTTTTGCTGCTTTTATAACGTTCCAACATTCATCGGTCATATAAATTTGCTGAGAAAGATTGTGCTCAAATTCGTTTTCAACACTTTTTATCAAAAGACTTTCGTAAGCATTTTTATCCGAAGATTTTGGTGCCACCCTCACTACTAGACTAGGAATTGCTATTCGTTCAAGAAAAAGTGCCATACGTTCGTAGGCCTGTAGGCGAACCGGTATGGTGTTCTTTTGAGAATCTTTGTGCAATAGAAAGCGTCTACGACCATCCTCGTTTTTAGTGTGTAACTTAAAAAAATAAAAGGCAACGACCCCTGTAACTACTGCTGGCAATAAAAAGCCGAACATTTGTAAAATTCCTTCTCCAGACATTTTTTCGGTATTTGGTTATTTGGATACTAGAACGGAGGATTTTATCAAAAATTATACGATTTTTCGTATAATTTTTAGTTCTTCATTTGCTCTCTTACCATTAAATAGAATTTGTTGAAGTCAGGATGAATATTGACTTGAACCCCTTCTTTAAGGTTTCCGTCTCTTCCTAGAGCTGTCATACGCTCAGAAGCTATAGCAAACTTGTTTTGTAGGGCCGCTGCAATAGTCATACTCTGTTTAGCGGGAGTTTCAAGGTCTCCGGTCATGCTAAGACCTTCTATGGTAACCGATGTGCTAGGGTTTGCAATCAGGATGTTCGCAATTTTCTCCACCCAAGCTTCACCTTCTGGGGTCAGAGTTGTGCCCGTATCGCTTCCATATAAGCTAGATAAGTCCGAAGATACTACTACGGCACCACCCGAAACCGCTATTTTTGCGTTTTCTCCCATGGTTTGTTTAACATTGGTTAAAACAACTATAGTGGTAGAATCATTAGTAGCAATGGCATCTTTTATTGCTTTAAGCTGATTTTCCTTGGCTTCCAAGCTGGCCATGGCAGTTGTTACCATGTTTGAATTTTTATTGGAAACCTCGGCAAAACTGTTCAAGTTCTTCATTAACGTGTTGTTGGCGTTTTGAAGTTCGGTTACTTGGGTTTCAAACGATTCCGCTTTTGCAACGGCTACTTTTTCATTTTTTCTCGCATCAAAGACCTGGTCGTTCACAGAATCCAATTGCATTTTTAATTGGGCTATTTCTTCTAAAAGGTCGCTTTTTCTTTGGGCTTGTACGGATAGACACGTAAAAATCAAAAGGGCAAGGATAAGTAGGGGGTGTTTCATAAATAACTCGGATTAAAATTCTTATTTCTCGATTTGGAATACTTTTTTATTATAAACAAATGTATATTATTCTTTGCTGTTTTCACAATGCTTTCCGCCCAAGTGGATACAATCATATAAATTTTGCATACTCTCAAAAGGTACCTTGGCCTTGTTGTAACCGTATGAAGAGGCCAAACTACGGTTCAGGTCGTCATCATCAACATTTAGTTGAATATCATCCATTGTGTATTGGCAGGGGTGTTCATATCCCGAGGCATGTGTAATTTCTAGGAACTCCTTCCTAAACGTCATAAAATATTGTGCCAAACGGTCAGATTTTAATGGAATGTCAATTCCCTTTTGGAGCCATTTGTTTTGAGTGGCCACCCCTGCCGGACAGCGGTTAGTGTGGCACACTTGGGCCTGTATACAGCCAATACTCATCATAGCTTCTCGGGCAACATTAATACAGTCAACCCCCATAGCAAAAGCCATAGCTGCTTTGGCGGGAAAACCTAGCTTGCCACTACCTATAAATACGATACGCTCCGTAAGTTTCCTTTTTAAGAACACCTTATAAAGACTGGAAAAACCATAGACCCACGGTAAGGAAACATGGTCTGCAAAAGACGGAGGGGCGGCTCCTGTTCCACCTTCACCACCATCTACTGTAATAAAATCTGGACCTTTACCCGTTTTTTCCATTAAATCGGCCAATTCCTCCCATTGCTCAAGTTTGCCAATGGCTCCTTTTATACCTACGGGCAACCCGGTCTCATTAGCAATACTTTCAATAAATTCTAAAAGTTCGGGTACGGTATTAAAAGCCTTATGGGTAGCTGGAGATATTACATCTTTACCAACTTCAACGCCTCTAATCTCTGCCAATTCCGGTGTTATTTTGGCCCCTGGAAGTACGCCTCCCTTACCGGGTTTGGCTCCTTGGGACAATTTAATTTCAATTGCTTTTATAGTAGGATTCTCGTCAACCAGCTTTTTCATTTTTTCCATGGAGAAGTTTCCATCTGGAGTACGTACCCCAAAATAACCTGTACCAAAATGAAAAATAACATCCCCTCCTTGTTTGTGGTAATTGGAGAGTCCGCCTTCACCTGTATTATGGTATGCGCCAGCTTTAGCAACACCTTTGTTCATTGCTTCTACCGCTGCAGCGGATAACGAGCCAAAACTCATGGCCGAAACGTTTATAATGGAACCAGGACGAAATGGTTTTCTCCGCCCGTTATAGGCACCCATTACTTTTGCACAGGGAAGAAACGTTTTATCCGTGGCATTTATATGGGTATCAGGTACCTTATATGCCATCATCTGATTCTTTACAAAAATATGTTGGTGCGCATAGATGTCACGGTCGGTGCCAAAACCTTCGTAATTATTTTCCTTCTTTGCGGAGGCATAAATCCACCCTCTTTCAATACGGTTAAAGGGAAGTTCTTCACGATTGTTCGCTACAAAATATTGACGCATTTCCGGACCAATGCTCTCCAGCCAATATCGTAAATGACCAACTACGGGAAAGTTGTGGGAGATGGTATGCGAACGCTGAAAAAAGATATCTCTTAATGCGACTATCAAAAGGAAAATAAGAATCCATACCCACCAAGAAATACTTTGTAAAATTGAAATTAGTTGGTCCATATATAAGCTAAAAATAGTTTAAAGTAATAATTGACATAGGAATTAATAAGTAGTTATTTATCAAGAAAATCTATGCTCATTTCAGTTAGCGCTTTTACTCCAAGTAACAAACCGCTGTCGTCAATAACGAAATCCGGTGTGTGGTGTGGAAATGACTCCGTTGTTCCTGGAGTCATTCCTCCTAAAAAGAAGAAAAAACCAGGAACTTCTTTTTGAAAATAAGAGAAATCTTCAGCTCCTGTAACGGCCTTTTGTGTTTGCACATTGTTCGCTCCCGCCACTTTGTTTAATGTAGGTAGCATTTGTGTGACTAGTTCAGGGGCATTATACGTAATATCTGTTGCATCTTTGATTTCAATAGTGGCTTCGCCTCCATATGCTTTGGCGATAGTGGGCACCATTTCTTGCATACGTGTATTGATTAGAGCTTTCATGTCATAATCCAAAGTGCGTATTGTACCAATCATTTCTGCACTTTCGGGAATGATATTGAACCGTACGCCACTGGTTATTTTTCCAACAGTGATTACAGCAGCTTCATTGGTGAGTTCGGCTTCTCTGCTTATAATGGTCTGCAGTCCATCAATAATTTTTGCGCTAATTAAAATAGGGTCTACTCCTGACCAAGGTCTTGCGCCATGGCTTTGTTTTCCTTTTACATGGATGGTGAATTTTTGGGCAGCCGCCATTGTGCCGCCAGATTTATAGCGAATTACCCCAACTGGGGTTTGGGAATTGATATGAAGCCCAAAAATAGCATCTACCTTGGGGCTATTAAGAACACCTTCTTTTACCATGAGCAGTGCCCCGCCTTCTTCGCCCTCTGGTGGGCCTTCTTCCGCAGGTTGAAAAATAAATTTTACGGTACCTTTTATTTTATCGGTATGCTTGGAAAGAATTTCTGCAACCCCCATAAGAATAGCAGTGTGGGTATCGTGTCCGCACGCATGCATAAAGGGTACTTTTTCTCCTTTGTAATCTGTGGTAACGGTAGACTTATAGGGTAAATCATTCCTTTCAAATACGGGTAGGGCATCAATATCTGCACGCAAGGCTATAACCTTACCTGGCTTTTTTCCTTTTAAAATTCCAACAACCCCGGTATGGGCTACTCCGGTTTGTACTTCTATACCTAAGGATGTAAGGTGCTTTGCAATTTTTTCCGCTGTCTTAAATTCACGGTTAGAGAGTTCGGGGTTTTGGTGTATTTCCCTTCTCCAATTTATAACTTTACTTTCTATGGCTTCGTATTCCTTTTCAAAATTTTGGGCTACGGAAGAGGTAATGGGTGCAATTACAAAAAGTAGGCCTAGTAGTAGTTTGTTCATTCTGCGGAGTATTAAATGGCGTAAAAATGATTCCCTTAAATTATTTCGTTGGATGCTTTTGGTCTTAAAAAAACCGAAGGATTACAGATTTTCCGATTTTTTGACCAAATTAGCCTTGTTTTGGGTTGAAATATGACTTATTTGGCGAATATATCAACAAAATGGCTAAAATCATTGTTAATTACTTTAACAGTTTGGGGTTTCATCTTTTTAATTGTCGTCTTATCTTTAGCGGTACTTTAGTTCCAAACCCCTGATTTATGTCCGAGAATTCCAATTATACAGAAGATAATATACGTTCACTTGATTGGAAGGAGCACATCCGACTGAGACCTGGTATGTATATTGGTAAGTTGGGTGATGGTTCTTCTGCTGATGATGGTATATATATCCTTCTAAAAGAGACCATAGATAACTGTATTGATGAATTTGTAATGGGAGCGGGTAAGACCGTTGAGATTTCCATTCAAGGAGAACGTGTTATAGTTCGTGATTACGGTCGTGGTATACCTTTGGGCAAGGTGGTAGATGTGGTTTCTAAAATGAATACGGGGGGTAAGTATGACTCGCGTGCGTTTAAAAAATCCGTTGGTCTAAACGGTGTTGGTACCAAGGCTGTAAATGCTCTTTCCAGTTATTTTCGTGTAGAAAGTACAAGAGACGGGAAGTCCAAATCTGCCGAGTTTAAAATAGGTGAGCTTCAGAACGAAGAACTTCTGGAGGAAACTACAAGAAGGCGTGGTACCAAGGTCAGCTTTATTCCTGATGAGACCATTTTTAAAAAGTTTAAATTTAGAAATGAGTACGTAGAGCGCATGCTCAAAAACTATGTGTACCTTAATCCAGGGCTTACCATTGTTTTTAATGGGGAGAAGTTTCATTCAGAAAACGGATTAAAGGATTTGTTGGAGGACAATAACAATGCTGAAGATATCCTGTATCCGGTCATTCATTTAAAAGGGGATGATATAGAAGTGGCCATTACACATAGTAAAACCCAGTATAGTGAAGAGTACCACTCTTTTGTAAATGGTCAGCACACTACCCAAGGAGGTACGCATCAGGCCGCTTTTCGTGAGGCTCTGGTAAAAACTGTCCGTGATTTCTATGGAAAGAGTTATGATGCTTCGGATATTAGAAAATCCATTATTTCGGCAATTTCCATTAAGGTGATGGAGCCTGTTTTTGAAAGTCAAACAAAAACCAAATTGGGGTCTACCGAAATGGGAGGTAATTTTCCAACGGTGCGGACGTACATCAATGACTTTATTGGAAGGTATTTGGATAATTACCTTCATAAGAATCCTGAAACAGCCGATAAGTTGCAACGTAAGATTGTAATGGCCGAAAAGGAGAGGAAAGAATTGAGCGGGATTCGTAAACTTGCTCGGGACCGAGCCAAAAAAGCCAGTCTTCATAATAAAAAACTAAGGGACTGCCGGGTGCATTTGGGCGATATGAAGCACGATAGGCGATTGGATAGTACTCTTTTTATTACGGAGGGGGATTCCGCTTCCGGTTCCATTACCAAATCAAGGGATGTGAATACGCAAGCCGTGTTTAGTCTTCGTGGAAAGCCCTTGAATTCATATGGGATGTCTAAAAAAATCGTATACGAAAACGAGGAATTCAACCTGTTGCAGGCTGCTTTGAACATAGAGGAATCTATGGAAGACCTACGTTACAATAATATTGTAATAGCTACTGATGCAGATGTTGATGGTATGCACATTCGCTTGTTGTTAATTACGTTCTTCTTGCAGTTCTTTCCTGAATTGATAAAAGAGAACCATTTGTATATTTTACAAACCCCACTGTTCCGTGTTCGAAATAAGAAGGAGACTATTTATTGTTATAGCGAGGAAGAACGAAAAAATGCGATTCAAAAACTATCGGGCAAGCCGGAAATTACACGATTTAAAGGTTTGGGGGAAATCTCCCCAGATGAGTTTCAGCATTTCATAGGGGATGATATTCGCCTAGAGCCTGTAATGCTGGACAAGGCTATGTCCATAGAACAATTGTTGAATTTTTACATGGGCAAGAATACACCAGACCGACAAGAATTTATTATAAACAACCTTAAAGTGGAGGTTGACCTTATAGAAGATACTCAATTATAAACCAAAGAAATACGATTTTTTCTGAATGGAGGAAAATGACGAACTGAACGAAGCTGAAAATCAAAATTCGCCCGAAGACCAATCCAACGGAACAGCCAATGATGGGCAAGAACAAATCAATAGTTCCGAGGCGGTAAATGGCGAGGAACAAAGTCCTGATGATGCACTTACCCGTGTTACGGGAATGTACAAAGACTGGTTTTTAGATTATGCATCCTATGTTATTTTAGAGCGTGCCGTTCCTGCTATTGAGGATGGGTTTAAACCGGTGCAGCGTCGTATTATGCATTCTCTTAAGGATTTGGATGATGGCCGCTATAATAAAGTGGCCAATGTGGTTGGGCACACTATGCAATATCACCCTCACGGTGATGCTAGTATTGCCGATGCCATGGTGCAGATAGGGCAAAAAGACCTGTTGATAGATACACAGGGTAACTGGGGGAATATTTTAACCGGGGATCGCGCTGCAGCCTCAAGGTATATAGAAGCTCGTCTTTCAAAATTCGCTCTGGAAGTTGTTTTTAGTCCTAAAATCACGGAATGGCAACAATCATATGATGGTCGAAAAAAGGAACCGGTAAACCTCCCTGTTAAATTCCCCTTGCTTTTGGCTCAGGGGGCAGAGGGTATTGCGGTGGGGCTTTCCACTAAGATTATGCCTCATAACTTTGTTGAGCTTATTGATGCTTCCATTAAGCATCTGAAAGGGCAACGATTTAAATTGTTTCCTGATTTTCCTACTGGGGGAATTATAGATGTTTCTAACTATAATGAAGGTCTTCGTGGTGGAAAGATAAGAGTGCGTGCCCGAATAGCACAACATTCTAAATCTACACTGATTATAACTGAGATACCTTATGGTACTAATACCTCTTCTTTAATAGATTCTATTCTTAAGGCGAACGATAAAGGGAAAATAAAAGTAAAGAAAATTGAGGATAATACGGCTGCCGAGGTCGAGATTTTAGTGCATCTGCCAACTGGTATTTCCCCGGACAAAACCATAGACGCCCTTTATGCATTTACGGCTTGTGAATCTTCTATTTCGCCATTGGGCTGCATTATTGAAGACAACAAACCGCTCTTTATTGGTGTGGTGGAAATGTTACGCCGATCTACGGACGCCACGGTTGAGCTATTGCGACAGGAACTTGAAATACAGTTGGCGGAACTTGAGGAGCAATGGCATTTTGCGTCGTTAGAGAGAATCTTTATTGAAAATAGAATCTATCGGGATATTGAGGAAGAGGAAACCTGGGAAGGAGTAATTGCTGCAATCGATAAAGGTTTAGCTCCTTTTACTAAACATTTGAGGCGTGCGGTTACGGAAGATGATATTGTTCGGCTTACCGAAATCCGAATAAAGCGTATTTCAAAATTCGATTTAGATAAAGCACAGCAACATCTTGATAATCTGGAAGAAAGAATTGCAGAGGTGAAGCATCACCTGGCGCATTTGGTAGATTATGCCATTGCTTATTTTCAGCGATTAAAAGATACGTATGGCAAGGGGCGCGAGCGTAAATCAGAGATTAGATTGTTTGATGATATTGAGGCTACCAAGGTAGTTATGCGCAACACAAAGTTATATGTAAACCGCGAGGAGGGCTTTGTTGGAACTTCTTTAAAGCGGGACGAATATGTAACGGACTGTAGTGATATTGATGATATAATCGCCTTTACCCAAGATGGTAAGATGATGGTCTTTAAGGTAGATTCCAAGACTTTTGTGGGGAAAGGTATTATTTATGTGGCGGTCTTTAAGAAAAAAGATAAGCGTACCGTTTATAATATGATTTATAGAGACGGTAAAGGTGGTGCAACCTATATTAAACGTTTTAACGTTACCAGTATTACTAGAGATAAGCATTATGAAATGGGTAGCGGTAAGGCGGGTACTTTTGTGCATTACTTCTCAGGAAACCCAAATGGCGAAGCAGAAGTGGTAACGGTTAATCTTAGGCACGTAGGAAGTATTAAAAAGCTGAAATGGGATATTGATTTTGCAAATATCATGATCAAGGGGCGTGCTTCCAAAGGTAATATTGTCACTAAGTATTCGGTAAAACGTATTGAATTAAAAGAAAAAGGGCTGTCTACCTTAAAACCGAGGAAGTTGTGGTTTGATGAAACCGTACAGCGTTTAAACATGGATGACAGAGGTGAGTTTTTAGGTGAATTCACAAGTGAAGACCGTTTGTTGATAGTAAATCAGAGCGGACTTGTAAAAACTGTTATTCCGGAGCTTACCCTTCATTTTGATGAAGATGTAGTTGTTCTTGAAAAATGGATTCCTAAAAAGCCGCTTTCTGTAGTGTATTGGGAAGGAGAGAAGGAGTTATATTATGTAAAACGTTTTCTGATCGAGAATCCTGATAAAGAAGAGAATGTGCTTACGGACCATCCTAAATCCCAAATTGAAATTATTAGCACGGACCACAGGCCAATGATTGAAGTGGTTTTTGCTAAAAAACGGGGTCAGGATCGGAAGGATAATTGGGAGCTAAGTCTAGAGGAATTTATTTCCGTAAAGGGGATAGGTGCTATGGGCAACCAGCTGACAAAGGAAAAAGTACTTGAAATCAATATGCTAGAGCCTTTGCCTTATGAAGAGCCGGAGCCTCAAAAAACTGAAGATATTGAGGTTGTTGATGAGCAAAATGTACCTAAAATACCTAGTTCTAATGGAACTGAGTCCGGAAAGCCTAATAAAGGTGATGACGGCGATGAAGTCCAAACTTCTTTGTTTGAATAAAGTAATTGTCTAGTATGGGAAACTTTATACAGGAATTTAAAAATTTTGCCATAAAAGGTAATATGATCGACATGGCTGTCGGGATTATTATTGGTACCGCGTTCAACAATGTTATTAATACGTTGGTCAAAAAGATTATCATGCCTCCTTTATCTCTTTTGACGGATGATGTTAACCTCAGGGATAAAAAATATATTCTTAGGGAGGCTGTTGGAGAAGCGCAGGAAGTTGCTGTGGGTTACGGGGAAATGCTAGAGGTTTTGATAGATTTTTTGATAATAGCGTTCACCATATTTGTTGTAATAAAAGGGTTTCATAGGTTTAAGTCAAAGGCGGAAGACCCTGAAAACAAAGAAGTTGAAACACCTAAAAATATACAGTTACTAGCTAGTTTGGAAAAGCTTATGCAAGAGCAGAACGCTTTGCTTCAAAATAAGAAAAAGTAATAGGATTTTAACTACTGCATGTGTATTCACTATACCGTCATAGCTTTAAAAAATAATCAGAATGTAGATTAGGTCTTATTAATGCTATCTTTGCAAAAAATTGTTTTAAAATGGATTTAACGAACCCCCTAATTTATGGAGTACCCTGCTTTATAGCGTTTATATTGCTGGAAATCACTTATAGTCACACCCACGGAGACAAAGATCTTTATGTGTGGAAAGATTTTATGGCTAGTGGAGCAATGGGTATTGGTTCGGCAATTTTAGGTCCCCTTATTAAGATTACGGTGCTTATAACCGTTTTTACATACACTTACGAGTTTTTTAACCCTATAGTAGATGGTGTTCGTACCAATATTATGGGATATGAGTCTTTTGGGTATGCGTGGTATGTGTTTTTACTTTGTCAATTGGCCGATGATTTTACGTACTACTGGTTCCATAGGGCAAATCATGAGATAAGAATTTTGTGGGCCGCGCATATTGTACACCATTCCTCGGACCATTTTAATCTAGGTACGGCCATTCGTAATGGTTGGTTTACGCTTTTATACAAGCCTTTCTTTTATATGTGGATGCCTGCAATTGGTTTTCCGGTGGAAGTTGTAATTTTTGCTTTGGCCATAGAGTCTTTTTGGCAGTTTCAATTGCATTCACAATATGTTCCTAAAATGGGATGGGTAGAAAAGATTTTCAATACACACACCATGCACCAAGTGCACCATTCTCAGAATGTAGAGTATTTGGATAAGAACCACGGAGGGTTTTTGAATATTTTTGATAAGATGTTCGGAACTTGGAAAGAGTTGGACGATGATGTGGAGGTTAAATTTGGGGTAATTCACGCTCCAAAATCATATAACCCTCTTGTTATTTTAACTCATGAATTTAAGGATATTTGGGCAGATGTAAAGAAGGCTAAGAAATTTTCGCACAAACTTATGTATATTTTTGGCCCTCCTGGTTGGAGCCCTGATGGTAGCACTCTTACAGTTAAACAACAACAACGACTGTTTAAGCAACACCAGAAAAAGAGTCCAGAGGTTGCTTATAGTAGACCTAACTAAAATCATTCAGAATAATTAAAAAGCCGACCTTAAAATGTCGGCTTTTTTATGGTTTTGTTGCTAGAGCTTCGCTTATGACGGTAAAATTTACCCTGCAAGGCTCTGAGTTCAGAATAATGATTCGCGCTCGGAAAAGGCTTTAAATTGATTGTTTTCTTGGCTCTTCCTCTGGAGGTGAAGTCTATTTAGGTAAGCCCTCTTTTTACCTGTCTCGGCGTAAAGAATAAAATTGTATTACTCTGTCCTTGTAGCAGTACCTCTGGAGCGCTTGCTGTCTCCCACAATGTTAAATTCAAATCTATATGAGTCATCCGTAGTGGATAATATCTTCATGTGAACGGATTGCTCTTCGGACTTGTTCTTTGGATTGATTTTCTTTACAATGTATTCGCAATCGTTTATCCATCTAACGGATGCTGAATCTGCCTTACCTTCAAAGTAATCAATCTCTAAATCACCGTTGCGAAGAAAAATGGTTGTCTTTTCCTCTCCATCTATAGTGGTTGTAAAGGCGTATTTACCGTCCTTAAAATCGGAGCAATTTCTTTCCGGATTGTAGCAAGAGACTGTAAGGATAAGGATTAAAAGTACGGGGAATAGTTTCTGTATCATCCCAACAAAAATAAAGAATTAAAGTCTATTCATTGTTATAGGCTTCAAAACTTCCATCCGAATAAAAAATAACAATTTTCTCAATAGTCTTTTTGGGGTTGCCTGTTTGTTTTAAGGGGAAAGTATTAGGTGTCGGATTTGTTTTTGGCGGTGCTTTGGTTTTGGCGGGGGAGTTTTCTGCATCTGTTGGAAAAGTGCCTTTTCCATTCAATAGCCAATATAAGTTTACATCCGGAAAAACATTCACCACCTTAAGTACAAAATCTAAACTCGGTTTGTTTCTGCCGGATAACAGGTGGGAAATGCTAGAGCGTTGTACGTTAATTTTATCGGCAAAACTAGAAGCGGAAAGTCCATAATACTTTAAAAGATGCTCAAGACGCCCAATAAAATCAGAAGTGTTTACCATTGTAATTTATATTGCTATAAAAGTAGCTAAAAGTTACTAAAACCACACTAAAAACAGCAAACAACATAACTTAAGATACACTTTTTTGTTTACATGAATACATTTAAATATCTGATTAATAGTGTTTTAATCCTATATTTAGAGGCGTGTTGATTTTAAGTGGATTTTCAGGTTACATTTGTGTACTTCAGAAAGGAGTACCTCAAATAAGATGTTTACAAATGTATATTCTTGAGATTACAATTGTAAATTATTAAGGAGTTATTTTTGTATCCAAATTTAGAAGTCAAATGAGCATTTTAAAAGATGAATATAGTTCTGTAAAGGAAAAATCCGTTAGTGGGCGATATGTAATTAACGAGCAAATTCTAGAGTTCTTGGAAAAGAACAAGGAGAATTTGTTGGTGAAAACAATTGGTGAGTCCGTTCAAAAACGTAAGATAAAAAGTCTTCAACTTGGGAACGGTTCTGTAAAAATATTTATGTGGTCGCAAATGCACGGAAACGAATCTACAACCACAAAAGCCGTTTTGGATTTCGTTAATTTCCTAAACGCAAAGTCGGTTTTGGCGCAAGAGATTTTGGAAAAATGTACACTCTTAATTATTCCAATGTTGAACCCTGACGGTGCTGCAGTCTATACACGGGTAAATGCAAATGAGATTGATTTGAATAGGGATGCCCAAGATAGGACCCAGCCGGAAAGTGTGATATTGAGAAATATTTTTGATGAGTTTAAACCAGATTATTGTTTTAACCTTCATGATCAACGTACCATATTTAATGTTGGCGAAACCTCTAAACCGGCTACCGTATCATTCTTGGCTCCTGCTCATGATCCCGAAAGAAGTATCTCAAAAACGCGGGGAATTAGTATGCAGTTGATTGTTGCCATGAATACGGTTTTACAAAAAATGATTCCGAACCAGGTGGGGAGGTATGATGATGGATTTAATGCGAATTGTGTTGGGGATAGTTTTCAAATGTTAAACGTACCTACCATATTATTTGAATCAGGACATTTTCCTAAGGATTATGAAAGAGAGCAGACTAGGGCTTATATTTTTCAAGCCATTACAACTGCAGTAACTGCCATTGCACAAGATACGATTAATGAATATGAGCAAGATGACTACTTTAAAATTCCAGAAAACGGAAAGCTTTATTTTGATGTGTTAATAGAGAATGCTAAAGAACTTGATTCGGAATTAGAAAATGGTGATGGTATTGGGGTGCTTTATAAAGAAGTTTTAAGAGGGAATACTATTGAGTTTGAGCCTAGAATTGAAAAAAAAGGTAATCTTGATGCTTTTTTTGGCCATGAAACATACAATTGTCTTGATAAGGCAGATTTAGATGAGTTAAGGCAACAGTCTTTTTATCAGTTGATTAAAGACTAATTTTTTTGAGCATTATTTTTTAAAACCATTGAATCTTTACGTTTTTGTTAAAAAAACATAACTTTTAATGCGTATTATTTCTTAATTTTTTATTTTTGCCGAAAACACAGCCACAATGGGAAAAGTAAAGTTAGACGAAATTGATCACCAGATTCTGGATATGTTAATTGATAACACCAGAACTCCATTTACAGATATAGCAAAAAAACTCTTGATTTCGGCAGGAACAGTTCATGTTCGTGTTAAGAAAATGGAAGAGGCAGGTATCATAAAAGGGTCATCACTTACATTAGACTATGTAAAACTTGGTTACGCCTTTATTGCTTACGTTGGTATATTTTTGGAGAAAACACACCAGACAAAATTTGTGTTAGAGCGTTTGGAGCAGATTCCAAATGTTACGGTTGCACATATTACCACTGGAAAATTTAATATTTTCTGTAAAATTAGGGCTAAAGATACCAATCATGCTAAAAACATTATTTTTAGAATAGATGATATAGATGGAATCAGTCGTACGGAAACTATGATTTCACTAGAGGAAAGTATTAATGATAAGAAGAGGTTAATGCATACAATTTTTAACGAATTGTAACGAACCGCTTTAAACAGTAATCTAAATTCCTGGGCGGTTATTCTTCTCAGGAATTTTTATTTTATAGCCTATGAAAACTTCGGAACTTAAACTGGCGGATCCCATCCCTTTTTACAAAACCTATATTGATGTATTGGGGGAGGTAGAGTTGTTGGATATGTTGGAGAGGCAACTTCAGAACTTTCCTGATTTTATTAAAAGTATTTCTGAAAGCAAATTATCTCATGCATATGAGGTAAATAAGTGGACGGTTGCTCAAGTGTTATTACATATTATAGACTCGGAACGAGTTTTTCAGTATCGCGCCTTGCGGTTTTCAAGAGGGGATGAAACGGCCCTTCCAGGTTTTGATGAAAACATTTATGCATCAAATTCCAATGCGGAAGAGCGTTCAAAGAATAGTCTTATAGAAGAATATATAGCGGTGAGAAAATCCACTATTACCCTCTATAAAAGCTTTGCTCCGGAAACGCTACAAAAAACAGGTGTAGCTAGTAACCTGCCATGGAATGTGGCTGTGTTAGGTTTTGTTATTTGTGGACACCAAAAGCACCACCGTAATATTTTACGGGAGCGTTACCTTTTGTAAAACTAAAGGTTAATCTTGGTCCTCTGATTCAAATTCCGTTTCGTTGTCGGATTCGTAATCCAGGTTTCCTGCTTCTTCTAAAATGGGCTGGGAATCCGTATCTAGTTCCTTCTCCATGTTTTCTTCAAAATTTGCTATAAAATTGGATAAGCTCTTGCTTATTTTCACCAAATAGATAGTGTCATTGGTTCTTAATTCAACAGCTTCAATTGTTTCGCCTTTAAGGTTTTTGAAGATAATAATGTCATCATCACCATAACCGTCTGAATAAGTTTCTATTAGCAAAGAGGCGAGTTCGTGGTCTAACTTCTTGTAGTCAACTAATTTTCGTAACATAGTAGGTTGGTTTTATCCTGATTAATTTCAGGAGGTTTTTGATTTGGGTTATAAATCTTAACCTAAACTATGTATTTTTTACGATGAATTCCTTAAAGAGTTGTCAAATAAGGAAAATTAGTATATGTAGCTATTGTTCAGCGTAGTATGCAAAAGCATCTTCATATAATTCATCAGGAATGGTAATGTCTATATCCGGCTCTCCAATTGCAGATATCAACACAAAATTAATGTTGCCATGTGAATTTTTCTTATCAAACTTCAATAAAGATAAGATGGTTTTTATGTCTTCTTTGGAGAAGGTTACCTTTTCGTAATGAGAAAGGAATGTAGTCTTAATGTCTGCTAATTCTTCATCCGAAAGCCCTAAAAGACTTTTGGAAAGGTAAGCTTCAAGAATCATACCTATACCTATAGCTTCGCCGTGCAATAGTGTCTTATGTACTTTGCTTTCCAAGAAGTAAGACTCAATGGCGTGGCCCAATGTATGTCCGTAGTTAAGTATTTTCCGCAAATGTTGCTCCGTAGGGTCTTGTAGTACCACTTCGTTTTTAATAATAACGGAATCGTATATTAAATCATCAATATTTAAAAAGTTGGTAACTTTTTTAAGTGCTTCCCAGTAGCCTTTGTTTTGGATAAGTCCATGTTTAAGCATTTCTGCAAAACCACTGCGTAACTGTCTTTCTTCCAAAGTTTTTAAGAAACTGGTTACTATCAGTACCATTTCAGGTTGGTTGATTACTCCGATCTGGTTTTTTAATGGCCCAAGGTCAACCCCTGTTTTTCCTCCCACGGAAGCGTCAACCATAGAGAGTAAAGTTGTGGGTACATTTATAAAATCTATACCTCTCTTAAAAGTAGATGCAACAAAGCCTCCTAAATCAGTTAAGACACCACCACCTAGGTTAATGACGAGGCTTTTTCGGTCACCATCAAGTTCACTCAGGGCTTCCCATACGCCTGTACAGGTGTCTATGTTTTTGTTTTCTTCACCAGATTCAATCTCAATAATCTCAAAATTATAATCGCCCTGTATTTGGGTCATAAATGACGGCAGGCAATGTTCGTGTGTGTTTTCGTCTACAAGAATAAAGATTTTGGAATACGCCTTGCCGGATAAGTGAGCATTGAGTGCGTCGTAAGCTCTTTGGTTAAAATGTACGGCGTAGGAAGAAGTTGTTATAGACTGCATTAATAGATGATTTTTTATTCCGCTAAAGCGAAGTTTTTTAACGACTGATGTGCAAAATAAAGCATATTTTTTATCTAAAGAATACAATTTCTGTCTTTATATTTGGTCCCGCTAGAAATCACAATAAATGAAACGAATTTTTGAAGATACCGCAACTGCTTTTGCTTTGAAAACCGACTCTGAGCTGGAGCGTGCTTATTTTTTGTTCCGTATGATTGCCAATGAACCCCTTGTTCGTATAGGAACAGCAATGACAAATTTTGCCATTAAAGCGCATCTTCCTGTAGAAGGGTTAATAAGGGCAACTGTGTTTGATCATTTCTGCGGAGGTGTTAATGAGAAGGATTGTATGCCGGTCGTGGACCGGATGTACACTAAAAATGTATGCTCCGTTCTGGATTATTCTGTGGAGGGTAAGGACACGGAAGATCCTTTTGATGACGCAATGGCCATGATTTTAAAAGTTCTGGATTTCGTTAAAGAGAAAGATGCTATTCCTTTTGCGGTATTCAAGCCTTCGGGTTATGGTAGGTTTGCTCTTTTTCAAAAACGCAGCGAGGGTAAAGAATTGACCAATAAAGAGGAGGAAGAGTGGCAAAGGGTAGTGGCCCGTTTTGATAAAACGTGTAAAAAAGCACATGATTTGGATGTTTCCTTGCTCATAGATGCAGAGGAAAGTTGGATGCAGGATGCTGCTGACCAGCTTGTGGAGGATATGATGCGTAAGTATAATAAGAAAAAAGCCATTGTATTCAATACATTACAAATGTACCGTTGGGATAGATTGGACTATTTGAAACAACTTCAGGAACGAGCTAATAAAGATGATTTTAGAATAGGAATGAAAGTGGTTCGCGGTGCTTATATGGAAAAGGAGAATGATAGGGCCGAAGAAAAAGGTTATAAATCCCCAATATGCAGTTCAAAGAAAGAAACGGATGAAAACTTTGACAATGCCGTTGCTTATATGTTGAATCACTTAGATACTGTTTCCATTTTTGCTGGCACCCATAACGAAGAAAGTTCTTATAAGCTGATGGAACTTATGGCGGAAAAAGCCATTGCAAATAATGATAACAGGGTATGGTTTGGGCAGTTGTACGGTATGAGTGATCACATTTCCTTTAATCTGGCCGATCAAAATTATAATGTGGCCAAGTATTTGCCTTTTGGCCCCGTGCGAGATGTAATGCCTTATTTAATTCGTCGTGCGGAAGAAAATACTTCGGTGGCAGGGCAGACTACAAGAGAATTGTCACTACTTAAAAAGGAGAGGCAACGAAGAAAAATTTAAGTTTTATAGCGCCTGGAACAGTAGTTTTGGGCGTTCTTTTTTAATAAGAAATAGATTCTAAAAGAGCCTTCTCTTTACAATTTCTGATTTTTAAAATAGCCTCTTTCTCCTGTATAGTACCTTCAATAATATATGTTTTGCAGGGTGTAGTCTTTGTTTGGCTATTGGAAAAATCTACATCGCCGTTTCTTAAGATGTTGGCGATGTCTACTGTATCTATTTGTTTTTCGCTAAATAAACGGCTTACGTCATCAGAATAAGACATTGGCTTGGAGCGAATGTCCTTTAGGGTCCTGCAGTTGGGAAAATAGCAAAATTCCGTACCTGTTTCTTTTGATTTTTTCTTCAGAAAAAACGTTAAGAAAACAATTCCGATTGATAGTCCAATGAGGTAAAAACCTAAACGTTTTAAAAAATCCATGGTTTGCTATTGCTGAAGTTAGTGTCCTGTGTTTTAAGTTAAACTGTGAATTTGAATTGTCACTACTTCTTAAAACGGTGGCAAAAATAGCAATAAACCGTCTATTTATGGGGTCTATGCTTTGTGTATGTTCAAAAAGTCTTTAAAAAATTAAAAAGTTGATGTCACTATACTGTAAATCAAACCATTCGCCAACGGATTTATTGGTAAGTATCCCGTGGTACATGTAAAGTCCGTTTCTTAGCCCCTTGTCAAACCGTAGTGAATTCTCCAATCCGCCATTTTCTCCTAATTCAAGCAAATAAGGAGTGAAAATATTACTGATAGAAAGTGTTGCCGTTTTTGGATAGCGAGAAGGAATGTTAGGTACCCCGTAATGGATTACTCCAAATTTCTCAATAGTGGGTTTGTTGTGGGTAGTTACGGAACTGGTTTCAAAGCATCCGCCCATATCAATACTTACGTCAATAATAACTGCGCCTTTTTTCATATGCTCTACCATGGAGCTCGTGACGACCACAGGCGAGCGGTCCTTACCGCGTGTAGCACCAATGGCTACATCACATCTCTTTAATGATTTTAACAGGTTCTTAGGCTGAATGGTAGATGTGTATACTGTTTGTCGTAATTTGGATTGGATGCTACGCAATTTTGAAATTGAATTATCAAAAATTTTGACATTGGCACCAAGTCCTAATGCAGACCGCGCGGCAAATTCACCAACGGTTCCTGCTCCAATTATAACTACTTCTACTGGGGGTACGCCACTTATATTTCCAAACATGAGTCCGTTACCGTCATTGGTGGCGGCCATTATTTCTGAAGCTATCAGAACTGAAGATATACCCGCTATTTCACTCAATGATCGTACGGCTGGATATTTGCCATCTTCATCACGAATGTATTCAAAAGCTATGGCGGTAATTCGTTTTTTGGCCATTTTTTCAAAATAGGCCTTGCTCTGTGTTTTAATTTGTAAAGCAGAAATGATGGTAGCTTGTGGGTTCATCATTTCAATTTCCGATAGAGTGGGTGGTTCCACTTTCAACAAAAGTGGGCAGGAAAAAACCTTTTTTGTATCGCGGGTTATTTCTCCACCAGCATTTGTGTATTCTAAATCTGTGTAATTAGCGCCGTCTCCTGCACCTGACTCAATTAGGACCCTGTGCCCGTTAGAGGTTATGGCGTTAACTGCATCTGGGGTAAGACAAACACGTTGTTCTTGATACTGGTTCTCTTTTGGGATTCCAATAAAAAGTTCGCCCTTTTGGCGAAGAACTTCTAGGGTTTCCTCTTGTGGAAGCAATTGCTGTTTGCTAAAGGGAGAAGAAGGTTGGTTCATAGTTTTTACATCTAATCGTGTAACACGCGATTAACAGTAAAAATACGATATTTTGATGAATTTTAAGTGATAAGTCGCTTTGCAATCTTGCAAATTTAGTCCGAAATTAAAATTTTAAGTGAAGCCAATTGTTTACTCGGTCCTGCACTTGCTTAAAAGTGGATTCCATACTTCCTGTGGATAATTTAGGGTCTGCTGCATCCGGTGTAGATTGGTAATCGGAAGAAGAATTATTTGCAGTTTCAGAAGAAATAAATTTATCTAGTTTCTTATTGTCTGATCGAGCGGCTTGCTTTTTCTTTAAGGTCGTTAGTTCTGCCTCCATGGCTTCTAGGTCTATGCCGTGTACATATTTGTCATAGAGTTTAATTCGAATAAAATAAACTAATGGTATAACCACCATACAAACGGGAAGTAGCCATAAAATATTTCTTGTATCAATATATGTGTCGTCTGTATAAAAAACCTCAAAAATTTGAAAAGCGTACATTAATAAGGGTATCAGAATTATATGATACCACCAATGTTTACACGTTAAAAACCAAATAAATAACAAAGCAAGGGGGACTGTTTTTCCAAGTAGGAACCATGCATAGGTGTTTAAGTTTGCAAACCCGTTTCGGTCAACAGTAAGTCCAAATAAATTTATTGTTGCTTCGGGGTCAGTAGGAAGGTATTCGTGAAGCTTGAAAATAAATGGAGAAGCGGCAATGAAAAAAATAACGACAGATTCAACAATAAATCGTACTCTTATTTTTTTATTTTCAGGGGACTTTTTCATTGAAGCATCAATTCCTATATATGGGGTAACGAAAAAAAGGGTAATTTATTGATTACCCTTTTAAAAAAAACAATTTTTATTTTATTTCTATTTTTTTCTGTTCGAAGTGGTGATTTTACTTCTGTCTACAGATTGTCTGTTAGATACGGTAATCTTGCTTCTGTCTACAGATTTTCTATTTGTTGTGGTAATCTTACTTCTGTCTACTGATTTTCTGTTGGTTGTGGTAATTTTACTTCTGTCTACGCCTTCTTCATAAACTGAATCATCAGAAGCAACATCACTAGATTCACAAGAAACGGCTAAAAGAGATGCGCATGCTAAAAGTCCAAATACTAATTTTTTCATTTTCAGGGGTTTTAAGTTATTAAAGATTAATTAGTTATAGCGCAAAAGTAAGAGAAAAAACTCGCCAATGTACGTTTTTAAATGTTAAGGCTAAGCAATTTGTCCGATTTATTTTACACTTTAGCCAATTTAACAAGTTTCGTACAATAAAGTTGTACGAAAAACGATGTTTTCGACCAATGGTAAGATTTGTTTAAGAAATTTTCAAAAGTCGTGTATTTGGGTCTAGTATTTCAATGTGTATTTGGGTGCTGTTTTCAGGTAGGAAAGAGGAGATTTTTTCGGGCCATTCAATAAAAATCCACACATCTTGATTTAAATAATCTTCCAAACCCATGTCCAAGGCTTCAAGTTCATCGTTCAGACGATAAAAATCAAAATGGTAAGCCAATAATTCTCCTTCAAGGTTTTCATATTCATTAACAATACCAAAGGTTGGGCTGTTTCCGGCATCGGCGGCACCAAGCTGATTGGCAATGGCCTTTATCAATGTGGTTTTCCCTGCTCCCATAGGGGCATCAAAAAGAAGTACTTTGTCCGTTGCTTTTTCAATAACCGTTGCAGCAACATTTTTTATATCATTTTCGGTATAAGTGATATTCATAATCTTTACTAAGCTATTTTGGTAATAAAACTACAAACGGAATAATCATTTCTTCTAAAGAAATCCCCCCATGTTGGTAGGTGTTCCGGTAATAGCTAACATAATGGTTGTAGTTATTGGGGTAGGCAAAGAAAAGGTCATTCTTCGCGAATATAAACGAACTGCTCATATTAATACGTGGCAAATGTATCTGAGCGGGGTCTTTGGCGGCCAGGACATCCTTTTCTTCATAAGTGAGGCTTCTTCCTGTTTTGTATCTAAGGTTAAGGCTGGTTTCTCTATCTCCTATGACTTTTGATGGTTGCTTTACGTTAATTGTACCATGGTCTGTGGTGATAATCAACTTCATGCCCATTTGTTGTGCCTGTTGAATTATTTCTAATAACGGGGAGTTTTTAAACCAACTTTGGGTGAGGGACCTGTAGGCTTTGTCATTGCTGGCTAATTCTTTAATGACTTCCATTTCTGTTTTTGAATGGGAAATCATATCCACAAAATTATACACCAGTACAGTTAGGTCGTTGTCTTTCTGGGATTTAAAATTTTGGTACAGGTTTTTACCTTGTTTAAGTGTACTTATTTTATGGTATTCCCACTTTAAATTTAACCCTAGTCGTTTAATCTGCTCGCCTAAAAAATCTGCTTCGTGAAGGTTTTTGCCTCCCTCGTCCGTATCGTTTTTCCACCACTGAGGATGTTTTTTTTCCATTGCCATTGGGGTTAGACCGGAAAAAATGGCGTTACGGGCGTATTGCGTTGCGGTGGGCAGGATACTAAAATAAGATTCCTCCTTATTTTTTTTATAGAAGGAACTTACGGTGTCCTCAAACGCATACCATTGGTCATAACGTAGGTTGTCTATAACAAGAAGCAACGTTCGCGAATCTTTTAGTTCCGGTTGAACAAGTTCCTTGAATAAAGTGTGGGAGAGTACAGGCCCGTTACCCTCAAACCAATTTTGGTAATTTCGATCTACAAATTTTCCAAAATGGTTATTTGCTTCGGTTTTTTGGGATTCCAGTATCTCGAACATGCTGCTGTCCTCAATATCTTCTAAGCGTAGTTCCCAATAGATTAATCGTTTGTAAAGGTCTACCCATTCCTCAACTGAATTCACCATAGAGAGATCCATGGCAATTTTTCTAAATTCTTGTTGATAGTTGGATGTTGTTTTTTCTGAAACCAGGCGTGAGTGATCTAAATTCTTTTTTAGTGATAATAGAATTTGATTAGGGTTTACGGGTTTAATAAGATAATCGGCAATTTTGGAGCCAATAGCTTCTTCCATAATAAACTCTTCCTCACTTTTGGTGATCATTACCACAGGAATGGAGGAGTCCAATACTTTTATTTCCCCTAAAGTTTCAAGACCTGATATGCCAGGCATATTCTCATCTAGAAAAACAATATCAACCCTGGTTTGTTGTAATTCTTCCAATGCTTCTTGTCCGCTTTGGCTGGTGATTACATCATAACCTTTTCCTTGTAAGAATATAATATGTGGTTTGAGTAGGTCTATTTCATCATCTACCCATAATATGGTAATTTTATTCATTTAATAGGTCTGTTGTTTCAATTTTAAATGGTGTAAACTAGCTTTCAACTAAAGAAATAGGGCTCAAAAAATTAATTTACCCAGTTTATTACTTTGTCTTTTAACTAACTTTACCGCCGTGAACACTGCAAAGCAATCCTCATTTTGATAAACTCTAGAAAATTGAAAATTTTTAATGATCCAATTTACGGATTTATTACTATTCCCAACGGACTAATATTTGACTTGATCGGACATCCCTATTTTCAGCGTCTGAGACGTATTTCTCAAATGGGGTTATCTTATTTGGTATATCCTGGGGCTCATCATACGCGTTTTCATCATGCTCTGGGGTCAATGCATTTAATGCAGAAGGCTTTGCAAGTTCTTAAGTATAAAGGGGTAGAGGTTAGTGCGGCAGAGGAAGAAGGTTTGTGCATCGCTATTCTTTTGCATGATATAGGGCACGGTCCTTTTTCTCATGCTATGGAGCATAGTATTGTAGAAAGTACAGATCATGAACACATTTCTTTGCGGTTTATGGAGGCTCTTAATGAAATCTTTAACGGAAGATTAACGCTTGCCATTTCTATTTTTAAGGGGCAATATGAAAAACGCTTCTTGAATCAGTTAGTCTCAAGTCAATTGGATATGGACCGGTTAGATTATCTTAAAAGGGATAGTTTTTATACAGGGGTTGCCGAGGGTAATATTAATTCCGAACGATTAATTACCATGCTCAATGTGGTTGACGGTAATCTTGTAGTTGAAGAAAAGGGGATTTATTCTGTTGAAAAATTTCTAATGGCCAGAAGGTTTATGTACTGGCAAGTGTATTTGCATAAAACGGGAATCGTAGCCGAGCAGTTATTGATACGTATTCTTAAGCGTGCAAAAGAGATTATGCATGGGGGACAGGTTGTGGTCTGTAGTGATGCCCTTCGTTTTTTTATGGAACACCGAATTGAAAAACAGGATTTTGATGCGGATATTCTCAACACCTTTTCTAAATTGGACGATGTAGATGTGCTGGCCGCAATAAAATCATGGCAAGACCACCCGGATTTTGTCTTGTCCAAGCTTTGTGAGATGCTTATAAACCGTCGGTTTTTGAAAGTTAAACTTAAGAACAGTCCTGTTGACAGTAGTATTTTTAAAAAGCATTCCACACGGATAAAGGAAAAATATAACCTTTCGGACCAAGAAACCGCATATTTCGTGTTTAAAGGAAAAATTGAGAACAAGGCGTATGATCGTCATCATCAGAACATCAATATATTAAAGAAGAACAGGAGGTTGATAGATGTAGCCAAGGCTTCAGATCAGTTGAATCTAAAAGCGCTTTCAAAAACGGTTACAAAATATTATATCTGTTATCCCAAAGATTCTGTTTAACTATTTTTCTTACTTTTGTGCTCATGGTATTTACAGCAGGTCAAATTGCAGGTATTTTAGAAGGTGAACTACAAGGAAATCCAGAGGTTACCGTTCATAAATTGGCCAAAATAGAGGAGGGCGAAGAAGGAGCCCTAACTTTTTTAGCCAACCCAAAATATACTTCCCATATTTATACGACAAAAGCGTCCATTACAATAGTAAATAGGGATTTTGTTCCTGAGCATGAGTTAGTGACTAACCTTATTAAGGTAGACGATGCTTACGAAGCGTTTTCAAAAATATTGGAATTCTACAATCAGGTAAAGAACAACAAGACTGGTATAGAAGAACCCGTGTTCAAATCCGAAACGCTTACGTACGGTAGCGACTTTTACCTTGGAGCTTTTTCTTATATAGGAAATAACGTTACTATAGGGGATAATGTAAAGATTCACCCTAACGTATATATTGGCGATAACGTTTCCATAGGCAATAACGTGAGCATTTTTGCGGGAGCTAAGATTTATTCGGAAACGGTAATCGGGAATAATTGCGTAATCAATAGCGGTGTTGTTATTGGTGCGGACGGGTTCGGTTTTAGTCCGGATAAAAATGGAGAGTATCAAAAAGTACCGCAAACCGGTAATGTTATCCTGGAAGATAATGTTGATGTAGGTGCGGGAACTACTATAGATAGGGCAACACTAGGTTCTACCATATTAAGGAGAGGGGTGAAGCTGGATAATCAGATTCAGATTGCACATAATGTTGAAATAGGGGAGCATACCGTTATAGCCGCTCAAACCGGAATTGCTGGGTCAACCAAGATTGGAAGACGATGTATGATCGGTGGTCAAGTTGGTATTGTAGGTCATATCACCATTGGTGATAATGTAAAAATACAAGCACAATCGGGAATTGGCCGGAATATTAAGAGCAATGAAGTGTTGCAAGGGTCTCCTGCCCTGAACTACGGTGATTATAACAAATCGTACGTTTACTTCAAGAATTTACCGAAGATTTTAAATAGAATTGACGAACTGGAAAAAAACTACAGCGATCAATACAAGAATGAAACAGAGAACCATTAAAAAAGAGGTTATTCTAAAGGGCGTTGGTCTTCATACCGGTGCCGAGGTAACCATGAAATTTGTTCCCGCACCAGAAAATCACGGGTACGCATTTAAAAGAGTAGACCTAGAAGGTGAACCGATTATTGAGGCAGACGCCAATTACGTAATCAATACGCAACGAGGGACCAACTTAGAAAAAAGAGGGGTTAAAATCCAGACTTCGGAACATGTTTTGGCAGCTTTCGTGGGCTTGGAGGTAGATAACGTACTTATTGAGTTAGATGCTCCGGAACCTCCAATTATGGATGGTTCTTCTAAATATTTTGTTCAGGCTATTGAAGAAGCCGGTATTGAAGAGCAAAATGCGGAACGCGAAGAGTATATTGTAAAGGATGTTATCTCTTTTAAGGATGAAGCAACTGGTAGTGAGATTACTGTGATACCATCGGAGGAATATCAAGTAACTACTATGGTAGATTTTGGTACCAAGGTTTTGGGTACTCAAAATGCAACTTTGGAGCGCTTATCAGACTTTAAAAGCGAAATATCCGAAGCACGTACATTCAGTTTTCTTCACGAGTTAGAAATGCTTTTGGAAAACGGACTTATTAAAGGTGGAGACCTTAATAATGCTATTGTATATGTAGATAAGGAGATTTCCGAAGAAACCATGAAAAAACTAGAAAAAGCTTTTGACAAGAAAAAGCTTTCTGTTAAACCTAATGGTATTTTGGACAATCTTACTCTGCACCAACCAAATGAGGCGGCACGTCATAAATTATTGGATGTAATTGGCGATGTTGCTTTGGCGGGTACACGGATCAGAGGTAAAATTATTGCCAATAAGCCTGGACATTATGTAAATACCCAGTTTGCCAAGAAAATTTCAAAAATCATAAAATTAGAGAAACGTAATAAAGTTCCTCAATATGATTTAAATCAACCTCCGTTGATGGATATTCATCAAATTATGGATATGCTTCCGCATAGACCTCCATTTTTGTTAATTGATCGTATCTTGGAATTATCCGACACCCATGTTGTGGGAATGAAAAACGTGACTATGAACGAAAATTTCTTTGTTGGTCATTTCCCAGGAGCGCCGGTAATGCCTGGTGTTTTACAAGTTGAAGCCATGGCCCAAACGGGTGGTATTCTGGTTTTGAGTACGGTTCCGGATCCAGAAAATTATTTGACCTTTTTCATGAAAATGGATAATGTTAAATTTAAGCAGAAAGTACTTCCGGGAGATACGTTAACTTTTCACTGTAGTCTTATTACACCAATTAGAAGAGGTATCTGTCACATGCAAGCCTATGCTTACGCAAATAATAAATTAGTGTGCGAAGCAGAATTAATGGCACAAATAGCTAAAAAGAAATAGAATGAATCAACCTCTTGCCTATATTCACCCGGGCGCAAAAATTGCTAAAAATGTTGTAGTAGAACCATTTACTACAATTCATAACAACGTAACGATAGGTGATGGTACTTGGATCGGTTCTAACGTAACCATAATGGAAGGAGCCCGCATTGGAAAAAATTGCAACATTTTTCCCGGTGCCGTTATTTCCGCTCCACCGCAGGATTTAAAATATAATGGAGAAGATACCATAGTTACCATTGGTAACAACACTACTATTAGGGAGTGTGCAACCATTCATAAAGGTACTTCTGACCGAAACAAGACCGTAATTGGTGAGAATTGTTTGATTATGGCCTATTGTCATATTGCTCATGATTGTATTGTGGGTGACAACTGTATTTTTTCCAATAATTCTACCCTTGCGGGACATGTTACTATTGGGGACAACGTAATTCTTGCCGGTTTGGTTGCCGTACATCAATTTGTATCAGTGGGTCAACATGCGTTTGTAACAGGTGGTTCGTTGGTAAGAAAAGATGTGCCTCCTTTTGTAAAAGCGGCACGTGAACCTCTTTCTTACGTGGGTATCAATTCTGTGGGCTTACGAAGACGTGGTTTTCAATCGGAGAAAATTAGGGAAATACAGAATATCTATCGTATTCTTTACCAAAAGCATTATAACAATTCACAGGCCACTCAAATCATAGAGGCTGAAATGGAAGCTACTCCGGAAAGGGATGAGATTCTTCAGTTTATTAGAGATTCCCAACGTGGTATTATGAAAGGATATTTCAGCAATAATTAATCAAGGTTTTTAAGGTGCGTAGTTCAGTTGTTTATAAAAGAGCTACCATTGATAAAATCACAAAATAAATAGCAAACTAGAAATGGCATCAACATCAGATATTAGAAAAGGACTATGTATTCGCTACAATAACGATATATACAAAATCATTGAGTTTTTACACGTTAAACCGGGTAAAGGTCCTGCTTTTGTTCGTACCAAATTGAAGAGTATTTCCACTGGAAAAGTTTTGGATAATACGTTTTCAGCAGGTCATAAAATTGAGGATGTTCGTGTAGAGACACGTTCTTACCAGTTTTTGTATCCTGAGGGTGAAACCTATCATTTTATGAATACGGATGATTACAACCAAATAACGCTTCAAGAAAGCGCATTAGATGCTCCGGGGTTGTTAAAAGAAGGTGAGGTTGTAAAAATTCTTTTCAATACGGAAGATAGTATGCCTTTATCCGTAGAAATGCCTGCTAGTGTTGTTCTAGAGGTAACGTATACAGAGCCAGGAGTAAAAGGAAATACGGCTACCAATGCTACTAAGCCAGCTAAGGTTGAAACCGGAGCAGAGGTAAATGTTCCTTTGTTTATCAACGAGGGTGATAAAATAAAGATAGAAACGGATAAAGGTACGTATATGGAGCGCGTTAAGGAATAAGCGCTATTCATTACTGATTTATATCGATTTTAAAAATACTAACTGATACTTTGCTCCTTTGAAATTTCCAAATCCTCAGCGCCTAAAGACTATTGCCTCCATAATTGATTGTGAATATGTGGGTGCGGACGATTTTCAGGTTTTGGGCATGAACGAAATTCATGTAGTTGAGAATGGGGACATTGTTTTTGTAGACCACCCTAAATATTACGATAAGGCTTTAACTTCAAAGGCTACTATTGTCTTGATAAACAAGAGAGTAGATTGTCCTGAAGGAAAAGCACTTTTGATTTCTAATGACCCTTTTCGCGACTTCAATAAGCTTTCGGTACATTTTAGACCGTTTGAAAGAGCAACTGCATCGGTTGCGGTTTCGGCAGAAATAGGAGAGGGAACCATTATTCAGCCCAACGTATTTATAGGTAACAATGTAAAAATTGGCAAGAACTGTTTAATTCACGCCAATGTCTGTTTATATGATAATTGCGTAATTGGGGATAATGTTAGTATTCATTCAGGTTCAGTTTTGGGAGGGGATGCCTTTTACTATAAAAACCGTCCAGAAGGGTTTGATAAACTAATTTCCTGTGGAAGAGTAGTTATTGAGGATAATGTTGACATTGGTGCGCTTTGCACTATTGATAAAGGTGTAACCGGTGATACTACTATAAAAAAGGGAACAAAATTAGACAATCAAGTACATGTTGGGCATGATACCGTAATAGGTGAAAAGTGTCTAATTGCTTCACAAACCGGAATTGCGGGTTGCGTAGTCATAGAAGATGAAGTTACGCTTTGGGGCCAAGTTGGTACCAACAGCGGGATTACCATAGGAAAAAAGGCGGTAATTATGGGGCAAACAGGAGTGACTAAATCCGTTGCTGGCGGTAAGAGTTATTTTGGTACACCCATTGAAGAATCGCGAGAAAAGCTAAAACAATTGGCTTATGTTAAAAAAATTCCGTCCATTCTAAAAAAATTAGAAGAATAATATGCAGTCTAAGTTCAGATTTCATTTGTAAACCTATATTTTTGTCACATTAAAATAAACTAGAGAGTATATGAGCGTTTTAGTCAATAAAGATTCCAAGATAATTGTTCAGGGATTTACAGGTAGTGAAGGTACTTTTCACGCAGAACAAATGATAGAGTACGGTACCAATGTTGTTGGTGGTGTAACCCCTGGAAAAGGTGGACAAGAACATTTGGGAAGACCTGTTTTTAACACGGTTGAAGAAGCTGTGGAGAAAGTAGGTGCAGATACTACAATTATTTTTGTACCGCCCGCTTTTGCTGCTGACGCTATCATGGAGGCTGCTAGTGCAGGTATTAAAGTAATCATTACTATTACAGAAGGTATTCCTGTTGCCGATATGGTAAAGGCTTCTAACTATATTAAAAATATGGATTGCCGTTTGGTTGGTCCTAACTGTCCTGGTGTAATTACTCCAGAGGAAGCTAAGGTAGGTATCATGCCGGGCTTTGTTTTCAAAAAAGGAAACGTAGGTATTGTATCTAAATCAGGTACGTTAACTTATGAAGCTGCGGATCAGGTAGTTCGCCAAGGTTTAGGTATTACTACAGCTATTGGTATTGGCGGAGATCCTATTATTGGAACTACAACCAAAGAAGCGGTTGAGCTTTTAATAAATGATCCAGAGACTGAGTGTGTTGTAATGATCGGTGAGATTGGTGGTCAATTAGAAGCGGACGCGGCTAAATGGTACAAGGCAAGTGGTAGTAAAAAACCAGTTGTAGGATTTATTGCCGGTGAAACTGCTCCAGCGGGTAGAACTATGGGTCACGCAGGTGCTATTGTTGGCGGAAGCGATGATACAGCTCAGGCAAAAAAGAAGATTATGAGGGAGCATGGAATTCATGTTGTGGATTCTCCAGCAGAAATTGGTGTGAAAGTAAAAGAAGTTATGGGTTAATTCCCTTACGGATATAAGAATCCCGTTTTCGACTTATCGGAAACGGGATTTTTTTATAGCCCTTTTATAAAACAAAACTTATATTTGAAGTAGAACAAAGCAAATCTATATAGAGGATGAAATTGTTAGAAGGAAAAAATGCCATTATCACGGGTGCCAGTAGAGGAATTGGTACTGGTATTGCCCGAGTTTTTGCTGAAAACGGGGCCAATGTAGCTTTTACGTACAGTTCAAGTGAAGCGCCTGCTTTGGCACTTGAGAAAGAATTGTCCGGTCTAGGGGTAAAAGCCAAGGCGTACAAAAGTAATGCGGCAAGCTTTGAAGCGGCAGAGCAATTGGTAGCCGGAGTTCTTGAAGATTTTGGAGGAATTGACATTTTGATCAACAATGCGGGTATAACCAAAGATAACTTGCTTATGCGTATGTCAGAAGCTGATTTTGATAGTGTTATAGAGATTAACTTAAAGTCCGTTTTCAATATGACCAAGGCGGTTCAACGTACCATGTTGAAGCAACGTAAAGGAAGTATTGTAAATATGAGTAGCGTGGTTGGTGTTAAAGGAAATGCCGGACAGACCAATTATGCGGCTTCAAAAGCAGGTATGATCGGGTTTACTAAGTCCGTTGCTTTGGAGTTAGGTTCCAGAAATATTAGATGTAACGCTATTGCACCTGGATTCATCGAAACCGAAATGACGGATAAGCTGGATGAAAAAGTGGTTCAGGGCTGGCGAGATGGTATTCCATTAAAAAGAGGTGGCTCTCCTGAAGATATTGCAAATGCGTGTCTATTTTTTGCTTCGGACCTTTCGGCCTATGTTACCGGTCAGGTACTGAATGTAGATGGTGGCATGCTTACATAAGATATACTTTTAAGGGGAAGGCGTGAGTCCTTCCCTTTAATTTGTTATAGCTTAAAAAGAAACTTCCTTAATGAATACCCAGACGATTCTTCTTATAATCTTAGCCGTAATAGTCTCGTTGGCGCTGGTGTTATTTCAGTATTACCATAAAAACAAACTTAGGGGCAAGCTAAGCATTGCGCTATCGTTTTTACGCTTTATTACATATTTCTGCGGATTTCTACTGCTTATAAACCCTAAGTTTACAAAAAACGAATACACAACGGAGAAAGCTAACCTTATAGTTTTGGCCGATAATTCTTCTTCGGTAGCCACGGCAAAAGAAGAAGTACATCAAACTATAGAAAATCTTAAACAGAGTGAAGCAGTTCAAAAACGCTTTGTGGTGGATACCTATAATTTTGGCAGCTTTTTAAAGGAAGGGGATAGTCTTTCGTTTCAAGAAAAGAACACGAATATTTCGCAGGCTCTGTCCGCCTTAAAGGACATATATGCCACTACAAATTCAGCTGTTGTTTTACTTACGGATGGTAACCAAACGTTGGGTCAAGATTATGATTTTAATAGTAGTGGCAGGCAATTACCCATATACCCTATAGCGGTTGGTGATACTACCCGTTATGAAGACCTTGCCATATCTCAGGTAAACACGAACAGATATGCTTTTCTCAAGAATAAATACCCGGTTCAAATTTATGTGTCCTATTCAGGAAAACGAGATGTCACGGTTCCGATTCGTATTGCATTAAATGGGAAATCGGTTTTTAGACAAAACGTTTCATTTTCCAGTATCAATTCCAGTGAAGTAATCAACACATTGTTGAATGCAAATTCGGTGGGAACCAAAAACCTTAAGGTAACCATTGGCAACCTGGAAAACGAAAGGAATACGGCCAACAATAGTAGGGAAGTGGTAGTAGAGGTTATTGATGAAAAAACAAAAATAGCCTTGGTCTCTACTATTATGCACCCAGATATTGGAGCGCTTAAAAAATCTATAGAAAGTAACGGTCAACGGTCGGTTTCTATCTTGAGTCCTGCGGACGATTTAAAGAAGTTTGAAGGGGTAGACCTTTTTATCTTATATCAACCAGGTCCAAATTTTAAAGGCGTTTTTGATTATATCGAAAATACAAAGGCAAATACGTTCACCATTACAGGACCTAAAACCGATTGGAATTTTCTAAATAGGGCACAAAAAAGTTTTACAAAGAACAGCTACAATCAAACAGAGGAGGTTTTTGCGGTTACCAACTCCGGTTTTGGACTTTTTAATATAGCAGATTTTTCCGTGGAAGATTTCCCACCTCTTCAAAGTAGTTTGGGAGACATCGTATTACATGGGAAAAACGATATTTTGCTAACACAGCGCATCAAAGGAGTTGATTTGAACCAGCCTTTGTTGGCTGTTTTTGAAGAAGGAAAAAAGAGAGATGCAGTACTTTTTGGAGAACATATCTGGAAATGGCGCATGCAGAACTACCGAAATGAACAAAGTTTTAAGAATTTTGATGATTTAATTGGGAAGCTAACGTTGTATTTGGCCAGTAATAAATCGCGAGAGCGACTAACCTTGGACTATGAAAATACATATACGGGAAGTGGTGACGCCAGAATTTCCGCAACTTATTTTGATAAAACTTTTGTGTTTGATGCCAATGCGGAAATGCTTCTAAAGCTTAAAAATTCTGAGACCAAAATTACTTCCGAGATTCCTATGTTGTTGCGTGGTAATTATTATGAAGCAGATTTAAGTAATTTATCGGCTGGTAAGTATGATTTTACGGTTTCGGTTAAAAAAGAAAATCTATCAAAGTCGGGAAGTTTTACCATACTTGATTTTGATGTCGAAAAACAGTTTTTGTCTACTAACTATGAAAAACTACAACGTTTGGCCCAGAACACTGGCGGAAGCCTGTTTTATCCCAATCAAAACCAAGATTTAATACAAGATTTGTTAGGAGACGATAGGTTTCTTCCAACCCGGAAAAACAAGCAAAATGTTGTATCTTTGATAGATTTCGGACTGCTGTTAGGGCTTATGGTTATTGCCCTTGCTGCAGAATGGTTTTTAAGAAAATATAACGGACTAATATAAATTACAATAAATGGACAAATTACCTAAGATTGCTTTACCAGTAATATTCGCTTTTATTTTTATTATTATTTTAATTTCAAAATCTGCGGTCACCATAGGTTCCGGTGAGGCGGGTGTGCTCTATAAAACTTTTGGTGGTGGTGTAGTAACGGATGAGGCGCCTTTAGGTGAAGGTTTTCATATTGTAGCGCCATGGAACAAGGTTTTTATTTATGAAGTAAGACAGCAAGAGGTTCTTGAAAAAATGAACGTATTGTCTAGTAATGGTTTGGATATTAAACTAGAAGCGTCTGCTTGGTTTGAGCCTATTCGTGGTGATTTGGGTAAGTTGCATCAAGAAAAGGGTGAGGCTTACGTACAGAGAGTTTTGTTGCCTACGATACGTTCGGCCGCGCGTTCTGTAGTAGGGCGCTATACACCTGAGCAATTATATTCCAGTAAGAGAGATGCCATTCAACAGGAAATCTTTGATGAAACTCAAAAAATTGTATCAGGGCAGTATATTCAGTTGAATGAAATATTGGTAAGAGATGTTACTTTACCGCCAACTATTAAAGATGCTATTGAGCGTAAATTAAAGCAAGAGCAAGAGTCCTTGGAATACGAGTTTAGATTGGTCACGGCTCAAAAAGAAGCGGAAAAGGTAACAATTGAAGCGCAAGGTAAGGCGGATGCCAACAGAATTTTAAGTGCTTCGTTAACGGACAAGATTTTACAGGATAAAGGTATAGATGCCACATTAGAATTGTCTAAGTCTCCTAATGCAAAAGTAATTGTTGTTGGGGGCGGAGAATCAGGGCTGCCCTTAATCTTAGGGAATAACTAATCTGTGTTAAGTAAAAGGTAGTTGCATTGTTTTTGTTTATTTTGGAACTATTCTTTTGAGAATTGAAAAATAGATTTTACTTTTACCTCATAATGAAAAACAAAACTACACATCATCATTTCCATATTCACGCTCAGGCGAGGTAGGAATGTATTGTAGTAGTGCAACATATTTAAAAACCCGTTTGAGCAATCAAACGGGTTTTACTTTTAGAGCTCTTTTGATGGCTTGAACATAACAAAGATGAAAATGACAAAAATTAGGATTGCTATTCAGAAATCAGGTCGGTTAAACGAAGATTCCCTTCAAATATTAAAGGATTGCGGGGTGTCTATCGATAATGGAAAAGACCAGTTAAAAGCCTCATCAAGAAATTTTCCTTTAGAGGTATTTTACCTTCGTAATGGAGATATCCCTCAGTACTTAAGAGATGGTGTAGTAGATATTGCTATCATTGGGGAAAATGTGCTGATTGAAAAAGGAGAGGATATTGGTATTGCCGAAAAACTAGGTTTCTCAAAATGTAAAGTGTCTTTGGCGGTACCTAAATCGGTGAAATATAAATCGGTTCAAGATTTTGAAGGAAAGCGTATAGCTACTTCTTACCCTAATACAGTTCAAAAATATTTAGAAGGAAAAGGGGTGAAAGCAGATTTGCATATTATCAATGGTTCTGTGGAAATTGCCCCAAACATTGGTCTTGCAGATGGTATTTGTGATATCGTTTCCAGTGGAAGTACCCTTTTTAAGAATAACCTTAAAGAGGTAGAAATCATGCTTACCAGTGAAGCTGTTTTGGCCGTGTCACCTAATATTGACGAAGAAAGAAAGGAAATTTTAAAGAAGCTTCAGTTTAGGATAAAGTCGGTTCTTCAGGCACGCCAATCTAAATACGTATTACTGAATGCACCTAATGATAAGTTGGATAAAGTATTGGAGTTGTTGCCAGGAATGAGAAGCCCAACAGTTTTACCATTGGCAGAAGAAGGTTGGAGCTCGGTTCATACGGTAATTAATAAAGATAAGTTTTGGGATGTAATAGATGAGTTGAAACAAGCCGGTGCAGAAGGTATTTTGGTTTGTCCAATTGAAAAGATGGTACTTTAATTTTCCGGTATGACGGGCGATTTAAATTTAGAGTTGATTCCGTATGATAAAATGGAATCTGTTCTGCCTTTGATTTTTGAATTGAATCAAGGTAAACTTTCCGAGGAAATACTGAAAAGTCGTTTAAAGGATATATTGGCCATGGGCGGATACCAATGTCTAGGAGTCTATGATAAACAAAAGTTGATTGCCTGCTGTGGTATATGGTTTTTACAAAAGTTCTATAAGGGCAAACACTTGGAGCTGGACAATGTATTTGTAAGTGAAGCATATCGTAGTAGAGGAGTTGGTAGGCTAATGATGGATTGGCTTTCGGAATACGGCAAGAGTATGGATTGTGCCAGCTTGGAGCTGAATTGCTACTTGCATAACGAAAAAGGAGTGAAGTTTTGGAAACGTCATGGTTTTGAGCCTTTAGGATACCATATGATTAAGAATTTAGAGTAAAGAAAATGAACAAAATATACAATCCGGATAGGGCAGAGTGGAGTACTGTTTTAAAACGTCCAACGCAGACCGTAGCGGATATTGAACAGACGGTTGAGGCCGTTTTTAAGGAGGTCCAAAATAGTGGGGATGCTACTCTAAAGAAATATACCCAGAAGTTTGATGGCGTACTTTTAGAGGATTTGGTAGTTTCTGAAGAAGAAATCCAAGAAGCGTCCAAACTGGTATCGGAGGAATTAAAGGAAGCCATTCAACTTGCTAAGAATAATATCGAGGTCTTTCACAAGGCTCAAAAAACTACAAAAGTTTCGGTACAAACCGCTAACGGGGTGCAATGTTGGCAAGAAAAAAGACCTATTCAAAAAGTGGGGCTTTACATTCCCGGTGGTACGGCACCGTTGTTTTCCACAATTTTGATGCTCGCTGTACCCGCTACCATTGCAGGTTGTGAAGAATTAGTGTTGTGTTCTCCACCAAACAAAGAAGGTAAAATCAATCCGGCCATTCTGTACACCGCAAATTTATGTGGGGTAAAGAAAGTATTTAAGGTGGGCGGTATTCAGGCGATTGCCGCTATGACTTTTGGTACGGAAAGCATTCCCGGAGTGTACAAAATTTTTGGACCTGGTAACCAATATGTTACGGTTGCCAAACAGATTGCAACGAAATATGGAATTTCAATAGATATGCCCGCGGGACCCAGTGAGCTTTTGGTTTTAGCGGACGATTCTGCCAATCCAGCATTTGTTGCTTCGGATTTGTTGAGTCAAGCGGAGCATGGTGTAGATAGCCAGGTTATTTTGGTTTCCACTTCAAAAAACATGATTGATGCCGTAGAGAAGGAAGTGGAAAAACAACTGCCGCAACTACCTAGAAAAGATATTGCCGAAAAAGCCATTGCCAATAGCAAGTTGATTTTTGTAGCGGATGACCAAGCGGCAAACGACTTAATCAATGAATACGGTCCTGAGCATTATATTGTGTGCGTAGAAAACGAGGATTTCTTTATTGATAATATCAAGAATGCTGGTTCTGTATTTATCGGTAACTATACACCGGAAAGTGCGGGAGATTACGCTTCTGGAACCAATCATACTTTGCCTACCAACGGTTACGCCAAGCAATATAGTGGTGTTAATTTAGATAGTTTTATGAAGAGTATGACGTTTCAGAAAATAAGTGAATCGGGTATACAGGAAATTGGCAATGCAATTGAAATCATGGCGGAAGCAGAAGGACTTCAAGCCCACAAAAATGCGGTAACGCTAAGACTCAACAGTTTAAAGAATGAATAAGCAATTCAGTATACAAAACCTGATTCGGGAGAACGTAAAAGGCTTGAGTCCGTATAGTTCGGCACGTGACGAGTATGTTTCGGATGGGTCGGATATGGTGTTTCTAGATGCCAATGAAAACCCGTTTGAAAATGGGGTAAACAGATATCCGGATCCGCAACAAAGAGGTTTAAAATCGGTATTAGCGGAGCAGAAGGGTATTGCTGCGGAGAATATCCTTTTAGGAAACGGAAGCGATGAAGTACTGGACTTGATTTTCAGAACTTTCTGCGAGCCCAAAATAGATAACATTATTTCCTTGCCTCCCACTTATGGCATGTACAAAGTGCTGTCCGGAATAAATACGGTAGAGAACAGAGAAGTTTTGTTAACAGATGATTTTCAGCCAGATGTAGAGGCTATTTTGAATGCTGCAGATGAGCACTCCAAACTGTTGTTCCTATGTTCGCCCAACAATCCTACCGGCAATATTTTCAAAGAAGAAATCATGGTGGATTTATTGAATAAGTTCAATGGCCTGGTTGTAATTGATGAAGCGTATATTGATTTTTCAGGAAGCGAAAGTTGGGTGACAAGATTATCTGAATTCCCAAATCTAGTCGTTACGCAAACGCTTTCTAAGGCGTACGGTATGGCCGGAATTCGTTTAGGAATCTGTATTGCTTCTAAAGAGGTTATAGCGGCAGTGAATAAAATTAAACCGCCTTATAATGTAAATGAGCTAACGCAACAGAAGGCGCTCCAAAGGGTCCTGGATACAAGCGCGGTCAAAAGTGAAATATCCAATATTTTAAGTGAAAGGGAGCAATTACTTAAAGCGTTACATGAAGTGTATTACGTGAAGCAAATCTATACTTCCGATGCCAATTTTGTGCTCGCAAAAGTAGATGATGCCACCAAAAGATACAATCAACTGTTGAAGGAAGGTGTGGTTGTACGGAACAGAACAACGCAGCCATTATGCGAAAACACATTGCGGTTTACAGTGGGTACACCAACCGAAAACAAAAAATTAATTGAAGTATTAAAAAAGCTAACCTAAACCAATAGCTCAAGAAACTCATACCATGGCGAAGAAAGTTTTATTTATAGATAGAGACGGTACAATAATAAAAGAAACCGTAGATGAGCAGATAGATGCATTTGAAAAAATGATTTTCTATCCTAAGGCATTTACGTTTTTAGGTAAAATAGCCAAAGAATTAGATTATGAATTGGTCATGATTACCAACCAAGACGGCTTGGGAACGGATGTTTTTCCGGAAGATACGTTTTGGCCGGTACATAATTTTATCTTGAAATCCTTTGAAAACGAAGGAGTGGTTTTTGATAAGGTCTTTTTGGACCGCACGTTTCCACATGAAAATGCCAATACTAGAAAACCGGGTACAGGTTTGTTGACGGAATATTTTTCCGAGGAGTATGATTTAAAAAACTCATTCGTAATCGGTGATCGGTTAACGGATATTGAACTGGCCAAAAACCTAGGTTCAAAAGGTATTTTTATAAACGATGAAACCAATTTGGGTACGGGTGAAATTACCGTAAAGCGTGAAGAACTGGATTCTGTCATTGCTTTGGAAAGTAATGATTGGGAGAAGATATATGAGTTCTTGAAATTAGAGGAGAGAGCATCGGAAACGCATAGAAAGACCAATGAAACTGATATTTACATTAACCTAAACCTAGACGGAACGGGTAAGAGCGATATAAAAACGGGCTTGTCTTTCTTTGATCATATGTTGGACCAATTGGCTCGTCATGGTCAAATGGATTTGGAGATAAAGGTAGATGGCGATTTAGAGGTAGACGAGCACCATACTATAGAAGATACTGCAATTGCCTTGGGAGAAGTTTTCAACACAGCTCTAGGTTCTAAAATGGGCATTGAGCGTTACGGTTTTTGTCTGCCGATGGATGATTGTCTTGCTCAGGTAGCCATAGATTTTGGCGGTCGCAACTGGTTGGTTTGGGATGCTGATTTTAAACGTGAAATGGTGGGTGATATGCCAACGGAAATGTTCTATCATTTCTTTAAATCCTTTACGGACGGAGCTAAGGCAAATTTAAACGTAAAGGCAGAAGGAACCAATGAGCATCATAAAATCGAAGCCATATTTAAAGCATTTGCAAAAGCAATTAAAATGGCCGTAAAACGTGATGTTGAAAAAATGGTGCTGCCAAGTACAAAAGGAGTTCTATAAAAATAGTAGTGAGTACTGATTACAAAGTATTAAGTTTTTAAAATTCGCTTTGTTCTTATTACTTGATATTCAATGCTAAATAAATGAAAATAGTAATTATAAATTACGGTGCAGGTAATATTCAGAGCATCAAATTCGCTATTAAGCGTTTGGGCTACGAAGCTGTTCTCAGTAGTGATGTAGAGGAGATTCAATCTGCTGATAAAGTTATTTTTCCCGGTGTAGGAGAGGCCAGTAGTGCCATGACAAAATTGAGGGAAAGTGGTCTGGATAAGATAGTTCCAAATTTAAAACAACCTGTTTTAGGTATCTGTTTGGGGATGCAGCTTATGTGTCATTCTTCAGAAGAAGGCAATACCACCGGCTTAGGTATTTTTGATGTAGATGTGGTAAAGTTTAATAACGGGGTTAAAGTGCCGCAGATTGGTTGGAACCAGATAACAAATCTAAAGTCAGGGCTTTTTAAAGGAATAGATGACAAAGAGCACATTTATTTGGTCCACAGTTTCTATGCACCATTATGTGAAGAAACCATAGCACAATCTGAATACGGACTAAAATACAGCGCTGCGTTGGCCAAGGATAATTTTTACGGCACCCAATTTCACCCGGAAAAAAGTAGTGGTGTAGGCGAAAGGATTCTGGAGAATTTTCTTAATCGTATTGATTAATGAATTTAGAGATTCTTATAATTAAACTGAAATTTATAGATTTTACTAACTACTTAATACCTTTTATAAAAAAAATATGAGAATAATACCCGCAATAGATATCATAGATGGTAAATGTGTACGCCTTTCAAAAGGAGATTACGACACCAAAAAAATATACAATGAGAATCCGTTAGAGGTAGCCAAGGCCTTTGAGGCACATGGTATTCAATATTTGCATTTGGTAGATTTAGACGGCGCTAAGAGCAAGCATATTGTAAACCATAAAATTTTGGAGCAAATAGCTTGTGGAACTACGCTGAATATAGATTTTGGAGGCGGACTCAAATCCGATGATGATTTGCGTATTGCGTTTGAGAGTGGCGCTAATCAGATAACCGGAGGGAGCATTGCCGTTAAGGATAAGGAAACCTTTTCAGGCTGGATTCAGACCTATGGTGCCGAAAAAATTATTTTGGGTGCCGATGCCAAGGATGAAAAAGTAGCGGTTTCAGGCTGGCAGGAAGAATCTACGGAAGAATTGATTCCGTTTATTTCCGAGTATCAAGAAAAGGGTATAGCCTATGTAATCTGTACGGATATTTCCAAAGACGGTATGCTAGAAGGTCCTTCTTTCGACTTATATAAAAAGATTTTGGAAGAATGTAAGGTTAATATGAGCGAAGTTGGTGGAAATGTTACCCAAGGCCTAAAATTGATTGCGAGTGGCGGAATATCAACTTTTGATGAATTGCCAAAACTTGCCGAAATGGGTTGTGAAGGAACAATCATTGGTAAAGCTATTTATGAGAATAGAATCAGCTTAAAGCAGTTAGAGGATTTTATCCTGCAAATAAGAGGTTAATGTTTAAGGGAGTACACTAATGAACGGAGGGATAGAGGTTTTTGAAATCCTTTTCAAAGTTCAAATTTTAAAATATGTTAGCAAAACGAATAGTTCCTTGTTTGGATATAAAAGATGGTAGAACGGTAAAGGGCGTAAACTTTGTTGATTTACGTGATGCCGGGGACCCAGTTGAACTGGCCGAAATTTATAGTAGGGAAGGAGCCGATGAGCTTGTTTTCTTAGATATATCGGCCACGGAACAAAAACGTAAAACCTTGGCAGATTTGGTATACCGCGTGGCGGAAAAGGTGAATATTCCGTTTACTGTGGGTGGTGGAATTTCTTCGGTTGAGGATGTTGATATTCTATTGCAGAATGGCGCGGATAAAGTATCCATTAATTCATCAGCGGTAAAAAATCCACAATTGATTAACGACTTGGTTGCAAAATTTGGATCGCAGTGTATCGTAGTCGCCATTGATGCCAAACAGATAGATGGCGAATGGATCGTTCATTTGGTAGGTGGTAAAGTACCTACAGAACGCAAACTGTTTGAATGGGCCAAAGAGGTTGAGGAACGTGGTGCTGGTGAAATCCTGTTCACCTCAATGGACCATGACGGTACCAAAGATGGCTTTGCCGACCAAGCTTTGAGTAAACTAAGTACGGAATTGAACATTCCTATAATTGCATCCGGAGGCGCAGGTAATATGCAACATTTTACGGATACCTTTGTGGAGGGTAAAGCTGATGCGGCCCTTGCAGCCAGTGTTTTTCATTTTAAGGAAATCGGTATTAAAGATTTAAAAGAAGAATTAAAGGAAAACGGTATTCCGGTCCGGTTATAAAATTTTTGGCTGATAAAAATTTAAAGTGATGAAAAAAATTGGACTTATAGGGGGTATTACTTGGCAATCTACCCAATTGTATTACGAGTTGTTAAATACCAAGGTAGCGGAGCTTTTAGGCGATAAAAATTCCTGTAGCTGCATTATTGAGTCCGTCAATTTTTCTGAAATATCGGATAAACAAGGTAAAGGCGATTGGGATTCGTTGCACGAAAAGATGTCCGATATAGCCCTGGGATTACAAAATGCGGGAGCAGAAATACTTTTGATCTGTGCCAATACCATGCATCTGAGTGTCCCTAAAATAGAAGAGAAAATAGAAATACCGGTATTACATATTGCCGAAGTTGCAGGAGAGGCCGTTAAATCTAAAGGGTGTAAAAAAGTTCTGCTATTGGGGACCAAGTATACCATGGAGCTGGATTTCTATAAAGACATCTTGAAAAATAAGTTTGGTATAGAGGTTTTGATTCCTTCTGCAGAAGACAGAAATACGGTTCATGGGGTAATTTATAATGAGCTCGCTAAAGGAATCATTAGCGAAGAATCAAAAAATAAATATTTAGATATTATTGGCAAGGCCAAAAAAGAAGGCGCAGAAGGTGTAATTTTGGGCTGTACCGAAATACCGTTGTTGATACAGCAAAAGGACTGTGATATTGCGGTAATAGATACTACTTTGGAACATGCGTACGCCGCGGTAAATTTTGCCCTTGCTTAAAACAAACAGAATGAAAATAGATTTTAATAAAAACGAAGACGGACTAGTACCTGCTATAATTCAAGATGCAGTAACTAAGAATGTGTTGATGTTAGGTTATATGAACCAAGAGGCTTTTGATAAAACGCAAGAGACCAAAAAGGTAACCTTCTATAGCCGTACAAAAAAGCGTTTATGGACCAAGGGTGAGGAGAGCGGAAACTTTCTTGAGCTTCTTGATATCAAGAATGATTGTGATAATGATACGTTGTTGATTTCCGTTAAACCCATAGGGCCAACATGTCACACTGGTTCCGATACGTGTTGGAATGGAGAAAACACCTCAAACTTTGGTTTTTTCTCTCAGCTGGAAGAAGTTATTAAACAGCGTCGTGAAGCTTCGGATTCGAGTAAATCATACGTTGCCTCTTTATTTGAAAAAGGCATTAACAAAATAGCCCAAAAGGTTGGGGAGGAAGCGGTGGAAACTGTAATAGAGGCCATGGATGATAACGATGACCTCTTTTTATATGAAAGTGCCGATTTGCTTTTTCACTACCTAATGTTACTTCAGGCAAAAGGTTTTACCTTAAAAGACATAGAAGCAGAACTGGTAAAGCGACACAAATAGTCGTTTTACTTGTTCCTGTTTTTTAATTGCGAAGCCCCCTTAATGCGTTCGTGGTTAATGACAGCGGTACCTTTATAGTTTAAAGTACTTGCTCCTGTAGCTTCCACGTTTATTGATTCCGTTGCGGTAAGAAAAGCTTCACTGGCACCGGAGAGGTCAATATCAAGTCGTTCAACTTCAAGGTCGTAATCCCGTAAATCACTACTTCCGGAGAGGTCTGCATGTAAAGATTTTACCTGTCCATAAACATCGGCCTCAGAAGCTCCACCCATATCAACATCAAGATAGTCCGCTATAATTTCGCCGGTTATATCCGAAGCTCCTGAGAGTTCTATCTTTGCTCTTGCAATATCCCAAGGGTTTTCAAGAGTTACACTTGCCGCCCCTGAAAGGTCAAATTCCGAAATGTTCTTTGCGGTTACAAATGCTTTCAAAGTAGGGTTGCCGGCAACCGTTGTGTACTTTTTTAACTTAATGATAAGCTCGTCTCCTTCTCGGGTCACTACAATACGTTCGTGTAGATTGTCATTCGCTTCAATTTTAATCTGTTCTTCTTCATCTGAAAAAGTAACGTAGACATCAAAGGCATTAGAAACTTTTAATTGATCATAATCGGAAATGGTCAAATCTTTGGTGGTGATTTCACCTGAAGCTTTTATGTGGTCATAATCACAGGAGGTTAAAATTAGGCATACCATAGCCATGGCGATAAACATCGTTCTTGTTTTCATTTTTGATTGATTTTAAGCTTGCTCTAGACCAAGCTGGTTGATGAATTGTACTGTTTTAGGCGTGGGTTAGACGCTCTTGTAGCTGCACCACGGGAATCCACTGAAAATTGATGGGAGACCACTCTACTTCCACTGTGGAATTACTGGTGAAATTGTTCTTAAGAAACACTTGATTGTTCTCACTGAATACGTGCTGTGTTTCGATTACGTCATGACAATGTGCGCAAATTCCTTTGTTCGTTGCTTTCATTGGATGTTCTTTTTATAGCGGTTTCTACCCATGTTAAAAATGCCCACTTTTATTCCTAGTCCGGCAGAGAAGCCGTTTATGCGGGTAGTACGTGTTGGGGGAAGTTCTATTCTACTGGAAAATCTGTATTTTACGCCTGCTTCCAATTGCAGATAGCGGGAGACATTAAAGAGGGCACTTATTCCTGGTTCGGCCACGAAGACTACATCAAAATCGTCTTCGGTAAGTTCTTCTTCATAATCTTCATCATGAAAGTTATTTTCAATATAGCCTACACCACCGGCACCTACCAATAGCGGAAATGAAAGGTTTACGCGCTTTTTGCTAAAAAAAATAGGCTCTAGATGAAGACCTCCGTAAGCTCCTATTAAATCTTCGTTGCGAGAAAGACTATTGTTAAATACATCCTGTTCCGAATAAAGAAAGGTACCTGCAAAACCAACCTCAAATTGTTGGTTGGCCACATAGGCAACTTTTAATCCGCCGGTAAAAGAAGGTTCGCCATCTATCTCTCCGGCGCCAAGGTCAAGTCCCAAATAAACCCCATGCACCACATTATTGCGGTCGTTGAACTCTAGGTATTCGTCAGATTCATCTTGTCCAAAACTTGAAAAGGTAACTCCTGATACAAGAAAAAGGAGACTCATTTTAAGTAGTTTCATCACTGTTCGTTTTTCGATTGATTACCTAATAGACAACCGAAACCCTAAAAAGTTGCATATAAAATGAATTTTTTTTGAAAAAAGTTTTTTTGCACCTACAACCAATACAAATAACCTGCTTTTATTTACTGATGATTCATTAGAAAAAGGAGTTTAGAATAACTAGAGTTTGAGTAATAGGGGATTTTAAATTTTTTGTAGCTAAAATTGCAGGTTTTAGCTAAATTTAACTTGTAATCAGTCTGTTGCATCTGGTAACGGACACTAACCGACCAACCAAAATGAAGATTATAGGTTCTTTTTCCAAACTTTTAACGGTAACTCTAGTATGGTTTTTATTCGCTTCTTTTATAGAAAACTCAGCCGATAATACAATTCTACCCAGTGAACCGCAAACATTGGAATTTAATGTAGACGGACTTTACTTTGCGGAGTTCTACGACTATATTTTTAGAGGACATTTTGAGGAAATCACCATGAAACGTGAGGATATGGAATTTCTTTTGATTTTTGGACAATATCTCAGGGCATATGGTGGTGGTTGTGCGGCATACTTGCCGAGTGACAAGGTTGAGATTATGGATCAGGTATGCGCCACAGAAGAAGTAACTAGAGACGGTTTTGGTACGGAAATCAGCCGGGTTTGCATGCGTTACGAGTGGGTGGGTTCAGGACTTTATGCACGTCCTGACTTGTACAAAGCTAAAATGGAGGTAGAGGGCATACAGCGTTCGGATGGTTTGCGCACAACCATGCAAATGATTCTAGACCCAAATGCCATGGGAAATTCTGTGGATATGATCCACAAGACAAAAGGACTTCAAAATGATATGGTTCAACTGTATAAATTGAATGCTTGTGATAGCCCGGGATTAAGACGCTTTGAAGAAAACCTGAAACGTTTCGCTTTAAACGAAGCCTCAATTCGAACAAAGGAAAGTAGCAAGTATACTGAGATGAAGGCGTCTGGAGGCCCTACTGGCACTCAGAATTTCACAAAATTGGTAGATGATTTGGTGGGTGACCAGGCCAAAACCTGGGCGTTTAACCGCTATGTGGCGGGTAGTGTATCTGGGGTAACCGTATCTTCACGAGATGGTCAAGGCAGACCCACTCAGTTAAGTGCAGGTTATACCTATTCGGGCTTTAGCGGAAATAGTAAGGGTTCGGTTCGTATTACTTTTGAAAACGGAATTCCTAAGTGTATCTATTTCTTTGATTTCCCTCAAAACTGTAAAACGCCCAATAGTAGTATTTCGGCCTCTTATGCCCAAGGGGATTATGCTAAGTAATTTGTTTGTCTCATGAATATATTGTTGATTAGGTTACAGTTTTCTATAATGAGATTATTCAGGAAATCAAGAATTTTGTTGAAGAAAAATTAAAGGACTGGCTAGTCTTTTAGGAATTCATAGTTGATAATTTATAGAAAAGTATAAATGAGCATCAGAAAACTAGAGTTGATTATTAATGAAAACGAACCTTTTGAGGGGTGTGAATTAAACCGTGAAAGGTATGCTGATATTCTTACATCAATAGTTAGGTCATATGATGATGGTTTTGTTTTAGCTATTAATAATAAATGGGGGGCAGGTAAAACTACGTTTGTGAAAATGTGGGAAGCAAAGCTTAAAAGTCAAAAATATCGAACTATATATTTTAATGCTTGGGAAAATGATTTTGAAGATAATCCTCTAATAGCTCTCATGGGAGAGCTCAAAACTCTTACGAGCAAAACCACTGAAAAAAAGTTTAAATCAGTTTTAAAAAAAGCCTCAGTGCTTTCAAAACATATTGCCCCAATTTTAGTTAAAGCAATTGCGGACAAGTACGTAGATACTAATTCTGCAAAGGAAGCTTTTGTTGAAATTTCAAAAGGAATTACAGATATTTTTGAAAATGAGGTGAATCAGTATATTAAGAAGAAAGAAAGTATCCAAAACTTTAAAAATAGCTTGGCAAAATTTATCGCAGATACCAACAGAAACGTGGAAGAGGAGATAAAACCTGTAGTTTTTATTGTTGATGAATTGGATAGGTGCAGACCCAATTATGCAGTCCTAATTTTGGAGCAAATAAAACATTTTTTCAGTATTCCAAATATTGTTTTTGTCTTGTCAATTGATAAAGTGCAACTTGGCCATGCGATTTGTGGAGTTTATGGAAGTGATAAAATTGATTCAGAGGAATATTTAAGAAGGTTTATTGATATTGAATATACAATTCCAAATCCAGAGGAAGATACTTATTATAAGTACTTGTATGATTATTTTAAGTTAAGCAATTTTTTTAACGAATCAGAAAAAGATGATTTTAATGCCATTTCTCAACTACTTTTTAGTGATGGAAATGTTTCACTAAGACAACAAGAGAAAATCTTTGCACTTACGGGGCTCTCATTGAAGAGTTTTAGTAGTAGAGTTCAAGTTGTTCCAGGATTATTCTTGTTTTTGGTTTTTATCAAAATAATGGATACTAGTTTTTATAATGAGTTCAAAAATAAAAAGCTATCCGTTGAGAAAATTCAGCACAACTTTTATAATCATTTTAAAAATAAAATTGATGATAGATTTAGACACAAATTATTGTTTCTTGAAGCTTACCTCTTAGTTTTTAACTTTCATTTTAACAATCCAAACTCCAGGGATAGGCTCTATAATTATGATAAAGAAACTGGTGAGAATATACTCTCAATAGAGTCTATAATTGGAAGCGAAATTTTTCTCGGATATATAGTTGATGTATATCGAAGTGTAAATACCTTAGAATTAAACGATTACATTACTCGAATAGATTTGTTAGAGAGTGTAAATACGAATAATTAGAAGTAATTTTTTAACTATTGTTACTCACTACTCACTACTCACTACTCACTACTCACTACTCGGTACTCCATACTCAATACTAATCACTAACCACTATAGCTCCTTCAATAAAACCACTCCTTTGTTTCCAGTAATGGAAATACGCCCTATTGGATTCTTCCCGTAAGTGGCTTTAATTTCCCGCAGTTTCTTGCCTTTGTCCAGTATATGGGAGTCTACTTCGTAAAATGATTTGGGCAAACGCACCAAGCCTTCTTCTACCACTGCTGTAAATTGGTGCGGGAAGTCCATAATATTAAGGCTTACTTCCGATGATTCTTGTTCAATGGCAATTTTACTACTAGGGTTTATGATGTTCTCCACTGCAAAATCCGATATTTTTAAAACCAGGTCTATATCATTTCCCAAACGGTTTAAACGAATGTTACTGAATTTAAGCATTCCGTATAGCGTGTTTACTTCTTCAAGGTCAACCTCATCTTTGTTAGAATAGAATTCCAAAGAACCAATGGTGTGCATATCAATCTCACTGCCGGCACTGTTCAGTCGCATGGTTTTGGAATTGTCCATGTCCAGTCCGCCATTTTTTAGGTCCAGGTTGCCGTAATTAATATTTTTGGCCCTAAGCTTTCCGTATTTGATAACCACATCGGCTTTGTTCAGGTTGTCATTGATCCACATATCGCCATGCTGCACATCGGCTTTTAAAATACCGATCCAGTCTTCAATAAAAACATCACCAAACTTATTTATGATTTCCAGTTCAGCCTTTTCCGGCATATACACTTTGTAATCTATTTGAACATTACTTCGGTCAAAATCAAAAGGGTTGGCCTTATCAAAAAGGTTGGAAAAGAATCCCGAGCTGGTCTCACCAATTTCATAGCCCATAGAAATAAAGTTTTCACTGTCCTTGATTACGGGGTGTATGCGCTCCAAAAGTTCTTGGGCATTGTCTTTCTTTTTATGGGTAACCGTAATATTAACGGTAATGGAGACCTCGTTTTTTGTCCACCCATAGATGTTTACGTTGCCGTATTTATTATCCAAATGAACTTCACCTGCATTGGTAAACCCATATGTTTTTGTTACTTTTTTAGACACCTTTTCCTGCGCCATGACCGGAAGGCCAAAGACTATCGCCGCAGCGAAAAGGAGCAGTTTTTTATAAAGTGTATCCATAGTCGTCATCATTTAATTTTGATTCGTTTAACTGGCGCAAAAGATTTTCAATGAGCTCTATGCGCTTTCTGTAGTTGGAAACAATGGCTTCCAGTACCAGTTCATTATCTAGGTTGTTCTGCATCTCCAACTTTAGCTGGTCATATTCCTTATCTAGGTCATCCATAAAGGATAGAAATTCGGCTTTATCCGCATCCGAGAGATTCTCGTTTTTCTGCACCAATTGTACTTGGTAGGACACTAAATCTTGGTAGTGCATATCTATATCCTGTAATTCCTTGGAAACAAATGTGTTATCATTGGCGGAGCTGCCTAAAAAGGTAATGCCAATAAGACTTGAAATCCCCAAAATAATAAGCACAGTGGCTGCTACCCGGAATACGGGCGATTTCCATAACGGCACCACTTTGGGTTTGGGCGGGTCTAATTTAGCTTCTATGTTAGCCCAGAGTTTGGCACGGTCTGCTTTGTGGTCATCAAATGCCGCCCTGTTCTCCCTGATATGTTTTTCAAAATTGTCCATTATAATGTGTTTATAATTTCAACGAGTTTCTTTTTTGCCCTGTGGTACTGTGATTTTGAGGTGGAGGTTGAAATGCCCAATACTTCGCCTATTTCCATATGGTCATAACCTTCCAACAGGTACAGATTAATTATATTTTTGTAACCTAAAGGCAGTTTTTCTATACCTCTTTTTACCTTTTCCACATCCGTTTTATCTATCGGTTCGTTGCTCGGTTCTTCCGTAAGGTGGTATTCATGGTCGTCCATTGCCGCAAGGGGTAGTCGCTTAACCTTTAAGTGATTAATGCTTTTGTTGATGACTATCCGTTTAAGCCATGCTCCAAAGGTGCTTTCGTATTTAAAGTTGTGTAAATTCTTGAATGCATCTACAAAGCTGTCCTGTACAATATCTTCCGCGTCTTCTTTAATCCCCAAAAATCGCATACCAATATTGTACATGGCATCTACATAGAGTTCGTACAGTTGGTACTGTGCGTTTCTATCGCCAGACTTGCTATTTTCAACAAGTGATTTGTGCCTAAAACGAATATCGGTTTCCAATTAATTTAAGAGGGTTGATTGTACTCTAAATTACATTTCAATAACAAAGACAAGCAAAAGTTGCAAGGGTTGCATTTGGTGAGAAATATTTAACACTAAGGTATAAATATACGGGTACTTATCCTTTGGCTATGTATTAGCTTCGCAACTTTAATCATTTTAAATAAAAATGAATGGGCATGCAACCTTCTTAAAAACCAGTTGTCCATAGAGGTGTTCATCAATCAAAACTAAAATAAGTAAAATGACAAAAAAAGTAACGAATAGTTTATGGGCATTACGGCTAACGGCCGTTCTGAGCGTACTGCTATTATTGATAAGCGCACATGGTTTTGCGCAAGAGAGTTATACCGTAAGTGGTAAAATTAGTGATAAGGCAGATGGCGAAACCCTCTTTGGGGCTTCCGTATTTTTGGAAGGAACCACAATTGGGGTGGTTACCAATGAGTACGGGTTTTATTCCATTACCGCTCCAAAAGGGGAGTACCGCTTGCTTATTTCCTATATGGGATATGCAGAAATGTACAAAGAAGTAATTTTGGATAGAAACCAAAAGTTCAATTTTGAAATCTCGGAATTGTCTACTGAACTAGAGGAAGTTGTGGTTACGGCAGACGAACCTGAAAGGGCAATTTTGCGTAAACCGGAAATGAGCGTGGTTAAAATGAACATTGCCACCGTAAAACAAATGCCCGTAGTTTTAGGGGAAGTAGATATTTTAAAATCGCTACAGATGCTCCCTGGTGTGACCAATAATGGGGAGGGCACCGGTGGCTTTCACGTACGTGGGGGCGCAGGAGACCAAAACTTGGTACTATTGGATGAGGCCATTATTTATAATACTTCGCATATGTTCGGTTTTTTCTCTGTTTTTAATGCCGATGCCATTAAGGATGTAAAATTGTACAAAGGAGGTATTCCGGCCAGATATGGCGGAAGGGTTTCATCCGTATTGGATGTGCGCCAAAAAGATGGTAATAGCAAACAATTTGCAGCAACAGGAGGAATTGGAATAATTTCTAGCAGATTGGCTCTAGAAGGTCCTTTGTTTAAAGAAAAAGGATCGTTCTTAATAGCTGGGAGACGTTCATATGCAGACCTTTTGTTAAAGGCGGCAGGAGAAGATAATAGCGTTAGTTTTTACGATTTAAACTTAAAAACGAACTACAAAATCAATGCGAACAATAGGTTGTTTCTTTCGGGTTATTTTGGAAGGGATGCCTTTGAGTTGGGTGAAAACTTCACAAGTAGCTATGGAAATTCAACGGGTAACTTACGTTGGAACCATATTTTTAATGCCAAGCTTTTCTCCAACCTATCTGCGGTGTACAGTAAATATGATTATGATTTGGGTATAACCACGGCAGAGTTTGATTGGGTTTCTTCAATCACAAATTATAACCTGAAGTATGATTTTAAATACTACTTCAGTGATAAGTTTAAGTTGGATTTTGGTGCAAGTGGCATATACTATGACTTTGATCCTGGGGAAATTAGGCCTACTTCAGAAACATCTGCCGTAAACCCTCTTAAACTTGATCAAAAAAGAGCTTTGGAAAGTGGGGTATATGTAAATGCCGAGCATAAACTAACGGATAAATTAACGGCACAATACGGATTGCGTTATAGCGCATTCTCAAGATTAGGGGGTCAGCCTATGGTTGATTATGCCAATAATCAACCAGTGGTCTACAATTCTGAATTGGGTATCTACCAGCGTGGTACGCCTGTAGGGGAGACCAATTATGAAAAAGGAGATGCCATAGAAAAATTTGGCAATTTAGAACCAAGGGCTTCGCTAGCGTATATATTAAACGAAAACTCTTCATTAAAAGTCGGCTTTTCCAGAGTGGCGCAATACATTCATTTATTGTCCAATACGTCTTCTGCAACGCCATTGGACGTGTGGACACCAAGCGGACAGTTCATAAAACCGCAATTATCCAATCAATATGCATTGGGGTATTTCAGAAACTTCAAGGATAAAGCCTATTCTATGGAGGCAGAAGTGTATTTCAAAAATACCGATAACAGAATCGATTATATTGACGGATCTGATTTAATAGGTCAAAACACTATTGAAACCGAAATTTTAACGGGTGAATCAAGAGCGTATGGTCTGGAGTTGTTACTTCGTAAAAACGAGGGTGATTTTACTGGATGGATTGCCTATACATTATCAAAATCCGAACAACGTACTCCAGGAGGTATAGCTGGTGGCCTAGGAATTAATAATGGCGAATGGTACAATACCCCATACGATAGAACACATGATATTTCTATTTCAGGATCATATAAGTTGAATGAAAAATTAAGTTTTGGTGCCAATCTTGTTTTTCAAACTGGTAGACCGGTAACTTACCCAAACGGACAGTATGAGTACGAAGGAATTTCTGTTGCCAGTTATGCCGATAGAAATTCTGATCGCTTACCCGCTTACCATCGCTTAGATTTATCCGTGAATTATAAACCGAATAGAAAACCACAAAATAGACTTAAGGGAGAGTGGGTGTTAGGTATTTACAATGCATATAATCGTAAAAATGTGGCCTCTATTTCCTTTGGTCAAAATTTGGAGACCGGTGCAAACGAAGCTACCAGAACCGCCATTTTTGGAATTGTTCCTTCCTTAACTTATAACTTTAAATTTTAAAAAAAATGCGTAATTACATAAAAATAACAGCACTCTCTTTGATGGGGTTACTAGCATCCTGTACGGATGTTGTTGATGTAGAAGTTCAGCAAGGCCCGACCCGTTTGGTTATTCAAGCATCGCTAGATTGGGAGAAAGGCACTACGGGAAATGAACAGCTGGTGAAGCTGAGCACCTCAACCGAATTTTTTGATACAACGAACAACACTGCCGTTACGGGAGCATCGGTTTCGGTGACCAATGACGCCAGTGGAGCGGAATTTATTTTTACCGATCAGAATAATGGAGAATATACTACCACTGAGTTTGTACCTGTTTTAAATCAATCGTACACCTTAAATGTTGTTCATGACGGAGAAACCTATACGGCACAGGAAACATTGATGCCCGTTACGGATATTACGGATTTGTACCAAGATAGGGAAGATGGTTTTGACGATGAAGAATTGGAATTACATGTTGAATTTACGGACCCTGCCAATGAAGAGAATTACTATTTCTTTAAATTTCAAAGAGAAGGAGACCTACTACCTGAGTTTGAAGTAGGGGACGATGAATTCGTTAATGGAAATGAAATTGATTGGTGGTATGAACTGGAAGAAGATGAGGATACCGATAAAATTGATGTTTTAAAGCCTGGAGATGTGGTGGCCATAGAAATGTACGGTATTTCTGAAGCGTATTATGATTACATGGATATTTTAATTGATCAAATAGGTGGGGTTGATATTTTTTCGGCTACGCCTGTAGCGGTAAAAGGTAACTGCATCAACTTAACAAATCCCGATAATTACGCCCATGGCTATTTTAGGCTAACGGAAGTAAACAGAACAAGCTATACGTTTGAGTAAATTAAGTATGGAGTATTTAGTAGTTAGTATTGAGTTTTTGGCTTAAAAGTGAATGTTGTGGGGTCTTCTGTAGGTAGTGTAAGATTCATTTCAAGATAAATAATTGCTGCAAACTTGTTTGCTTAAATTCAATATCATTAAATTCTACTAACTACTAACTACTAACTACTAACTACTAACTACTAACTACTAACTACTAACTACTAACTACTAACTACCACCACACCACGAAAAATTTTTCAAATTCAGTATTTGTTTTTTTCATCCAGAGCATGGGGGCATTTTGGTTCAGGGTGCGCAGGTTTACGTCCATCAAAGTTTCAAAATGAGATGAATATCTTACATTTTTGTGTGGAGTAACGACCCATTCGGATTTGCTGGGTATATAGAATTTGTACTTTTTATAATCACCATTTTCAAAGTCCTCGAACCTTAACCAATAGCCGTAGATACAATCTCTATTTAGAGGAGTAATGTCTACATGGGTATTGGTATGGGGCATAAAGAGTTGGGCTTTGTAACACGCTTGGTGCGTTATATCGTCATGGTTAATTTGATTTTCGGATAACGTTCTAATTCCATTTGTAGAGTGCAAAAGAGGAAACTGCTTGTCCCTGATTTTTTCCATTTTGGTAAAGAACATATCCCTACGGTTGGGACCTATTAACCGGTGTATGGGTTCTGATATGCTTGGGTCAATGATATAGAACTTATAAGTCAATTCAACATGTAGGAGTCTTTCCGTTTCTCTATGCTTTAGTATAAAATCAATTTCACCAATAGTACGGTTTTCTTCTTTTACAGCTTTGTTATGAAGAACAAGGTCGTATGTGTTATTTCTGACGAGCAATTGGGTGAAAACATGTTCCATTTGGTGACCCAAACGTAATTTTTTTGAAATGGGTTTTGGCAGAAACCGTTTCATATGAAGCTCAGGGAACACAAACTGTTCTATACCGAATTGTTCACCTGTCCACAGTGGAGGTGTTTCTAAAAAGCCAAGACATTGTTCTTTTATCATCTTACACGAAGGTATGATCTCTTTGTGGGTTGTCAAAAAAATAATGCATCATTGTAAGACTATGTTAATAGCAGAGGCGAGCGTGTCTAAGTTCCCTAAAACTTCTTTATATTGTAGTTTCATTTCAACAACAACTCACAAAACAAACACAAATGAATTCCAACAGAAGAAACTTCCTAAAAAAAACGTCATTGGTAGGAGCTGGTATTGCCCTAACCCCAAATATTTCAAAAGCTAACTTTTTAGGAACGGAACGACCTTTTTCTGCACAATATATGGGAGGTTTTAAGGCTTCTAAATTGGATAAGGTACGTTTCGCGTTTATAGGTGTAGGGGCAAGAGGTTCAGGTCATGTGGCACAAATTGCCGCGATTGAAGGCACTGAAGTGGTTGCCATTTCAGATCTTTATGAAGATTGGGCCAAAAAATCTGCAGATGTCTGTAAAGAGGCAGGAAAGGGACAGCGACACAAAAAAGTAAAACTGTATACCAATGGGGAGAACGATTGGAAAAAAATGCTAGAAGAACAAAAACCGGACGCAGTTATTATAGCAACACCTTGGGGTTTGCATGCGCCAATGGCCATTGCAGCCATGAATGCCGGTAGCCACGCCTTTGTAGAAGTCCCATTGGCCTTGACTTTAAAAGAAATGTGGGATATAGTTGACACTTCCGAAAAGACAAAGAAGCATTGTATGATGATGGAGAATGTTAACTACGGTAGAGATGAACTATTGTACTTGAACATGTGTCGCGAAGGGGCTATAGGCGAACTTTTACACGGAGAGGCAGCTTATATTCACGAGTTACGTTTTCAAATGAATGAGGTAGACCGTGGTACGGGTTCTTGGAGAACACCGCATTATGCACACAGAAACGGAAACCTTTACCCAACGCATGGTTTAGGGCCTGTGGCGCAATACATGAATATTGGTCGGACTGATGATAACTTTAAATTCATCAATGCTTTTTCATCGCCTGCCAAAGGAAGGCAATTATATGCTGAAAAGAACTTTCCTGTAGACCACAAATGGAACAAACTGGATTATAAAGGAGGAGATATCAATACATCCATCATAAAAACGGATTTAGGTAGAACTATTATGGTGCAGTGGGATGAAACTAGTCCACGACCATACACCCGCCATAACATGATTCAAGGAACAAAAGGTACTTTGGCAGGTTTCCCAACCCGTGTGGCCTTGGAAGGTGGGGTTGAAGGTGCTACGGAAGACCACCATCATTGGGCACAAGATGATGCCTTGGCAAAAATTTATGAAAAATATGAGCATCCTTTGTACAAGCGAGTAGGTGATCTCGCCACTAAAATGGGCGGTCACGGCGGAATGGACTTTATGATGTTGTTCCGTATTGTAGAGTGTTTAAGAAATGGGGAGCCTTTAGACCAGAATGTGTACGAGGGTTGTCTATGGAGTGCGGTTTCTCCTTTAAGTGAGACTTCCGTTGCTGCAAATGGCGCACCACAGGAATTCCCGGATTTCACCCGCGGTGCTTGGAAGACTACGGCGCCATTAGGAATCATCAGTTAAAAAGACCATTTCTTTACAAAATAGCAAAACAGCAATGCTTTGTGAAAGGCAATAGCCTATAACCGTTAACATTTCCTAAAAAGGGAGGTGTTGACGGTTTTATTAACTAATTTTATAGTATGGCTATGAACACAAGAAAAGGGTTTCGGTTTTCAACCTATGAAGCACCGGAACAAACTCCCTTTGAAAAACTTTTTGATATTTTTCAGGAACTCATTACCCATACTTCGGGAGATTTTGATGAGGCCATTGATTGGTTGCGTGAACTGGATAAGGAGTATGAGCTAACAGATGATGAATATACGATTGATGATTTCATAGAGGAGTTAAAAGCAAAAGGATACATTCAAGAAGAATTTGACGATGATGCTGCAGGTGGAGAAGGGGAAGAAGGCGATGAAAACGGCGGAAAGGGAAATATTTCCATTACCGCTAAAATGGAACGCTTGATTCGCCAACGTGCGCTAGACCAGATTTTCGGTAAAATTAAACGTAGCGGCTCAGGTAACCACAAAACCGGAAAATCCGGTCAAGGAGATGAGCATACGGGTGATTTAAGAGAATACCGTTATGGTGATGGTTTAGAGCACATTTCAATGACGGAGAGCCTTAAAAATGCCCAGATCAACCATGGAATGGGTAGCTTTACTTTAAACGAAGATGATTTAGTAGTTGAGGATACGCAACACAAGGCACAGATGAGTACGGTGTTAATGATAGACATTAGTCATAGTATGATTTTGTACGGCGAGGACCGTATTACACCAGCTAAAAAAGTAGCGATGGCACTAGCGGAACTCATTACTACACGCTATCCAAAAGATACCTTGGATATTCTGGTTTTTGGTAACGATGCTTGGCCCATACCTATAAAGGACCTTCCGTATCTAAAAGTGGGACCGTATCATACTAATACGGTAGCGGGACTTCAATTGGCAATGGATATGCTGCGCCGAAAGCGTAATACCAACAAACAGATTTTTATGATTACGGACGGAAAGCCTAGTTGCTTGCGACTACCTGATGGAACATATTATAAGAATAGTGTAGGTCTGGATGACTATATTGTTGAGAAGTGCTATAATATGGCACGCCAGGCTAGAAAATTACATATTCCTATTACCACGTTTATGATAGCCCAAGATGCTTATTTAATGCAGTTTATTCGCCACTTTACGGAAGCGAACAAAGGCAAGGCATTTTTTACCGGGTTAAAAGGTTTGGGTGAAATGATTTTTGAAGATTACGAAGCGAATAGAAAAAAACGATTGAAATAAGATAGACCAATTCCTCTTCATTTCAGACGGACTTGATTTTAAAAGAAAAAGAGATTGCTATATATGAAATTAGATAACAAGAAAATAAAAACACTTGGCGAGTTAAAAGAAGCTGGCTATAAAGTAAAAAGTGTTAAGGATGAATTACGTGACAATCTTATTCAAAAAATAAAAAAAGGAGAAGAAACTTTTCCTGGAGTTTGGGGATATGAAGATTCCGTTATTCCAGAGTTGGAGCGAGCTATTTTATCTAGGCATAATATTAACTTACTAGGTTTACGGGGACAAGCTAAAACACGTTTGGCTCACTTAATGGTCAATCTTTTGGACGAGTATATCCCTGTGGTAGAAGGTTCGGAAATTAACGATGATCCGCTTAAGCCCATGTCAAGATACGCCATGGAATTGATAAAGGAAAAAGGGGATGGCACCCCAGTTTCTTGGTTACATAGAGATGCTCGTTTTGCTGAAAAACTAGCAACACCAGATGTTACCGTAGCCGATTTAATTGGTGATGTAGACCCCATTAAAGCGGCAAACCTGAAGTTATCCTATGCAGATGACAGGGTAATTCATTTTGGAATGATTCCAAGGGCCAACAGGTGTATTTTTGTAATTAATGAACTACCGGATTTACAAGCTAGAATTCAAGTTTCACTTTTTAATATATTGGAGGAAGGAGATATTCAGATTCGTGGGTTTAAATTGAGGCTGCCGTTGGATATTCAATTTGTGTTTACGGCAAACCCTGAAGATTATACCAATAGAGGAAGTATTGTTACCCCACTTAAGGATAGGATTGGCTCACAAATATTAACGCACTATCCGGATGATATTGAAACCGCTAGAAAAATTACGGAACAAGAAGCGAAATTAGATTCGCGCCAAACGGATTCAATTTATGTGCCGGACTTGGCCAAGGATCTTTTAGAGCAAATTATTTTTGAAGCAAGGGATAGCGAGTACGTAGATGCAAAAAGCGGTGTCAGTGCAAGAACAAGTATAACCGCGTTTGAAAATCTTTTGAGTACAGCGGAAAGAAGGGCCTTAGTAACTGATGCCGATAAAACCATGGTACGTTTGAGTGATTTTATGGGTATTATTCCGGCCATTACCGGTAAGATTGAATTGGTTTATGAGGGGGAGCAAGAAGGTGCTGATGGCGTAGCCGAAATATTGATAGATGATGCGGTAAAAAGTTTGTTCCCTAAATATTTCCCGGCCATAAACAAGTTGGAAAGAAAGGATGCAAAAACTCCTTATGATGATTTGTTAAGTTGGTTTTTTCAAGGAGAAGGTTTTGAACTTCTAGATGAATTTACAGATGAAGAATATAAAAGAACCTTAGATAGTATTCCTGAACTTAGCCAGTTGATAAAAGAACATCAACCTGATTTTCCTAAAGAAGATATGTACTTTTTAAAGGAATTGGTTTTATGGGGGTTGGTATCACATAAGAAACTTAGCAAAAACAGATTTGCAGAAGGATACCAATTCAAGGACCTTTACGGAAGTTATATAGACGGGTTGTAGAAATTCACAATCCTAATAAAAGTAAAAAGCCCCTGCATATTTTAAAGGGGCTTTTTCATTGTCATAAAATGTAGTTACTCAATGACCCAAATATCATTGTAATGAGTTCTACTTGAATCTTCTTTGTTAATATTCAATCCTCCAGAAATAAGTATTTTATTCTCAAAAACTACAGAGGCATGTCCCATTCTTGGTTGGTATAAGTCATTGGTAGTTAACTTATTCCATTCGCTACCGTTTTCGGAATACCAAACGTCTGCAAATGTGGTAAGCTCTTGCTCGGTAGTTTCTTCATTCGTTACCGCTTGCCAACCTCCAATGACCCATATTTTGTTGTCATAGATTAATGAGGAATGATTGGCACGAATTTCAAATACAGATTCTGTAGTTACTTCTGTCCAGTTTACACCGTCTGTAGACGTGTGCATGTCATTGTAAAACAGTGGTGAAAAACCCTGTACGGCAGTTCCTCCCATAACATACATCTTACCATCAAACACTACGGTAGTATGGTCTGTACGTGGAGAAAATTGAGCACTTTCGGTAGCTTGTTCCCAAGTAGCTCCATCTTCGGAATACCACACGTCGTTCATTTGCTCAGAACCTTTGTTACCGCCAATTACCCAAAGCTTATCATCATAAACAACTGTTGTATGTCCTTCTCTAGAACCGAATGCACCAACATTTTCGTTTCGCAACCAGTCTTTTCCGTTCGTAGAAGACCAGATATCACTAAAACCACCACCTATTATCCAAAATTTTTCTTTGAACACAATAGCAGTGTGATTGTTTTTACTAAAAAAGTCAAAAGGATTCTCCGCTTCTAACAGCCAATTTTCACCATCAATAGAGGACCACACGTCCTTGAAGCCAGACGAGTCGTTTCCTCCACCGATCATCCAAAGTTTCCCGTTAAATTCAGTAATGCTATGATTTCTTCTGGAACTAAACCCGGCATTAGCAGTTAAAGCCGATTCGGAAAAAGATAGACCTTTAGTACTGAAGCTAAAAGTTTGTGCGCTTTCCGTTGCGCCTCCGTTAGTATCACTAGCAACAACTTTCCAGTAGTAAACCTTATTTTTTTCTAAACCTTCAACAATATTAAATTCTGGAGTTGTAAGGTTTTCTGCAAGAATACTTTGCGGTGTTTCTTCTTCGTCTAAAAGAAGAGTATATGTAATATCATCTCCATCAGAATCAATAGCTGCTGACCAAGATAGTGTAGGGTTTAGGCCAACATCGGCCGTGCCATCTTCTAACATAGTTAGACTAAAAGAATCCGGAGCGGCATTTTCAGGTTGTTGTTCTTCTTCCTTTGGCTGTTCTTCCTCTGATTGTTCTGTTTCCTTTTCGGGGATTTCTAATGGTAAATCGTCATCGGAACAGGCATTAAGGGTGACTAAGGAGATGCCGATTAAAAAGTAATTTTTAAAAGTCATAATAGGGGTTTTTAAGTTCAACAACATAACTGTGGTGGTATAGTAATATTGCAGTGGTTCAATGCGATTAGACCAAGTGTTCATTATTCTAGATTTAGGTCGCGTTTACAATCCAGAAAGTATTTTTTTAGGGAGTTAAAGTCTTTAATATTTCTATTTAATAAAGAGGATAGTCTGTAAATAATTTGTTTGGTATGATTAAATGATTATATTTGGTAAACCAGTTTGGTAAACCAATTATAAATACGGGTAAATATTGGGCATTCTCAACAATGTAAAGTATCCAATTGAACTACATCTCAACACATCTGAATAATGAAAACTAACCTGTTAATCATAAGTGCAGCGCTTTTATTCCTCTCTTTTTCACAACCCCCAAAACAAGAAGGGGCTTATGTAAAAGATATTGTAGAACTCCATAAGGCAATAGGCAATGCAGGTCCTGGTGACGAAATTATCATGGCCAATGGAGATTGGAACAATGTTCAAATCCGTTTTGTGGGTTATGGAAAAGAAAATGCGCCAATTACCTTACGTGCCGAAACAGCAGGTAAAGTGGTTATTGGCGGAAAATCCGATTTAAAACTGGGCGGAGATTATCTCGTTGTTAGTGGTTTAAACTTTGTTAATGGTTCATCTCCTTCTGATGCGGTCATTGAATTTGCCATTAGTGAAGATACGGTGGCCAATCATTCTCGGGTTACAAATTCCGTGATTCTGGATTTTAATAAGTCCCAAAAAAACCAGACAGACCTCTGGGTTCTATTTAAAGGGAGACATAATGAGTTGGACCATTGTTATATAGCGGGTAAATCCAATAGAGGGCCTACTGTACGGATTGATCTTGCAGGGAATAATAGCATAAAGAATTACCATAAGATACACCATAACTATTTTGGGCCTAGACCTCCTAAGGGTGGTCCTAGTGCAGAAACCATACAGCTTGGCAATAGTTTTACCTCCATGGCACCTAGTTATACCCTTGTTGAAAATAACTTTTTTGATAAATGTAATGGTGAAGTGGAGATTATTTCCAGTAAATCAAATTTTAACGAGTTCAGGAATAATGTCTTCTATAAAAGTGAAGGCTCATTGGTAACGAGACACGGGAACTACTGTATTGTTGATGGCAACTACTTTATAGGCGATGCGGATTCTGAGCAAATTGGGGGCGTACGTTTAATTGGTACGGGACATTGGGTAACGAATAATTACTTCTACAACCTAAAAGGTAAAACATTTAGGAGTCCACTTGCTGTAATGAACGGTATTCCAAAATCACCACTTAACAGGTACATACAGGTAACCGATGTAGTAGTAGCTTATAATACTTGGGTAGATTGCGATTCACCATTGCAGTTTGGGGTAGGTTCCAATATTGATCAGAAAGATATTTTGCCTGCTTCTGAAATAAGGTCCGAGAGGCCTATTAGGACCATTGTTGCCAACAACCTTATTTATAATAGCACGGGGGATGAACAGCCGGTCGTGGCCCATGACTCATTAGATGGAATAAATTTTAAAAGCAATCTTATAGATAACCAAGGGGTTTCGTTCAAGAAAATTTCTGGTATTAAAACTAAAGATTTTGCCGTTTCAGAATTAGAAAAAAATATATGGATTCCTAAAAGTGACTTAACCGATTCAGAACTTTATAATGGTTTTGAGTTCGATTTAATTACGACTGACCTTTTTGGTAATTCTCGAAAGGAGGTAAACTCGGTAGGAGCCGTAGTTAAAGCACCTGCTGAAAGGCCAAATCTTATGGATGTATCTCAATATGGTCCAGATTGGTATCCAGCTAAATCTTCAAAAAAGGCTTCGCCTAAAACCTATTTAGTAAGTTCAACGGCCAAGTTGGTCAACGCCATTCAGAAAGCAAAAAATGGAGACACTATAGTATTGGCTTCCGCTAAGTACAAAGTGAAAACGTCTTTAAAAATTGATAAACGTCTCACGATAAAATCTACGGATGCCAATAAGAAAGCGACTATCCATTACGCGGGCGCACCGGAAACCCCGGCATTTGAGATGAATCCTAAAGGCGAATTGACTCTAAAAGGAGTGGTTTTAAAAGGAACAAAAACTCAATATGCTTTCGCCAGTTTAAAGAATAATATGTCCAGTTTGTACAACCTAACTGTAGTTGATTCCGAAATATCTGATTTTGACTTTGTTTTAAAGGCCTACAAGCATTCTTTCTCGGAGTATATTCAGCTAAGATATACGACAATCAAAAATTGTAATAACGGTTTGGAACTGTCCGAGGAAACTGATGATAAAGGTGAATACAGTGCAGAGAATATTCTTATTGCCAATTGCACATTTAAAGGAGTGGATAAAAATGTAGTGGACTATTACAGAGGAGGATATGATGAATCTACAGTTGGGGGTAACCTTGTAGTCACCAACAGCAATTTTACACAATGTGGAGCCAAAGAAGAAGATGGAATTTTATTGAATACTTACGGTATTATAAATGTGGAAATTTCAGGGAATTCATTTGCAGATAACCCGGTAAAGTTTGTTGCCCGCTTGTGGGGCGCCAAAAACAATACCCATTCCAACAACGATATTAAAAATTCAGGAGAGCTGATTGTAGAAGAAAACCTTCCGCTTAAACTCATGTATTAATTAATCTCAAATAGAAAAATATCAATTCATAAATGAAAAAATCAGTAATTACGGTAGTCATGGTTTTAGCGCTGATTGGGTGTAAAAACAACTCCAAGTCTACCTCTTCAAATAGTTTGGAGCCCACAGTTTCAACTGAAAATAAAATAAAATACCCGAGTGATGTAATACCGTTTATGGAAGAATGGAAAATTCTTTTAGGTGATGGCACTCGCTCTGAAGAACTTTTAAATTTTGAAAAAAAGGATTTTTTCTATGTTGAGAATGAAGGTGAAACGTATTGGGTAGTCTATAAAACCCCAAACTCTGGGGTAACTTCCCGCACATCTAGCAATACACGAACTGAATTGGGACAAAAGAAACACTGGATTCCCGAGACTGGAGGTAAGCTAACCGGAACGCTTAAAGTGCAACATGTTTCTACCTCAGGAGACGCTAGGGTTGCTGCGTCTTACTCCGTAGTAGTGGGGCAGATTCATAGTGATGAGGGCCATGAGAACGAGCCTATTAAAATCTTTTATAAGAAATTTCCGAGGCATACCAAGGGGTCCGTTTTTTGGAACTATGAAATAAACACCAAAGGAGATAATTCAAAACGATGGGATTATTCTACGGCAGTTTGGGGTAATGATATGTCAGTTGTTGGGGCAACGGCTACTTCATATCCAGAGGAACCAAAAGACGGTATTGCACTGGGCGAAGAATTCAGTTATGAAATAAACGTCTACAAAGGTATAATGCACCTTACTTTTTCCAGTGATGGACATGAGACCGTAAAATTCACAAAAAACTTATTGGAATCCGATTTTACTAAAAATTCTGATATTCCCGAACAAATAAGAACGTTGTACGCGTCTATTGGTAGGGACGGAGTAGAGCGCGAAAATGCCTATGCCGGAGAAATACAGTATTTCAAACAAGGTGCTTACAACCAAACTAATGGTAAAAACCCTGAAGACAACATGGTTTGGAGTACCGGTTCCGAAACTTACGGAGGAGATATTGCCAAACAATATGAAAACGGCTGTTATGCAGAGGTTTGGTTTAAGGAAGCAACTGTGGGAGCAGGAACACCTCCCCAAAAAGAATAAACGGTAAAGCGCCAAAGTAAATTTTAAAACTCAGCTTAGACCGAAAAATAGAAGTAAAATCAAATCACAAGAAATGAATACAAAAAAAACAGTCTCTCTAACAACGTTTTTAGTCTTTAGTTTTTTTCTAATACTTAGCGGTTGTAAAACAGAAACAAAAAAGAAGGACACTGAAGGTGCACCTGATACGGGTAAAACGGAAGAAACAAAGACAGTTTACGCAAGTAATGTGATTCCATTTTTTGATGATTGGAAATTGATTTTGGGCAATGGTTCAAATGTGGGACATGCCAACAACTTTGAGAATAAGGATTTCTTCTTTACTACAAATGATGGCACCAATGAATGGGTGGTTTTTAAAACACCCAATGGGGGCAATACCCATGGAACTTCAAACAATACCAGAACGGAATTGGCGCAAGTAAAAAAGTGGTATCCTAAAACTGCAAATGATAAGTTGACAGCAACTTTAAAAGTAATGAATGTCTCCGTTACCGGTGATGCTAGAGTAGCGGCTACCCATGCTGTTGTGGTAGGTCAAATTCATAGTGCCGATGCACATGAGAACGAACCGCTCAAAATATTCTATAAGAAATTTCCGGGCCATACAAAAGGTTCTGTCTTTTGGCATTATGAAATAAATACTGCTGGAGATGATAATTCAACTAGGTGGGATTATTCAACTGCCGTTTGGGGCAATGATTTTTCCGTTGTGGGCACGGATGCAATCACTTATCCTGAAGAACCTAAGGAGGGTATTGCTTTGGGAGAGGAGTTTAGCTATGAAGTTGAAGTTGTTAACGGTATCATGAACTTAACCTTTACCAGTAAGGGCCATGAAACCAAAACATTTACCAAAAACTTAATCGAATCCGAATATACAACCACTGCGGATATACCGGAGCAAACTCAAAAATTATTTGTGCCAATTGGCCAAGATGGGGTGGAACGTAAAGAAGCGTATACAGGCGAAGGTTGTTTCTTTAAACTAGGCGCTTACAATCAGACTAATGGAAAGTCTCCCGAGGTGAACAAAAACTGGTGTTCTGGAGCAGAAACTCATGGTGGTGATGTCCAAAAACAATATGCGGACGGTAACTATGCAGAGGTGTGGTTTAAAACTGCAAGTATAACTGTAAGTGACAATGCTGTTTCTAACGAAGGCTACTTTACCAAAAATGATAAAATCAAATAGTAAAAAATAGAATGGGGAAGAATACAAAATTAACCGGTAAGAATGTGCTGATAACCGCTGGTGCACAAGGAATAGGAGAATCCATAACCCAACACTTTATTGATAGTGGCGCCAATGTTGGCATTCATTATTTTTCTAGTGCGGATACCGCCAATCAGTTGGTTGAATACGCAACTGCGAAAGGCCAAAAAGCAGTGGCTATATCAGGAGATTTAACTAAGGAGGCCGATGCAAATACTCTTGTTGGGAAAACGGTAGAAGTACTTGGCGGTCTTGATATATTGGTCAATAATGCTGGCTCGCTTGTAGCACGTAAAATGCTGGGTGAAATGGAGGCCGAATTTTGGAACAAGGTAATGGATATTAACCTTACGTCTATGATGTTCGTAACGAGGGCTGCATCACCACATCTTGCAAAAAACGATAACAGTAGCATTGTTAATTTGGCTTCGCTCGCAGGACGAAAAGGAGGGCATCCGGGGTCATTGGTCTATTCAACAAGTAAGGGAGCAATTTTAACTTTTACCCGTGCACTATCTTCTGAATTAGGCCCACAAGGCATTCGGGTCAATGCCGTGGCTCCTGGGCTTATTTTAGGAACTTCCTTTCACAATACGCATACGACCAAAGAGTCGGCAGCAGAAACCGTTGCCGGTATTCCAATTCAACGCGCCGGTAATGCCGCTGATGTAGCACGGGCAGTTACCTATCTGGCATCTGAGTATGATGGTTTTATAACTGGGGCAACACTGGATATTAATGGAGGGGTATACAATATGTAGGCCCTATTAACTACGGATTATATATTCATGAAAATAATTTCTTGAGCATTTGAGGTTTTTAACCACATTGCTCAAGAAATTGCGATATGAATTTTTAGGTAATCGGTTGAGGGTTAAACCTGATAAGCAGGAAGGTTGAAGATAAAAGAACTTCCTTCTTTTGGTTTACTTAAAACGGTGATGGTAGTATCATGTAGATCCATGATTTTTTTAACGATTGCCAAACCAAGTCCATATCCCTGCTTTTTGGCGCTTTTGTCTACCTGTTTGTAACGGTCAAATATAAAAGGCTGCTCGTTTACGGCAATTCCTGTACCAGTATCCGTAATATTTATCTCTACGTTTTTTCCTTTCTTTTGGAGTGATAAGGTTACTTTACCTTTGGCTTGAGTATATTTTAAGGCATTTTCTATTAAGTTCTGCAGAGCTCTTTCTACAAGGCTTACATCGGCATAGACCATACAGTTTTCTTCCGGATTGTCTAGCTGAAGGTCTATCTGTTTCTTTTCGGCCAAAACCTTGAACTTGGCTATCAGGTCATGGGAAAGTTCCGTAATGGAGAAGGGTTCTTTAACGGGAGTAACTTGCTCGGCTTCCAATTTAGAATACTCAAAAAGTTGGTTGATTAAGTTGGACAATTTATCTACGTTGTCATGCGTAATCTGTAGGTATTCTTGTTTTTGTTCCTCGGTTAAGGTTTCGTTTTTGATCTGTAGGGTTTCAATATACCCCTTTAGAATTGCCAAAGGTGTTCTAAGGTCATGGGAAACATTGGCTATCAACTCCCTGCGCAATAAATCAACGGACTGCATTTTATCCATATTCCCAACAATACTATCTGCCATTTCATTAAATGATTTTGCAAAGACTTCAATATCCGAATTTTCAGGATTGGCAATTCTTGCCTGTAAATCTCCATCATGGAACTTCCTGACCGTCTTTGTAATCAGGCGTAAATTCTTAGTTAAGAACCAAATGGCCAAAAGACCAATTATGAGCGAAAAAAGCATGGTGAGCATGGTAGCGCCAATGCCTAATTTGGTAAAATATTGACTCAAAAGGTTGTCGCTAACTTCCTGGAATTTTTTCCCGGCAAGTACAATGTAAATATAGCCGTTCCTACCATCTACGGAGTAGGGAGCTACGGAGAATATTTTTTTCTCTCCGGAATTCCTCGGGTCGTCACCAAGTACAAAACGTTCTCCATTATTTTTAATGAAAAACTCTATTGGGGCCAATGAAACACTCTTTATGGAACTTTTGTCTCCATGATCCAAAACCACAGAATACAGAACTTCGCCGGTTTCATTTAACAGATAAACCTCAATACCTTGGTTTACGGCCATCATGTCATGCATTAAGTCACCAAAAAGAGGTTTGTTAACGCTACCATCTTCAAGAAATGGGGATGCGTCCTGAAATTTTTCGGCAATTACATGGTGCGCAACATCTGCGTTAAGACGTTGTGTTGTTTCTTGGCTGTATTTATTGGCAAAGTAACCGGTAATGAATATATAGGATGCCCCCATGAGTAATACAAGTAGGACAAAGGCCAACCAAAGTTTCTTGATCAGCTTGGGGGTCAAGGTTTTTTCTTTCTGGCTCATAATGAGATGTCTTCGTTAAATTTATAACCTACGCCCCAAGTCGTAAGAATATAGGTGGGATTTGCCATATCTGATTCGATTTTGGCACGTAAACGGTTAATGTGAGAATTCACCGTGTGTTCATAGCCCTCAAAATTATAGCCCCAAATCATATTCAACAGTTCTGTCCTGGAATAGTTCCGTCCTGGGTTGGATGCCATAAGCACCAAAAGCTCAAATTCCTTGGGAGAGAGTTCAATTTTCTTGTCGTTCAACAGTACTTTTCTCTTATCGATATCTATAAAAAGGCCTTCGTACCCAATAGTTGCCGTATTCTCCTCTTTAACCTGCTGTGCATCTGTACGCCGCATAACCGCTTTAATTCGCGCTAGCAACTCTCGTATACTAAATGGTTTTGTAATATAGTCATCCGCACCTATCTCTAGACCAAGTACACGGTCTATTTCTTCGGACTTGGCAGTAAGCATAATAACCGGAGTATTTTTTTCTGCTCTTAGTTTTTTACAGATTTCAACACCGTCCATGCTCGGGAGCGTAAGGTCTAGAAGTATTAGGTCATAATCATGGTTTAGGGCCATTAATAATCCTTGGGCACCATCCATGGCCTTGGAAGTCTTATAAATGAGATCGGTAAGGTGTATCTCTAACAACTTGATGATTTCTGGATCATCTTCTATAATCAATATTTCTTTCATAATTCAGAGTACGAATGAAGTTAAAAAGTATCACACAGTTATCACAGGATATTTAAAATAGATAAATGGTAAGGAAAAGTCCATAATCGTCTTTACAATCCTAATATTATTGATAACCTGAAGGTTAAGTCGTAAAAGTTCACAAAAGTATCACGGAATTAGAGAAAAAGTTTAGCATTTTGTGATTTCTCACATCAATATAACAATTAGTTTGGATACGAATTAAAAACACGTAATTATGGAAAGAAAATTACTTTTTTGTTTGAATGCGAACAACAGCCCACGGGCATTGTCTTGGTCTGCACTTTTGCTAACGTTAGCAACTTTGTTGGTTGCACCTAATGTTTTAGCGAATGATATAGATACAGCATCTTATGGGGGAACAATTAGTGGAGGCCCGTTTGAATTCTGTGTAGGAGATGATTATCCGGACCATGTTTCTGGAGTTACGGTTAGCGAGAATAGTGGAGAAAATTCACAATGGGTAGTTACCGATGAAGCTGGGAAAATACTAGGACTTCCACCTAATCCCGAAGCTGTTAACTTTGATGTAGCTGGTGCTGGCACCTGTTTTATTTGGCATTTAAGTTATATGGATGGATTAAAAGGCCTGGAGGGCGGCATGAATGTTTCCGATTTAAAGGGCGATTATGATTTTTCCAATTCTATAGCTGTGTACCGAAACCAACCGGATGCAGGCACCTTAACAGGCGGACCTTTCGAGTTCTATGTGGACGGTACCCCTGATATGGTCAGCGGAATAGCGGTTACGGGCAAGCGCTCGGGCAAGAACAGTACGTTCGTTATCACGGACGAGGAGGGCAAGATACTCGGCATCCCACCCTCATTGACGGCCGTGGAAGGAGTGGATTTCGATGGAGCGGGAGCGGGTACCTGTTACATCTGGCACTTGCGTTACGAGGACGGACTGCAAGGTGCGGAAATGGGACTCAACGCCAATGACCTTGTTGGGTGCTACGACCTATCCAACCCTATTGAAGTGGTGCGTAAGGAGAAAACGATGGTGGAAGCAGGCGAGCTTTCCGGGGGTCCTTTCTATTTCTGTGTTGATGGCACGGAGGATATGGTCTCAGGAATTACCCTGGGCGGCGATGCCATGGGAAGCAACAGTTCGTTCGTAATTACGGACGATACGGGCAAGATATTGGGACTTCCGCCAACACTGGAAGCAGTTGAAGGCGTAAACTTTGACGGTGCCGGGGCGGGTACCTGTTATATCTGGTACCTGAGATATGAGGACGGACTTGAAGGTGCCGAAATGGGTATGAACGCGCACGAGCTGAAAGGTAACTTTGACCTGTCCAACCCCATTAAGGTAGTACGCACGGAAACGGATGCAGGTACCTTAACGGGCGGACCTTTCGAGTTCTATGTGGACGGTACCCCTGACATGGTCAGCGGAATAGCGGTCACGGGCAAGCGCTCGGGCAAGAACAGTACGTTCGTTATCACGGACGAGGAAGGCAAGATACTCGGCATCCCACCATCCTTAACGGCCGTGGAAGGAGTGGACTTCGATGGAGCGGGAGCGGGCACCTGTTACATCTGGCACTTGCGCTACGAGGACGGACTGCAAGGTGCGGAAATGGGGCTCAACGCCAATGACCTTGTTGGGTGCTACGACCTATCCAACCCTATTGAAGTGGTGCGTAAGGAGGCTCCAATAGTTGAAACAACATCAAAAGCATACCCTATTCCTGCCTTAGATGTATTGAATGTTTCATTACCGGATTTTACTTCTAGAAGCGTAGATGTTTCATTGTTCGATACGGCAGGAAACCCTGTTAAAAGAGGAGTAAGTCAAGTAGAGGATAAGAAAATAGCTTTTAATGTGCAATCGGTGCCGGGAGGTTTATACCTTCTACGAATTAGCCAGCCAAATGGTAAGACGTTTACAAAGAAGATTGTAATCAAATAACCATTATGATTGCCATTAATTTTTGAACACTTTAGAACTGTTCGGAAAAAAGAAACCCCGTTGAAAAACGGGGTTTTGTGTTTTTATAAAAATAGTTTGGTCGTTATTCCCAAGAATCTATGTGTTGGTTCATATCGTCAAAAACGTATGGCCCCACCATATCCCTACGGTATTTAATAGCAAGTAAGGTAAGACCTAATAATAGTACGTGTAATAGGAAAATCAATATTCCAACCGGAAAAAAACTTGCAGGAATAATATGGTTTTCAAAATCAGAATAACTGGTAAGAATATACAAAGATTCAAAAGTCTTAAAAACGTACACGGCAAAAACAACATATAAAATGTATTCTATATTTCTCATTTGAGGGTCGGTCAGCTCGTCTTCTTTAATTTTAAACCACAGCACGTATAAAAAAGTAATGTGGGATAACGTCAATAACGGAAAAATGTAGTTATTGGGTTTAAAGAGGTGAAAAGTGTTGGTGTATAGGCCGTAAAAACTAAATATAATCAAGGCAGCTATAACGGCAATAGAAATGTGAATTGTTCTTTTCCAGGGGAATATTCTTAAAATGAACTTCATAAAAAGTTGTTTTCCAGAGGTTGGGGGTTAAAAATAGGAGACTAAAAAACGTCTTTTTTCCTACTTTATTCAAAAAAATCGTTAAAACGCAGCATGCTTTGTTCATCTCAATAAAAACAACAGTTTTCAATTAAGCATTAAGGGGTTACAACCTGTAATTTACGAATGCTGTTCTGACGTAATTAACTCTTGCTTACAATATTATGAAATCCACCCTTTAGAAGCACTAGATTTTGCAAATAAATAAAGTGCGATACTTACAACAATAATCATTATTGGTAGGTATATGGCACTAGGCCCGTAAACTTCAAAAGTATTGCTCAAGAAAAACTGATACACATTTTGAGCCAGCACGCCAATTAACGAGAGTAGCAGAAAAGTTTTTGCCCATTTTTTTCGTAGCAATAGAGCTATACATCCTAGTGCACCCGCCCAAACGGCAATGGCATAAGCAGACGTAACCCATATGGGCCTTGACTCATAAAGTAGTCTTTGGTCTTGTGTTAGTTTTCCTAAGTCTTCTACACTCATAAATGCTTCCATTAAATAGGCGGAGACGCCCATTAGGTTCCACAAAAGAGCAATTACGCTGATTATCCAAAACCACGCCGGTGGTCTAATTTCTGTATTTAAAGTCATTTTTGGTGGTTTTAAAAGGTTGTTCATTACAAAATACAAAAAAAATAGTAGCTTGGTCTTAAAGAGAAAATTGCATGCAAGTTGCCCGTTATTGTTATTTGGTACGTCTACAATATTTAGGTTTCCGCTATAGCGGATGGCAAAAACAACCTGGTCAAAAAACAATAGAGGCCATGTTGACCAAAACCTTAAAGTTTGTATTACCTGCGCAAAAGTTTAAAATTTTAGGAGCTGGCCGTACGGATGCTAAAGTTTCGGCGCTGTCTATGGTCTTTGAGTTGTTCATAGAGGATGAGCCAATAGCTCATGAGGATGAGTTTTTGGAAATCTTTAATAGAAACCTACCACCGGACCTAAGGGTAATGACTATTACGGAAACGGATAGCTCCTTTAATATAATTCAGGATGCCAAAGTAAAGGAGTATGTGTACCTTTTTTCTCATGGGGAAAAAAACCACCCTTTCTGCGCTCCATTTTTGGCTAATATCTTGGATAAGTTGGATATTGATATAATGAAAAAGGGCGCGAAATTATTTGAAGGAAGTCACAATTTTAAAGTGTATACGGCAAGACTTCAGGAGAACACAAAAACCGAACGTACCATAATTTCTTGTGAGTTAAAAGAGAATGAACTGTTACAAGCCAATTTTTTTCCTGCCCAGAGCTATGCACTGCATGTAAAAGGAAAAGGCTTTATGCGTTACCAAATCCGTATGATGATGGGCGCGCTAATTCAGTTAGGTAGAGGGGATTTATCCTTAGCGGATATAAAAGATTCGTTGCAACCGGATAGCGGAATAAAACTTACGTATGTAGCACCGGGTTCGGGGCTGCTTTTGCACGATTTGCAGTTTTCAAATCATAAAATCTAGTTGTACGCTTCTTAGTATATTTATAAAAATAAATCCGTTCATGGCGAAACGAAAAAGGTCAGGGAAAATACTTCCCAAGAAAACATCAAAATTTCAGAAGAAAATGGGCAAGGCCCCAGGAACTATTACCTATATGGGGCGTAGGGAAGGAGGAACCAGCGAAGTTAATATTTTGGAATACAATGAAAACGTCTATAATGAACATATTCCCGGAGATATTGATGCCATTGTAGCACAGAAAGAATTACCGGAAATTTCATGGATAGATATTGTAGGTATTAGTGACGAAGCATTTATTGATAGAGTAGGTAAACGTTTTGGGCTCAACCCCTTGGTTCTTGAGGATATTGTAAACACCCACCAGCGACCCAAAATAGATGAATATGAAAATTACATCTTTGGGGTGTTCAAAATGCTTTATATCAATGACGAAAATCAAATTGTCTATGAACACGTTGCCATGGTGCTTTTGGACAATTGCGTTCTTGTTTTTCAAGAAATGCAGGACGATGTTTTCAAAGGAGTGCGCCAGCGTATTACCAATAAGTCCGGAAGAATTAGAACGCGAGGAGCAGATTATCTATTCTTTGCACTTTTAGATGCCATAGTAGATAATTACTTTGTGGTTTTGGAGCACATGAACCACAGAATAGAGAGTTTAGAAGAAATCGTATACGATAATCCCACACCTGAAATAGCTCACGAAATCCAACAAATAAAGAAAGAAGTGCTAAAAATAAGACGCTGGATCTTTCCTGTAAAAGAATTGGTCAGTAGGTTGATCGATACTGAAAATCCTTTGATTACAAAAGATACAAAAGTATTCTTAAGGGATGCTTTGGACCATTCCTTAGAAATAAACGAGAGCATTCAGATTTATCGTGAGATGTCTATGAGCCTTATGGAAATGTACATGAGCAACATGAGCAATAAAATGAACGAAGTTATGAAGGTTCTTACCATTATGGCCTCTATTTTTATTCCATTAACGTTCATTGCCGGTATTTATGGGATGAATTTTGACCATATGCCAGAACTACACTATAAAAACGGATATTACTACGTTTGGGGAGTTATGATTGTCCTCTTTATTGGTATGATGGTTTATTTTAAAAGGAAAAATTGGTTGTAATAGCGTTAACCACATTCAATTGCATATTTGTATTTTTCCAGAAATAAATGGTACTTAAAAAATTCTGTAGTTCATGCGAAGATTAAAGAAATGGGGCGTTATACTTGTAATCGTATACGTTTTAATTGCCTTTTTGGCGTACACATATCAAGAACGATTGGTTTTTTTTCCTTCTAAAATGCCTCTTAATCATACCTACGATTTTTGTCAGGATTTTGAGGAATTCAATTTAACTACAGATGATGGTGCTAAACTGAATGCCGTTCATATTAAGCAAGATAGCAGTAAAGGTTTAATTCTTTACTTCCATGGAAACTCTGGAAATATATCGCATCTTATTCACGTAGCTAACCTCTTTTCAGCAAAGGGCTACGAATCCATTTTGGTAGATTACAGAACTTATGGTAAGAGCACGGGTAAGGTGAGTGAGCCGGCATTGTATAAAGATGCTCAGTTATTCTATGACTATGCCAAACAACGGTACCAAGAAAAGGAGATTATACTGTACGGGCGCTCTTTTGGTACAGGAATAGCCACATGGTTGGCTTCTGAAAACGAACCTGAAAAATTAGTCTTGGAATCTCCCTTTTATAGTGCGGTGGCACTGGGTAAGCATCGCTTTCCGTTTTTACCTATAGATTGGTTGTCAAACTTCAGGTTTCCGTCCAATGAATATATAAAACAGGTTGAATGTCCCATTTATATTTTCCATGGAAAAGAAGATAACGTAATTCCTTATGAATCAGCAGAAAAACTCTTTGCCACCATTCCAGGTAATAACAAAGAGTTTTTTAGTATAGCAAACGCGGGACATAATTATCTACAGGATTTTAAAGTCTTTAAAGAAGGTATGAACAAGGTTTTGGATTAGTGTTCAATCCTGAATATCCTAATCAAATAAGTCCGAAGAAAGGTAGCGGTCTCCCCGATCGCAGACAATAGAAACTATGACGCCACTGTCAAGTGTTTCGGCCAATCTTAATGCAGCCGCGGCTGCGCCGCCACTGCTCATACCTGAAAATATACCTTCTTCCTTAGCTAGTCTTACGGCCATTTGTTTGGCTTCTTCCTGACTCACCTCAATGGTTTGGTCTACCTTTTTTGCATCAAAAATTTTGGGTAAATATTCTTTCGGCCATTTTCTAATGCCCGGTATACTAGAGTTATCCGTAGGTTGAACACCTACAATCTGAATATCCTTATTTTTTTCCTTCAAAAAAGTAGAAGTGCCCATTATGGTTCCTGTAGTGCCCATAGCAGAAACAAAATGAGTGACTTTTGTATCCGTGTCTCTCCAAATTTCGGGACCGGTAGAATGGTAATGTGCCTTCCAGTTATCATTATTGGAAAACTGGTTGATCATTACATAACCTTCGTTCTTAACCTTGGCTTCGGCATAATCCCTAGCACCTTCAATACCAACATCGGCAGGGGTAAGGGTAACCTTAGCGCCATAGGCCTTCATGGTTTGTACGCGCTCAATGGTGCTTTTTTCCGGCATTACCAGCTCAATGTCTAGATCATAAATTCCTGCAATCATGGCAAGAGCAATGCCTGTATTACCACTGGTTGCTTCAATTAATTTGGAATTTTTATCGAAATCACCACGTTCAAGTCCGTTTTTTATCATGTTGTATGCAGCACGATCTTTAACGCTACCACCCGGATTGTGCCCTTCCATTTTAAAATATAGCTTAACGTTGGGGTTCTTGTTCAATACTTTCGATTCTACCAATGGGGTATTACCGATAAGATCTAGGATACTATGAGACATGCGGAAGTGTTTTTATTTTTATTTCAGGTGTGTGAAAAACAGTTGAATTAGGAGGTACGGATGCTGTTAACCAAGCATTACCCCCAATAATGGAATTCTCACCAATGATAGTTTCGCCGCCCAATATGGTGGCGTTTGCGTAAATGGTAACGTTATTTTCAATGGTCGGGTGTCTTTTTGTGCTTTGTAAGTGTTTGGCAACATAAAGACCGCCCAAGGTAACTCCTTGGTATATTTTTACGTGGTCTTTGATTATAGCCGTTTCGCCAATTACTACACCCGTGCCATGATCAATATGAAACGAATTACCTATTTGCGCTCCAGGATTGATATCTACACCGGTTTGTCTATGTGCATATTCTGTCATTAGTCTGGGAACCAAAGGAAAACCTTCGGAATATAGCTCATGTGCCAAACGATAGATGGCAATGGCATAAAACCCCGGATACGCCATATATACTTCTTCGACGGATAATGAAGCGGGATCACAATTAACGGTAGCTTCGGCATCAAGATTCAACCTTTGTAATATACTGGGCAACTTGGCCACATAGTTTTCCCAGACTTTTTTACAGGGTTTATTGGTATCCCAGCAGGCCAAATCCACAACATCGTCAAACAGTAGTTCTAGTTTGTCCAGATTTTTTTCCACGGGCGTATCAATGTCAAAGAGGGTGTAGAAGAGTAAATTGGTAAATTCCTCAACCTTTTCTTTAAGCTTGTACCTTAAATTGGGTTGTTTCTTGTGCTTGTTTATTTTATCAATGATAGAGGTATGGTCCATATGTTTTTGCTGAAAGGGCTAAATTACTCATAAATCTAAAAGCCGATTTCCTAAAAAGGTTAACTTTATCTAAAATAACAACATTTAGGTCGTATGTTAGATCCCATAATTACGAAAGAAACACTTAGTTTTTTAATTGAGCTTAAAAATAATAATAACAGAGAATGGTTTACTGAAAATAAAGCAGAATTTAAACGTCATGAACAGAGCGTAAAAGCATTTTTTGATGCCGTAGCGGGTAAATTGGGTACTCATGATGAGATTGAAAGGGTAAAGATGTTCCGTATTTATAGGGATGTACGTTTTTCTAAGGACAAAACCCCTTACAAAGCCCACCTTGCAGGGTCTTTTTCACGTGCAGGAGCTCAGCGTCGTGGCGGCTATTATCTACATATAGAACCTGGCAAGTCTTTTCTGGCCACTGGTTTTTGGAACCCGAACAAGGAAGATTTACTCCGTATTCGGAAAGAATTGGAGCAAGACGCATCTGAGCTTAGGGAAATCATAGCTCAGAACGATTTTAAGACCATTTGGGGACAACTTGAAGGCGATGAACTAAAAACAGCGCCTAAAGGGTTTGATAAGGAGCATATGGACATCGACTTGATTAAGAAAAAACAATATATTTTCACCAAAAATTTTACGGATAAGCAAGTGCTCTCAGCAGGCTTTGCTGATGACGTTAATGAATCGTACAGGGCGATTAGGCCCTTTTTTGATTTCATGAGCGATGTGCTTACAACTAATTTAAATGGAGAATCGCTCTTAAATTAGAACGGGCTCTTCAAAAAGTTGTATTTGATCTTTTAGTCGATCAATCACCATGTTCATCATTCGTTTGTTCAAGGCAGAGGAGTTTTTAATATAAATTTCATACTCTTCCACGGTAAAAAGTCCAATTACAATTCCCTTTAATGAATTGCGGAACTTAATGTCTTTCTGAATGGCGTTTTCAATGAACTCAAAACGTTTTTCTAAAGAAAGCTCGTAAAAACTGTTCTTGTGCTTGGCTATGTAGTTCTTGAAAACGGCTATAAAAATGGCGTTCTGTAGTTTTAAAATAGGACGAAAAGTTAGGTTTTGAAACCTTTCGTTTTCGCTCATGTCATCAGTAATTTTTGCAGTGGGAATTTCGGGACGAATACGTAAAAGACTGTGAGATCGATCGCTCATAATACAGGTTTTTATAAAGGTAAGGATAAAGAGGTCTAGCCTTTTTTGTGTCAAAATTAGTTTTTAACGAGGTTATGAACAGTGGTGTAAATCTGTTATTTTGTAATTGAAGTTCATTTGAACAAAACACAAAGTAGATTTTAAAGAAAATAGATATAATGAAAGAGTCCATAAACCCATTTAACGGAGAGAAAATATATGAGTTTAATGAATTGTCTAGTAGTGAGTTAGATGATAAAATTAAAGTAGCGCATGAATGCTATGAAAATTGGAAGAATGTCTCTTTTAAGGATAGGTCAAAATTAATGCATAAGGCTGCAAAGGAGTTAAAGAACAATAAGGACAAGTATGCTGAAATAATCACCAAGGAGATGGGTAAACCTATTTCTCAGGCTATTGCAGAAGTAGAAAAATGTGCGTGGGTATGTGATTACTACGTGGAGAATGCTGAAGACCAATTACAGGACGAAATCATAGAAACCGATGCTGAAACCAGTTATGTTAAGTATCAGCCCTTGGGGGTTGTTTTGGCCGTAATGCCTTGGAACTACCCTTTTTGGCAAGTGTTTCGTTTTGCGGCGCCAAATCTTATGGCCGGTAACGTTGGTATTCTTAAACATGCTTCAAACGTTATGAAATCTGCGGAAATGATTCAAGAAGTGTTTGAAAATGCCGGGTTTCCAAAAGGATGTTTTCAAAATTTAATATTGAGTAGCGACAAAATCAAATCGGTAATTGAACATGAACTGGTACAAGCGGTAACCTTAACGGGAAGCAAACCTGCGGGGGCTTCCGTGGCCTCTATTGCAGGAGAAAATATTAAGAAATCGGTACTTGAACTTGGGGGAAGTAATGCACTGGTTGTTTTTGATGATGCCAATATGGAAGAAACTGTTGAAACCTGTGCTAATGCCCGTTTTCAAAATACTGGCCAGAGTTGCATTGCGGGCAAACGCCTATTGGTACATGAGAACATAGTTGATGAGTTTACCCAAAAGTATCTTGAAAAAGTTAAAAGCTTAAAGGTGGGAGATCCTATGGATAAGGAGACTTATATAGGTGTTATGGCTCGGGAAGATTTGGCAGAGGATTTAGAAAAACAAGTTCAAGGTTCTGTTAAGATGGGAGCAGAAGCTATTTTAGGAGGAAGTAGAAACCGAACCTTTTTTGAGCCTACCATACTTACAGGAGTTACCCAAGATATGCCAATTTTTAAAGAAGAAACATTTGGGCCCGCAATAGGAATAACTACTTTTAGTACGGATGAAGAGGCAATAGAACTTTCCAATAATTCCATATTTGGGTTAGGGGTGAGTATGTTTACATCCTCTAAAGACCGAGTTAAAAACCTAGTACCAAAATTTGATGAAGGTGCGGTTTTTGTGAACGAACTTGTAAAGAGTGATCCAAGGTTACCATTTGGAGGAATTAAAATTTCCGGATATGGCAGAGAGCTTTCTTCGCATGGTATCAAAGAGTTCGTGAATAAAAAAACGGTATTTATAAAACATTAACTATCAGTTTAAATTTTGTTTTTAGTGATTTGATACATAGTTATTTATGTGTTTTTTTTCATTGACGTTTACAGTTTGAAAAGGATGACTTTTCATAAAATTGATACAGTACACGAACATCTGTATTGACTTTAAAAACTCCAGTTTGTATTAAAAATAGTGTTGGAAAAAAGAATAATGTTGTACATTTTTCAAACCTTCGTATCTTGTAAGAATATTAACCAATTAACTATATTCAGATGCGTAAGTTCGTAGTAATGGCATTATTGGTCGTATCGGCCAACTCTTTTGCCCAAAAAATGAAAGTAAGTAAAGGCGACATTAAAAACCTAAAAGATATCTCGGCCTATACTTTAGAATTTGATTACAGTAACCTTGAGATTCCTAAGTATGATTCCGAAGATGATTTCCTTGAGGATAAAATGGCAAAAAGGGAAGAAAAGGAAGCAGGTAAAGGCGAAGAGTTTAAAAAATCGTGGTTTGCAGACCGCCAAGATCGGTACGAGCCCAAATTCATTGAATCTTTCAATAAGCGTTTTGACGATGGAGAAGTGAGTGTTTCTATGGAAGACGCGGATTACACAATGAAGATTCATACCAACAAAATTTATGCAGGGTACAATGTGGGCGTAGTTCGCAAAAATGCAGAAATTGATGCTATTATTACAGTGTATGAAACAGCAAACCCTAGTAACGTGTTGTTGGAAGGCAAATACTCAGATGTTCAAGGTTACGGAGCCATGGGTAATGATTATAACAGCGGGTACCGTATTTCGGAATGTTACGCTAAACTAGCTAAGAACATGGCCGGTTTTATTATAAAGAAGGCGTTGAAGTAATTTTTAAGTTTAATGAGTGAAAAGCGACTATTAAAATAGCCGCTTTTTTGTTTTAATAAAGGCAGGGTATTCGCGTTATAGGAATAATTGCGTGACAAATGAAAATAATATTAGATGAAATTCGGAAAAGTAGAACACCCGGAACATGTTGATTTTACACTACCGGCAGACCATATAGATTCCGCCGGTGTACTGGCCAGAACGGATAAAAGTCAACCTCTCAGCATTTCTGTGGGTTGCGCCAAATGGAACCGTCAAGATTTAAAAAACTTCTATCCACGGGGAACAAAAGATGAGTTGGTGTATTACAGTTCCCAATTTAATAGTATTGAGCTGAATGCTACGTTTTATCGCATCTTTCCGGCGGAACAATATGAGAAGTGGTATGACAAGACTCCGGAAGGATTCAAATTTTATCCAAAAATTTCTAGGGACATAAGTCATTTAAGACGCCTAAACGAGGCTTCACTTCCCATAGTTGATAGATATTTAGAAGTTACTTCAAACCTCAAAGAAAAGTTAGGAACCATCTTTTTACAAATGCACGATAATTTTGGGCCTAAGAATTGGGATAGGGTGGTACGTTTTGTAGAATATTGGCCGAAAGAGTTTCCCCTAGCTATGGAGTTTAGGCATACAGATTGGTTTAATGATGAAAAAGTAAGTCAAGAGTTGTATCACCTTTTGCAAGAAAACAACATTGCCAACATTGTGGTAGATACGGCAGGAAGAAGGGATATGCTGCATATGAGGTTAACGAATAACGAGGCTTTTGTACGCTATGTTGGTGCAAACCACGTTACCGATTATGACCGTTTGGACGATTGGATCGAAAGATTGGATAGTTGGAAAAATCAAGGCCTTAAGAACATTAATTTCTTTGTGCATCAAAATATGGAATTGGAATCCCCTTTATTATCGGCACAATTTATTGCCAAATTGAATAAAAAATGGAGTACTCATCTTCAAATTCCAAAAACGTTACAAGATTCTACAGGTAAACTATTTTAGGGTTTCTTTCTTTCCTAATTTTATAAAAAATTCAACACACTTAAACTATAAACATCATGAGATTTCATTCTAGAAAATGGGTTAAACCCGGAGATTTGAATGCTAACGAGACCTTGTTCGGTGGGCGCGTACTGGCGTGGATAGATGAAGAGGCTGCACTGTACAGTATTATTCAGTTAGAGAACAAAAAGGTAGTTACCAAATACATGTCGGAAATCAACTTTATGAGTTCTGCCGTAAAGGGAGACATAGTAGAGATTGGTATTGAAGTAGTAAAGTTTGGAAAATCTTCGTTAACCTTAAATTGTGAAGTAAGGAACAAGATGACCCATGAGACCATTGTAACGGTAGATAACATCATCATGGTAAACCTAGATGATGAGGGTAAACCAAAACCACACGGAAAAACAAAAATTGAATATGTTGTAGACCGTTTGGCTTCCGAAGAGGATTAGGAAGTTTGCATGGTTTTAGCAATAGCTTCAACCTCATCTAGAACGCGTAATAGGTTTTCGCCCCAGAGTTTGGCAATTTCTTCTTCGGTGTAGCCACGTTTTACGAGTTCTAAGGTTACGTTGAAGGTTTCAGAGGCATCTGACCATCCTTTAATACCGCCACCTCCATCAAAATCAGAACTGATACCTACATGGTCGATTCCTATTAAATCGACCATGTAATCTATATGATCAACAAAATCTGATACATCTACCATAGGAGGCGCATCAGGAGATTTATCGGCAATGGAAATCCCTATTTTCTTAACCTTAGGATAGTTTTTTATAAAGGCTTCTTTCTGTGCATCGGTTAAAGAAGGAAATTGTTCTCTTGAATACCATTCAAGTCCCATGGAGTCTGCTACTTTCTTCAAAATGGTTTTAATATATGCGTTGTAAGCTTCGTCTTTCTCGGTATTCAAATACGAACTAAAAGCAACCGTCTGTACAACGCCGCCATTTTCTTTCATGAGTTTTAACTGTTCATCATCTAGGTTTCTGCTATGGTCGCATAAGGCTCTGGCAGAAGAGTGAGAGGCAATTATAGGGGCTTTGGAAAGGGTAATCATCTGTTTCATAGCCTCTTTGGACGGATGGGAGACATCTACCATAATCCCTAATCTATTCATCTCTTTTACAGCTCCTTGGCCTAATTTACTTAAACCGTTATGTAGCCATACATTATCTTTTTCTCCGGTGTTGGAATCGCTAAACTGACTATGTCCGTTGTGGGACAATGAGATATAACGGGCGCCAAGGTCATAGTATTTTTTAAAATTCGCTAAATCCGTACCCATGGGATATGCATTTTCAACACCGATCATGGCTACCTTTTTCCCCGAAGCATGAATACGTCTTACATCTTTGGAGTTAAGGGCAAGTTCAATATCGTTTGGTGCAATGTCTTCACATAAACGGTGTATGGCATCAAATTTTGAAATTGCATTTTTTTTGGCTTTGGCGTACCCTTTTTCTGTTAGGGAATCTTGTCCTGTATAAACTATAAGCCAGGTAACATCTAATCCCCCTTCATCCATTTTGGGCAAATTAATTTGTGTTTCTAGCCGTTGGGTATAGTTTACGCTGTCTGTGAAGTTGTTGATATTGATGTCATTATGCGTATCTATCGTAATTATTTTTTCATGTATACGCTTGGCCTTCTCTTGCAGGGTTTCCTCTGTTTTTTTCTTGCTTTCGGAACAGGAAACTATAGATAAAATGCTCAATAAATAGATAAAATGCCTCATAATAGGAAGAGTTAAACCTACAATTTATGCATTTTGACAACACTTTAGGCCCTGTAGGGAACATTTAGTTGTGTGCACTGTGCTAAAAAGGGAATTTTACATAGAATCGAATAAACATGTCAAATAAACAAACACTAGATAAATGTAACGAAACACCATAAATCAGTCCCACTCTTATTAACCTAAAACTACCTACATTGAAAACGAAAAACCTACTTTTCCAATTATCGGATTTAGAGTCGCACCTTAATAATTTTTCTACTGAGAAATTATCTACCGATGAGGCTTTCCATTTAAAAATATCTTTTCAGCATTTTAAAAAGAATCTTTTGGAGATGGTCTTCCTTACCGGGGAGAACATGAAAGAAACGGAAGGTGCCAAGAAAGATAAAAACTCCTCCGCAAAAATTAATGAGTTTGAAAAGGGCTATCCGGAATTGGACCTTGAGACCTACGAAGCCATTATAGAGCATCATAAATCTTACGGGAATGTTTTAAAAGAACTTCAAATTGATTCAGCTATGGATAAAAAAGACATTTTAATTCTCAAAGGAAAGACGAACAAAGGGAAAAATACCGATGTTGAAATAAATTTAAAGGTGGTATTGGACGAATGTATGGGTGAAATGAGCCTTTTACGAGAGTTAATAACCCTTTTTATTGGAAATGCCCTAGAGTTCATGGGAGCTGCCAAAATACATCTTCAAACCCAAGATTTTGATCAGTTGGATTTAGCTGCACACAAAATAAAAGCTGGTCTGGCTATGATGCGTACAGATGATTTGCATGAAATAGTTACCCAAATCCAAAAAGGCTGTAAACTAGACCAAGATCCTAAACACTTAGAGTTTCTTTGCAAGTGTTTTGGTGAAGAATTCCCAAAAGTTAAGAAGGCATTAGACCGCGCATATGTAGAGCTTACCAATAACTAAACACCTAACAATGGACAAAAAAAGACTATTGTTAGCAGAGGATGATGAGCTACTTGCTTCTTTGCTCAACTTTCGGTTAAAGAAAGGAGGATACGAAGTAAATCATAGCAGCAATGGAAAAGAGGTAAAGGAATTTCTTTCCCAAAACATGCCGGACATTATTGTGAGCGATATTATGATGCCCTATTTCTCGGGTATGGAACTTATAGCTTATGTGCGTAAAGAACTTAAATCCCAAGTGCCTATTATTATCATATCATCTGCAGGCAATGAGGAAAACGTTCTTAATGCATTTGAACTGGGAGCAAACGACTTTATATCCAAACCGGTAAGTCCGTCCGAACTTCTGGTACGCGTTGCCCGCGAGCTGAAAAAAACTTAATTTGTTAGAAACCTATAAAACATATCATGGGGCTGCTTTTATTACGCCGCCTAAAGTGGACACGAACATTCTCTGGGGATTATCCATCTTGTTCGTTGTTCTTGCTGTGGTATATTTTATCTGTGTTTTCTTTTTTAGAAACAAAATATCAGCGACGGCTTCACGTACCAAGCAGCGAAAGAAAGAACTTTCTCCAATGATCAGTGAGTTCTTGTTTTATGAGGAAGATGCGGACAAGGGAGAAAAAACTAACTATATCTCCTTAAAAATAGAAATCAGGGAACTTCTTAAGGACGATTTTAATAGAAAGGTATTGGTGGAAGTATTGCTAGATCTTAGAAAAGATGTTTCTGGTGATACGCAAGAACGACTTTTTGCCCTTTACCAAGATTTAGGACTTGAAAAAGATGCTTTTGAAAAGTTAAAAAGCTGGCGATGGGAGGTAATTTCTAAAGGCATTTTAGAACTCACTCAAATGCAAGTTGAGTCGGCATATAGTTTTATCACCAAGTTTATCAATCATAAAAAGGGAACTATAAGAAAGCAGGCCGAGATTGCTACGGTTACCCTAAGACCGGAAGGAATAAATTATTTCCTGGATACTACTCGATATAAAATTTCTGAATGGCAACAGCTAAAGTTGTTGGATGTATTAAGAAATCAGGAAAATTACGAACCACCTAGGTTTAGTACGTGGTTGACTTCAAAAAACAAGCATGTAGTGTTGTTTGCCCTGAGGCTTATTAAATATTACAACCAGAATGATGCCAATGCGTCATTGATAGAGTTGGTCAAACATAAAGATTATCAAATAAGGGAAGAGGCAATTGGTTGTATTAAAGAGTTTTATGTAGTTGAGTCTATACCTGCTCTTAAAGCAATATTTAGAAAATGCAATACGGATAGTAAGATTGCAGTGTTGGGAGCTATTTCAGAGTTAGGAAGCGCCAATGATATAGATTTCCTAAAATCAGTAGCAAAAAAAGAAAGCAACTTTTCCGTGTCCAGTAAAGCCTTAGCAGCAATAAATATGATTGCTCCGGAAACAGTTATGCCTACGGAGGGATTGGAAAAACCAAAACCATACAAGGAAGATTTTGCCGAGGTAGAATTGATAAATGAAACTACTATTGAGGCTGCATTACCATCGGTGACTCCTGTACAGAGCGAAGAAGAAGTAGACTACATAGTTGAAGATTTGCAGTTGCCGGATACAAGTTTCAACCAATTTTCGCAAGAGAGTGAAGAGAATACTGTTGAGAACAGTCCGGTAGAGGAGACCGTTGATACTGAACTACAGGTCTTCACAGATGCCAAATCCGTAGAGACAGAAGAGTTTGTTAACAGCGATAGTACAATTTCAATTACTGAGACTCCAGAGGAAAAAGAAGTTAAGGAAGAAGTAAAAGAACCTATAGAACATCTTGAAATAACAGAGCTACTTGTTATTGATCCAATTATCGTCTCAGGTTTTGTATCAAAAACCATAGAACCACAAGCCGAAATATTTTCAGAACCTTCATTACGATTTGATTTCTTACCAATTGTAATAGCCGATTCAATACAAACTAACCAACCCACCACAAAATACAGACCCATGGCCAATTCAGATAACCACAGCCCGGATATTAATAATATTGAAGTTGAATATGTGGTAGTAAGTTCTACACTTCAAAAAAGGGCCAATACCGGAAAGCCATTTTTTGATATTGCTAATATTGATTTTCTCCCAATTGTAGTGGAGGATAAAGATTTAGAGGATTTAGAGTCCAATATAATAGATGAAGTTAATGAGCTGGATTTTCTTCCAATCGTTTTAGATAATGATGTGGAAATTGAGGAGGAGGTACATGACGAAACTACGGAAGAATTGGTTTTCCCAATTACGACTAGTCTGGACGGATTCACGTTATCGGATTTTGAAGTAGATTTTGCCAATGCCCAAGAAGTAACAACCTCTGAAGGTGATATAACTCCAGATAAAACTTTGCAAACCGATTTGGAAGGGCCAAAAGCCGCGGAATTGGAAAACGAAGATGTACTGTCCTGGTTAATGGCAGAGAATGAGTTAAGAGAGATAGAATTGGAATATGAGACTGTAAACTCAAACGAAACCACCAAGCCTTTTCTAGACTTGATTCCGGAGCCTGTCTACTATGATGAACATGAAACCTATATGATGGGCCTTCTAGATGATTTGGAGGAAATGGGAGATCATCGTGAGGTGCCTTTGTTGAAAGAACTTCTGGCAGAAGAGACTAGAGGCTTTATAAAAGACCGTATTAATAGTCTCATTGAGCAATTCTCCTCTTTTGGCAACATGATAAATAAAATTGGAGATAGAGCGCCTGAGGAGCCTATATTGGATATGCCTGCATTTAGTGTGTTTGCAGACTTGTTCAAAAATATAGGAACGGAGTCCAAACTAATTCTTTTGGATGAAATTGTTTCGGTTGGAGACGAAAAGGAAATCGATTTTTTAGATGGGCTTTTAGAGGATCCTGATTTACGAATACGGAAAAAGGCACAAAGTGCCCTTAAGTTGTTAGTGGAAAAAGTATCGAGAAAAAGCGACTTTGAAAAAGACCTTTTACCCAAACCTGTTGAGGAACTTCCTATTGACCTTTCCATTTTGGAACCCTTCACGCAATCAAAACCCAACAAAACGGACACAACAATAAAAAGCGCCGTAAATACGCAAGACAACCAAGAAATTATCAAGTTTGATTTTGAACTGGAAGATACGAGAGTACTTGATAAGAAGTACGATAAAAAAACATTGAGCATTGAGGTAGATGCTATTGAGGTATCTCCTAACGAGAGTTCGTTTTTTACTTCCATCATAGATTTCCCAAGAAAATTTATTGGAAAATTAAATGGATAGTACCTTTTTTAATATCCTCTTAGATTACATAAACATCGTTTTTCTGTTGTTTACGGTAATTCTATTCACTCTGTTTACTATTATGGGGGTATTATCTACTAGGAACTCTATTCACTACAGAAAGAAAAACAGTTTTGGCAGCCTTTCAAAAATTATGGCATCGCCTTTATCTCCAAGTATCACAATAATTGCCCCTGCTTATAATGAAGGTCTTACCATTGTTGAGAACATACGTTCGTTAATGTCGCTTCGTTATGTAAACTATGAGGTCATGGTCGTTAACGATGGGAGTAAGGATGATACGCTCCAGAAAATGATAGATGCCTATGACCTTGTTAAAATAGATCAGAAAATAGACCCCAACTGGAAAAATAAACCCATTAGGGGAATTTATAAATCGCCGCACAGGGCTTTTTCCAAGTTAACGGTAATAGACAAAGAAAACGGAGGCAAGTCAGATGCTCTAAATACGGGTATGGCCCTTTCCACCAACCGTTACGTTGGGTGTATAGATGTAGATTGCCTTTTACTCCCGGATGCATTGTTGCATGTGGTAAAATCATTCTATCAGCGTTCGGAAAAACGGGTAATTGCCGTTGGTGGTGTTATACGTGTGGCCAATTCTTGTGTCATAGAAGGCGGGCAGTTAGAGGAAATACGTTTACCTACAAATTGGTTGGCGAGGTTTCAACTGTTGGAATATACCCGTTCCTTTATTTTAGGTAGGATGGCTTGGGGAAGTATAGATAGTCTTCTTATCATCTCGGGAGCCTTTGGTTTTTTTGATCGTGAAATAGCACTTGCGGTAGGAGGTTATGATACGGGTACCGTAGGTGAGGACATGGAAATTGTCTTTAAGATGAGAAGGTACATGCACGACAGAAAGGAACCTTATACCATAGAATATATTCCTGACCCATTGTGCTGGACAGAAGTGCCTGAGGATTTAAAAATACTGGTAAACCAAAGAGATCGGTGGGCCAGGGGTAATCTGGAAACCCTGTTCAAACATAAGGACATGTTCTTTAATTCCAAATATGGGCGTTTAGGATTGTTGAGTTATCCGTATTGGTTTTTTTATGAGTGGCTAGCTCCACTCATGGAGTTTTTTGGCTTCTTCACCATTATCCTTTTTATATATCTGGGCATTTTAAATTGGGACTTTTTTATCGCCATAACGGCAATGGTCTACCTGTTCTCTATAATGTTCTCGTTTTATGCCATTCTATGGGATGTGTACAGCTATAATGAGTATAAGAAAACCAAGGATATCCTAACACTTATGCTGTGCGCCATTATAGAGCCGTTATTTTTTCACCCCATAGTGGTGTGGTCTGCGGTACGTGGGAATTATAAAAAACTATTCAAAATAAAATCGGGCTGGGGATCCCAGGTTCGTAAAGGCTTTGCCAAGGCCACTTAAAAAGTGAAATGAATACAAGTAAGATAGATAGATATTCTCTAAAGCATTACACCAGATTGATGATTTCTTTCTTTGGTAGTCTTTTGGTGCTTACTATTTATCAATATACAACGCTCTACTTCAAGGGGGTTGTAGATATCATATTCGGAACGAGTTTTCTTATAGCTGTGGTCCATCAAATTGGTTATACCTCTTTGGTGGGGGTCATTCTGGCGTTTCCATTTAATTTTTGGGAAAACCTTCGTCCGCGCTATGGTTTTAATTTAGTCTTTGTATTGCTTTTTATCCTATTGATCATAGAAGCTATGCTCATTAGCTATTTCTGTACGGCATTGGTACCCTTAGGTTCGGATTTATTAGGATATAGTTTTGAGGATATAAAAATGACGATTGCCAATTCCGGGGGTATTTCCTGGGTACTTCCTTTAGGGCTTGTAATTATCATAGCCATGTTTTTTGGCTTTTATAAAGTAACCTCCAAGCACTATCATCACATTAATCGCATGTATCCGTTTACCATTATTTTGTTTAGCATGTTCATTGCTACGATGTTTATAGAAGGTAAACCGATCAACCATAATAAAACACAGTATCTAGCTCTTAATCTTTATGATACGTCTACAGAGGACACCTCCTATAATTCGGATATAGAATACCCTTTGATCAAATCAAAACCCATACAGAATGTTCTAGGTGAATATTTTGAGCTTAAAGACCAAAAGCCCAATATCGTTTTTATTATGGTAGAAGGGTTAGGTAGGGATTTTGTAGGAGCAGGGGCGGAGTATGGCGGCTTTACTCCTTTTTTGGATTCGCTTACCACCAAATCTCTGTACTGGGAAAATTGTCTGAGCAATACGGGCCGTACGTTCGGGGTTTTACCGTCACTATTGGGCTCCTTACCCTTTGGTAAAAGCGGATTTATGGAACTAGAGAAGTATCCCAACAAGTTAACATTGTTCAGTATTCTGAAAAATAATGGATATCATACTTCATTCTACCAAGGAACAAATAGTTCTTTTGATAATGTAGATCGTTTTTTATCTAGTGAGAACCTTGACTTTGTATTGGATAAATCCGGGTTTGGAAACAAGTATAAGATGCAGGCAGAAGATGCTGCCGGTGCTTCTTGGGGCTATCCGGATAAGGAGCTTTTCAAAAAGAGCATGAGTTTGCCACGAGATGCGGAGCAGCCACGTATGGAGGTCTATATGACTATTAGTACGCATGAACCGTTTATACCGCCCAATCAGGAATTTTATGAAGATAAAGTGGCCAAATTGCTCTCACAGCGCGACTACGATAACAGGGTTGAGAATGTTATAGAAAAGAATGACAATGTATTTGCAACGCTACTGTATACGGATGATGCCCTAAAGTATGCTTTTCAGGAATACCAAAAGCAACCTAATTATGATAATACCATTTTCATAATAACAGGGGATCACAGATTAATTCCAATACCTCAGCGCAATAACCTCAGTCGTTTTCACGTACCATTGATTATGTATAGTCCGCTTTTGAAGAAGACCAAAAAAATGAGTGCCGTTAATTCACATTTTGATGTCACACCAACCTTGTTATCCCTTCTTGAAGCAAAGTATGAACTAAAAATGCCTAAAAAAGTGGCTTGGATGGGAAGCGCTTTAGATATGGGTGAAGAATTTCGCTCCGTAAAGAACATTCCGCTTATGCGTAACAAAAACGAACTGAAAGAGTTTGTTGATGCTGAGAAAGTATATTCAAATGGTTCCATTTATAGTTTGGAAGAAAATATGGATTTAGGTTCTTCCTTTGGAGGTTCAAAGACAGAGAGCAAGTTAAAGGCCTTTAAATCCATGAACGCCTACGTGACCAATAACGATAAGATCATTCCGGATAGTTTGGCCATTTTTTCGGTTAAGAAGGAAAAGTTCACAGACTCTGAAATTGTATGGATAAATAGTGTTTACAACGGACAGAATTTTGACAAAGTATATATGATTGCTAGAGAGTTGGCTTTTGAAAGAGAATATGAAAAGTCATTGTTGCTAAGCCGTTACATACTTTCCGAAGCGCCAAGCCATATTGACACTAAGGTTTTAACCGGACGGGTAAATGTATGGATGGGCAATTATGAAAAATCCATTGAAATATTGAAAGCATGTATTAAGATGAATCCCAATTATATTGATTCTTATTCAGCTTTATTTGATGTCTATTTCTGGTCAGAGCGTTCAAAAGAAGGTTTGGAACTGGTAGAATTGGTAGAAGCAAATAGTTCTAGCGCCCATGAAATTAAGAACAAAATAGAAAGGGCTAAAAGACAGGCGCAAAAGAATAGAAGTACTGTGTACCTAGAAAAAATAAGAGACCCCCATACGGAGACCGCCGTAAATACGTTTGAAATAGAATGAGTACGAAAACTACATACCTATTTGCGTTCTGCCTTTTCATTGGCCTTTGGGTTACCGGACAAGATACGGACTATAATAATTTAGGTGATGTAAGTTTTGATACCGCTCGTAACTTAGCTTATGAAGGGGATTATAGGTCGGCCAACATAATGCTGACCAAATTGGTAAAATCGGACTATAAAGATAATTCGGCTAGGTCGTTATTGGCCAGTACATATAGTTGGAACGGCGATTATGATAAAGCACGAGATGAGTTTAACATAATTCTTTCTTCGGATAAGGGAGATAGAAACATATGGATAGCAGCCGTTAAAAACGAGCTTTATGCCAAAAACAACGCAACGGCAATGGGCCTGGCAAATAAGGCTTTAGTCTATCTTAAAAGCGATGCTGAGGTTGAAAGGTTAAGAATGATTGCCGAGGAAGGGTTAACCCTAACAGAGTACCCTGAATCCGGATGGTTCAATCAGGATGATGGCATTGCTCCTCAAAAAGGAATAGCATCCACTAAGGAAGATAAGAAAACCATAGCTCCTAAAGTAGTAGATACGTTAGCAGCTAAAACGCCCGTTGCAGAAGAAGTGTTGAAGAATAGGGTTTCCGTAAGAAATTCAGCAACTATATACGATACAAGGTATGATCCTATGTTTTATTCCACTATTTCATACCAAAGGCAAACCTTGGCAGGAAGTATCATTCCAAAAATAAATTACAGCAATCGTTTAGGCACTTATGGTGTTCAATATGATTTGGATTTTTACCCCAAATTTTCAAAGCGTTTCTATGCGTATATGAACTACGGATTTTCCAATGCCTCAATTTATCCAAAACACAAACTAGGAGGAGACTTGTATGCCAATCTCCCCGGTGCATTTGAGTTTTCTGCCGGTGGCAGGTATATTACTTATGACAACACCAATGTATCCGTAATCACCAATTCGCTGGGGCATTATCGTGGTAATTATTATTTCTCATTACGTTCGTACATTACACCAATGCCGGATAATCTAACGCGTTTTTCAGGAAACTTGTTGGTTAGAAAATATCTGAAGGATGCGGAAAACTATTTGGGATTGAATGTGGGTATGGGGTATTCTCCGGAGCTGAGACAGTTAACTTCGGGTGATGAGCTTTTAGCCGAAACACTTTTGTATGTAGAGTCTCAACGTTTAAGTTTGGAATATCAATTTACAGGTAAAAACAGCCCAAATATTTATAGGGCCAATGTTGGTGCTTCAAGGCAGGAATTAGCCTTTGCTTCCGGCAAGTTCTTTTATGGGGTTTCCGCAGGTATTACCTACGAGGTAAAATTTTAAGTTTACACTTTCTTTATTTGCTGTCCTTGGGAGTATGGGTATCAAACACCCACTTATCTGCGTACATGCCATAAACAAGACCTATTTCGTTCTCTTGCACGTATTTTTCATCCTTGCCCGGGTCAAAGTTTACATTGTACACATAAACCTTAATGTCGTTATCTCTCAGTTGAAGCATTAATTTGTTTTGTGCAGAAAGTATTCTACGCGAGAGTGCAACATGTTTTACGTTGTTTATAGCTAACCATCTAAGCTTATCTCCTTTTATTTTCATTAAGGGCTCTTGAGATATCATAGCGGAAATGCCATGTTGAGATGCTTCTTCTATGGCCATAAGACTAAAGAGTTCCATGAGCAATCGTTTTTTGTCTACAAATTTATTGGCAAATCCTATTGGGTCGTTAATTTTATCGGTTACCAAGGTAGCATCGGGGTGGGCCTTGAACCAGGCGTTTATTCCCTTAAGGTCCAAAGTAGTATAATCCCCATAAATCTTATGTTTCATGAATTCTGAATGGGATGGAGGCAATTCACCTGTAAAATCCGTAAAACGCGCCCACATGGCCCAATCATGCGCTGCAACCAACTCTCCGTCCGAAGTTTCAATAATATCAAGCTCAAATAACCTAAATCCCTTTTTGTAATTCTCGTCAAGGGCATTTTTGGTGTTGGTAGATTTAATGCCGTTTATTTCACCACCTGCATGGGCGATATATCGGTTATTATTGGGTTCAAAATCATAGGTGATTCGTGGGAAATAAACGGTACTATCTTTAATAAGCTTTGGAATATTTTCTGAAATTGTTGCAGAGTTATCGTTAACCTCTTCCATTATTATGCCATTAAAGTTATGCATAGCATAAGCTTGACGACCTTTTAAAGTCGCTAGTTTTTCAAACCCCATTCCTGATAGTTCTACAGATGGTTTAAGCGAGCCATTTACCGCCGAATCATGTGCTAGGATGGCAAAAGTGGTTTTGTTGGCCTGCATTTTCTTTAAGAGGGCCACCAATTTGGTTACTTCTTCAGGGCTAGAATATGTGTCAAAGGTCTTGAATTCGTAAGTGTCCGAAGAGTTAAAGTGTACCACAGTAAGTCCACGTTCAACATGTTCTGTTTGGCCCGCTATGGTAAAGCTGCTTTTTTGTTTGGCATTAAAACTATGGCTGCTCAGCTTTAAGGTCGTTTCGTTATTAGATTTAGTTATGATGGTAGGGGTGGTTTTTGCCAAACCTATTTCAGTAGATCCTAAACACAAAATAGCGCACAGGGAAACTAGACCGATAATTTTTATTTTCTTTTTCATTATATATGAAGAATATGAGATAACAAGAATTTAGAAGTCACTCTAGAGGCACAAAATTGTAAAAGAGTAACACTATAAAATATAACGTTTTACGAACCGTGCTTATTGCTACAGTATTGTAGGAAGCTAAAATTGATTTTTCTCGGTTTATTAATAGAATTAGGATGCTTTAAAACATACACGACCTAATCTTCGGTAAAACGAGTGGCACAGGGTAGTATAAATGGTAGGGTTGTAGTTAAAATCGTTATAAACCCCTATAAATATTAGGGTTGATGAAGTGTAAATAATTGATAGACAGAGAGTATTGGATGAAATGAGATATTTTTACGATGAATTACACACCTGTTTTGTTCAAGAAATGAGCAATTTTACAGGATTAACAGGTTTTACAACATTTTTCATTCGTTACACCACAATTTGTTGTTTGAGGCTCTCTTTATGAATAAGTTTACATCATAATAATTAAGACACCAAATCAAAATAGTAACTTAACCTATACAAATCATGCTTTACGATACCTACGGAGAAGAGTACTTATCATTCCTTCAAGACTTAAACGAAATCTTAAGTTTAAACGAATTAGTAGAATTAGATTATATGTAATCAGGATCCCAAATCCATCAACTTTTAATACCTACAACTATGGCAAATCAAAACCCGGACAATGCAGCTTACATGAATTTTATTGAAAATTTGAATGAAATTCTAAACAGTGAAGAAATTAACAAGTTAAATTTTTCTTAGTTATTTAGTGAATATTAGTTGTTCAAAAAAAGCCCTGACGTTCAATCGTCAGGGCTTTTTTATAGGGTACTGTTTTCTATCTATCCTAGATATGTTTTCAGTAATTTACTTCTTGAATTATGACGTAGCTTTCTAATCGCTTTTTCACGAATTTGACGAACCCTTTCCCGTGTAAGGTCAAAAGTTTGTCCAATTTCGGCCAAGGTCATAGACTGTTGGTCACCTATTCCGTAATATAATTTAACTACATCTGCCTCTCTGGGAGATAAAGTTTCCAATGCACGGTTAATTTCCGTATTCAATGATTGCTGCATTAAAATTTTATCCGGCTTTGGAGATTCTCCACTACGAAGTACATCATAAAGATTGGAGTCTTCCCCTTCTCTTAAAGGCGCATCCATAGAGACGTGTCTTCCTGAGTTTTTCATGGATTGTTTCACCTCGCTTACGGTCATCTCCAATTCCTTGGCAATTTCTTCCGCAGAAGGTGGTCTTTCATGAGCTTGCTCCAAATAAGAAAATGTCTTTTTAATCTTATTTATAGAACCAATTTTATTTAAGGGCAGACGCACAACACGAGATTGTTCCGCTAGTGCCTGAAGAATGGATTGGCGAATCCACCATACGGCATAGGATATAAATTTAAAACCACGAGTCTCGTCAAAACGTTTTGCAGCTTTTACGAGCCCTAAGTTACCTTCGTTAATTAAATCCGGTAGTTTTAAACCCTGATTTTGATATTGTTTGGCCACGGAGACCACAAAGCGTAAGTTGGCTGTAGTTAATTTTTCTAGGGCTACTTGGTCCCCAGCTCGGATCCTTTGTGCGAGTTCTACTTCCTCAGACGCATTGATCAGATCAATTTTACTGATATCTTGCAAGTACTTATCCAATGATTTTGATTCACGATTCGTAACTTGCTTGATAATCTTTAGTTGCCTCATATATCTAGTATGTTTAGGATTACTACAAGAGTACAGTATACATTTTTATTATCGATTTTCCAAAGAGATGTCAGTATTCTTATACAAAATTTATGAGAAGTTTAAGATTTCAAGTACGAATCTAGGCGGATTCTATGGGTTCCGTTATTTTTGACCACAAATAAAGAGAAATGAGCAAGCGAAAGCTGAAAAAATACCTCTCCGAAATTGATAAAGATGCAATAGAAGAGCAACTTCTAGACCTCTATGAGCGGTTTCCGCAAGTAAAGGAGTATTACAATTTTATCTTTAACCCTAAAGAGGACAAGCTTGTTCAGGAGGCTAAGACCAAAATTAGTAACGAATACTTTCCTGTAAGACGAAAAAGACCTAGGGCACGCCGCTCCGTGGCACAGAAATTCATAAAGCACTTTATAAAATTAGGCGTAGACCCGCATCTCATAGCAGATGTAATGCTCTATAATTTAGAGATTGCACAGGTATTTGAAAAAGATAGGAATACACCTGATGCCTTTTATAAGAGTATGATGAACTCGTTTACGGAAGCAGTTCAGTTTATTTCTATAAATGGGTTATTGTCCGAGTATAAGGAGCGGATAGTTAAAATTTACACGATTACACAAGAACAGAATTGGCAATTTAACGAGGGATTTTCCCGCGCATTAGATATTATAGATTAGGTATGGCAATAGTAATTATTAGACAGGATGATAAAATTGATTTATGGAAAAAAGCACTTTTAGCACAGCAACCAGATTTGGAGGTCTACAGCTATTTGGAAGAGCATTCTAAAGAAAAAATAGACATGGCTTTGGTTTGGAAGCACCCCAACGGTGCATTGGCTCCTTACCCTAATTTAAAATTGATTGCCTCTAGTGGGGCAGGAGTGGATTTTATTTTTGAGGATGATACTGCTCCTAAAAACCTACCTATAACCCGTGTAGTTGATGATATGCTTGCCAAAGACATGAGTGAACATGTGCTAGCGGTAATTTTAAGTCACCTGAAGAATTTGGATCGGTACAGGGTTAATCAATTAAAGGGAATCTGGCAACCTATGCAATATCATAGAATTTCAGATTTTACAATAGGTATTTTAGGATTAGGTGCGCTTGGCAAGGAATTGGCGGGCGATTTGGTTAAATATGGGTTCAAGGTTCAGGGCTGGTCAAATTCACAGAAAAACATTCAGGGGGTAACCAGCTTTGTTGGCGAACCTGGTTTGGGTGAGTTTCTTAAGACTACTCAGATTTTGGTGTGTCTTTTGCCATTAACGGAAGCTACCACTGGGATTTTGAATAAGGAGCTTTTCAAACAACTGCCTAAAGGAGCTTTTGTAATAAACGTAGCTCGAGGAGGGCATTTAGTGGATGAAGATTTGCTCGAAATGCTAAATAACGGTCACCTTTCCGGTGCAGGGTTGGATGTCTATCATCAAGAGCCTTTGCCAAAAGAACATGCATTTTGGAATCATGAGAAGATTCAGATGACACCTCATTACGCAAGTGTATCCGATACGGATTCCGTAGTTCCTCAAATTTTAGAAAATCATAATAGGTTGTTGAACAACAAACCTTTACTGAATGAGGTAGTAATGGATAAAGGCTATTAAGGCTTTATCCATTTTCTATGCGAACCCCCAAAAACGTTATTGTTTTAAGGAAAAGGCAGGGCATTTCTTTTTTCTTTTTATCGATTTAACCAGAATAAATTTCAGATAAGTACAAATTTCCTTTAATTTTGTAAAATTGAGAATTTTAGGAACCCCACCTATTTACACTAATTGAACGCTAAATTTTAGACCCTACTTGGAGTTAAAAAAAGATACCACCGAAAAGCAACTATACGATTATCAGGAAGAAGACCTGAATACCATTTTCAAGCATTTGGAAGATCCTGAAGAGAAGGGAAATTTGTTGTACCAGTTACCTACAGGTGGTGGTAAGACCGTTGTTTTTTCTGAGATTGCCCGTCGTTATATCCAAAAAACAGGCAAGAAGGTCGTGGTTTTAACACACCGTATTGAGCTAAGCACGCAAACTTCTAGAATGCTTAACAGTTTTGGTGTAAAGAACAAGATTATCAATAGCGAAGTAAAGGAACTTACCGATCAGGATAAGTTCATGTGTTTCGTTGCCATGGTAGAAACCCTAAATAATAGACTACAGGAAGAGAAAGTTGAAATTAACGATATTGGGCTCGTTATTATTGATGAGGCCCACTACAACTCGTTTAGGAAGCTTTTTAAATTCTTTAAGAAATCTACTATTCTAGGGGTGACCGCTACACCCTTGAGTTCAAATATAAAATTACCCATGAAAGACAACTATCAAAAGTTGATCGTGGGCGAATCTATTGGTTCTCTGATCAAGAAAAACTTCTTGGCCAAGGGAAACATGTATAATTATGATGTAAGTCTGCAGAGTCTTAAATTGGGTATAAGCGGTGATTATACGGTAAAATCATCTGATGAACTCTACAGTAACCAGAGTATGTTGGGTAAATTACTTTCTGCATACAAAGAAATAGCCGAAGGTACCAAAACGTTAATTTTCAACAACGGTATTAATACGTCTCGTTACGTATATGAAACGTTTAAGAAGGCCGGCTATAATATTCGTCATTTAGATAATAAGAACACGGCAACGGAGCGTAAGGAGATTTTAGAGTGGTTCTCCAACACACCGGATGCTATACTTACATCAGTCAGTATTCTTACTACTGGTTTTGATGAACCATCCGTAGAAACCATAATATTGAACAGGGCAACACGATCACTTACATTATATTTTCAGATGATTGGTCGTGGGTCGCGTATTTTACCAAATAAAAGTGAATTTACCGTAGTTGATTTAGGGAATAACGTTGCACGTTTTGGTCTTTGGGATGCGCCTATAGATTGGCAGGAGATTTTCCATTTTCCGGATTTCTATCTGGAAAACATCAAGAATGATGAAGAAATTGAGAAGGAGTTCGTTTATGAAATGCCTGCTGCCCTTAGAGAAAAATTCAAAAACTCTACCAATATTGAGTTTAATATAAAAGAGGAATACAAGAAGGTCTTTGCACAAGGATTACGGTCCAAGATTGTGTTGGAGCGTAGTATTGATCAACACGCACAAATTTGTGTGGAAAACTCCGAAGATGTTTTTGATGCACGTATTTTGGCTAAAGAACTTAAAGAGGAGATTAAGTATCGTGTAAGACAGTATTCTTATTGTATTATGAACAACACCAAAAACTACAAAGAGTGGTTGGAAGAGGATTACGAACGCAAGTTACGCTCAAGTATTTCTCGTATGTTCGCTGCTAAGATGTAACGAGCTCCGTTTCTAAAAGGAGCTGATTAGGAAAGCAATATATTCACAGAATAGAAAAATAGTTAAGGGTGAAGCAAAGTGTCCTTTTGGTAATTGGATTTACCTGGCCTGAACCCGCATCTACGGCTGCGGGAAACCGTATGTTGCAGCTTCTTCTTTTTTTTAAGAGTAAAGGGTACAAAATAATCTTTACAAGCGCTGCATCTAGAACAGAACTCTCACTTGATTTGGAGGAACTTCAAATAGAAACAAAGTCCATTGCACTTAATGATTCCACTTTTGATGCAGTTTTAAAGGAAATAGACCCGAACATAGTTCTTTTTGACCGTTTTTTAACTGAGGAACAATTTGGTTGGCGGGTATCCGAAAATGTGCCCCAGGCACTAAAAGTGCTTGATACAGAAGATTTGCATTCCCTTAGAAAAGTGAGGGAACTTGCACATAAAAAAGGAATTCCTTTTGCACTTAAGGATTGGGTAAAAGATGATATAACCAAGCGTGAAGTAGCAAGTATGCTAAGGTGCGATCTTTCATTAATGGTTTCTTCATTTGAAATGGAATTAATGACTAAAACTCTAAGGATTGATAAAAGCTTACTCTTGCACCTTCCTTTTCTCTTGGAGCTCATAACACCGGAAACGCAAGAAGTTTGGCCAAAATTTAATGAGCGGAGTAATTTTGTTTGTATTGGCAACGGAAAACATGCTCCAAACGTAGATGCCGTTAAATGGTTGTACCATTATATATGGCCTTTAATACGAAAAGCGCTACCAGAAGCTCAAGTGGCCATTTACGGAGCATATATGCCGCAACAAATAACCCAATTGCACAAACCGGACATGGGTTTTTTTATAAAGGGATGGGCAGAAGATGCGATGACCGTACTAAAGCAAGCAAGAATAAACCTTGCTCCATTACGCTTTGGAGCAGGTATTAAAGGGAAACTTACCACGGCAATGCAAAGTGGAACCCCAAGTATAACCACAACTATTGGGGCAGAAGGCATGCGCGAAGGTTTGAACTGGAGCGGTGCAATTGCCGAAACTCCCCAGGAATTGGCCAGTGAGGCTGTACGACTTTATACTTCGGAGAAAAATTGGCAAGAAGCACAGCAAAATGGGGTAACTCTAATAAATGAACTTTATAATCAAGAGAAATTAGGTGAGCGATTAGCTACTTCATTACATACTATTCAGGAAAAGCTTAAAGAACACCGCGAGCAAAACTTTATGGGTAGTTTGCTTCAACACCAAAGTATGCAAAGTACCAAGTACCTTTCTAAATGGATAGAAGAGAAGAATAAGAAGGTTTTGTGACTTAGAATTGAATACTAAAAGTAGTGCCCTCGTTTACCTTGCTCGCTATTGATATGGTTCCTCCCATAGCTTCAATTTGAGTTTTGGTCATAAACAGACCAATTCCCTTAGCTTCTGGATGCTTATGGAAAACTTTATTCAGCCCAAATATTTTATGTCCATGCTTATTAAGGTCTATGCCCAAACCGTTGTCCTTGAAGTTCAAAATAACATTGCCATTGTTTAGTTCTGAGGTAATTTCTATACGGGGTATTCTGTCTTGGGATTTGTATTTTAATGAGTTGCCTATCAAATTTTGAAAAATACTTTCCAAATATATTTTGGGATATTTTATAGTGTCCGCTTTGGTGAAGTCACTTGTAATTACTGCGTTAGTTCTAGTGATTTCGGCAGTGAGAATTTCTTGAGTTTTTATCAGGGTTTTACTAAAACTGATATCGCTTCGTGAAATGGCGGTGTTACTTTTAGCGGATAAAGCTTCAATTAAGGTGTTAAGGGTTAAGGTAAGGTGGTCTATTACCGTTTCAAATTTTTGAAACAGTTCTTTTCGTTCTTCTTCGTTGTCAACAAGTTTATATATATCTACAAGCGAATTTAAATTGCTCACGGGTGCGCGTAGGTTGTGAGATGTTATTTGGGTAAAATCCGCAAGCTGCAAATTCTGGGCGGTAAGCTCTTCGGTAAGTATCTCAAGTTCCTCTTTTGCCCTTAAAATTTTACGTTCGTAACGTTTTTCTGCGGTAATATCCCTTATGGCCATAGAAATAAGCAAACCTTCATCGGTCTCCAAAGGGCCTAGGGTTACCTCAACAGGAATCTCTTTTCCTGATTTATGAATCATATAGAAGTCTTCGCCAAGATCAATTTTTTGGACTTTGGGATTGGCTAAGAATTTTTTACGATGTGGCGCTCTCTTTTTTTCAAATCTGGTAGGTATTAATAATTCAACGGATTTCCCTACTAATTCTTCAGGGGAATACCCAAAAAGGTTTTCGGCCTGTTTATTGATTATCTGTACCATATTACCGCTACCTATTATTAGCGTAGCACTAGGTGCGGAATCAACCAGTCCCTTAAATTTTATTGCTTGTTGTTGCTGTTCGGTTACATCTTGACAGGTGCCAACAAGCTTTGTAATCTCATTTTTTTCATCAACAATTACTTCCCCTAACAATAATATCCATTTTAGAGTGCCGTCTTTTAAAAGAATACGATGGATAATCTTATTGAACACCTTGTCCTCAATAGCATTATTAAAATGTACCGTTACAGCTTGCTGGTCTTTTGGATGCACGTAACCAAAATAAGTATCGAACTCTAGTTTGGAGTTTTCTTCTTGCTTAAAAAGATAATACAAGTTGGCAGACCAAAAAACTTCATCTGTTTTTATATTCCATTGCCAATGGCCTAATAATGCCTTTTGTTCCGCAAAAGCCAGAAGTTCATTCTTTTTGATTACCTCTAACTCAATTTTCTTATAAGCAGTAACATCTTGCGAAACACCAAGAATATTAATGATATTGTCATCTTTATCCAAATAAATATCTCCTGAAACTTCAATGGTTCTTATCTCTCCGTTATAGGTAACGAGTCTATGTGTAAAATTTTCAAAATACTTGTTTTTGAGGTTGCTTGCCAAGCGTTCCTTAACATATTCCTTATCGTCCGTATATATATTATTCAGAATAGTGTTTAGGGGAATTTGTGTATTAGTATCAAAGTCCAGTATACGGCACATATTTTCAGAACAGGTAAAAGTATCAGTTTTAAAATCCCAATTCCAATGGCCTAACCTTGCTTTTTGTTCGGCAAGATTTAATAATTGATTTTGCTGAAAAAGTTTATTCTCCCTATGGTTTATTTTGGTAATGTCCTGGAGTATACCCACAACTTCCGTACAAATGCCGTTTTCTAATTTTCGCATGGCCAAAATATGAAGCCACCTTTTGTTTTTTTTTGGTGTTGTGAACTCTAGTTCATAATCAAACGGGATGCCAAATTCTATTAGATTGTTTAAACCCTTTTCAATTTGTTCTGATGTTTTTTTAGGTCGGTCTAGTGGTCCATTTTGTCCTCGGTGTAATATGGTGCCATAGGGAATTTCTAGGATGTCATAGGCGGCATTATCAAAATCATAAGTATTGGTTTCCAAATGTAACTTCCAAGTGCCAATTCGGAGCAAAGCTCGAATTGCGCTGGCATTGTCTGGGCCAATAATATTTTTATGATCTTTCATGCTCCGTATTTGGGGGCTTAGGCCTATATCATCAAGTATAGATTTATAAGTTACGTTTAATTTGCGATATAACTCAAATGAATAATTCTCTCATGCTCTGGTAATTCTATTTAACGAGATATTTTTCTATTATAGCTTTGAGTTGTTCACTTTTTAAAGGCTTGGATAAATAATCTATAACAGATGTATAACTTTTGGCCTTTTCAATATCTTCTGGGTCTACAGAAGAGGAAACCATATAGATGGCAATTTTCTTGCTTATTTTGTCCTCAAGAGCTTGATAAGCTTTTAAAAACTGAAAGCCATCCATTATGGGCATATCAATGTCCAGTAGTATTAGGTTGGGTAAAGCCTCTACATTGTTTTGATTTTCTGTTATATAATTTATAGCTTCTTCTCCATTGGGAAAGACCGAGGTCTTATGTTCGATTTTTAAGAATTTTGCGGACTGAATAATTGTAAACCTATAGATATCATCGTCATCAACAATACAAAGGTGAAAGGGGTTTTTCATATGTTTTAAAAAAAATTAATAATAAAGGTGGTGCCTTCGTTTACTTTACTTTCTATGGCTATAGTTCCTCCCATAGCTTCAATTTGAGTTTTGGTCATAAATAGACCAATGCCTTTTGCTTCAGGATGATTATGGAAAACTTTGTTCAAACCAAAAATTTTATGACCGTGTTTATCAAGGTCTATACCCAAACCGTTATCCTTAAATTTTAAAATTACGTTGCCATCATTTATTTCCGAGGTAACTTCTATTTGTGGTATACGTTCTTTGGATTTGTATTTTAAAGAATTGCCGATTAAATTTTGAAAAACACTATCTAGGTATATTTTGTGGCATTGTATAGTGTCTACTTCAGAAAAATCACTTTTTATTACGGCATTGCATTTTGAGATTTCAGCAGTAAATATCTCTTGTGTTCTCATAAGTACTTCTCTAAAAGAAACCTCGCTACGTTCTACGGAAGTATCATTTTTTGTACTCAATGCTTCAATGAGCGTATTAAGGGTTAGGGTGAGATGAGAAATTACAATTTCAAATTTTTCGAACAGCTCATTTCGTTCTTCCTCATTATCAATCAACTTATAAATATCTACAAGTGAATTTAGATTACTTACCGGTGCGCGTAAGTTATGAGATGTTATCTGGGTAAAATCTGCCAGTTGTAGATTTTGGGCCGTTAATTCTTCTGTGAGTACTTCTAGTTCTTCTTTAGCTTTTAAAATTTTATGCTGGTAATCTTTTTCTGCCGTTATATCTCTTACTACTACAGATAAAAGAAAGCCTCCCTCCAATTGTAGAGGTCCCAGAGTTACCTCAACGGGAATTTCATTTTTCTGTTTATCGTACATATAAAAATCATCACCAATATCATAAGTTTTTATTTCTGGATTGGCGTAAAAGGCATCTCTCAGAGGAGCGCGTCTTTCATCAAACCTAGATGGAATCAAAAGGTCTATGGATTGGCCTACCAGCTCCTGCGGCGTATAACCGAACAGACGTTCTGCCTGTAAGTTTATCATTTGTATAATGTTGTCCTTACCAAGAATAAGTGTTGCGTTAGGAGCGGATTCCAATAAAGCTTTAAACTTCATTTCCTCTGCCCGTTGTTCACTTACATCTTGCAAAGTACCCAGCATTTCAGTGACATTATCAGAACGGTCAATGTTTACAGTAGCTAATAATTCTACCGTTTTTATCTTACCATTTTTTAGTACAATCCGGTGTACAACTCCCTCAAATTTTTTGTGCTCTATTAATGCATCTATTTTGGTTGTAACCCTTTCTTTATCATCCGGGTGAATAAAACCAAAATAAGTATCAAAAAAAATGGGTGTTCCTTCGTCAACTTCAAAAATGCGGTAGAGATTAGCTGACCATTTTATGTGGTTAGTGGAAAAATCCCACTGCCAGTTACCAATTTTTGAAATTTGTTCAGCAAAACCTAAAAGTTGATTGTTACTTCTAAGCTCATTTTCAATAATTTTTTGGTCGGTTACATCTTGGGAAACTCCAAGAACATTTACAATCTCACCACTTGAATCTTTTATAACCTTCCCTTGTACTTTGACATAGATTAGTTTGTTATCTATTATGACGCGATGCGAAAAACCGTCAAAATATTTTTTCTCGATAATTTGTTTTAGACTGGTTCTTACGTGGTCTTCGTCTTCCGGATGTACATCTTTCAATAAAGTATCTAAAGTAAACTTTGAGTTTTCTTCTATTTTAAGAAGACGGGCCATATTCTCGGAGCCTATTATAGTATCACTTGCAACCTCCCATTGCCAATATCCAAATTTAGCTCGCTCTTGAGCAACTTTAAAGAGTTGGTTTTTTTCTAAAAGTTCATCTTCAAATTGTTTTATTTTGGTAATGTCTTGAGAGCTACATATAAAACCTTTTAAATCAGAATTCTCGTCTAAGATGGGTTCTCCCAAAACTTGAATAATTCTTTCAGAACCATCATCTAGTAAGAAACGATGAAAAAATGTTTCAAATTTCTTGTTTTTAATAGCATTATTGAGACAAGACCTAACGTCTTCAATATCTTCTGGATGGACGGCTTCCGTTAATTCATCAATTGTAATGCGTTTTCCATAAGGCACTTTTACGATTCGCGATATATTTTTGGAACAAGTAATTAGATTCGTTTCCAAATCCCATTTCCAATGGCCAATACTGGCTTTGTTTTCTTGGAAATTTAGAAGCTCGTTTTTTTCAATTAATTCGTTCTCCGAAACTTTACGGACCGTAATATCCTGTATCATTCCAGAAACTTTTATTCGCTCATCAGAGGATTTAATGCGTTTACCAATTAACAGTACCCAAATTGAAGTTCCGTTGGGAACTTCTAATTCAACTTCATGGTTAAAGGATGTGTTGGTTTTAGCGGAATTTGCTATAATTTTTTTAATAAATTCCCACTTGCTTTGATTCCTACAATACCCAGTAGTTTTTTCATCACGTAAATCAATGCCATTTGGCCATTGCAGTATTTCATAACAAACTTGGTCAAGATTATATGTGCCTGTTTCAATATCAAAAATCCAATAGCCTATTCTGGCTATAGCATTTAATTCTGCTATAGCGCTATCTAAATTTTGTATTTGAAAATTTTCAATATTCATATAACTAAGCTTGTACTTTTACAAGCAACTAAGGTTTAATTGAATAAAGTATTTCTGTTCGAAATTTTATAAAATTGATACCCAAGGTACATATTAACTAATTCGACATTAATTGAGCTAATTTATTGTATATTAATATAGTTAATATCTTACAATAAATGAATTTTTTATCACTTATACGTATTTTTTAAAATCTTTTCTCAAAACATTAAAAGACCGTAACAATTTTTTTGATAATGTGCATCTTAAACAACAATTTGATGCTTCAACAATACTAATTTGTTTTTTCAAATTGCTTTACTTTGCAAGAGCTTAAAAATTACCTCATGCAAAAACCAAGTTGGAAGACAGCAATTGAATTTGAAGATATAACCTATAAAAAATCTAATGGTGTGGCCCGCATAGCCTTTAATAGGCCAAATGTGCGTAATGCGTTTAGACCAAAGACTACAAGTGAACTTTACCAGGCTTTTTATGATGCTCAGGAAGACACCTCTATTGGAGTGGTTTTACTTTCGGCGGAAGGACCTTCGAGCAAAGATGGCGTATATGCTTTCTGTAGTGGTGGAGACCAAAAGGCTAGAGGAGAACAAGGATATGTAGGGGAGGACGGTATGCACCGTCTTAACATTTTAGAAGTACAGCGGCAGATACGTTTTATGCCCAAAGCGGTTATTGCGGTAGTACCGGGTTGGGCCGTAGGAGGCGGTCATAGTCTTCATGTAGTTTGTGATCTTACCTTGGCGAGTAAGGAACATGCTATCTTTAAACAAACCGATGCCGATGTAACCAGTTTTGACGGTGGTTATGGGTCGGCTTATCTGGCAAAAATGGTAGGGCAGAAAAAAGCGCGTGAAATCTTTTTTCTAGGTCGTAATTACTCTGCTCAAGAGGCATATGAAATGGGAATGGTAAATGCTGTAATACCGCATGATGAACTTGAGGATACCGCTTATCAATGGGCTCAGGAAATACTTGAAAAATCGCCTACGTCCATTAAAATGCTAAAATTTGCAATGAACCTAACGGATGATGGTATGGTTGGTCAACAAGTCTTTGCAGGTGAGGCTACTCGTTTAGCGTATGGTACTGAAGAAGCAAAAGAGGGGAGAAACGCATTTTTAGAAAAGCGGAAACCTAACTTTGGAAAGAATAAATATATTCCATGATGCTTTGGTGAAGCATTTCTTTATGTCTAACTATTGAAACACAATCCTTTTAAAACCAGAAAAAGCCCATCCGGTAAGGAAAAGGCTCTTTCATCGAGAACACTATATGAAAATGAAAAAATTTACTTTTTGTTTTTTGTAACACTGTAAACTTACGGCATGCTTGTCGTTTCTCTAAACTATTGTTGCGAGCCAAGGTAAAATTGTTGTGTAACGACGCAAAAAGGATATTTAAGTTTTTTCGTACGTGTTTCGTGAGCCTAAAATGATGGATTTATTTGATTGCGGCTAGTATATTTTTAAGGAAAAGGTTTATATCAAAATCGGGTTCTTCGGCAAGTCCCGTCCGTACCACTACCAAATCTTTTGATGGAATGATAAAAACACGTTGGCCCTGATAGCCATTAGCGGAATAAAGGTCTCTAGGTACATCGGGATATTTTCCGTTGGCATTAAGCCAGAAATGGCCGCCATAGGTACCGTCTGAGTGCAAAGTGGGTTTGGAAACGTAGTCCACCCAAGAAGCATCAAAAAGTTGTTCTCCGTTCCAGTTACCCTTGTTAAGATATAACAGGCCAAATTTGGCCCAATCCCGTGTTGTGGCCCATGCGTAGGATGATCCTACAAAATTTCCTTTCATATCGGTTTCAATGAGCATACTGCTCATTCCAATTTTATCAATTAGGGCTTTGTAAGGAAAGTTAATGTACTCTTGATGCGTTTTAAACCTTTTCCTTAAAATGCCGGATAATAGGTTAGAAGTGCCCGAGGAGTAGTTCCAGATTTCAGTTGGCGCAGCAATAGCTTCTTTCTCTCCTTGTGCCTTGGTCATGTCAGCATCCATAAAAAGCATGCGTGTAACATCGGATATAGCGGTATAATCTTCGTCCCAAGCAAGTCCACTTTGCATTCGTAACAAATGGTTCAAGGTAATATTCTTCCTGTTGTCCTTGTCCCAGTTCTTTAAAAGTACTGGCGTATTCAGGTCTATTTTTCCATTGTATTCTAAAATACCGTATAAGGTGGCCAATACGCTTTTGGTCATGCTCCAGCCCAATATGGGGGTGTCTTTGGTAAAACCTTCCAGATATTTTTCTCCTATGATGTGGTTCTTATGGGCTACGAGCACCGTTCTGGTCTTTTGCACGTCATTGTTAGAGAAAGCATGTTCCAGAGCTTTCTGCAGCTGGTCATAATCTACGTTGCTGAAAATGGTGTCTTTGGCTTCTTCATCCCCGTAAGGGAATTTTAATTTATTATTTTGTTTTACACGCTGCGGAGTGGGGATTATGGTATTTGGGTCATAATCATCGTTTACTAGCGTACAGCCCAAACCTTCATTACAGATGGCTTTTCGCTCCATAAGCCCAAAAACAGAGGCCGATGCACTCTTGCCGTCCGTCTCAACATCGGCAAGTTTTATGAGGGGAACATCATTATCGTTAAGTTGAACGGATTCGGCACTACGGTCCGTAATAAAAACGGTTGAGGCCATATTTTTTGAGGCATAACCAGAAATGAAATTTAGTTTGGGGAAATTAAAGTATACGGCCACGGTAAGAAGTACAAATAAAATTAAAAGGATGCGTTTGATAATTTTCATGGAATTTCTGGGATGTTGAGATGAAAAATACACCAAAAAAGTGTAAAAGTAAATGAATTTGTAAAACAGTCTGTTAGATTTTATAAATTGCTTACCATGAAAATACTCGTACCTCTAAATATACCCGACAAAGGCATTGATTTGCTGAAAAGCGAAGGTCTTGAAGTAACTAAATGGACCAAGGACCGGCCCATGACCAAAGAAGAGCTCTATGAGGCAGTGGCAAAACACGATGCATTATTGAGCACTAATAACTACAAGTTGGATGCCGATTTTTTAAATGCGAACAGTCATCTAAAAATCATATCGCAATATGCGGCAGGTTATGATAATATTGATGTTGAGGAGGCAAAAAAGCTCGGTATTCCTATTGCCAACGCCCCCAACTCTATGACCGATGCTACGGCAGATATGGCCTTTGCACTCGTTTTGGCCGTATCCCGAAAAATGTTCTATATGCACAAGACCATTGCTAAAGGTGAATGGCAACATTTTAGACCTCAAGCCAATTTGGGCATTGAGCTTAAAAATAAAACTGTTGGTGTTTTTGGATTGGGGCGGATCGGATTGGAATTTGCCCACCGTTGTAAAGGTGCCTATGGAATGAATGTAATTTATTGCAATCGTTCTACAAACAGAGAAGCGGAAGAGAAACTTGGGGCAACAAAAGTAGATTTTAACACACTTCTAGAGCAGAGTGATGTAATTTCTGTGCATTGTGCACTTACCCCGGAAACAAAATTCAAGTTTAATGCCGAGGCATTTAAAAAAATGAAACCTACAACTATTTTTGTTAATACCGCAAGGGGACAGGTCCATAATGAGAGGGACTTGATTATTGCTTTGGAAAACAAGGAAATATGGGGCGCAGGGCTTGATGTAACCGATCCTGAACCTATGCAAGAAGATAATCCTTTATTGTCTATGGAGCAGGTAGCGGTTACGCCACATATTGGTTCTGCCACTGTTGAAGCCCGTGATCAAATGTCAGTTTTTGCGGCACATAATATTTTGGCGTTTCATAGAGGGGAACCTATACCTTATCCTGTATTTTAAAAATTATGTAGCTTTAAAGGAAATCCTTTTAGCTATGTTCAGAAAGATAATAGTACTTCTATTGCTTCTTTTTCTGTACCAATCATGTACAGAAAAGGAGAATGAGTATATCTGGAAAACAAAAGAAGTGCATGTTTCCGCTTATAATTCTGTTCATTGGCAGACAGATGACCAGCCCAGTTTGGCAGCTTGGGGAGACACACTTTCTCCGGGCATGAAAGCTATTGCCATTTCTAAGGATTTATTGGATTTGGGGCTGGAACGTGGTACCCATGTAAAAATTCCGGGTCTAGAGGGAGTTTATGTGGTGATGGATAAGATGAACAGCAGATGGAAAAATAAAATTGATGTTTATATGGGTTCCGATGTTGATAAAGCTAGGGATTGGGGTAAAAAGAAACTTAAAATTAGATACCGTGTTAAGCGGGAAGCCGATATTAAAAAAGAATGATTAAAAAATTTAGAACACTTGCAGCGCTTTTATGCTGTGTAGTTTTTATGCACTGTAAGCCCGTAAAGGAAACAGTACGGTCTCCCAAAATTGTAGATAAGCCTATAATCTTTGATGAAACCCGCAGACAACTAAGCTTGGAATATCTTAAAGATCGTTACGGGTTGGAGCGGAGCAGCCCTAATATAAACCCCAAGATGATTGTTTTGCACTGGACTGTAATACCAAGCCTAGAGGAATCTTTTGAAGCCTTTAACCCACCAACCTTACCCAATTGGCGACCTGATATTAAAAATGTAAGTGGTTTAAATGTGTCTTCTCAATTTATGGTAGACCGCGATGGTACCATTTACCAACTTTTACCGGAGACCACAATGGCCAGACATATTATTGGTCTTAACCATTGTGCTATTGGAATAGAGAATGTTGGAGGTACGGAGGCCTTACCACTCACTGAAGCACAGCTCAAAGCCAATATTGAACTAGTTAAATATTTGGCTAATAAATATGCTATAGATTTTGTTATAGGGCATTATGAATATACTAATTTTGAAGGGCATCCTTTATGGCTGGAAAAAGACAAAGGTTACCGTACCGTAAAAACGAATCCCGGACAAGATTTTACGAACAAGGTAAGACAGGCCGTTAAATATCTTAATTTTGAACCCGTACCCCAAAAATAGATTACCCAATGAGAGTATTTTTTTCTGTATTATTTCTGCTGACAAGTTTGTATTCTACCGCGCAGCAGCAAGATTTAACCACCTCACTTTATGAAACTTACGAAACCTACAAAGAGCCGTTACTAGAAAAGAGACGCATTAAGCATAAGGATATACAGCCTTTGATAGAGAAGTGCAAAACCAATCCAAAATTTAAAGTGGCAAAAGTTGGTACTTCAATAGAAGGCCGTTCGTTGTCATTGATTAGCATTGGAGAAGGCGAAACGGATGTTTTTTTGTGGTCACAAATGCATGGGGACGAGCCAACGGCTACACAGGCTATTTTTGATATTTTCAACTTTTTGAACAGTGATGACTTTTCTTCCGAAAAACAGGAAATTCTAGCCAATTGCACCTTACATTTTCTACCGATGCTAAATCCGGATGGAGCGGAAGTTTTTCAACGTAGAAACCTTTTGGGAATTGATATTAATCGTGATGCATTGCGGTTGCAATCCCCCGAAGGGCAAACATTAAAACGAGTGCGTGATAGTTTGGATGCCGATTTTGGTTTTAACCTGCATGACCAAAGTACGTACTACAATGCAGAAAGAACCGAAAAACCTGCTACCATTTCTTATTTGGCGCCGGCATACAACTACGAAAAGGAGATAAACGAAAAGCGGGGCAACGCCATGAAGGTTATTGTCTTTATGAACAATATTATCCAAAAATATGCCCCGGGACAAGTGGGGCGTTACAATGATGATTTTGAGCCTAGAGCTTTTGGGGACAATATTCAAAAATGGGGCACAAGTACTATTTTAATTGAGTCTGGAGGCTATCACAACGATGTAGAAAAGCAAGAAATCAGAAAATTGAATTATGTTTCTATCCTATCTGCTATCTATACGATTGCGAAAGAAAATTATAAGGATATTGCTATTTCCGAATATGACAAAATACCGGAAAATGACAGGAAACTTTTTGACCTTAAAATTGAAAATGCAACATATCCTCTTTCGGGAAAGGATTACATTTTAGATATTGGAATGAACCGTTTGGAGGTAGATAAAAAAGGGCATAACAATTTCTGGTACAGCAGTAGGATACTGGACCAAGGAGACCTTTCTACCTATTACGGATATGAAACTTTAGACGCTACAGGGCACGCCATAGTTCAAGGTAAAGTATACCCTAAATTATTAAGTTCTATAGAAGCCTTGGGAAGCTTGGATATACGCGCTCTTTTAAAATCCGGTTATGCCTATGTACGGGTCGAAAATATACCTACAACAAAATTGGCATCTCCTTTTCCTATCCATATGATTGGCAAGAGGTATGAGGTGCCTGATTTTTCAATAGAAGTAGGGCTAAACCCAACCTTTCTTCTTAAAAAGGATGGGGTCTTTACGCATGCCGTAATAAATGGTTTTCTTATCGACTTAAATAGCGATAAAAAAACGAATTTTAAAAATGCAATGATTTACCGCTAAGGGTATTTTGGCTAGCTGCTAATAGCCAAACCGCGTAGCCATTTCGGACATTTCCGAAGCGTGTATAGCAATTCTAAAGTACATTGTAATTGCCATTGTTGCAATTAATGCAAATAACGAAAGGGTCAAGGCCTGGTACCATTTAGGCATTCCGTTTAAAGCGGTGTTTTGAATAATAACTGTTAATACATCCATGTGTTCTAATTTTGCCATTTAGCATAGCACGTGTTCTTAGGATGTAGGCGTTCATTTTCGAATATGGGGGTACTCGTTGTTCTTTAGACAACGAAGTAGTCAAAAACCCTACTTAATATTATTTTAATTCGTCAAACGGCACAAAAAAAGGGAGAACGGTATGTTCTCCCTTTTTTAACCATCAAGTTTATTAACTTAAGTTTATTTGCTATTAAAGCGATTCTGCATCTAAAAGAGCAAAGAACTTGTTTAAGTTAGGAATGATAACAATTTTAGTACGTCTGTTGATCGCTCTGTTTTCTCTTGTATCATTATCTACTAAAGGCAAGTAGCTACTTCTACCGGCAGCAATCATTTTAGTTGGATCTACCTTGTATTTGTTCTGAAGGATATCTACAACGCTAGTAGCACGCTTTACGCTTAAATCCCAGTTGTTACGGAACATTTCAGTGCTAATGGTTTTAGAATCTGTGTGACCTTCTACCATAACTTCCATACTTGGTTCAGAGTTGATTACTTGAGCCAATTTTTCAAGAATCTTATTGGCCTTACTGCTTACACGGTAGCTACCGCTATTAAAAAGAAGTTTATCCGAGATGTTTATCATAACAACAGTCTTGTCTATGTTCACATCTACATCATCTTCATCATCAGAGATAGATTTCTTTAGGTTGTAAGAAATAGCCAAGTTCATTGAATCTTGCAACGTTTTAGCTTCGGCCAATTTAGAAGGGTCAACTTTTGCAAGTGTGGCTCTCATTTTGGCTTTGGTGTTGTTGCTCATTACGGCAACATCATCAACAGAAGTCATTTGGCTATCGTTAATTTCCTTTAAGGAATTGATTTTAGAATTGTATTCTACAACGCGAGCTTCTATCTTGGCCATTTTACCTTCAAGTTCTTCTTTCTCAACTTGAGTCTTCGTTAATGCGCTCTGCGTTTCTGATAAATTATTCTCAAGAGCTACATATTTCTTCTTAGAAACACAAGATGCCATTAGCGTAACGGCAAGCGTACTTAGGATAATCGATTTTTTCATTTTAAATGTTTTGTTATAATATTGATTACTAGTAATACGAAGCAGGGCTATAATTAGATGTTAAAGCCTATTAACATTTTTCGATTATCTGTTATAGAAACAGGTTGAATAGCAGTGTAATTGTTTGATATTGAGATGCCACAGTTTTAATATGTCCCATAAAAAAAGACACCTAAATTAGGTGTCTTTTTTTATATTTTGATAAGAACCGAAGTCTTATTCACAGCCTCCGGTAAAGCCGTCAGCATTAAATTTCGTCTGAACGGCGCCTTGTAAGCTTCCTTTTTTAACTTGAATTGCTAAGTTATTGTCACCGCCTCTTTTTGGGCTACAGTACTCAAAAAGGTAAAAACTACTTGCTCTTTCGGAAACCAAATCGGATATCTTATTAAAAGTATCTTCCAATTCTTCCTTATTTGCCGCAAACTCACTAGAGGTTTTTCCAATAGCGGTTAACGCTTCCGTATCTATTTCAGCTCCTAAACCAATAGTGAAAAAAGAAATATTTGGATCCGCCGTATCAACCTTTTTCTGAGCGGCTTCTTTAGAGTAGCGTGAAGCTTGGTCTCTACCATCCGTAAATATAACTACGGATGCAGCCCCAATTTTATCTCCCTTTGTACTTTCGCTCAATAGATCTGAGGCTATATCGGTAGATTTAATAACAGCTCCGTAAAGGTCTGTAGAAACATCACCGCTTATATCTTTATTGAGTCCGGCAATAGCTTCGGTCAATTCAGATTTTTCAGAAGTTAGAGGGTTAAGTTCGTGCAGGACATCTTCACCATCAAACCAATAAATGGCCATTTTGTAAGATTCCTGAGTAGTGGCCGGCATTACCGTGTTAACAAAACTGGTACTAGCACTTTTCAATTCTTCCAGACTACCGCTTAAAACACTATTACTTAAATCTAGTATTAACAAGGTGTTGCTAGAAAATATTTGCTCGTTAGGAGAAATTCTGGCATTGGACTCCGAAGTTGAAATAGTATTAAAACACTCATCATTTCGGCCTTGCTCATAAATAGTAAACTGGTCTGCGGTCAATCCTGATACCGGTGTACCGTCACTATTGGAAACTTTAAAGAAAACAGAAACTTTTCCGGGGTCTTTAGTAAATTGATCTTGTATGGAAAGTATTAAGTCATTTTCCCCAAGGTCAAGACATTTGTCAACTGGCTGTCCTTTTCCGAGTCCATCGCCTGTATTCAAGGCATAATTTACATCATCATCGGCATTTCCACAGGAAACGAACAATACAATTGAGAATAAAAATAAAATACGATTTAAGGAGGAATTCATTTTCAAGGTTTTTACGTTCAACCATCACAACGCAAATTTTCAATTAAAAGTATGATGACGGAAAAAAAAGATGTTAAAGAATGTTAATGACAAGGTTTGGTATGGATTTTCGGAACCGGTCAAAATTATTTTTGGATATCTTTTGTTTAATGGAATAGAAAATGAAATTCTGGCAAGAACATGAAAAATCAACATAAAATTCTCTACATGATAGAGGTGAGATTGGTGATATTTCTATCTTAATAGTGCGAGTGAGAACTTTATACACTGTCAGTAGGAGAATTTTGAAAAATTTGTGTTGAAATAGTGCTAGTTAAAGCTAAAGAAATTGTTAAAATACGATTGAAAGATTAAAATTTTAATACCTTGTAAAGGTTAAAGTCAGAAACTTAATTAAAAGAAAATATATGCCAACCTATCAACTCACGGTAAACGGAAAGTCCCAAACGGTAGAAGCAAGTGAAGACACCCCATTATTGTGGGTGTTACGCGACCATTTAAATATGGTAGGCACAAAATTTGGTTGTGGAATTGCTCAATGCGGTGCATGCACGGTTCATGTAGAGGGTAACGCTACTAGAAGCTGTTCTTTACCTGTAGCCTCAGCAGAAGGAATGTCAATCACCACAATAGAAGGTTTGTCCGAAGATGGTTCGCATCCCGTACAACAAGCATGGAAAGAAGTAGACGTGCCACAGTGTGGTTATTGCCAAGCCGGTCAAATGATGACGGCTTCTGCTTTTCTGGCAAAAAATCCAAATCCAACCGAAGAGGAAATAAAAGATGCAATGAACGGTAACATCTGTAGATGTGCCGCATATAACCGTATCAAGAAAGCGGTTGGTGTTGCTGCCGAAAAAATGGCCTAAAAATTCTATTATGCTTTTGAATTGAACAAAAGCCGCAATTTTATAACAAACTGCTCATGTCACAATCATCCATACAATTTAGTCGAAGAAATTTTTTACGAACGTCGTCGTTGGCAAGTGGTGGCCTTTTAATAGGTTTCAACCTTTTTACAGCTTGTAAGTCAGATGTAAAACCTCCAGTGGATCTGGCAGATTTAAATTACAATGATTTTAACGCCTTTATAAAAATAGCCAAAAACGGTGCGGTAACTATTTTTTCACCCAACCCGGAAATTGGACAAGGTGTAAAAACTTCCATGCCTATGATCATAGCCGAGGAACTAGATGTTTCTTGGGATAAGGTATATGTGCAACAAGGAGCCTTGGACACAAAGAACTATACAAGACAAATTGCAGGCGGTAGCCAGTCTATTCGTTTTGGATGGGATGCCTTGCGTCAAACAGGGGCTACGGCCAAGCAAATGTTGGTGAATGCCGCTGCGGCACGTTGGAACGTAGATGCATCGGAACTGTCAGTAAGCGAAGGAATAATTACGAACAAAGCAGGCGAGACCTTAAGCTACGGTGATGTTGTAGATGAAGCCGCTGTTTTGGAAGTACCTGAAAACGTTACCCTTAAAGAACCTAAGGATTATAAGATCATTGGTACGGATAGGCGTAATGTAGATATTGATAAAATTGTTACAGGTCAACCATTATTTGGTATTGATTATAAGGAAGAAGGAATGCTTTATGCTTCCGTTCTTAGACCTCCCGCTTTTGGGCAAGAATTGGTCTCTTTTGATGCTACAGAGGCTAAAGCGCTTCCGGGAGTTGTAGATGTTATTCAGATTGGAGACAAAGCAAAAGCTTTATTAGGTGGGGAAAAAGTAAACTGGACGGCCCAACTTAGTGGGTCAGGTAAAGTTGTGGTTTTGGCAAAAACTACTTGGGACGCTTTTAAAGGTAAAAAAGCGATTAAAGCTACTTGGAAAGAAGCTACTCCTTTGGAGAGCAATGAATTTCATGATGAAAAATTAAATGCCCTTTTAGATGGTAAGGAATTTGTTACCATGCGTAAGGATGGAGATGTTGATAAGGCATTTGCACAAGCGGATAAAGTTTTGGAACGCACTTATGAATCGCCTTTCCTGCCTCATAACTGTATGGAGCCCATGAACTTTTTTGCCAACGTAACCGATGAAAAAATTCATTTGGTAGGTCCTGTGCAAACTCCAGAAGATGCGGCCAATACCGTAGCAGAACTTTTAGGACGTGATGTAGAGGACATTCACTTGGAAATGACCCGAATGGGAGGTGGTTTCGGTAGAAGGCTCTATGGCGATTTTGTATATGAAGCTGCAGAAATTAGTAATGCTGTAAGAAAACCAATTAAAATGGTTTCTTCACGAGAAGATGATATGTCTACCGGTGTTTACAGACCGGCCATTAAATATAGGATTAAAGCGGCTATTAAAGATGGGCAATTAACCGGTTATCAATTGAAAGAAGCTGCCATTAATGTAAACATGTATGGTCTAATTCCTAATTTCTTTCCAGCAGGTGCCGTAGAGAACTATCAGGTAGATGTAGCCAATTATAAAAGTAATATTACCACTGGGGCATGGCGTGCACCATATACAAACTTCCTAGCATATGCGGAACAAAGTTTCTTTGATGAACTTGCCGAAGAAATGGAAGTAGATAAAATTAAGATGCGTTTAGACCTTTTGGAAAAGGTAAAAGGTACGGAAGATGAACGAATTCAATATTCGCCGGAGCGCATGCAAAATATTATAAAAATGGCCGTTGATAAATCCGGTTGGGGAAAACAGCCTAAAGGAACTTACCAAGGGTTTGTGGCATACTATTGCCATAATACGCACGTTGCGGAAGTTGCCGATGTTCAGATTGAAAATGGTCTACCGGTAGTTAAAAAAGTAACCTGTGTTGTAGATTGCGGAATTGTAATAAACCCAATGGGCGCGTTAAACCAAATTGAAGGTGGTATTGTTGACGGTATAGGACATAGTATGTACGGCAGTTTTGGATTTGAAAACGGACAGCCTACGGCCAACAACTACGATAAATACCGTTTGGGACGTATGAAAGAAGCCGCTGTGGTAGAAACACATTTGGTGCAAAATGAACTTTCTCCAACAGGGTTGGGAGAGCCAACGCTGCCGCCAGCAGGTGGGGCCGTAGCTAATGCGCTAAAAGCTGCAACGGGCAAAAGGGTATACAAGCAACCTTTTATACAAGATGCAGAATTGTGGAAGGTAAAAGAAGAAGAGATATTGGGCTAGAAAATAGACCATGATAAAAAATCATTTTCTTTAATCCGATTACGGTTTATATGACGCATGAACTAAAAAACATAGTTAGGGCTTATAAAGCCGCTAAAAAAAAGAAGCAAAAGACCGTCCTCGCGACGGTCGTTGCTTTAGAGGGCTCTTCGTACCGTAGGCCTGGGGTGCGTATGCTCATTCAAGAAGACGGAAAAAGAGTTGGGGCCGTAAGTGGTGGTTGTGTAGAAAAAGAAATTGTTAGGCAGGCAGAAACAGTTTTTAAGGACGATGTGCCAAAAATGATGATTTATGATGGGCGCTATCGCTTGGGTTGCGAAGGTATATTGTATATTTTAATAGAACCGTTTGTTCCAGAGGTTGATTTTCTCAATGCTTTTGATTTCATTTTAGAAAGTAGAAAACAGTTTAAAATAATTTCGTCCTATACAAAGGAAGAAGGAAGTTATGCGGACCTGAGTTCGTTTTTGGTGTTTAACGGAGAAAAAATTGGATTTAGGGCTACTGCGCTTTTGAACGGTGATGGAATGCTATTTGAACAAGACATGAAGCCTTGTTTCAAATTGGTTATTATTGGTGCCGAACACGATGCGGTTCAACTATGTTCCTATGCTTCGCTAACGGGTTGGGAAGTAACGGTTGTAGCTTCGGCGGCAGAGGAAAAAAGTATAACGGACTTTCCCGGAGCCAACATATTTATTACCGAAGAGCCTGAAACCTTGTCCATTCTTGATATAGATAAGCAAACAGCAATTGTCTTAATGACACATAGTTACGTTCGTGACTTAAAGTATTTGTTAGCCATCAAAGAATCAGTTCCTGTGTACTTGGGCTTATTGGGGCCCGCAAAGCGAAGGGAGAAGTTATTGAATGAATTCATGGATCATTGCCCTGAAGTTTCGGACACTTTTTTTGATATGATTCATGGTCCAGCCGGTTTGGATATTGGAGCGGAAACAGCTCAGGAAATCGCCTTGGCAATTTTATCGGAAATACTTTCGGTTACAAGAAATAAGGAGCCTATTATGCTCAAGAACAAATTGGGAAGTATACATACTTAATGAAGAAGACCCCTGACCACATTGCTATTCTAATTTTGGCCGCAGGAGCTTCTTCGCGAATGGGTAGGCCAAAACAATTGTTGCCTTGGGAAAACACGTCGTTATTGGAACATGCGATCCGGACAGCAAAAGCCTCAAATGGCACGGAAGTGATGACGGTTTTAGGAGCCAATGCCCGCATGATACAATCTCATCTAGAAGAAGGGGAGCGTTGTGTAGAAAATCCCTTGTGGCAATCCGGTTTGGGTAGTTCCATTGCTTGTGGTGTAAGAGAGTTGTTGCAATCGGGAAACACTATTTCAGGAGTACTCATAATGTTGGCGGATCAGCCTTTAATCAATTTTAAGTATTTAAACTCGTTGATCGAGGCATCGTCCAATAACCAAAATAGAATAATCGCTACAGCTTATAAGAATAGGGCAGGAGTACCCGCTCTTTTCCCCAGAAGCTATTTTGACGAGCTTTTAAAGCTGGATAAGGATTTTGGGGCAAAACAGCTGCTGGAGCGGGAAGAAATTATAACAATTTCCGCAGGTGACTGTGTAGTGGATATTGATACGGCAGAAGATTATGAACAACTAAAACAGAGGAATGAACCTGAAACTTAATATTGCGTTTTTAGTATTGATCAGTGGTGGCCTAGCGGCTCAAGAAATGAGTTTTGAGGAATACAACCCAAAGTCTACGTTGGTTGTTCCCGGTCATGAGGTAAAGCGGGCCAAGTACCCCTTTATTGATATTCATAGTCACCAGAGAAATATGAGTGCGCAAAGTCTTAAAAACTTGGTTGCCGATATGGATGCCCTAAACGAAGGAGTCATGGTGAACCTAAGTGGCGGTTCCGGTAATGAACTTGCAAAAAGTGTAGACAATATTGCGGAGAATTACCCCAATAGGTTTGTTGTTTTTGCCAATGTAAATTTTGATGGCGCCGGAAAACCTGGTTGGACAGAAAGAACGGTGGCACAATTGGAAGCTGATATTGAAAAAGGTGCCAGAGGTTTAAAAGTTTTTAAAAGCTTGGGCCTTCGGAATCTAGATAGTGATGGAAAACGCCTAGCCGTAGACGATGCCCGTTTAGACCCTATTTGGGCAAAATGTGGGGAACTAGGTGTGCCGGTGTTGATTCATTCCGCAGATCCAAAATCATTTTGGGATGATATGAATTCTGATAATGAACGTTGGTTGGAGCTGAAAACACACTCACGCCGTAAACGTTCCGATACAGACCCAGCACCATGGCAACAGATAATTGATGAACAGCACCGTATGTTCAAAAAACATCCCAAAACAAAATTTATAAACGCCCATATGGGTTGGTATGCCAACGATTTACAGCAATTGGGAAAGTTTTTAGACGAAATTCCCAATATGTATGTAGGTATAGCGGCCGTCATTGCAGAGTTAGGGCGTCAGCCGCAAAATGCGCGAGCGTTTTTCATTAAGTATCAAGACCGCATTTTATTCGGTAAGGATAGCTGGAAACCAGAAGAATTTCCAACCTATTTTAGGGTCTTGGAAACAAATGATGAATACTTTCCTTATTATAAAAAGTATCACGCGTTTTGGGCAATGTACGGTTTAAACTTACCGGATGAAGTTCTTAAGAAAGTCTATTATAAGAACGCGCTTAGTTTGGTTCCTGGATTAGATAAAAGCTTATTTCCGGTTGACTAATCGGCTTTACAACATCCGTAGAAAATCTTAACGCTTATTTTTTGCGAATACGTTAAAATCGAGCGAAATTAAAACCCTAAACCCTAAACCCTAAACCCTAAACCCATGTGCTCAAAGACCCACTGCTTTATAATTCCGCCTTATTTACTTGAAAAATTGGCAAAATACGGTAATACTAGTTGTAAAAGAGCTTTAAATGATTCGGCTAGAATTGTTGACCGCAGACGAAGCAGTCTAAACAATCTTTTGTTACGCAACGAAGCGGAAGGTAATGGAGAGCGTTTTATCTATGATTCTAAAAATCAGTTCGAGCAAAGGTTGGAGTTGGTGCGAAAAGAGGGGCAAGATGATGTAGAGGATGAAAGTGTGAATAAGGCTTATGAGACCTCGGGTTTTGTTCGTGATTATTTTAGAGAGACTTTTGGTCTTAATTCCATTGATGGAAACGGTTTGGATATTATTTCTAATGTGCATTATGGCGAAGCATATAATAACGCCTACTGGGATGGCGACGAAATGACGTATGGTGACGGTGACGGTAAAGAATTCACTGATTTTGCCAGTGCCATAGATGTTGTAGCCCATGAGTTGGTACATGGCGTAACCCAGTTTTTCGCCAACTTGGAATATCAAAGTCAACCTGGGGCGCTCAACGAACATTTTTCGGATGTTTTTGGTACGGTCATCAAGCAAAAGTATCTAAAACAGGATATTTCCGAAGCGGATTGGCTTATTGGAGATAGTGTGGTAACGGAGGCATTTCCCGGGGTGGCCATTCGTTCTATGAAAGCTCCCGGTACGGCCAATGATTTTGATACACAGCCGGACCACATGGACAATTATTACAACGGAGCAGGGGATAACCAAGGGGTGCACATCAATTCAGGTATACCCAATAAAGCTTTTTATCTCTGTTGTTTGGAAATTGGCATTGATGATTGTGCATTAATTTGGTTCGAAACATTAAAATCACTCTGGCGTACGGCAGATTTTAATGATATGGTAGAAACATTGGTAAGTACCGCACAGCAGCTGGTATCGGAAAATAGAGTTGCTGAAGCCGCTGTTGAGGCGGTAAGTACGAGTTTTTCGCAAGTAGGTCTAACCCCAATTGTTGTCTAATGAAATATCATATAAACATAGAAGGCGGATTTACGGGAATTCCCAGACAGTTTGAAGGTGAAATAGACTTGGATAAAGCCAAGGAAGAAGAAATGCTGAATGCCCTTGCGGAAAAGCAAGAAAAAAATAGTCAAATACGGGACGGTTTTACGTATACCGTAAAGCTTATGGATAATAACGGAGTGTATGAATCTCAGTTTAATGAGTCCAATCTTCCGAGTTCCCTCCGCACTTTTATTACGGATATTCAAAAAGGAAACAACTGAACTGCAAGTTCATTAAAATATAAAATGACGAAACCTAAACTGCTTATTTTTGACATAAACGAGACACTTTTAAACATGAAGCCCTTGGAGGAAGCTATAAACACGGCTTTGGCTTCTCAGCATGCTTTTTCATTATGGTTCAGGACCTTGTTGCATTATTCCTTGGTGGAAACCCTAACGGGCAATTATGAAGATTTTAGTGCTGTTGGAAAAGCAACGTTACAAATGACTATGAAAAAGTTTGGTAAAAACCTTTCAGATGCTCAAGTAGATAGCATTTTAGGGAATATAAAAAAATTACCGGCGCATGATGATGTAAAAAAAGGTCTAAAACTCTTAAAGGAAGCAAATATAAAGTTGGTAGCGCTTTCTAATGGAAATGAAAAGGTTTTGAACGAGCAATTGGAGTTTGCTGGTTTGGCATCTTATTTTGATGCTATTATGTCCGTAGATGTTGTTGCGCGTTATAAACCTGAAGGCTCATCATATAATTCAGTTCTGGCAAAGATGAGTGAATCGGCAGAAAACACTATGATGGTGGCAGCCCACGGATGGGATATTTTGGGCGCTAAACGGGCCGGTTTACGAACAGCCTTTGTTGCACGCGAAAATCACGCCATTTATCCGTTAAAGGGGATGCCTGAGATAGAGGGCAAAACTATTCTAGAGATTGCCCGTGTAATTACAGAAAATTAAAGCTTTGCTAGACTTTCTTTTTCGTCTAGATTGCCATAATCTTGAAAAATACCACAAGAATATTCCTTCTTGATCAATGATTTTTCTTCTTGTTTTTTCTTTCTGGCCAAAACTTCTATTTGAGGAGATAAGTAACCCATGTTTTCTATTTTTTAAGGTATCGTTAAAACGTCTTCAGTTTAAAATTGTTGTCTTTCTTTTCGATTTTTAGTCGAATTACAAGTCAAATGTAAATCGGTATTTTAAAAGGGGATATCATTTTACAAAAACTTTGTGATTTGATAATTGAACCCTTGAAAATGAACAGTATAAAGGTATGCAACGATTTGTGTGATATCGCATAGAATACTGATTCAAAAGCACAAGAATGGCTTAAAAAAAGAAGTGATTTAAGAATATTGTTGAAGAATCTATAAAACTACAAGTTGCTTTTCTATGTAACTTTTAACGAGCATTAAATTCATTTTTAAAACCAATGCTGCCGAAGGGATATTGTCATCTTCAATGGCGGAGATTATGGCATCATGTTGATCGTTGGAGTTGTAATGAAAAGAATCATTGGACATAAAAGCTCGCTCATAGAAAAACACACGGGTTTTGAGGTCTTTTAGAATCTGTTGAAAAACGGGATTTTTGTAATTGGAAGTTAGTAACCGGTGAAACTCCATATACGCATTAACACGTTCCAGTGCATCTACTGCATTGGCAATGGCGTCTCTTTGTTTTTTGAGCTTGTTAATGGCACTTTCGTTAAACGTAGATTCTTCCAGGGCAAGAACTTCTAAATGGGCTACAAGCTCATATAGGTTTTTGGCCTCTTCCGGATTTACGGCGGCAATTACAAAACCACGGTTGGGAATGGCCCGCACAATATGGGACTGCTGTAACTGAGTTAGTGCTTCACGAATAGGGGTGACGCTCACGTTTAATTTACGGGATAAGGCGGCAAGGTTAATACCTTGTCCGGGTTGTAAATCTCCCTTTTGCATTTGTCGTAAAAGGTGTTCCCGTACTTTATCGCGTAATATGATGCTCATTCCCATATCGTAAATATAGTTATCGTATACGATTTTACAATGTTTTTTTAAGTGAACTGATTTCAGGTTTGTTGTTCATTGAACTTGGAATAGTGTATTTGGTCTTAAAATGCCCCTGAACTATAATAAAATACAGGAATACCCGTTCTGAGAGCAAAACCTATAAATTTGATTATGAGCTATTTGTTTAAAAATGTTAGACCTTATGCACTAGTGGTAGCCACTAGTCTTTTGGCGTTCAGCTGTAGTGATGATGCCAACGAAATTCTAGATAACGAGCAAGATCAAAAAATTGATCAGACCGAAATTAAGACCGTTCTTGAAACGGATGAAATGTCCAGCTCGGCTGATATGATCGTTCAGGACTTGTTTAGTAATAGAGAGTCCGGTAAATCTGCCAAGGATGCTTCATGCTATGTTGCGGAATATTCCGATACAGGTTTTACGGTAAGTTTTGACAATTGTTCCGTAGAGGGCAATGACGAAGTCTTAAACGGTTCTTTAAGTGTGGTATATGGTTCGGATAACGATTCATACGCCTATTCCGTAACGTATAATGATTTGATGGTGGGCGGAATTGGTTTAGATGGAACCAGGGCCTTTGCCATAAGCCAAGGAGAAGATGATTCTCTTGTTTTTGATGTAACTGTTGATATGACGTTAACCCTTGAGGACGATAAAAAGATTTACGAAAAAGGAACCAAATCTTTTGCTTTTGTTTTTGGTGAAGAAAAGAACATGCTTACTATTGATGGTGATTGGATTCTGAAATCAGACAATGATACATACACTATTGGTATTACCTCAGATTTAGAAGCTGAATTTACGTGCGATTATATAGGAAAGGGTACTATGAATTTAGATAAAAATGGTTTAGCTGTTTCTGTTGATTTTGGAGATGGCACTTGTGATGATACCGCTACACTTATATACCCAGATAGTACAGTTGAAACTATTTCTTTAAAATAGGATTAACACCAACAATAAAACAAAAAGCCCTTATCCAAACGGATAAGGGCTTTTTTGATTTTTAATCGCTAAGTACCTATAGGGTTTTTAAATATTCAATTAAAGCGGTGCGCTGTGTATCGCTAAGGTCATCTCCAAAAGTATGCCCACCATTACCGTAACCTTTTATGGTGGTATCATACGTTTCTTTGTCCACTTTAGAAGTTTCTTCTGTGTAGTTCCATCCTAGGTTCTCTTTGTCATAATCGGTACTGCTGTAGCTTCGGCTCCAATATTTAGGACGTTTAGAGCTGTTCAGAACTTCGGCAATAGTTGCTACGGAACCGTTGTGGAAGTAAGGGGCGGTTGCCCAAACGCCATCTAGGGGAGGAGCAATATATCCGCCTTCAGCGTTAAATTCCAATCCATTGGCGCCTGTGCCGAACCATCCCGTATTGAACCAATCCAGAAAATAATCGTTTAGTTCCGATGGTTCTGTGTAAAGTTTTGATAATTCAGGGTCGGTTCCTATTGTGGAAAGGGCAACCAAAAGGTTGGGGTACGTTTCGTTATCGCCATAAGAACCATGGCATTTTACACAATTTTCTTCAAAAACCGGTTTCCCTTGTGCGGCAAGGTTAGCATCAATTTCAAAAGGATAGTCGGGAGCTTCAATGCTGTAAATGTAAGCTAGAACATCAGGCATTTTTGGGTCTAGTTCCTCCGCTTTTGCTTTGTCATCCAACGTAAGCAGGCTAGAGCCAATAAATGATTTGCAAAAATCTTTACGTCCTATTGCGTGGTAGAACATAGCATTTTTCTTTTTCAACAACCACCAAGCCGGAACATCCGTAGGAATGACCTCGTCCGGCACACCAACATGAGGTTCGTCTGTCCACTCCAAAGTATTTTTATCTCTGTACGCTGCTAAAACACGGGTAATCTTATCGGCGGGATTGGCTCCTCTGGTTTCGGTGAGTGTCTTTGGACCAATTGCTTCTATACTTTTTCTGAATTGATCAAAAGCCTCCCATTCATCACTATCTTTTCCACCGTACAAAAATGAAATACCTGTACTTACTAAATCCATATTCACGGCCCTGTTGATAGTAAAATCCGCCGCATGGCTACCTAATCCTAGCACAAATTCATTGTTTATAAAACCGGCATGGCAAGACATACAGTTAGGAGATACTATTCTAACGCCGTTGGCCGCATCTACGGCCGTGTATTCATAGCCAATATTGGCGTTATCTCCACTACGGTTCAAAACATTGCTATTGTCAGCTCCAAAACCCTGTAAAAAAGCTTCGTAAGGTACGCCGGAGCTCATGTAGTTTCCTGAAATTAAAAACTCATAACCAATTGTGGTATCGCCGGTTCGCTGTGCAGATGCAGGAATAGCATCAACTTCTATTATGGGTTCCGGGTTTGGATCAGGAGTTGGATTAGGGTTTTCTTGATCGGGTAAGGGTTCATATTCATTGTTGTCACTAGAACAGGCATACCCGGTTATCAATAGAACCATTAGGACAAGGATGTTGATAGGTCTTTTCAAAATATAAAGTTTTATTCGCTTGAAACAGAAGGATGTAATGCTGTTGAAAGATACTAATATATGCCGTTAATGAATGTTTTAACTCGTGAAGGACAAAAATAATAGATAAACCGAAAACTAGGAGGCGTGGAACTGAGCTAGGTAATAATTTGTAATTTATTTTTCGGAATTCCCTTTTACTATCGCTCCAAAGCCATGATTTGTTATTGGGTAAACGAAAAGAAACATAAAAGCAGACTTCTTTCTTATGTGAAAATTATCTACAAGTATTTGTTAATGAGTTGACTAAATCCATTTTGTTGAAGTAATTCGGATGGTTTGTCTCCTTTAATTTCTTAACATGGGAATCAGAATAAAATAAAAATAAATCCGTACCTTATCAACCTAATTTTAAAACAAGAAAAATACCGAATGGCTAAATCGCAGCAAACTTACAACAAGACTGAAAAAGAGAAAAAACGTCTAAAGAGACGAGAGGAAAAACAGAAGAAAAAAGACGCACGTAAAGCTGCTGCAAAAGAAGGTGGAGAAGGAATCCCTTTCGCCTATGTTGACCATAACGGTAACCTTGTAGATACCCCGCCAGATCCATCCCAAAAAGTTCAGGTAGATGCCGAAGACATTGTTTTAGGTATTCCTAAAAAAGAAGAAGGAGATGAAGAAGAATTTGACCCTGTACGCAACGGTAAGGTGTCGTATTTTGACTTCTCAAAAGGATTCGGTTTTATCATTGATTCCGAAAATCAAGAAAAGTATTTTGTTCACGTAAGTGGTCTTATTGATGAAATTAATGAGAACGATAAAGTATCTTATGAACTTGAAAAAGGGATGAAAGGTATGAACGCGGTACGAGTAAAGAAAATATAACTTTTTTCTCCTTCCTAGTTGTCGTAACGTATCCTAATTAAGCAAAACCCTTAGGGTTTGTTTTCTGTAACTATGAAAAAGTTCCTAACTCTTTTTTTAGTAGTACTTACTACCTTCTGGTCTTGTACCCCTACGGCAAAAAGCCTGTTTAATGGTAAAGACTTGAGCGGTTGGCATATAGATGTGCCTGCAATGGACAGTACGGATGCAAGAAACCCTTTTATTGTAAGAGATGGCATGTTGGTAAGCTTAGGCACGCCGGCAGGCCATATCATTACGGATAAAACTTACGAAGATTTTAGATTGGATGTTGAATACCGTTTTGCCGGTGAACCCGGTAATTGCGGAGTTCTTGTGTTTGCCTCTACGCCACGCTCACTTTACAAAATGTTTCCTAAATCTATAGAGGTGCAGATGATGCATGAAAATGCGGGTGATTTTTGGTGTATTGTTGAAGATATTATGGTAGACGATATGTTGGAACGCCGTGGGCCCAAAGCGGAATGGGGCATTACAGAAGGCAAAAAACGTAGGATTCTTAACCTTACCGATGGTTCTGAAAAACCGGTAGGTGAGTGGAACCGTATGACCATAGAGTGCCTGAAAAATGAAATTAAAGTTTGGGTGAACGGAGATTTGGTCAACCATGGTTACAACGCTACGGCCCAAACAGGGCAGATTGCATTGCAGGCCGAGGGTTCCGAAGTAGAATTCCGTAAAGTAGAACTACTACCTATTTCTCAATTAACAGAGTAATTTTTAGGTTACTCAATCTTCCAAATTCAATACAACGGGCAAATCGGGAAAGTCCACCACATCAGAAGGATTCATTCCTTTAAGTGTGACGGCTCCTATACGCACCCGAACCAAGCGTAGGGTAGGAAACCCCACTACGGCTGTCATTTTACGCACTTGTCTAAACTTACCTTCCGTTAAGGTTACGGAAAGCCATGAATTAGGTCTATGGGTGCCCACGCGGAGTAAATGGTGCGGTTCCGGAAAATCAGGTTCTTCGGTAATCAGTTTAGCTTGGCAGGGTTTGGTCAAATACTTTTTGCCTTCAATACCTATTTCTACTCCTTTTTGTAATTTTTCAATGGCTTCGGGGGTAATGAGGCCATCCAATTGGGCGTAATATTCCTTTTCTATTCCGGAGCGGTTAACTGTATCGCTTAGTTTTCCATCGGTAGTCATTAGAAGGAGTCCCTCGGATTTTAGATCCAATCGGCCTATGGCCATAACCGCATCTTCAAAAGGGTATAGTTCGCTTATAAAACGTTTAGATCGTTTTTCCTTTTTATTGTTGGAATCCATTTGGCTGATAAAACCAAAGGGCTTGTACATTTTAAAATGTTGGTGGGCCATTCAAAAAAATTATGGCGTAAAGGTAATGAAGACTTAGGGTTAAAACCTAGACCGGTTGTGCTTCTGGGTTAAAAATGAATTATTCTGCATCAAGCCGCAGCACCCTTGCTGCTTACCTTTGTAATAACTAAAAAAAATGAAGAAATGGAAAATGTATTAGTAGCGGGTGCCAATGGTACCACAGGAAAAAAAATAGTGACACTTTTAAATCAATCCCAATATTTCACTCCAATTGCCATGGTTCGTAAAGAATCCCAAAAGGAGCAATTTGAGAAAGAGAACATTACTACGGTTATGGGCGATTTGGAAGAAGATATATCACATACGGTAAAGAATATAGATAAGGTAATCTTTGCGGCCGGTTCTGGCGGAAAGAAGGTCAAGGAAGTAGATCAAGAAGGTGCCAAGAAAATGGTAGACGCTGCAAAATCCGGTAACCTAAAGAAGTTTGTCATGCTAAGCTCTATGGGCGCGGACAATCCGGAACAGGCAAGTGACCTTCAGGACTATCTAAAAGCAAAGCATAATGCAGATGTCTATTTAAAGGACAGTAATCTTACGTATGCCATTGTGCGCCCCGGTTCATTAACGAACGATAAGGGGACGGGAAAGATAAAAGCGGCCTCTAGTTTGGAGAAATCAGGTTCTATAAGTAGGGCCGATGTTGCGCAGACCTTGGTTCGCGCATTGCATGATGATGCCGTTAAAAATACCACTTTTGAGATTTTAGCAGGAGATACTTTAATAGGTGAGGCCATAGATTCGGTTTCATAAATTATAGATATTTTCGTTCGTACCAAAAGATTGTAATATCTTAGGGTTTGCTTTTAGGCAGACCCTTTTTTTTTTGTCCAATTTAGAAATTACAGTTAGGAAGTATGCGCAGAAGAGATTTTATAAAACAGAGTAGTATGGCTTCGGCTGCAACCTTACTTCCGGTTACCGGTATTTCTTTAGGAAATCCATCAAAATATAAAATGGGATTGCAGTTGTTCACTATTCGCGATGCCATGAAAGCGGACCCACTGGGCAGTCTTAAAAAGGCCCGGGCCATGGGCTATGAAGATTTGGAAATCTATGGGTTTGACCCCGAGACCATTGGTTATTACGGCTATGAGGCAAAGGAATTCAAACTTATTTTAGACGATTTAAACCTTACCACCACTAGTGGGCATTATGATTTTTCGTCCTATTTCAATAAGCCAAAAGATGAACTTAGACGCTATTTGGATGCCTGTATCCAAGGGGCGCATATCTTGAACAAGCCCTATATTACGTGGCCTTGGCTGGCACCTGAATTTAGAACCATTGAAAATTTTAAGGTACTGAGCGAAAAACTAAATTGGATGGCCGAACAGGTAAATTCCGCAGGACTCGGCTTTGCCTATCACAACCATGATTTTGAGTTTACGGACCACAATGGGCAAACCGGTTATCATATCATCTTAAAAGAAACCAATCCGCAATTGGTAAAACTGCAGATGGATATGTATTGGGTAATGCATTCCTCTAAAAAGACCCCTCAAGAATGGATTGCAGAGCAGCCCGGATGTTACGTAATGTGGCATATAAAAGATATGGACAAACTCACTAGAGATTATACGGAGCTGGGCAATGGCTCCATAGATTATGTGGACATGCTTTCTAAAATAGATACGAATGCCCTAGAATATTACTATATAGAACAAGGAAGTAATTTTGCAAAAGACTCCATGACCAGTATAGCGGACAGTGCAAAATTTTTCAAGAAAAACTTAAAACAATACCTCTAATAACACAAAAACAAACACATGAAAAACTATTCCCTTAAAGCTATTTTGCTTGCCGCTGCGCTTGTAGGTTTTACGGCCTGTAACGAGAAAAAACAAAAGGCCCAAGAAAAAGAGCCCATGGTAACTTATGATGAATCGGAATCCAAACTGCCCATAGATCGTCTGAAACTACCGGACGGGTTTAAGATTGAGGTGTATGCAGATAGTGTTGATGGCGCACGTTCCATGGCTATGGGAGATGACGGTACTTTGTTCGTAGGGACCAGGAACGAGAAAAAAATATATGCTATTCAGGACCGCGATAGGGATTTTAGAGCAGATAAGGTAATTGAATTGGATACTACTTTGGAATCCCCTAACGGAATTGCCTATAGAAACGGGTCGCTTTATGTGGCAGATGTAAGTACTTTGTACCGTTACGATAATATTGAAGCTAATCTGGACAGTGTTCCCGAGCGCAAGGTTATTTATGATGATTATCCGGAAGCTTTTCACCATGGTTGGAAATACATTGCTTTTGGTCCGGACGATAAATTGTATGTACCAGTAGGAGCACCTTGTAATATTTGTGATTCTACCGTAGTGGACAAACGTTTTGCCTCTATTACCCGTATGGATCCTGACGGAAGCAACCGTGAGATCTATGCGCATGGTGTACGGAATACAGTTGGTTTTACCTGGCACCCGGAAACCAAGGAAATGTACTTTACGGATAACGGTAGGGATATGATGGGCGATGATATTCCCCCATGTGAGTTGAACCGTGTTACGGAAGCCGGCCAGCATTTTGGATATCCGTTTTGTCATGGCGGAACCATTAAAGATCCTGAATTTGGAGACCAACGCCCTTGCTCGGATTTTGTGGCGCCCGTACAGAATTTAGGTGCCCACGTAGCTCCGTTAGGGGTGAAGTTCTATACCGGAGATATGTTTCCTGAGAAGTACAAGCAGTACGCTTTTATAGCGGAACATGGCTCTTGGAACCGTTCCAAAAAATCCGGGTACCGTATTTCTTTGGTAAAGTTTGAAAACAATGAGGCGGTAGCTTATGAAACCTTTTTAGAAGGTTGGCTGGATGAAGAAAGCCAAGAAGCATTTGGTAGACCGGTAGATGTACTGTTCCTTAAAGATGGCTCTTTATTGATTTCCGATGATTTTGGTGATGCGATCTACCGCGTAAGTTATGATGATGGAAGTAGCCAAGTGGCGAGTGTGGAGTAGGGAGATTACGAGATAGTGGCTGCACTAACTCGTTACTTTATAAAGTATAAGAAAATACATCGTTTGTATTCCGAAAATTGGATATAACGATGTATTTTGCATTTAGTTAGTTAACAAACAAATTTATACAGATGAAGGAGCTTCAAAATTTAATAGATATTTCTACTAATGCTCTCAAAGATGTTGAAAAGAATATTAGACTGAAATATAATACTCCTTCTGAAAATATTGATGTGGAAAAATTCAGATTGATAGGAATTCCAGAAAACTATATCAGAAGTGCTGCATATTATAAAAAAGAGTACAATCTTTATGAACTAATAAAAACAAAAAACCAAAGAGATAATATAGCTTATTCTTTACAATTAAGCGATTTGTTTAACTATTTTCTTAATCGATTTAATATATTTTTAAGCGTAGGTGCTTTATTCCGAAAACAAGCTATTATTAATATTGTTAGTATTCAAGAAGGGGTATTAAAATGTTCATATAACGACTTAAGAAATTTTTGTATCGATGAAGAAGGAAATACTTGTCCATTGAATTCAAATTGTGAATTCTATCTTAAAAGTTTAAAACAAATAAGAAATAATGGATTATTGGATAATTATAGAAATATTATTCAGTTTTATGACCCTACTATTTTTGAAAAATTAAAGGAACAAAAAGGTATAAGAGATAAAATTCACATTCACGAAATTCAAGAAAATGAATTGCATTTCAATGATGATTACGCTCGAACAAAATATAACGAATCAATAAAAACTCTTCAATACTTAAAGAAAAATCTTTTATCAGATATTGATGAATTCAGAGCTAGAAGAATTAGTGGATGTAAAAAAATCAGTTCATAGTAATTTATATAAAATTTAGCCCTGGCCCGCTAGTGCAAGCGTCGCGCTCTTACTTGGTGACAAAACAAAACACTATAAATCAATTTCCTACCTCCGATAAACCAGAATCTTCTCTAGAATAAAAATTATGAAGACGAGTCTTAAATCAATACTTATAATCCTTACAGTCTGGGCAACCTTTCCCATGTATGGGCAACAAATTGTTGAAGCATATAGCAAGGCAAAAAAAGATAGTTTGCAAATTGGTAAATTGGACACAGATTTTTTGAAATTTATAGAAAAAGGATATACGTTAGCCTTGCCGGACAAGGGAAAAATAAATGGTGTTATTATCTTTTTGGAGGATTCTAAATTTGATAACAAGAACAACAGCGCAAAACAAATTTATTCCCAGTCTAACCAATCTGGATATGCTGTTCTATCGGTTTCAACAGAAATACCCTTGGACTTTTTCTTTTCTGATATCTCAATTTTAGACGCACACTTAGCTATAAAAAAGGCGTTTAAGGAAAACAAGCTACCCAATAAAAATGTTTTTCTAATGGGCGTAGGTTTGTCTGGGCACCGCGTATTAAAATATGTTGAGTTTGTTCATAAAACTAATCCCAATTTCAAATTAAACATTGCGGGACTTGTTGTTTGTGACGCTCCGTTAGATTGGGTTAGACAGTACAATGAAGGTAAAAGAGATAGAAGAATAAATTTTGATGAAGGTGCAGTTTGGGAAGGCACCTTTTCTAATTATGTTCTTGAAAAAAATCTTGGTGGTACTCCTGCGACTCATCTAGAAGAATACCTTGAGTTTTCTTCCTATAGTTATTCTGATGAAACCAATAGACATATTCATTGTTTTAAGGAGTATCCGACAAGAGCGTATATGGAAGTAGCTATAGAATATTGGTTGGAGAAGAAAAGAAAAACAACGATTGATAATAATGGACCGGACATGGTTGGACTTATTGCTCAATTAAAACTTATGGGAAATGAAAATTCTGATTTGGTAATATTTTATCCAGAGGACAGTAATACAGAGAAAAAAAATACCGCTGCGACTTGGGTTGCAGTGGATAAAGATGAACTTATAGATTGGGTAAAAATACACTCGAATTAAGGATTGCCGAACCTCTATTGTCACAAGCATCTAACTCGTATTAAAAATAAAAAAAATAATTATCTCTACTTTTAAATAAAAACCCATTTTTTCAACCCATATAAACCCAACCCAAAAATGAAACAAAACACCACTCATATTCTTGTTCTGATTACGCTTTTTGTTTCGCTAACGGCCTTTGCAAAAGACTCGGTTTTTTCGGAATATGAGGTAAAAGAGTTTGTGTTTCAGGGGCGTGATGCCAAGGTGGTATTTCCCAAGAAAGCAAATGCTAACGGCTACTGGATTTGGCGTGCCCGTTTTTGGGGTGCTGAACCACAAGTAGATAAAGCCCTTTTGGAAAAAGGGTTTCATGTGGTTTACCTAGATGTGGCGCATTTATTCGGGAATGAACAGGCCATACAGCTCTGGAACGATTTTTATGCCTATTGTATTTCAGAATATAACCTGAACAAAAAGGTGGTGTTGGAAGGCTTGAGCCGTGGCGGACTGATCGTATACAATTGGGCGGCACAAAACACGGACAAGGTTTTTACCATCTATGCAGATGCCCCGGTGTGTGATATTAAAAGTTGGCCGGGAGGTCTGTACAGCGGAGAAGGAAGTCCCAAAGATTGGGAACGTTGTTTGGCGGCCCATGGGCTGGACTCGGTTTCCGTAAAAAGTTTTAAAGGTATTCCCATCCATACAGGTGTAAAGGTGGCAGAAGCCGGCATTCCTGTTCTACACGTGTATGGAGCTGTAGATGTGGTGGTTCCTTTTGAGGAAAACACGGCATTGCTCAAAGAAAAATTTGAATCTGCTGGAGGCACCATAAAGCTTATCCGAAAAGAGGGAGTAGGTCATCATCCGCACAGCTTGGAAGATCCCGGACCTATTGTAGGTTTCATACTTGATAGTGTAGATTATAAGGAATAGTTAAAACACAAATTTCCACTAAACCGTACGTCATTGGTCCAACTAGAATAAAGCCGTTGATTCCAGTAAGAGAATAGTTGAGACCCTCATAAAAAAGGACTTAAAAAAGATGGATGCGAAAGGTGTTGCCTTTTGTTAAGGTAGCCGTACTTACTGCAGTCCCGGCTCTGATTACGGGAGGTATTGTTCGGCTTAGAAAGAAACTAAAGTAAAACTAGGGGGAATACTGGCATTAACTACAGTCGTTACAAACCCCGGTAAGTACACAATTTACACTTTGTACATCATAGCCATGGTCCAGTGAAAAGTTTACGGGAACGGGCAAACATTCTATAGTTTCGCATTGGGTGCACCTAAAATGAAAATGGTGTAATGGTTTCTCCTTTTCATCGCACTTTATACAAAGGGCAAAATACTGCTTGCCATCATCTGCTACCACCTTATGTAGAACTCCATCATCACAAAAGCGGTTCAATACCCGGTAAATAGTAGCCCGGTCAATGTCCATGTCTATTTTTTGCTCAATGGCATTTTGGCTCATGGCTTTGGTGGTAGAGCTTAAAACAGAAAGTACCGCTTCCTTGGTTGGCGTATTTCGTCTTTTCATGAAAAAAGCATTTTTAAATTTTAATGCGACTGTGTTGCAATAATACAAAAATCTGCTATATTTGCAAAGTATACTAATGCGACAAATTCGCATTAAAAAGCAATGTTATGACTAGAGACACAAATTTTGATGTAATAATAGTAGGTGGAAGTTACGCAGGACTCTCGGCGGCAATGGCTTTGGGGCGCTCCTTACGAAACGTACTTATTCTAGATGGCGGTAAGCCCTGTAACAGGCAAACGCCACATTCTCATAATTTTATAACCCTTGACGGGGAAAAACCAAGTGCTATAACTGAAAAGGCCAAGTCTCAGGTGTTAGTCTATGAGACGGTTACTTTTGTTAATGATATTGCCGTAACGGGAAATACATTGGGTGAAAACTTTCAGATTATAACACAATCAGAAAAAATATATACAGGAAAGAAAGTAATTTTTGCTACTGGAATTCATGATGTAATGCCCAATATAAAAGGCTTTTCTAGCTGTTGGGGAATCTCGGTCGTTCATTGTCCGTATTGCCACGGATATGAAATAAGGAATAAAAAAACAGGTTTGATGGCCAATGGTGATAGGGCGATGCACTTGGCTTCTTTGGTTCATAATCTTACGGATGACCTCACGGTTTTAACCAATGGACCAGCCGATTTTAATGAGGAACAGCTGTTGAAGCTCCAAAAGAATAACATACGCATTATAGAAAAAGAGATATCCGAGATCGAACATGAAAATGGGTATATTAGAAATGTGATTTTTAAGGATGGAAGTAAAGAAGGTTTTGACGCTACTTATGCGAGTCTACCCTTTACACAACATTCAGATATACCGGCTCATTTAGGATGTGAGTTGAACGAAGAAGGTTATATAGAGGTGGATGCCATGCAAAAAACCACAGTTCCCGGATTGTTTGCGTGTGGGGACAATACTACTCGCTTACGGTCTGTAGCATCGGCCGTTGCAGAAGGTAATAAGGCCGGTGCAATAGTGAATATGGAGCTGGCCCATGAGGAATTTTAAAACAAATATAACCCGTTAAAATGGCTGAATTTTGGGAAGATAATTTTGTAAACAAACAAGAAATGTGGGGCTTAAGGCCTGCAAAATCTGCTTTGTTGGCCAGAGACCTTTTTGTTGGGCAATCTGCCAAAAATATCCTTGTTCCAGGTGTTGGTTATGGCCGAAATGCACAACTTTTTGTAGAGGAAGGTATGCAGGTTACCGGCATTGAAATATCCAAAACCGCTATAGAACTAGCCAAAAAACATTACGGCAATACTATGAGTTTTCATTGCGGTTCAGTAGGAGATATGCCATTTGACGACGTGAAGTACGACGGAATTTTTTGTTACGCCCTCATCCATTTATTGGATGTTAAGGAACGCACCAAGCTTATTCAGGATTGTTATAATCAATTGACAGAAAATGGGACTATGGTGTTTACGGCCATTACAAAAGACGCCCCTAATTTTGGAAAGGGAAAATTAATTGGTCAGGACCGATACGAATTTCACCAAGGCGTACAATTATTTTATTATGATAAGGCATCTGTACAAACGGAGTTTGAAAAGTATGGACTCTTTAAAATTACAGAGATAGAGGAGAGCCAACCTATGTATTTCATAGAATGTAAAAAAACGGCTATTTAGTCCAACTTTATAAGTAAACTATAAGAGCTTACCGGTTTTTCCGGTAAGCTCTTTTGTTAGATTGGAATATATATGCCTACGGGGCTTCAAAACTCAACTGCTGCGTAATAAATTACAATTAGTAGCCTGAGATTTATGAGATATTCAACAGTTTATATCCCTTGAAGTTGTGTGACTTCATTTAAAAAAGTGTTGTATTTCTCCAGTTCTAAGGGTACGTTGGCATTTTTCTCCATATCGTGAAAATGATGTGTAGCTAAGCGTTCTAAACCCGCAAAAGCATTCATTTTATGAAAACCGAACATAACCCCATCGTCAACACTTTTTTGCTCAAAGAACTCATTTTCTAAAGTAAAGGCAGCTTTAGGGGCATTCCAACTTGTGGTTAAAATGTATTTTTTTCCATGCATTAAACCTCCGGTTCCATAATTGATATCCGGATTTTTACTGCTTCGGCCATCACTGGTATAGATACCGTTTTGATGTCCTTCCGTAAATACCACATCAATATATTGCTTAAAACCAAATGGCAATTGAAACCACCAAATAGGCGTGTGGTAAATTATTAAATCCGCCCATTTAAACTTTTTAACTTCTTCCAATGGGTCATAGGAATCACCCACTTGTGTAGTCTGTACGGCAGTATCATCTAACGCCCTAAAATAGGCAGCCGTAGTTTCAAATAGGGACTCGTTGAACTTTCCTCTGGAATGCGCAAAAGGATGGCTTCCATTTATAATAAAAATATTTTTCATCTGTCTTATTTTAAAATTCAAGACAAAATTAAAGCCATTACATCTATTGTGAAAATAATACAAATCATACCTTTGTATCAATAAATTTATAGAGATGGTGAATTTGGAATGGTACCGAACGTTTAAGGAAATATATGAAAACGGAACTTTAACCAAAGCTTCCATAGCGTTATATGCTTCGCAGCCTGGGGTAAGTGTCCACCTAAACGCCTTAGAGGCCTATGTGGGTAAAAAGCTATTTGAGCGTACCTCAAGGAAAATGATTCCAACGGAAGAGGGCAAGTTTTTGTACGAATACATCATAGAATCCATTAACAAGCTAGAGATAGCGGAACAGCATTTTAAAAAAACTACCCAAGAAAAAAATCCATCGTTACATGTGGGGATGTGTTCCGAAATGTTCCAACACAGTATTGAGCACGAAATTCCCAAATTAGAGTTTGATTTGGTTGCCAAGTTTGGAGCACATACGGATTTGATAAAGGACTTAAACAATGGATTATTGGATTTAGTAATTACACCAAGAAAACAAAGTGATAAAAAATCTCTAGTAGAATACACGGCTTTTTCAAAAGAGCGGATTATTTTAATTGCTGGAATCAAGACAGATACCTCTGCGGTAGAAGCCCATATAAAGTCCCACAATTATGAGGAACTGGAAAAAGAACTTCAGCGGAATACATGGTATAGTGCGTCTAATGAAATGGAGCACTTTAGGCGTTTCTGGTATGAAAACTTTAAAAAGCGCCCTAGTTTTAAACCCAATTATATTCTGCCCAATATTGGCTCTATTATAAGGTGTTTGAGTAACGAAAATGGGTTGGCCCTAGTTCCTGATTTTTTATGCCATGAGGCAATTTCCAATAATGAAATCAAGCGTATTTGGGGCGGAAGAGTAAAAACGGAAAACACCTTGTATTTTGCATCCCGAACCGATTTAAAGTACAAGAAAGAGTTGAAAGTGCTCCAAGGTATATTCAGAACAAAAATGAAAACTGAGGTAGACAAAGGGGTTTAAACCAGAGCTGTTTAATTTTTAGAATTAAAAAAAGCTTACCGGCAAGACCGGTAAGCTTTTTTGGAAAATCGGGGGAACTACAATTAGTTTAAACTAGCCAAAAGTTTTTCGGCTACGAGTTCAGATGAAGCAGGATTCTGACCTGTAATCAGGTTGCCATCTTGCAATGCGTAAGCTGCCCAATCTTCACCTTTAGAGTAGATACCTCCATTTTCTTTTAATGCATCCTCAACCAAGAACGGAACAACATCCGTAAGCTGAACAGCATCTTCTTCGGTATTTGTGAATCCGGTAACTTTTTTACCTTTTACCAAGAATTCACCGTCATTACTTTTTACGCTTTTTAGAGCGGCGGGAGCGTGACATACAAAAGCGATAGGTTTTTTCTGCTCATTGAATTTTTCTATCAAAGCGATAGAATTGGCGTCATTTGCCAAATCCCATAACGGACCATGGCCACCGGGATAGAAAACTGCATCAAAATCATCGGCATTCATATCTGCCAATACTTTTGTGTTCTTGATTTTTTCCTGTGCTACCGGGTCTTTCTCAAAACGCTCTGTATCTGCAGTACTTGCGTCTGGAGTATTACTGCTCGGGTCAATGGGAGCAGCGCCACCTTTTGGTGTTGCCAAGGTAATATCTGCACCTTTGTCCAATAATGTATAGTATGGATTTGCAAATTCTTCTACCCAAAATCCAGTTTTTTTACCTGTATCTCCCAATTTATCGTGAGAGGTTAAAACGAATAGTATTTTCATCTTTTAAGTTTTTAAAGTTTTATTTATTAATATGCCATTTTTACGATTTTCTCGGCATCCTGTGGGGTTAACGCCTGGCGCTCGCCAAGACCTTTCCAGCCACGATCGGTAAAGCGTTGCGCAATTTTTTCACCTGTACCCTCATACTCGGAAGTATAATCGGATAGTTTGGTGTCAATGCCCAACTCCTTAAAGAAGGCTTCCGTTTTTTCAATAGCGGCATACGCCTTGTCATCTATACTACCTTCGGTAATATTCCAGACACGTTCGCCATATTGAGCCAATTTCTCCTTTTTAGATTCAAAATTGTATTTATAATGACTTGGCGCAACTACCGCCAAAGTTCTGGCATGATCAATTCCGTACATTGCGGTAAGCTCGTGGCCCATCATGTGCACGGCCCAGTCACCCGGAACACCTTGTTGGATAAGTCCGTTTAATGCCATGGTACAGCTCCACATAAAGTTGGATGCCGCCTCATAATCACTAGGGTCTTTAATTACTCTAGGAGCAATCTCAATAAGAGTCTGTAAAATACTTTCTGCAAAACGGTCTTGTAAAAGTCCGCCCGCCGGATACGTCATATATTGCTCAAGAACATGAGTAAAAGCATCAGTGATACCGTTTACTAACTGTCTTTCTGGAATAGAAGTAATTACCTGGGGATCCAATACCGAAAACTGTGGGAATAGGGCAGGACCTCCAAAAGCTAATTTTTCCTGGGTTTCTTTTCTGGAAATTACCGTTCCCGAATTCATCTCTGAACCAGTAGCCGGCAACGTTAAGACCGTTCCAAAAGGCATTCCTTTTTTAATAGGCTCTCTTTTCTTTACAAAGTCCCATGGCTCATCACCTTCATAAACCGCAGCGGCCGATAAAAACTTGGTTCCGTCAATAACCGAACCACCACCAACAGCTAGCAAATAGGTAATGTTCTCTTCTTTGATCAACTTTAGAGCATCCATGAGGACTGCATATTCCGGGTTGGCAGGTATACCGCCAAATTCAACCAAATCAGCATTGGATAATGCTTTTTTAACTTGGTCATAAATACCGTTCTTTTTGATGCTTCCACCACCATAAAGCAATAATACTTTGGCATCAGAAGGAATTTCTTCCGTTATTTTCTTAATCGTATCTTTTCCAAAAATGATTTTGGTAGGATTCTTAAATTCAAAATTTGTCATAGTTTCTTTTCTTTTTTTTACTTCGGTCATTATATTTTAACGACCATTTTTCCCTTGTTTTTTCCATCGAACAAATCGATAAAGGCTTGAGGGATATTTTCAAAACCTTCTACTATAGTTTCGCTATAGGTCAATTTACCTTCGGCCAACCAAGTTGATAGTTGTTGAAGCGCCTCAGGGTATTTTTCCTGATAATTGAAAACAATAAACCCTTGCATAAGTGCACTGTTCTTCACTAAAAAGGGTTGCACGCTTACACTCTTAGGTAGTTCTGTATTGTTGTATACCGATATAGCACCACAAATAACCATCCTTGCAAAATGATTTATATTGAATAACACCGCATCCGAAATAGGACCGCCCACGTTATCAAAATAAACATCTACTCCGTTTGGTGCTGCTTTGGCAATGGCCGCAGTCATATCTTCAGTAGTATTGTAATTGATGCCCTCATCAAAACCGAATTTAGATTTTAGCATCTCTACCTTCTCATCACTACCCGCAATACCAACAACATGAAGCCCCAGTATTTTACCAATTTGGCCTACCACACTACCTACGGCACCGGCCGCACCGGAAACCACTAAGGTTTCCCCTTTTTTAGGTTTCCCAATTTCGTTGAGCCCTAAATAGGCTGTTAAACCGGTCATTCCCAGAATACCCAAATAGGCACTCAACGGCGCTTTGTCCGCATCAACTTTAGTAAGGCCTTCTCCATTGGAAACCTGTTGGGTTTTCCAATCCAAGGTGCCCGCAAGGTAATCTCCTTCCTTAAACTCTGTGTGCTTAGATGCTATAACTTTTGCTACAATACCTGAATGCACGGGTTTGTTCAATTCAAAAGGAGCCACGTACGATTTGGCATCGTTCATTCTTCCCCTTAAATAGGGGTCTACTGAAACGTATGCTGTTTCCAAAAGCAACTCTCCGTCTTTGATTTCCAAAGAAGAATTATCCTCTATAAATTCAAAATCCGAAACCGAAGGTTTCCCTTTAGGTCTATTTTTTAATAAGATAGTTTTCATAGTATTCTCTTTTTTGTAATTAGTCCATTACGGTAACTAAGTCCTCTGTACTCTTTCTTACCTTGACCAAGTTGGCCAACCAATCTTCCTCCGTTTTTCTATAACCGATCGGTAGTAAAACACAACTACGCAACCCTTTTGCCCTAAGACCAAGAATTTCATCTACGGCATCTGGGTCAAAACCTTCCATAGGCGTGGAGTCTACTCCTTCAAAAGCGGCAGCGGTAAGGGCTTCGGCAAATGCTATATAGGCTTGTCTAGCGGCATGCTGGAAGTTTACTTCCGGGTCACGTTGTGGGTACATACCCAATAGTTGTTGTCTGTAATTTTCCCAACCTTCGTTTTTAAAACCACGAATTTCATTGGTAAGGTCAAACATCTTATTGATGCGTTCCTCGGTATAATTATCCCATGCGGCAAATACCAATAAGTGAGATGAATCTGTAATCACGGATTGGTTCCAAGCCACTGGCTTTATTTTTTCTTTTAACTCTTGATTGGTCACCACTATAATTTCAAAAGGCTGCAATCCACTAGAAGTAGGGGCAAGGCGGGCCGCTTCTATAATACGGTCCACTTTTTCCTGTGGTACGGTTTCGCCGTTCATTGCTTTTGTAGCGTATCTCCAATTTAATTTATCAAGTAATTCCATTTGTATGTTGTGTTTAAAATGATTGTGTTTATATTTTTATACTGTTCCATGCAGATTGATAGGCCTCTTCCAAGTGGTCTTCGTTCAGTTGAAAACGTCCTCTTTTTTGGGTAATCATCAAGAAGGATAAAGGATTGATGGAGTAGGCATACAAGATGTAATCCGATAACGGCTTAATCTTGCCTTCCTTCTTACCGCGCTCCCACAAATCCAACAGGGGTTGTAAGTGCCTAATCCCTTCTTCTCGACTTTGCTCGTCTATCATAGGCGTATTGTCGCACTGTGCCAAGAACATTGCTTCTTCGCATTCCTTCAGTTTAAAATCGGCAATACGTTTCCATATAACCTCAAAGCCTTCCTCAACTTCCATGTTGGGGTCATAGGTAGCAAACGCGTAATCTGTAAAAGCTGCTTTTACCTCTATGTACACCTTGTTTACCAAATCCTGTTTGTTCTCAAAGTAGAGGTATATTGTAGCAGGCGATACATTGGCCATTTTAGCTATTTTGGACATTGGTGCAGCGTGAAAACCACTGTTGTTCACCAATTCAATTGTAGCTTTGACCAGTGCGTTTCTCTTAATTTGACTCTTTGTTAATTCTGTCATTGTTTCTAATTCTAGTACAAAGATAAGAATAAAAATGAACGTTCATTCTTTTTTAACAAAGGTTTAGTTTTTCAATGTCAATAGGGTGGGACTATCTAGGGATTACTTTAGTAGATTTGTAGGCAGGCCGGTCTGGCCTAAGAAACTTTAAGGAGACAAACCATCTATTTAGTAAACATCAAGAATATGAGTGATAAGCAAGAATTGACCGTAGACCGTATTTTAACCGACCTAAGGCTGTCTACCATAGATTGGCAACAAGTATTGGAAAATGTAATTAGCGTTTTTGACTGTAGCACGGGAACCCTTCATTTCTTAGATCAAAAAACAGAACTATTACAATTGCAAGCTCAGAAAGGGATTCCTCCATTTCTAATACCTAAACTAACTACAATCCCCGTAGGCAAAGGAATGGCAGGTATTGCGGCAGAGCGTAAAGAGGCCGTAGAAATGTGTAATTTACAGACAGATGATTCCGGTGTTGCCCGTCCTGCTGCCAAAGAAACCAAAGTAGAGGGTTCCATTGCCGCGCCCATGTTATTTGACGGAAAATTATACGGTACCTTGGGCATAGCCAAACCGGTGCCCTATGATTTTACGGAAGACGAGCGCAATAGTTTGCTTAAAATTGGAGAAGCTATGAGCAAGGCCTTGGTAGGTTAGGTTTGTTCTTTTAGAGGGAAAATGTCAATCCCAACTTTAAGTTAGATGAACGGTCACTTTCGGTAGAGGTCGAAAAGCTGCTATACGAATAATTATATAAGGCAGAAATGCTTAAGTGTCCCGATAAGGGCATTTCTGCTTTAAGCTGACTTAATACGCGATGGTTGGCTATATAACGATACAAGGGCTGAAAGTACAAGGTTCCCGTAAAGTCAAGTCCCGTTTTGGGAAAGGCGTAAGTGGCGGAAAGGTAACTACTGTTCCGGTGATTGTTGAATTGTACCTCGGTATCTTTTTCAATTTCAATTTCATACATGTAGGCATTACCAAAATAGACTTTGGCATTATCTTCCGAAACTAATTTTAAGCGTACACCAGCGCCCACCAAGCTCCTGTTGCGTATGGTGAGCAAAGTATTGTTCTGGTTTTGAATAAAAGCTTCCAACCTAAATAGGTCCGTTATTTTTTGATTGTACCTAACATGAAAGAAGTAAGAGTTTTGAAAATCTTCGTCCTTACTTCTAATAAGGTTATAGTTGCCTATGAAAAAGAAAATTTTCTTGAGGTCTTTGGATTTTTTCTGTGTGGTTAGATTGGAACCTACCTGAAGAATGTAAGCCCCATTATTGTCCGTATAGTTAAAAAGCAAATCGCTCTTTAAGGCAAAACGAACGGAATCTTTCTGCATTCGTTTAGATTCAATATTTACCAATTGGGCACAAGAACTATAAAAGAAAAGAAGGGCTATGCTTATGGGTAAAAGTTGTTTCATGCGGCAAGTGATTTTTTTCAGCTGCAAAACTATCCAATTTCTATGTGATATAGGGAATTTAGGTGCTTTACAGATTAATTTCAAAGAAAAAAAATGGGTTTCCAGAGAAAAAAATTAAAGTAAAATCGTATTATTGGTATAAATCGGTTTGGAATTCCTTGTTTCTACGCTTGTCGTAATCCTTTGTGAAACCCAAGTTAGAGAAGCATAATGTTAAGTTTTGACTAGAGATACGTATGGAAATAGTAGGTGCATTACAGAAAGATATTGAAGATATCCAATCCATTAGCATAGTGCCCACTATTTTAGATGTGGTTTGCAGGGCTACAGGTATGGGCTTTGCGGCCATTGCCAGAGTAACCGATGAAACATGGGTAACTTGTGGGGTTTTAGATGCTATACCCTTTGGGCTTTCCGTAGGTGATGAACTTGAAATAGAAACTACTTTTTGTAAGCAGGTGCGTGAGAGCGATAAACTGGTAGTTATAGACCACGTGGAAAAGGATAAAGTATATCATAACCATCCTATACCTGCGCAGTATGGTTTTCAAAGCTATATTTCCGTACCTATTGTTAGAAAGAACGGCGAGTTTTTTGGGACACTTTGTGCACTGGATCCTAAACCGAACAAGGTGAACAACCCGGAAATTATAGCTATGTTCTCTATGTTTACGGAATTGATCGCTTTTCATTTAGATGCCCTAGAGACCATGCGTAGGCAAGATACTGCAATAAAGAAAAAGGACGTTGAACTTGCTACCTATGATTTCATTTCCAGTCACGATTTGCAAGAGCCGTTACGTAAAATCCAGATTCTAACGAGTACGTTAGAAAAGAAAGAAGAAAAGAATCTTTCAGAGAAAGGGAAAAAATATTTTAAGTCGATTAAAAAGGCGGCCACAAGAATGCGCAACATTCTTAATGACCTTTTAACGTATTCCGAGACGGAGTTTAAACCTAAAAGTTTTAAGGAACTAGATTTAAATGTTCTTATAAATCGGGCAAAAGCCAGGTTAAGTACACAGTTGGAAGAATCCAACGCTATTATCAATACCAATGATTTATGCAAATTAAATATTGTTCCCATTCAAATGGAACAACTCTTTTATAATCTCTTTGCCAACAGTTTGAGCTTTAGAAGTGATAAAAGACCGCTGCTGATCGAGGTGGATAGTAAGCAAGGTTTAGGGCAGTCTTTTGGTGTTCAAGGTCTAGAGGAAGCTAAAATGTATTGCGAAATCACAGTTAAGGATAATGGTATGGGTTTTGACCAGCAATACAGTGAGAAAATATTCGACATATTTCAACGTCTAAAAAGCAAGGAGAACGATAAATCTACAGGAATAGGACTCTCTATTGTAAGGCGTATTGTTGAAAACCACAATGGAAAAATTATAGCGATAGGCAAACCGGACCATTTTGCCATTTTTAAGATGTACCTACCACTATAACTAATTGTTCGCTAAGCCATAGCGGGAGTGGCTACAGGTATTGAAAAGGCTAATTTTTCAATTTCATCCAACAATTCAATAAAATCTCTTTTAGAAGTTAACGGGTTCATAACGGAACATCGCAAAGTGCGTTCGCCATTAATTGTAGTCTGTACAATATAGAATTTTCCCGAAGCGATCAATTGCTTCCGTATTTCACCATTTAACCCGTTCAGTTCCGTGTTGTTTATTTTGTTACTTGGAATGTACCTGAAATTTACAATATTGGATTCCGGTTCGTGTACCAGTTCAAAATTGGGTTTTTCCGTAATAAGTTCCGATAAAACCTGTGCCGAATCATAGAGTCGATCTACATTTTTTTCAAAGATATCGTTACCGTGTGTTTTCAGGAGTACATATACTTTTGCCGAAAGAAAAGGTTTGCTGCACTCAAAAGTACGTTTAGCGGAATTATACCATTCTTCGGTTTCGGTAGAATCCCATAAGTATTGTGCTCTTTGGGCAAAAGTCCTGTAAATTTTGTTTCCTTGTCTGAACAATAGGGCGGTGCTCAGTACCGGTGTCATCAACATTTTGTGAAAATCAATGACAACGGAGTCCGCTTTTTCTATTCCCTTGGTCAGTCCCTTATATTTTTCAGAAAACACGACCGCTCCACCGTGGGCGCCATCTACGTGTAACCAGATATTATTAGCTTTACTGAAAGTTGCAAGAGCTTCCAAATCGTCATAGGACCCGGTTGCCGTAGATCCGGCGCATCCTATTATACAGAAAACATGAAGTCCTTTTTCCTTTGCTTCTTCCAAGTATTGAGGGAGAAGGTCTGTCCGAATTTTAAAGTTCTCATCTACAGGAACTTTTATGATTCCGCTATCGCCAAAACCCAGAATTCGTGCCGATCGATCAATACAATAATGCGCTTCTTCGGAAACCATTACCGCCAATTTTTCATTATGACCTTCTTCCCAAACGTTCTGTGGTGCTTTATCTTTTCTAGCAGCTAGTAAGGCGGTAAGGTTTCCCAAACTTCCCCCGGAAGTCATAAGGCCCGAAGCTAAATCTCCATAACCTATTTTCTTGGCCGTAAAATCTGTTACTACCCGTTCCATAGCATTTGAAACTGGTCCCATTTCATACACTCCCGTACTATTATTGATTAAATCCGTTACCAGTCCTGTTAAAGCGGTTATAGGTGCGGGCACAGCGGTCTGGTGACCCATGTATTTAGGGTGCTGTGTTTGTTGAGACCTTTGGAGCAAGGTGGTTAAAGTGGTTATGGGGTCTGAAGGTTGTTGAAGATTGTTCTCCCAGAACTGTAGCTCGTCTTTCGGAGCATTATTTGGATAGACCGTTTTGGTTTCCTGGCTTTGCAGATTTCCCAAGTGGTTGGCAAGGACATCGATCAGTTCTTTTCCTACCGCTCTAAATTTCTCCGCGTCATAAACATTTGTAAGACTTTGATCATTGGTCATTATGAATAGCTTTAAGGTTCAACATCATCCTTTATTCCACACAAAGCTAGATATCTTTACTTATAAATATAAATACTTAATTTTGATGAATTAATAACAAATATGTATTACTGAAATGGATTTACAACATATACGTAGCGCCGTACTGCTCTCCAAGAAGTTAAACTTTACTAAGACGGCAGAAGCGTTACATATTGTTCAGCCCGCCTTGAGCCGGAAAATAAAACAACTGGAAGAGGCTATTCAGGCGCCATTGTTCAAACGAAACAAACGAAACGTAGAGTTGACGAATGCGGGAAACTATTTTATTCCTGAAATGGAGAAGCTATTACTTCAATATGAATTCATTTTAAAACGAACCCATCAAATTCACAATGGAGAGGTGGGAGAACTAAAGATAGGTTTTACCCATTCCGTAATGCAGTCCATTCTGCCGGAAATTCTCATTAGCATTCGGGAAAATCTACCGGGCATGAAGACTATATTAAAAGAGCTTAACAACCGTGACCAATATATACGTTTGCAATCCGGTGAATTGGATATTGGTTTTGCCACCAACCCTCTTGTCCCAACAGGTTTAAAGAGTAAAGTTTTGCATATAGATAATTATGCGGTATTGGTGCCCAAAGGTTTTGATATAAACCGGTTACAAAAGATAGGGTTCTCTATGTTTGCCAAAGAACCTTTTATATTTCCTTCAAAAACAGATGGACCTAACTATGTGAACATTATTGAATCTATCTGCACCAATGCCGGCTTTATACCTAACGTGGTACATGAAACAGATTCTGTCAGTACTAGCATACGATTGATCGAGGCTGGTATGGGAGTTTCGTTGGAGCCAATTTCCTCGCTTCGCGGATTAAACTTGCCTATTGATTTTTATGAATTGGATGATACACCTCAGAAAGCACAATTAACTATGATTTGGAATCCGAAACTTGAAGTAGAACATCCCAAACTGTTCACACTTTTACATGATACCCCTAAAACTTCTTGAAAATTGTGGCGTTAAAAATCCTGGTTTACCATTCACTTTCCTTGCATTACTAGCATATTTTTGGGAAAAAACTTCTCTGTGCTACCGTTCATTCGCCTGAAATTAGAATCGTTATTGTTAAAATATTGACAAATTGTAATTTTTACAACAATTATTTGAATTTAAACTGCGGGATTGGGAATTTGAACTTTTTGTTGCATTGATATCTTATCAGTTTTACTACATTTTTGTATAAAAAAAGGAAAATAGACCTGTTTTAATTATGAAATAGGCATTTTTTGTGTAAATACCTCTCGTTTTCCTAGGTAACATAGCATAGCATACCGAAAAATATTGCATAAAACCTTTAAAAGTACAATTTATCCCCGTAAAAATTTCTACCTTAATAGTGTGGAAAGAGGGGTGTAGTTTAGTGTCCTCTCTTCTCATCAAAAATTCGTTTAAAAGTTCTTTATCGGAATTGAGGTTACATATAGTATTTGAACCGACCCGATTAGAACTGTAATTCAGAATTTATCAGTGAGTAAAATTAATGGATATTAACCCCGCTAAAAATGAAACCATGGCATTTGTACTTTCAAGCATGATGGAATTGGGGAAAAGAGCCCCAGACTTTAAGTTGCGTGATACCGTATCAGGTAAGGTATTAACTTTGGACAAACTAAAATCTGATGTAGCTACAGTTATTTTTTTTATCTGTAACCACTGCAGCTATGTACATCACATAAACCCAAAACTTGTAGAGGTTGCCAATAAATATCAAGCCCAAGGGGTACAATTTATTGCAATAAGCAGTAATGATATAAAGCAATTTCCCCAAGATGCCCCTGTATTTATGGCACAAATGGCCAACTATCATAAATACCCGTTTCCTTACCTCTATGACGAATACCAAGATGCAGCAATAAGTTATGGAGCGGAATGCAATCTTGATTTATTTGTTTTTGATAGTGATTTGGCCTGTGTTTATACCGGCCGCTTTGATATGACCCGACCCAACATTCAACCAGCTACCGGAGCAGACCTTTCCGCTGCCTTGGATGCAATATTAGCCGGAGAGGAAGTAGACCCCAATCAATATCCGTGCATGGGTTCTAGCATAGCATGGAAACGAGGAGTGCCTAGAAAGAACTTAGAAATGTTTTACTAAAACAGCAAGACTAAACTACAGCGGTGGCGGAGCAATCAGTTCGTTTTAGCAACATATATTCTCCATTATTTTTAAACTGGCGTAAAGAAGTACCTGAGTAACGTTTAAAGGTCTTGGATAAATGGCTTACATCTGTAAAACCTAGGTCATCTGCTATCTGGGTAAGTGTGTAATCGGAATTCAACAAACGTATTTCTACAAGTTTCAACTTTCCTTTAATGATGTATTCCCGAAGCGACATGTTTACTTGCTTCTTGAAAAACTCACTTACATAAGTAGGGGACATCATGAAAACCTCTGCCAAATTCCCAACTTTCAGTAATTCCGGTTGATCTATATGTTCATTGATATAAGTGAGCATTTTATTTATGCGATCATCAGTATTGTTCTTTGGTATTTCATAAAAATTGCCCTCCTTAATGTTTCTAACGAGGATTTCCATAATACATACCATTAGACTCTTAACCAAGGCAATGGATTCGTTTCTGTAGGTCATGGACTCCTGTAAAATCATGGTAGTTAAAATAGACAGGTGCTGCCTGTCCATCTCACTTTTAATAATATCACCGGGTAATTGATTGTAATTACTAAGGATGTAGGAAGCCTCTTTAAACCATTCATTTCTTTCTTCCGAGTTTCGTTTTCCGCTTTTAAAAAACGAGTCCGTAAACTTTAGAAACACGAATTTTGTAGGTTTTTCAATGGTAAAAGAATGACATCTTAATGGTGGAAGTAAAAAGATGCTTCCCTTGCTGTAGCTGTGATGGTTATAGTTAATGCACTGCGTACCTTCACCATCTCTAATGAGAACTAGTTCAAAAAAATTATTCTTAACAGGCCGTTGTTTCCAGTCTGTTAATTCAATTTCTTGTATTTCAAAAGGTTTTTTTGCTTCTAGTATCTGCATAGCGTAAGCTTTCTACTCCAAAAATACAAAATTGTGCCCACACGGTGATTTATTTTAACTTAAATAACCTTTTAAAATACACTATTGTTCAGGTTAAGTCGAGTGAGAAACGGACTATGGCATCACTCTAGCTAACTTAAGCCTCATTTTCATGTACAAAGAGTGCTTGTAAACTGAGCGTTCAAAATGTATTCAGACTAGGAAAAGTCTATGATTAAAGAGATGACCGTGACCTAAATAATTGAAGGAGTAATCCACTATTTTCTGCAGCTAATCTTGAACTTAGACAACGGAATTAAGGAAATTTTAAGGCTTTTGAGCTCCAAAACCTCGATTCTTACAAACATCCCCTTTTATTATACTCTAAAATGAACGAGGTACGCGCTTAAATTTGCACTAACAAAACAACAACAGACATAAAATATATTATAATGAGCACACCTAATATTGCCAAAGAAGACATACTAAACGCTTTTAATTACAGACACGCTACAAAGGAATTTGATGCTACAAAGACCATTTCTGATGCCGACATGAAATTCATCTTAGAAACGGCACATTTATCGCCTAGTTCATTTGGTTTTGAACCTTGGCATTTTGTGGTTGTACAAGATAAAGAGTTAAGAGAGCTTTTAAAACCTGTTGCATGGGGTGCACCTTTAAAATTAGATACTGCCAGTCACTTTGTATTAGGTTTAAGTATGAAAGCGCCAATGGTAAAACATGATTCGGAATATATCATGCATATGATGAAAGAGGTAAAACAAATGCCTGCCGAAGTTATAGAAATGTACTCTAAATTTTATAGGGAATTTCAGGAGCGCGATTTTAACCTAGATACTGATAAAAAGTTATTCGATTGGTCTTCTAAGCAAACCTATATTGCATTGGGTAATATGATGACATCAGCGGCATTAACAGGCATAGATTCTTGCCCAATTGAAGGATTTCATCAAGAAAAAGCAGAGGCTTTATTACAAGAAAAATTTGGAATTGATACCGATAAATATGGACTAGCTTTTATGGCAGCCTTTGGATATAGAAAAGCAGACCCGGAGTTTCCTAAATCTAGAAGAGATTTTGAAGACATCGTAACTTGGAAGTAAGGACAAGTTCACTTAAAAATCACATTTATGAAAGCAATAGGATACAAAGAAAATCTTCCGGCAACAGATGTTAATTCGCTTCAAGATATAGAAGTAGAAACGCCTAAAGCAACAGGTAAAGATATTTTAGTTGAAGTAAAAGCCATTTCGGTAAACCCCGTAGATTATAAAATTAGAGCCAACAGACCAGCTCCAGATGGAGAATGGAGTGTTATTGGTTGGGATGCTACAGGTGTTGTTAAGGAAGTGGGAGAAGATGTATCTCTTTTTAAAGTAGGTGATGAAGTTTGGTATGCTGGTGATTTAAACCGACAAGGTAGTAATGCCGAATATCAGTTGGTTGATGAACGTATTGTAGGTAAAAAACCTGCAAGTTTATCATTTGCAGAAGCCGCTGCCTTACCATTAACTACGCTAACGGCTTACGAAATGCTATTTCATAGATTAGAGGTTTCTAAAGAGGATGCCAACAAATCTATTTTGGTTATTGGTGCTGCTGGTGGCGTGGGTTCTATTTTGGTTCAACTGGCTAAAAAGCTTACAAAATTGAATATTATTGGTACCGCTTCTAGAGAAGAAACTACTTCTTGGTTAAAAGAATTGGGTGCAGACACGGTAATTAATCACAGAAATAAGCTGAGTGAAGAATTTGAAAAATACGGACTTCCCGCTCCAGAATATGTAGTGAGTTTAAATGCTACGGAACATCACGTAGATGAAATTGCAAAATTGATTAAGCCACAGGGGAAATTCGGATTTATAGATGACCCAACATCGTTAAACGTAATGCCTTTTAAAGGCAAAGCGGTATCTACACACATTGAGTTAATGTTTACGCGCTCTATGTTCAAGACCGATGATATGATTGAGCAGCATAACATCTTAAACGAAGTTTCTGAGCTTATAGACAACGGAACAGTAAGAACCACATTGGGAGAAAACTTTGGGACTATAAATGCTGAAAACCTTAGAAAAGCACACGCTTTCTTAGAAACGGGTAAAGCAAAAGGTAAAATTGTTTTAGAAGGATTTCAAGTTTAATTAATAGAAACTGAATATAAAATGAAAAATATATTAATAATTTTAGCTGTAGCGGCTGTATTTGCAAGTAACAAGATAACTGCACAAACACCAACAACAGACGACATTAAGTCTGTAAATGAAGTGGTAACCGCAGATAATGTAGAATGGGGTTGGTTAAACCCTTTGCGAGGCGATAAAAGTCCGGCTGCAGGAAAACTTTGGGGAGACAGAACTAAAAACGAACCAGCGGGATTTTTGGTAAAATTCAAAAAAGGATTTTCATCACCACCACATATTCACAATATAACTTATAGAGGTGTAGTAATTAAAGGATTGTTACATAATGACGATGAAAATGCCGAGAAACAATGGCTGCCAGCAGGTTCTTATTGGCAACAACCAGCGGGGGAAGCGCATATTACTGCTGCTGACGGTGAAGACAATATGGCGTTTTTAGACATTCAAGAAGGTCCGTATTTGGTAAAACCAACATCAGAAGCTTTTGATAATGGCGAAAGACCTGTAAATGTTGACAAAACAAACTTGGTTTGGTTAAATGCTAACGACATCCAATGGGTTTCTGAAAAGAGCAATGTAGAAACCGCATTTTTATGGGGAAGTCACAAAGAAAATCAATTACGTGCCACGCTATTAAAATTGCCTGCAGGCTTCAACGGAAGCATAAAAAATTTGAGTCCGAACTTTAGAGCAGTTGTAATTTCCGGAGGATTAACACATCAGTTTTCTAAAAAAGACGCTAAAGCTGATTTACGACCTGGGTCTTATTTTGGTGCAGAAGAGAATGCGACTTCTTTAATTTCAACAGAAAAGGAAACAGTGCTGTACATAAGAAGTAACGGTGATTTTGAAGTTAAATAATAACGAAAGGGATATATTTTTACAGCCCTAGGAGTCTTGTGTTAAAATAGAATCAAAGCAAATTTATGAGTTACGTCCAATTCTAGGTCACACGCAAATTACTTTGAACGGGTTTTTATTATTTATGACGAATAAAGTGAATTGTTTATGGAAAGCCTGACAATATATTAGCAATAAGTTAATGAAGGTTTTACCTTTGCATGCTTTAGAAAAAGATATAATGAAAGAGCCCTTATTTGAAATTCAGGAAAAGAAAACGGATAAAGAACTATATAGTTACCAGCAAGGTGCCATTAGTCGAATATTCGAAAAATTCGATAATGAAAGAGATGATTACCATTTATTGTATCAATTGCCTACGGGAGGCGGAAAGACCGTTATTTTCTCGGAAATAGTCCGTCAATATCTTAAAAATCACTCAAAAAAGGTCTTGGTGATGACCCACCGTGTAGAACTTTGTAATCAGACCTCTAAAATGCTTACTAGTTTTGGGGTGATAAATAAAGTAGTCAACAGCAAGGCCAATCTAGACGACCAAGAACGTTATAACTGTTATGTGGCCATGGTGGAAACCTTAAATAACAGGCTTAATGACGGTATATTGGATATCTCGGATGTTGGTTTGGTCATTGTAGATGAGGCCCATTATAATTCCTTTACAAAACTGTTCAAGTTTTTTGAAAATTCTTTTGTTCTTGGGGTAACAGCAACACCTTTGAGTTCCAATAAGGACTTACCCATGAATAGCAATTACGATGAGTTAATTCCTGGGGAATCCATAGAAAACTTAATTGAAAACGACTTTTTGGCCAGGGCAGAAACTTTTCAGTATGATATGGGATTGACTTCTTTGGAAGTAGGTTCCAACGGGGATTACACGGTTAAATCTTCTGCAGACCTGTATACAAGTCCGTCTATGTTGAATAAACTGCTGGAAGCTTATACCAAGCATTCAAAAGGGAAAAAGACGTTGATATTCAACAATGGTATTGAAACCTCAATTCAAGTATATCATACTTTTAGAAATGCGGGATTGCCCATTATGCATTTGGATAATACTGCCACAAAAAAGCAACGAAAACAAATTTTAAATTGGTTTCATGAAACTCCGGAAGCCATATTAACATCCGTGAGTATTCTAACCACTGGTTTTGATGAACCCACTATAGATACCATTATCCTCAACAGAGCCACAAAGTCTTTAACATTGTACTACCAAATGATTGGTAGAGGTTCGCGGGTATTGAACAACAAATCCAAATTTACCGTAATTGACTTAGGTAATAACATCTATCGTTTTGGCCCATGGGGTGCGGACTTAGATTGGGAGGCTATTTTTAAATCGCCTAACTTCTATATAGACCGTATTAAGGATGATGAGGAAATTGAAGGTAGTTTTAAACATGAGTTGGCAGATGACATTAAATCTGAATTTTCAAAATCCAAAGACACATATTTAGATATTAAGGACTTATATAAGGATGCCACCTTTTCGGGGCAATCTTCTAAAGTGGTACTGGAAAAATCCATTGAGCAACACGCTTACATCTGCATAGAAAACAGTGAGGATTTATACGACGCTCTTGCCTTGGCAAAATTGCTTAAAGGAGACATTGATAATAGGATACAGGTATATAGCAAATGTATAAGTAAAAGCACCTATAATTTTATTAGTTGGCTAAAACTGGATTATCAGAAAAAGCTGAATGCTTATCTTCGGGAAAACTTTGATTCCGTTTTTGAGCAAATTCATGGTCATCCGCCAGAAGATTAATCTAGTTTAAGATGAAATGCAAGTGGTAAGTATCAAGTTCTTTCGCTAAATTTATAGAACTCCATAAAAAGAAGTTAGTATGCAGCAAAAATCTTGCGACCACATAAAAGCCATTTCCAATATCAAAACTGCTACTAAGCATATTTGTGAGGAATGTATTAAACTTGGTGATGGCTGGGTGCATTTGCGCACATGTCAAGAATGTGGTGTAACACTTTGTTGTGACGATTCTAAAAACAAACATGCTACGGCTCATTTTCATGCAACCAAGCATCCCGTTATAAATTCGGCAGAACCTAATGAAAAATGGTTTTGGTGTTATATGGACTATGCTTTTGTAACCTATTAAACCAAACCAATTATGATCGATCCAAAATTTCCTGAATTAACTAATGTTCAGGTCGAAAAACTTAAGAAGTACGGTGAAATAGAGTTCTATAAGGAGCCAACGATCGTTTTAGATTTTGGAGACCGGCATTATGATTTTTTTGTGGTGCTTACTGGCGGAATCAGAATTATAGACCCTGATAAAAAAGATGAAAATATTGCCATTCATACCAGGCATCAATTCTCAGGTTCAAGTAGTATTCTCTCACACAGAGCCGTTGGGGTTTGCGGTGAAACCTTGGCAAATACCCAGCTTATAAGAATAAGCCCTGAAAACCTTAAAAGTGCCATTGCCAAATTCAGTGATATTAGCGATGTACTTCTAAATGCATTTTTATTGCGTGAAGATGCACTGAAAAACAATGTTCAGGGTATTAAGCTGATTGGTTCTGAACATTCCAATGAAACCTACGCTATCCGTGATTTCATGGATAAGAATGATATTTGGTACAATTTCATTGATTCCGATAAGGAAGACGGATTGGTGCAACTATTGGAAACTTTCAATTTAAAAGAATCTGACCTACCCGTTTTGATCAATAGCCAGAATGAAATTTCCGTTCGCCCATCCATAGATGAAATTGGTACGTGTACCGGTGTTAGATTACAATTGGATGATGATATTTATGATGTTCTGGTGGTAGGTGCTGGTCCCGCTGGCTTGGCTGCTAGTGTTTATGCCGCTTCAGAAGGCTTAAAAGTGTTGACCATAGACAGTAATTCCCCTGGCGGACAAGCCGGTAAAAGTTCTAAAATTGAGAACTACCTAGGGTTTCCTACCGGAATTTCAGGACGTGACCTTGCCAATAATGGCTACATACAGGCACAAAAGTTTGGTTGTACCATATCCGTGCCGCATAGGGTAGAGGGCATAGTGCGCAAAAATGGTTATTACGAAGTTAATTCTAACAACACATCTATACTAAAGGCTAAAACGGTCATTGCCGCAACAGGTGCCGCGTATAGAAGACTGCCTTTAGAAGGTATTGAAAAATTTGAAGGTTCCGGAGTGTACTATAGTGCCACTTCAATGCATGCCAATATGTGTAAAAACAGCGAAATAGGTATTGTGGGCGGTGGCAACTCCGCAGGTCAGGCGGCATTGTTTTTAGCAAACCATGCGCATAAAGTACATGTAATCATCAGAAACGAGGATATTGGCGCAAAAATGAGCGATTACCTTGTGCAGCGAATTTTCGCATGTGATAATATTGAAGTTTTAACGGGTAGTAATGTCGTTAAGGTTGAAGGCGATACGTATTTGGAAAAGGTAGAAATCAAACAAAACGATGCTTTAGTAGAAAACAACATTAATTACCTATTTACATTTGTTGGCGCAAAACCGTGTACGGAGTGGTTAGATAATATTATAGACACAGATGCTAAAGGCTTTGTACACACAGGGCTCACTATTTGCGACAATGCTTTAAATGGCGAATCGGTATTCAAACATAGAAAGCCTTACACTTTTGAAACCAGTTTACCCGGACTTTTTGCTGTTGGCGATGTGCGTTCCGGGTCGGTTAAACGTGTAGCTTCGGCAGTAGGTGAAGGGTCTATTGTAGTTAGTGACATCCATAAATTTTTAGCGCTTGAAACCGAAGCAAAAATTATATAGTACTTTTAAGCCCTATGCCACGTACCATAATCGAAAATATTGTAATTCAAGAATACAAAGACCAAACCTTTTTTGAGTTTTGTAAGTATACTACCATCAGGTTTTTTGAGATTGTGTATTTTGAAAAGGGTAGCGGCACCATAAAAATTAATGGGAAAACGGTAAACTATTCGGCTAACAGCATTTTCGTTTTTGTGCCGGACGATATTTACATCTTAAATCCGGAATCGGCAACTACTACTATTGCCATTAAATTCTTAAAGAGCTTTTTTAGGGGAGATGCGCCACAAAATGCAAATCTTCCGGTGAACGATTGGTTTCGTAAAATTGAAGGGATTCTAAACAGTGAAAGTCATCAATTACGTGAAATGCGTTTTGAAACCGAATCGGACAAAATTCACTTGATTTCTTTAATTAAAATGGTGGCTGCGGAAAACGATAAAAAGAAATCATACGACCTGTTTATTATTCAAAATTCACTTTCTGTAATTCTTCACCTTATTGCCCGTAACATTCAGTTTCTAAATGCTGATATGAGTACCAAAATTGTGGAGTCTTCTAAAATTCAGCAAATCATCAACTTTATTCACGCCAATATTTACAATCCTGAATTGCTGACCACCAAAAACTTGGCAGAAGAGTTTCATATGGCGGACAATTATATCAGTGAATATTTTAAAAAACATACTGATGTATCGCTAAAAAAGTACATTCTTAACTACAAATTAAAACTAGTAGAAACCCGATTAAAATATACAGATCTGCAGTTCTCAGAGATTGCAATGGAATTAGGCTTTACAGATTCTAGTCACCTTAACAAAACCTTCCAAAGTTATAAGGGAATGACTATTGGTGCTTATAAGGCAAGTATTTCCCAATAAATTACTATTTACCTCTTTTTTTACTAAAAGCCCTTTGTTTTTTACTTATCCAAAGCTTGAGTGCCTAGGTAACTTTGTACTGTAATACTAACAGAACAATAATTAACCAAAAACTCAATATTATGGAATACAAGAATTTTCAAACATTTACGGCAGAACAAAAAGGAGGAATTTTAACAGTGACCATCAACTTTGGTCCTGTAAACGTACAAGGGCAAGAAATGCTTGCAGATTTAAGCAGTCTTTGTTTACGACTGGAGCGCGACAGAAGCGTAAAAGTAGTGGTTTTTGAATCTTCAAATCCAGATTATTGGGTATGTCATTATGATACCAACTTACTTAGAGATATGTCTATGGAAGCGGTACCAAGAAACGAAGTACAGTTATTAGACTTACAAGCAATTTTAGAAAGATTGAGCAATGTGCCACAATCAACTATTGCTAAAATTGAAGGTTTTGCACGTGGTGGCGGACACGAAATGGCATTGGCATTAGATATGCGTTTTGCAGCAAGAGGTAAAGCCAAATTTATGCAAATGGAAGTAGGTATGGGCATTTTACCTTGTGGTGGTGGCGCTTCACGTATGGCAAGACAAACAGGACTTGGAAAAGCACTTGAAATTATTTTGGGTGCAAAAGATTGGGACGCAGACGAAGCTGAAAAGTTCGGAACTATTAACAAAGCATTAGATGCAGATGAAATAGGACCTTATGTGGATGCTTTGGCGGAACGTATCTCCAAATTTCCAGCAGATTCTATTGCAGCTAGCAAACGTGCAGTTTATGCGTCTATAGATTTGCCAATTAAAGAAGCATTAAAAGAAGAAGCTTACCAGTTATTTCAGGCTACGAGCAGAACACCAGCCATAAAAAGATTCACCTACGCAGATGAAAATGGCGCTCAGTTTGACCATAACAACCAAAAGAATTGGGAACAAATGGTGATGGATATTCAAGAAGTAAATTAAGGGCGCCGAGCGCCTTGCGCTACAAGCTTTATGCCAATCGCATATCGCAGTTTGCTTAGAGCGTGTTGCGCACAGCGAATAGCGAATAAAATAAAGTCTCTGTCTAAGGCTAGAGATATTTTCACAGATAAACAGATTAACGAAAAATAAAAGAAAATTAGATATGAAAGCAATGCTTATAAACAACTACGGAGAAAACGGAAATTTCGAAGTATCAGAAATTGAAAAACCAACGGTAAAGGCAAATCACGTATTGGTAAAAATAGCGGCATCTAGTGTAAATACAATTGACACTATGATTAAGAATATGGGAACCGATTTACCATTATCACCAGCTACACCAGCCTTATTAGGTATGGATTTCTCAGGAACTATAGAATCTGTTGGCGATGGCGTAGAAGGTTTTAAAGTAGGCGATGAAGTATACGGTTGCGCTGGCGGATTAGCCGATTTACCAGGAACCTTAACGGAATATATTGTAGCCGATAGCAACCTTGTAGCGCACAAACCAAAAGGCTTAACAATGCGCGAAACTGCAGCTTTACCTTTGGTAGCTATTACAGCTTACGAAGGTTTAACAAGAGCAGGCGTAAAAGAAGGTCAAAAAGTATTGGTACACGGTGGTTCTGGTGGTGTTGGTCACTTAGCGGTACAATTGGCAAAGTATTTTGGAGCAGAAGTTTTTGCTACAGGTACTGGTGATAATCAAAAAGCTATTGTTGAAAAATTTGGCGCAACCTTCATCGATTTTAAAACTGAAAAGGTAGCCGATTATACTGCAAAATATACCGATGGTGGTTTTGATGTGGTTTTTGATACAGTTGGTGGTGCAAACCTGACCAATTCTATTGAAGCGGTTGCCTTAAACGGACATATTTCTACTACGGTGTCGTTGTGTGAATTAGATTTAACGCCATTGCACTTTAAAGGAGCATCATTACACGTGGTATTTATGCTAATACCAATGTTGCACAATTTTAAAAGAGATGTACACGGAAATATTTTAGAGCGTTTAGCTGAAATTTCTAATGAAGGACATTTAACGCCAATAGTAGATGAAAACAAGTTTTCGTTAGAAGAAGTTGGTGATGCTTACGCACATTTACAAAGCGGAAAAGCTATTGGTAAAATAGTAGTTGAGAACTAGAAACAATAGGGATTTGCAATGTATCCTTATGGTTGATTAATAGTGTTAAATGCCTCTTTTTAGAGGCATTTTTCATTTAAAACATAGTAAAACCTTGTTTTTTACTAAAACCTCCATTTTTACTACCAAAGCAGAACAGCCGGTTGTGCGTAATTTTGTTATAGATAAAAAATATAATAGCAGTAGCTATACTTAAAACATATAATTATGAAAACAATAGAACATACAAATGCACTTACTGAAGCTCGTGCTCTAGAAGTACCATCAAGAGAACTATCGTTAAGACGCGATCCATCAGTTGCTAAATTTTGGAATGAAAACCGTAAATTGTTAGAAGCTGCTTGGGCAGAATGGGAAATAGAAAACAAAGACGATTTACTAGTTCCTGACGAAACTTTGCTAGACCCGCGATTACGTAAAGCAATTAAAGACGCTTGGGAAAATCCAGAAAAAGAATCTGCTGTTGCCGATTTATGGAAAGAAGTTATGCCTGGTGTTTATGTAGCGCAGTTTTTTGATGTAGATCGTTTAGCGGATTTTCGCAACTACTTAGAAGCTGTGGCAAACTCAAGAGTACCAAAACGTGCGCCTTACGGTATACAGTTAAACCGATATGGAATGATGTTAGATCCTCGTTCTGAAGGGCATTTGGCAGCACCTAATTTTCAGGCATTTTATAATGATATGATGGACCGTTTTATGCGTCCGATAGCGCGTTTGTTATTGGGAACTTACGGTTATGACAATCAGACTTTTGGATTTTCAATACAGTACAATCCAGATAAGGACAAGGATTTACACGCACATACCGATGCTTCTGCGGCTACCTTGAATATCAACATTAACTTACCGGATGAAAAGTTTACAGGATCTGAGGTCGATTTTTATGATAAAGCTTCTGGAAAAACGGTACAAGCTATTTTTGAGCCAGGAAAAGCCATCATCCATAGAGGTAATGTGCCACACGCAACACACCCAATTACAAGCGGACAACGCAGTAATTTAGTAGTTTGGCTGTATGGTGACCGTATGCAAATACCACGTGGTAGTACTAGCAGTTACGGAAATAGTAACAGCGACTCTATTAAAGATGTTGCCTTGGAAAGCGTTACCGCTCGCCAACGTTGGAGTTTACCTGATGGTCCTAAGGATACTGTAGCACCATTCTAATTACAGGAAGCGTAGTTTATTATATTAGACAAAAATGAAATTATAAAACTGGCAATAGTTGTATTGCCAGTTTTCATCAACATAAAAAATACAATGAAACATATTTTAATAACAGGAAGTACAGACGGTATAGGTAAATTACTAGCCTTGCGTTTGGCTAAAGAAGGACACTTTGTAGCCATTCACGGTAGGAGTGATGCTAAATTAAGCGCTACTTTAAAAGAAATTAAACAGCAATCTAACAATGAAAATGTTATTGGCTTTTTAGCGGATTTTTCAGACTTAAATGCAGTTAAAAATATGGCTGAAGAGGTTGCTGAAAAAATGCCGGTAATTGATGTTTTGGTCAATAATGCAGGTGTCTTAATGACAAACGGTAGTAGTGATACTACGGATATTCGGTTTGTGGTAAATTACTTTGCACCTTATGTATTAACTAATGGCATAGTAGCAAATTTAAAAGCATCGGACGCACCAAGAATTGTAAATTTAAGTTCCGCCGCGCAATCAACTATAAATATACAAGCGTTAGAAGGCAAAACAGGCTTGGGCGCCAACGAAGCTTACGCACAAAGCAAACTGGCATTAACAATGTGGAGTTTTTATTTAGCGGAACAAGAACCATCAATTACAGTAGTGGCAGTAAATCCAGGTTCATTATTAAATACTAAAATGGCTAAAGAAGCTTATGGACAGCATTGGTCTCCTGCAGAAAAAGGAGTTGACATTCTGTACAATTTAAGTATGACAGATTTAGCAAAATCAGGTGAGTATTTTGATAATGACCGTGGTGGATATAACAAAGCTCATGCGGAGGCTTATAACAACGTGAAAATTGAAGAGTTGATTAAATTTACAGATGCTATAGTTATGCATTAGAGTAGATTAAGTAGGGGTTATTTCTTTTAAAAAGAAAAATGGATGGATTGTTACATGTCATTTTCACCTAAATTCGCAAAATGAAAAAGATTTTGGTTTTGTTTTCGCATCCTAAGTTTGAAAAGTCTAGGGCAAACTCCATTTTGGTAGATAAGATTAAATACAAAGAAGGTGTAACATTTCATGACCTATACGAGAAATACCCTGATTTTAACGTAAATGTAGAGGCCGAAAAAGAGCTCATAAGTGAACATGATATTTTAATTTGGCACCATCCCTTTTATTGGTACAGTTGTCCTCCCTTAATGAAACAATGGATAGATATGGTGCTGGAATTTGGTTGGGCTTATGGGCCTAGCGGTAAGGCATTGTACTCAAAAAAATGTTTAAACGTAATTACCACGGGAGGCTCTAGGGCATTGTACTGCGAACAAGGAACCAATAGTTTTTCGGTAAAAGAGTTTTTAAGGCCTTTTGAACAAACGGCAAATTTATGCGGTATGCAATACTTTCCGCCTTTTGCCGTAATGGGCACCCATAGAATTGAGGATAAGGAATTATACGATTATGCCCATAAGTATGATAAATTGATTGATTTGCTGCAAAGTGATATGTCCCTATCAGACGTAGGAAACTTTTCGTTTATCAATGATATTCCACAATTAAATCCGCAGATATGACAGGTAGTATACTTTTTGAAGCTATTGTATTCTTATTGGGAGCCATTATTTGCGTGTCTATTGCCAAACGTCTTGGACTAAGTTCAGTATTGGGGTACTTAATGGCAGGCGTATTAATAGGTCCCTACGTTTTAGGTTTTATAGGAAATGAAGGAGAAGACATTCTTCATTTTGCCGAGTTTGGTGTAGTTATGATGTTGTTTTTGATTGGTCTGGAAATAGAGCCTAAAAACTTCTGGAAAATGCGAAAGACCATTGTAGGCATGGGAAGTTTACAGGTTATGGGGACTATTATACTTTCTTATTCGCTATTTATTGTATTGGGCTTTGACTGGAAAGTCGCCTTAACTTTTTCAATGGCGGTGGCCTTGTCATCTACCGCAATTGCATTACAGACCATTAAAGAAAAAGGCCTGTTGAACACCACTTTTGGACAGTCTTCATTTTCCATTTTATTGTTTCAGGATATCATTGTCATTTTTATGTTGGGTGCTTTGCCCTTATTGGCTAACACGGAAAAAGCTCCTGTAGAGAATGGTGATACTCACGCTAATTTACTTCAGAATTTACCATTGGGATTGCAGACCTTATCCATTTTGGTCTCGGTTTTCGCTATAGTGGTAGCAGGAAAATATCTAATAGTGCCTATGCTCCGTAAAGTGGCCAAAACCGGTGTTAGGGAATTATTAATCGCTGCAGCACTACTCATTGTTTTTGGAATTTCTTTTTTGATGGAGCTCGTTGGGTTAAGCCCTGCACTTGGAGCTTTTTTAGGTGGTGTAGTCTTGTCCAATAGTGAATTTAAGCATGAGCTGGAAAGTACTTTGGAGCCTTTTAAAAATTTACTCTTGGGTCTGTTCTTTATGGCCGTAGGAGCTTCAATAAATTTTATCGTAATAGCAAAGAGTCCGCTTACTATTGGTGGCATTTTACTGTCCGTAATTGTTATTAAAGCTTTGATTTTGTTTATCACCGGCGCGGCCTTTAAGTTGAAACTAAATCAGAAATTGCTGTTGACGTTTAGTTTGGCACAAATAGGGGAGTTTGCTTTTGTACTGTTGTCTTTTGCATTTCAGTTAAATATTCTGGAGCAAAACCAAATGGATATTATGTTGGTGGTTACCGCTTTGACTATGACGGTTACACCCATTATTGGTATGGTGAACGAGCGAGTGCTTTTACCTCATTTTGGCACCAAAGAATCTATAAAAAGGCCTATGGACCACATTGCAAAATCGCAAAAGATTATCTTGGTAGGTTTCGGTCATTTTGGAAGCACTATTGGGCGTTTTCTTAGGACTCATGGTGTGGAGGCCACTATTTTGGACCACGATTCCAACCGGGTAGATTTTTTACGTAAAATGGGTTTTGATGTGCATTATGGCGATGCCACCCGTATGGATTTGCTCGAATCGGCAGGTATAGCAGAGGCTAATTTTCTAATTTGTGCTATGGATAACCCAGATGTGATAAAGACCTTGGCAAAAACGGTAAAAAGTAACTACCCAAAGGTTAAGGTCATGGTACGGGCCAAAAATAGATATGCCGCCTATGAATTCCTGAACATGGAAATAGATCATATTTATAGGGAGTCTTTGGAAACTTCCTTAAAATTGGCCAGTGAAGTTCTTAGTCAAATGGGCTTTAGAAAATACACCTTACAGCGTCAAGCGCAGAATTTCATTAAGTATGATGAAGATAGTTTAAGACGATTGGCCAAAGAAACAAAGATAGGTGATGAGGACTATATCTTTAAGGCAAGGAAAGAGCTGGAACAACAAGAAAAACTACTGGAACAAGATTTAAAACGAGGCGTAGTAGAGTTTGATAATCATTGGGATAGTGAACAAATTAGAGCTATGCTCAGCGGTACGAATACTCTAAAATAGACTTGTTTTAGAATTGACACATCATATTTTTCAAGACTAAAGAAACTGATTTCGGCTACTCCAGGCAGACTCAATTAAAACAGTACTTATACTGTTAATCAGTGGTTTAGAATTTTTTGATTAGAAATTGTAGGGTTGCTTTATGAGCTTGTCAAGTTTTTATTGAGTGTTTTTTCATGGCGTGTAGGGTCTATACAATTACATTCGGTTTTGTATTAATGACTCAACATTCTCTTCTATGACCTTTCTCAAAAGCACAGTGATTTTATTCATCATTTTATGTATTTCTTGCAAAAGCGAAACAGCCCCAGAAGTAGATGAATTAAAAACAGAGGAGAAACTACCTAACGAGGAAGAATTAACACCTACAGAAGAAGAAGAGGAGACCGAAGAACCCGTTTCTGAAAATATAGTATATGATTTTAGCGGACAGACACCACCGCAAGCCCCAGAAGGAATGGAATGGAATTTAGTATCTGAACTTTCGGATGAGTTTAACGATACCTTTGATGATACAAAATGGACGAAGTCTTTGTGGAACTATGGCGTACCGGTGAATATGGTTTCTGAAAACTCTGGTGTAAATGATGGAAATTTATGGATTAAGGCAACCTTGGCCGAAAATGAGGAACGTTGGTTTCAGTCTTCTCGTGTAATGTCCAAAACACGAATTAACTATCCCATGTACACGGTCAGCCGTATAAAAGGAGCACACATATCCGCATACAATACATTTTGGTTGAACAACGGTAATATCTCAAACCGAAACGAGATTGATGTGATTGAGAACAATTCCAACCCGTCATGCGATTGTCAACCTGATTTTCCGTGGCAAATGAACTCTCAATATTTTCACGTAATCGATGATGACACCAAGCGCAACAAAGGTAATTTTGATAATAGGGAACTCTCCAACGACAATCCACTTAAAGGAATACAGTGGAATGAGGCCTACCACACTTTTGGTGTTTGGTGGAAGGACGAAACACACATTCAATTTTATTTGGACGGTGAACCAGCAGGAAAAGTGGTTTCCGCACGCAATTTTACAAGGGAATTAAATATCATTTGGGACTTGTGGACCGTTGATGCAGATTGGCTAGGAGGACTGGCTAAAAAGGAGCATCTGCAGGATAGTACTATCAATACAATGAAAGTAGATTGGATACATACCTATCAACTGGTAAAAAAGGAATAGAACAATAATGTTGAGTTGTTAGTTTAGTAGGAGTAGGGCATGAACACTTGTTTTTGCCCTATTTTTTTATCTATAACCTAGTATTGCAGTTTGATGTGAGAAAGAGTGTCTTGTATTAAACACTATAATTTGTCCTTTTTCCTTTCTCAATTTTCGAACTAATGATTGTATTTATTAAATGCTATATAGAGCAATTATTAAGAGTGTGTTGCTAATTAGTGGCACATCACATTTTCAACCATCACATATAAGCTAAAATCAATTTTTATTGAATCATTGAGCCCTTTTCACCTTCCTTAACTTCACGAACAAGACTTTAAAGATGAACAGTCTTACTTAGAATTTTAAAGAAGGAAATATGAAAGAACAAAGTATTTTAAAACCTTATATTTTAGGCAATATAGAATTACCCAACCGTGTTGTAATGGCACCAATGACGCGTAGTAGGGCAAATAACAGTGAAAATGCACCTACAGAAGATTTGCATGTACCCTATTACACTCAAAGGGCTACTGCCGGACTCATAATAACAGAAGGCACCCAAGTGTCTAAGAAGGCAGTTGGTTATATTAATACACCCGGAATTTATTCAAAACCACAGGTAGAAGGGTGGAAGAAAGTGACACAATCTGTTCACGAGGCCGGTGGAATAATTTTTGCTCAACTTTGGCATGTAGGTAGAATTTCGCATCCTGATTTTCACAACGGTGAACTCCCTTGGGCACCGTCCGCAATCAATCCGGAAACAGAAGTGTTTACGCCCGAAGGCAGCAAAAAAACGGTTACTCCAAAGGCAATGACCCAGGAGGATATCAAAACCACTAAGAATGAATTCGTTCAAGCGGCCAAAAATGCAGTTGCCGCTGGTTTTGATGGTATTGAAATACATTCATCCAATGGTTATTTATTTCATCAATTTTTTAATGGAACCAGCAATATTAGAGAAGACGAGTATGGAGGTAGTATTGAAAATAGAGCTCGCTTTTTCTTTGAGGTTTTAGATGCTGTTAAAGAAGTAATTCCTGAGATAAAAATTGGAGTTCGGTTTAACCCCTCGTTACATAACATTTTTGGAATGACAGTAGATGAAGAAACCATTCCCACCTTTGATTATATTATTGAGAAGTTGGATAAGGAATATGACCTGGCCTACATCCATTTATCCGAACCTTTTAATGATGTGTCTGAAGTTGAGTTTGCCGAGCAACACATAGCTAAACGCTACAGGCCGAAATATGATGGAACCTTGATGATAAATAGTGGTTTTGACCAAGAGAAGGCCAATGCTGTTTTAGAAGAAGGAAATGCAGATTTGGTAGCATTTGGAAAACTATTTATATCTAATCCTGATTTGGTAGGTCGCTTTCGGGAAAACGTAGAAATTTCAGAATGGGACAAAAATACCTTTTATACAACGGGAAAGAAGGGCTACACTGATTATGAAGCAAAAACGAGAGAACTAATCCCCAATCAATAGACCAGAAGATAGTTTAACCCTAAAATCTAAATTGAAAATGGAAACTTTAGTAAACGGATTTTCTACAATAAACCCAACAACGGGAGAGGAAATCAAGGAATATGAATATATGAGCAATGAAGAAGCTCAAAATGCAGTTGAAAAATGTCATAACGCATTTAAAGAATGGCGCTTAAAATCACTTGCTGAGCGTGCAAAAATAATAAAGGCCATTGGCGAAGAGCTGAAAAAAAATAAAGACAAGTTCGTCAAACTGATGACCCAGGAAATGGGTAAAGTCTTAAAACAAAGTGCTCAAGAAATAGATTTGTGCAGTGCTATTTGCGAATATACGGCAACCGAAGGTCAAGAGCATCTAAAAGATGAAGAACGAGAATTGCCGAACGGGGGCAAGGGGATAATCTCCTATTCTCCAACCGGGGTAATTTACGGTATACAGCCATGGAATTTCCCGGCTTACCAAGCGGTACGTTATTCAATTGCCAATTTAATGGCGGGTAACGGGGTTCTTTTAAAACACTCCAGTGGTGTAACGGGATCAGCATTGCTACTGCAAGAGATTTATGAGCGTGCGGGCTTGCCTAAGAATCTATTTACCGTTCTGCTTATAGAACATGACCAGTCCGATGCAATTATTGAAAATGAACTTGTTCGTGGTGTAACCCTAACCGGTAGCCCGGATGCAGGTAAAATCATTGCCAAAAAAGCAGGGGCCGCACTAAAAAAGACGGTACTTGAATTGGGTAGTAATGATGCGTATTTGGTGCTTGATGATGCAGATATTGAATTGGCTGCCAAAACCAGCGTAATGGGCAGGATTTATAATAACGGGGAAACTTGTGTAGCTGCTAAACGATTTGTTGTAGTTGAGAAGGTCTACGATGAGTTTCGTGATGCTTTTGTAAAAGCGATGAAAGAAGTTAAATTGGGAGACCCTACAAAAGAGGATTCGGATTTAGGGCCAATGGCGAGAGAAGATTTACGTGAAACTCTTCATGGGCAAGTTCAGGAGAGCGTAAAAAAAGGAGCAAAAGTTCTTATTGGCGGTGAGATGCCGGATACTGATGGATTCTTTTACCCTGCAACGATTCTAGAAAACTTGGAACCCGGACAGCCAGCTTATGATGACGAGCTTTTTGGACCGGTCGCTTCACTGATTAAAGCAAAGGATAATGAAGATGCCATGCGTATAGCTAATGATAGTAGGTTTGGATTAGGAGGAGGAATTTTCTCCAAAAATGAAGACAAAGCGTTTGAATTAGCCAAGAAACATTTTGATACGGGAATGGTATTTATCAATTCATTTGGATTGGCCACGCCCAATATGCCTTTTGGTGGAGTAAAAAACTCTGGTTATGGTAGAGAGCACGGTGGGTTCGGAATTCGTGAATTCGTGAATGTTAAAGCTGTAATGAAAGTTAATATGTAAGTTGCTTAATAACAGCGTTTTTTAAAACAAAAACGGGTCAGGGGTATGTGGATTTTCCCATCTCTTGGCCCTGTTTTATGTACAATCATAGAGGGTTACCCCTCAAACCCAAAGCAAACAAAAATAAAGTGAACGATGAATCCTTTTAAAACATTTAGTATATTGTTTTGGTTCTAAAGTCTTGGAATATAGTATTGTTCTGGATAATTGGAATAATGAACCGCCAAGACAGTACCCCCGTATGAGAAAAAATTGTATCCTCCTATTAGTATTTTTCACCTTAGGAAACCTATGTGCCCAAACAGATAGCATCGTGCTACCACGCAAGAACAAATTATTGAAAAGGACAATTTTACCCCTCTCCTTACTTACAACAGGAATACTTTTATCCGATAGTGGTTTTGAAATATCATTGCATGAAACAGCTCAAGGTTGGGTGGGCAATGACTTTCGCACCCACTTGGATGATTATACACGGTATGCCCCGGTGGCCACCCTTGTCGTAGCCAATGTAGCTGGAGTTAAAGCACAACATCATTGGTTTGATCAAACAAAAAATTTGGCGGTATCCATGATTCTAACGGATGTATTTACCAGGGCAATTAAAAATTCCGTTGTTAAGTATAGGCCCGATCGCTCTAATGATAACGCATTTCCCTCTGGTCATACATCCATTGCTTTTGCTTCAGGTGCTGCAGTTTATGAAGAATATAAAGACACCAATGCCTATCTAGCTTACAGTGGCTTTGGTTTTGCGGCTGTAACGGGTGGCTTAAGGCTTTTCAACAACAAACACTATATTTCAGATATCCTTGCAGGCGCTGGTATAGGAATATTGGTGACAAGACTGGTCTATCATTTTGACTATTTGTTTAAGTGGAATCCGTTTATAAAATCTAAGAATATCTCTCTAATTCCCCGTTATTCGGATGGCTCCGTGGGTCTCTACTTTTCTAAGTCATTCTGATTTACTTTTTACATTAAAACCAATATCTCAGCTGCCTAAAGCTAAAGATTGGTTTTACAATTCTACTCGCTTAAATACTACACTGTATAGTTTTAAGAATTCACTGAAAAGTATCCGTCATTCACAGATTCTTCAAAAAGGGTGCAATTCAAATAAGCACCTTTGTTTCATAGATTATAACTCAAAATACATTTACAATGAAAAAAATAAGCCTGTTGGTCCTGCTGGCAATGCATGTTTCGTTTACAATTTCTTGCTCGGATGATGATGCCATAACTACTACGGAAGATGGTGTAGAAGTAACCGACGAATCTAACGAAGGAACGGAGGATGACGAAGTTTATGTGGAATCATATGCGGATAATGATTTTGAAGCTACGGATTGGACGGATGCCACACATAGCAAATCTGCCGATCCTAATTTTGATGTGGTTTTTGAAGATAACACCGTAAAGCGCTTAGACCTATTTATAGAGTATGATAGATGATGTAGGAGTTAGTTTTGAGAGAAAATCCGGTTGCCGTTGGTAGCCGGATTTTTTGTGTTGACGGCCATCAGAATCTAAACCGTATGGACAATAAAAACTGATTTGTTGGGGGAAGACTAGGTATATTGGTCTTACCGGCTATTATGCCTACTTCCAGTACTTGTTTTTCCTTTATTCTGTAACCAATACCTAAATTCACATTTATTAAGGCACTCTCAGTATTTCCGGTGCGTTGGTCAATATCAAAGGTCTTCCCGGTACGTGCATAGAGATAGGTCTTCTCATTTAAATCATAGTTAAGAACTATAGCACCCGTAATTTGCTCGTGGGTGCCAAACTTGGCATAATTGCGTTCTAGGCCGGCACTGAATTTTTCGGATATCTGGTAATCAAAATAACCGGTTTTAAAAACTTCTCCATTTAAATTCAAGGGAGCTTCAAAACGGTATTGAGATAAATTTTTTATGAGTAAAGAATCTAGCGAAATCTTTTCTTTAGGGACTATTTGACAATATACTGTGAGCTGAAAATAGAAACAGAAAACCGAGAAAAGAAGATTCTTCATAAACAAAGGTTTTGGCTCATCTTATTTCAAATATAGGAATTGGACTACGTTTAACTTATTTAAGAACCGTTTTTTGGTAGAAGTTTAACAGTAGTGTAGATTCTAGGGTTACCCCAAAAATCCCGTCGATAAAAACAGCAGTTTCGTATAGTCAAATGGGTCAAACTTCTATTCCCTTTTCATGTGTGCGCCTATAGTTTCACTTTTGAAATGTAAATTAAAAACACGCATAAATGAAACTATATATAATGCTTGCCATAGCTTCTTTTCACCTGCCAAAACACCTTAAAAACGGTTTAATTTCAACCCTTTGAAAAAAGGCAAAATTAACGGTAAGTGGTTCAAAATAAAGACGTAGCTTCGCCGCTTCAAAAATTGGGTCTATGAAACGCATTAGTCAGTATAAGAAGTTGTTCGGAATTGAGAAGGAGATTGATCTTAAGACACTTAAGACCACCTACCGTAATTTGGTTAAGGAATGGCATCCTGATAAGTTTCAAGAAGGAGATGCTAAGCGCGAAGAGGCAGAAGTTAAAAGTCGAGCTATTATTGACGGCTATCACTTTTTGGTGAGCATTGCTCCTGAAACCATTGCGGCCAACCTTGATGCCTATACGGAAACCATTACTAATTCCGGTATTGCGGACTATGTACACAAAGGTATGTTGTTGGAGATTACTTTTATGGATGGTACCACTTATGAGTATTTTGGAGTAACCAAATCCGTTTATATTAAAATGGTAAATTCCAATAAATTGAACCGTTTTGCCAAGCGTAGCATTTACCCAAAATACATTTACAGAAAATCCAAACGTACGCTACAGGAAGCGTAAACGTTATTTTTATACAATTTCAAAAGGGGGCTTAATTCTAAAGCCCCTTTTTTCAATTAAATAGTACATCTTTTAATACCTTTCTGGGGCTAGGTGTACTTATCTTTGTTTAAATCCATTATATGTCTACATCATTTTCCGATTTAGGAATCAACGAGCAAGTACTTCAAAGCTTAACCGATTTAAAGATTTCCGTTCCTACGGATATTCAAAAAAAGACCATTCCCATTCTTCTGAAACAGAAAGAAGATGTGGTGGCACTGGCCAAAACGGGAACCGGTAAAACGGTAGCTTTTGGTTTGCCTTTGCTTCAGTTGGTCAATACCGAAAAAACAGAGGTGCAGGCCGTAATACTATCACCCACCAGGGAATTGGGGCATCAAATTTATGAGAATTTGGTTTCTTTTGCAGCGCACAGTCCGGCTATTTCCATAGCTTCGGTTTGTGGGGGTATACCCATTAAACCTCAAATTGAACGTCTTAAGGAGACTACCCATATAATCGTGGCCACCCCAGGCCGGTTGATCGATTTATTCCAGCGCAAGGCCGTCAGTATAAAAAAGATAAAGTTTTTAGTATTGGACGAGGCCGATGAAATGGTAACCGCACTAAAGACTGATTTGGACAAGCTTGGCAAGGAAATGCCAAAATCCAGAAGAACCTTATTGTTTACTGCAACCATGCCCGGCACCGTAAAGCAATTGGTACAGAACTATATGTCCAAACATGTAGTGCACATAGAAGCGGATATGGCGCAGATGGGCAACAAAGGTATTGATCACAAATATATCGTGGTAGAGCCTATAGAAAAGTTAGAGGTGCTACTTCATTTTTTAAACACCAAGGAAGGGGAACGTGGCGTTATTTTCTGCAAAACAAAAGCGGCCGTTAATAAATTGGCCAAAAAGCTGGCCATCAATAAATTTTCTTCGGGATCTATTCATGGTAGTCTAACCCAAGGAATTAGGGACCGCATCATGGGGCAATTTAGGGAAGGTCATATAGACATCCTTGTTGCTACGGATTTAGCGGCGCGTGGTATTGACGTAAAAGAGATTTCATATGTGGTAAATTATCACCTGCCGGATACTTATGAAGCCTATGTGCATAGAAGCGGGCGTACTGCTAGGGCAGGAGCTAAAGGACTTTCGCTAAGTATTATACAGGAGGAAGAGCGTAAGGACATACCGGAATTTGAAGAAGAATTGGGACTGGTTTTCAATGAAATGAAGAAACAGGATGCTCAAGATAGGGAAGAGACCAATTTGACGCTTTGGGCCAAACGCGTTTTCAAGACAAAACCCAATCGCAATGTATCCGTAGAAACAAAGGATAAGATAAAGACCATTTTCCATCATTTAACAAAGGAAGAACTGATAGAGAAGGTATTGGCAGATCATATTGTACAAAATACTCCGGCCACTCCAAAATTGGAATCCCTAAAAAAATAAGCAGCCATGTCCAATACAATTCGTACGCAAGCGGATATTTTAAAGAAACTGGGGATTCCAAGTCTTAATCCCATGCAGGAGGAAGCTTTATCGGTCATCGGTAAAAACATGAACACCGTGCTTTTGTCACCCACGGGAACGGGGAAGACCTTGGCTTTTTTATTGCCACTACTGGAAACCTTAGATGCGGAATGTTCGGAAATTCAGGCATTGGTACTAGTGCCGTCGCGTGAACTGGCGATACAGATAGAACAGGTGGTGCGTGATATGGGCTCTGGTTTTAAAGTAAATGCGGTATATGGCGGAAGACCCATTTCCAAAGATAAAATAGAACTGAAACATACCCCAGCTATATTGATAGGCACGCCCGGAAGGATAGCGGATCATTTTGGGGGAGACCGATTTTCAAAACGAGACATCAAAACTTTGGTTTTGGACGAATTTGATAAATCTCTGGAAACAGGTTTTGAAGGAGAAATGAGCACCATCATCAATCAACTTCCTAACTTGGAAAAACGGATTCTTACTTCCGCCACGCAAGGCGTTGAGATTCCTAAGTTCGTTAAGCTGGATAACCCGGTGGTTATTGATTATCTGGATTCAAAAAAGGAATCTAAACTGGCCATCAAAATGGTTGTTTCCCCAGATAAGGACAAGCTGCGGACCTTATTGGATTTGCTATTGCATATTGGCAATCAGCCAGGAATTATCTTTTGTAATTACAAGGACAGTATTGAGCGGGTAAGCACATTTTTGAATAAAAATAAAATCAACCATACTTGTTTTTCAGGAGGTATGGAGCAAAGAGATCGCGAGCGTTCCTTAATTAAGTTCAGAAACGGAACCTGCCAAGTGCTCATTGCAACGGATTTAGCAGCTAGAGGAATAGATATTCCCGAAATGAAGTATATCATTCATTATGAACTTCCCAGGGCTATAGAAGAATTCACGCATCGTAACGGCAGAACCGCTCGTGTAAACGCCAAGGGTACAGCCTATGTTTTAAGGTCTAAAACGGAATTTATACCGGAATTCATTAAAGATGTGGCTACGGTAGATATTTCTAAAAAAGCAGCCTTTCAACCTCAATATTGGGAAACCCTCTTTATTTCAGGTGGGCGTAAGGATAAAATTTCCAAAGGGGATATTGCCGGTCTGTTCTTTAAACAAGGTGGACTCAACAAAGACCAGTTAGGGATTATTGAACTAAAACAGGACTGTGCATTTGTTTCCGTGCCCGTGTCCCTTGCCGATAAACTGACTAAAAAATTGAACAATTCCCGTTTAAAGAATAAGAAAGTTAGGGTAACGGTGCTGTAATTCCTTCTTTTTTGTAATGCCTAAACTGCTCTTAGCTCAACACAAACCCAACGTTTCTAGGGGGTTGGGGGCGAAGTAGGGAAAGGATAGGAAGGTGCTGTGATAATAAGTTGAAAATAAGTGAATTAAATTGCCATTACTAAAAAAATTGGCGTCATCTTTGTCCTTTAATAAGCAGTATAAATTTTTAATTACATTACAATGAGTAAAGGAACAGTAAAATTTTTCAACGATACCAAAGGTTTTGGTTTTATCACTGAAGAAGGCGTTGAAAAAGATCACTTTGTACACGTTTCAGGTTTAGTAGACGAAATTCGTGAAGGCGATGAAGTTGAATTTGATCTACAAGAAGGTAAAAAAGGCCTAAACGCAGTAAACGTAACAGTATTATAATTCTATATATACTTTAAGTTTTACAAAAAGCCCATCTTAACGGATGGGCTTTTTTTATGGCCAAAAATGCCATCAATATACACTCCTAGATCAAAGAGAAATGTTTTAAATTTTTTAATCTATAAATATGGCATTTATGTAGTGTAAAATGTAGCGTACGTATATATCTTTTCCCTTTTCCCATAGGTGAAAGTACTTTTGTGCTTATATAAATTTAAAACACAAAACCATGAAAAAAGCAGTAGCTTCATTTGTACTTATAGCCGTATTGGCCAGTTGTAACAGTGTTAAGAACGTAAATACGTCAACTGCATCTCAGGCGGCCTCCTTATTAAGTTCATTAAGTTCTAATTCAACCTTACAGCAAGTCGCCGGCTTGTTCAGTTTGTTGGATACCGATAATAATAGCGCTATAAGTTCTTCAGAGGCTGTGGGTTCGGTTTCAGAGAATTTTGACACTTTGGATACTGATAATGATTCAAGCCTAAATCTTACCGAATTGGAAGGCATCTTGGCTTTGCTGAAATAATATTTGAGTTGAGTTTAGTATAAAAGCGTGGTCCTCGGATTGCGCTTTTTTCTGTCTATAAAATTCTAATGTTCGTAGATAAAAATAGCCAACTCGTCTATTATGTCCCAAATATGGGCTTTTCAAGTTAAACCAGGCTCAATAATTGTTGTCTTAGTATCGAATGATTAAGTGAAAGTTTAACTTTTAAATGTATGACCCATGAAAACAAATACTAAAAAATATTATGCATTAGCGCTTTTAATAGTCGGATTCTCTTTTGCGGCAAATGCCCAGACCCGCAAACGAACCACTACAAAAAATACGGTTACCAAAACGGTAGTAAACAACACACCACGTAGGGTGTCCAGTAAAAAGGTGGTTTACAAAACCCCAAAAAAGAAAGTGGTAGCGGTAAGAACGGTACCTAATAAAAGGGTGGTAAAGTACCAAGGTCAGAATTACTATTATGCCAATAATAGGTTTTACACTTCTTCCAGAGATCGTTATATTCCAATTGCACCTAAAATTGGTTTTAGAATAAGCTCTTTGCCAGTAGGGTACAATAGAGTTAGGTATAATAATCGTGTGTATTTTAATGTTGGGGGCACTTTTTATACAGAAGTGGGTAATGAATATGAAGTGGTAGAACCGGAAATTGGTACGGTAGTTTATGAATTACCGGACGATTATGAAAAGGTAACTATAGACGGTCTTAACTATTACGAGTATGCCAATGTACTGTATGAAAAAATACAGGTTAATGGTACCAGAGCTTATGAAGTTGTAGGTATTATCGATATGGAATAAATAGGGGAATGTTACCTTAAGAAACAATACGCTTGTCCTTTAGACAGGCGTATTTTGTTCGTGTGTAATTCTGTTTTTCTTAGCGGACAGCGAATCTTTGTTTTTGTAGAATTTAAGTACAACGGTACAAATAAAGGTGTAATTTCGCGCGGCGTAAAATAGTGTTCGGTTAGTGGGATGCTAAAGAAAAATAGGCGGAATGAAGAGTGAAGAATTGCAGGATAATCAGGAGGTTTCTTTAGACGAGGTAAAACAAGCCATAGCCGTTCTAGAGCGATTGGTAGCGAATACCGATCAGATATTTGAAATTCCCAAAGCACAACGTACCGCCTTGATCAAAGCTTCGGGGCAATTGTCCCGCCCCAGTAGGGAAGAGTTTTCGCGTAGAAAGAAAGATGCTAAAAAAGCGGCAAAGCGTAAACAGGCAGCAAAGGATAGAAGTGCGCGTAACGAAACTGGAATTCGGTATGCGCGTGAGGCTTCGGTATTTGTAGCGCCAAAATTATTGGCTGCGGCAGACCTGGCCCAAAAGGACACGCCTGAATTGGAATCGCCTCGTGATTGTTATGTCTGCAAGGCCAAATTCACCAAACTCCACCATTTTTATGATACCATGTGTACGGACTGTGGAGACCTTAATTATGCCAAACGTTTCCAAACGGCCAATGTTAAGGGGCAGGTAGCGGTCATTACCGGTTCCCGACTTAAAATTGGGTATCATATTTCGTTAATGTTGCTCCGCGGAGGTGCAACCGTTATTGCTACGACACGTTTCCCTGTAGATTCTGCATTACGTTTTTCAAAGGAAGAGGATTTTATGGAATGGGGACATCGCCTGAAAATACACGGCTTGGATCTTAGACACATTCCCAGTGTGGAAATATTCTGTAATTACATTGAGCAGAATTATGAAAAACTGGATATTCTTATTAATAATGCGGCCCAGACGGTACGCCGTCCTGCAGGGTTTTATGCCCACCTTATGCAGAATGAGGAACGCCCGTTTGAATCCCTACCAAAGTTCGCGCAAGGAGTTCTAAAGGACCATATAAATTGTCTGGAAGAACTGAATACGTTAACTACTGCAGCTTCTTCCAACAAAAATATGCCGGTTTCTTGGCACGGTCCCGAGCCTGGCATCGGGTTACGATCCTCCGCAAAACTATCTCAGATTCCGTATAGTTTTGATGCGAGCTTGGTGGCACAGGAAGTATTTCCGGAGAGTCAGTTAGATGCCGATTTGCAGCAAGTAGATTTACGGAAGACCAACAGCTGGCGCCTAAAATTGGGTGAAATTGAAACTACTGAAATGGTAGAGGTGCAATTGGTGAATTCCGTGGCACCTTTTGTTCTCTGTAACCGACTTTCAGAAGTCATGAAAAAGGAAAATACGGGGCAAAAGCACATTATAAACGTAACCGCTATGGAAGGAAAGTTCCATCGGTTTTTTAAGGAATCGCGTCACCCGCACACCAATATGGCCAAAGCAGCCTTGAATATGCTTACCCATACCGCTTCCGGGGAATTGGCAAAATATGGCATTTATATGAACGCCGTAGATACCGGTTGGGTTACGGACGAGGACCCTGCGGAACTGGCCAAAAGAAAGCAGGAAGTACACGATTTTCAGCCGCCGTTGGATATTGTTGATGGTGCCGCTAGGGTAGTAGATCCGCTTTTTGATGGCATCAATACCGGAAAACACTGGTGTGGAAAGTTCTTAAAGGATTACTTTCCTATTTCTTGGTAATAGTTTTTGGTTTAAGACTTTACGGTTCTGGAGTGCTCCATAAAGTGGTTCTCTAAACGCTGTAATTGTGGATGTGGTTTTTCGGCGTAAATGACAAACTGACTTTTCTTGATACTTGCCGCCATGGCGATCAGGCCTGTGGATTCTTTTTTGTTCGATAAGAATTCGGCATCGTCCACACTAACTATTTTTAGTTCGGAAATACTTACTCCATTGGTCAAAAACAGGTTGTGCAATGTTTTAGGGGTGGTAATCAGAATATCTATACCCAAGTATATTTCAGATTTTTGCACGTCAATATGCAATTGTTCGTAACTGGCATATACCCGTAAGGAGGTGTATTTGGTAAATTCAATAAAGGTTTGGTACAACTCCAATACTTTTTCTTTGCTTTCAACCATAACCACTGCTCGGGGTGCGTCTCCTACGGCTTCACATTTTAGTTTTTGCAAGGTGGTCAACACCAAAGTGGTGGTTTTTCCGCTGCCTTTTTTAGCAAAGGCAAAGACATTGATGCCACTTTTTATTACGGGAATGCTACTTTTTTGAAAAGGGGTTGGTGCTTCAATCTCCAATCGCTCTAAGTTCTCCAATAAGTGCGGGTGTAATTTTTTAAATGGCATACGCTGTAGCTACTAAAATTATGGTTTTCAAAAAAACCGGTTACAAACGCAAAGATAGGCACAACACCTCAGGTTTGAATCTTATTTTTGGTCGCATTTATAATTTTAATTAATATATTTATCACCTGTTTTACTAGTACTACATATAAATTCGGGTCTTAAGCTAAAGACTATGCTCCACTTGAGGGCTGCATTGAAGTGTCAAAACTTTAATGTGCGAATATGTTCTTTCGAGATATAATCACAAAACTTTAAATTGTAAATCAACTGGATAAAAAACCAATTGACATAGCCTGTACCTTAACTACTTCGTTTGGGCAGGGCGTAAATACTAGTGTGTTAAAATGTATGACAAATCATTAATAAGTAGGGATATAGAGCTTTTCTATACCAATGCATCCGAAGAGACCCGACTGGATAAAGGAATGGGTGTCTTTGAATTTGAACGTATAAAATCGTTAATTGAAAAGTATATTGAAAACCCCAAATCTACGATAGTGGATGTGGGCGGCGGTACCGGAAAATATTCGGAATGGTTGGCCAAAAAAGGGCATCAGGTGCACATGATAGACCCGGTTCCCAAACATATATCCTTTGCGGAAAATAGAGCCCACAAACTAAAGAACAAATTTTCTGTCCGTTTGGGCGAGGCCAGAAAACTGGATTTCCCTGATAATTATGCAGATGTAATTATTTTGCACGGTCCGCTTTATCACCTGCAGGAAAAGAAAGATAGGGAAGCGGCCATTTGTGAGGCTAAAAGAGTGTTAAAAACGGGCGGTGTATTATTGGGCTTCGCCATAAATTATTCGGCAACAACGCTGGTAGGGCTTTTAAACGGACTCATTCACAAACCAAGCTTTTTTGATATGTGCAAGGAAGAATTACAAACGGGAATCCATAACCCACCTGTGGATTTCCCTTGGCTGCTGGCGGAAGCCTACTATCACAGACCGGATGAACTAAAGGCCGAATTCACACAACAAGGATTGAACTATATAAATATACATGCCGTGGAAGGTATGGTTTGGCTGGACAAGGATTTTTTTGGCAGTATGGCCAATGAAAAAAAGAAAAATAATTTGATGCAACTGATGGACCTTACGGAGAACGATAGCAATCTGTTAACGTTCAGTCCGCATATGATGATAGCGGCTAAAAAATGATAGAATGGAAAACAGGGGTGTTCTAATTTTATTCCCTAGGAATATAAAATTTAAAACCCTCACAACGAACTATTGAAAAAATCCAATGCCAATTGCAATGTTTTGTCATGAATGTTTTTTCTGTTGACGTTGGGGTGGTCAACGGCTATTTCGGGTACTATTTCCTTCCCTAGAGCTGTAGATTCATTTAAAAACACATAATGCCCTACGTTTTCATCAAAAAGATACATTTTACTGGTGCTAATCAATTCATTGTACTTTTTGGCATTGGTACCTACAGGTGCTACTGAATCTCCCTTTCCGGCAACTATAAATATTGGAGCTGTAATTTTATGGGTCTGCTCTTTGGAGTGAAAGCCGAATCCTATTGCCGGAGCCATTACAAAAAAGGCCTTTATCCTATCATCTTTTACTAGATTACGGTATTGGTTGTAGGACGAAACGATAAGGCTATCATTTTCATAATCTATAATTTCATCCGTATCCGGGAATTCGGCTGGCAATTCCCGCTCTTCGGGTTTTTCATCTTCGGTTACGGTTCTGTCAACATAGCCACCCGCCAAAGCGATATTGGTGTAACCACCCAAGGAAAAACCTACGCCACCAATTCTAGTCGTATCTATTTTTGTCCCCATTTCGGTATCCTTGAGAACTTCGGTCAGTACGTATTGAACATCAATGGCCCTTTCCCACCATTTTACGAATTCCCTTGGTATTTTGTTGAAAGTAGAATTCCCATAATGATCCAGTGAAACCACTACGTAGCCTTCTTTTACCATTTCTGCTATGAACCAAGTAAGAGAAAACCGATTCCCTCCAGTTCCGTGAGAGACAACAATTAACGGGAATTTTTCATCAGGAATAGGGGCATTTGCTACTGTTTCTATATTTTTAAAAAGCCCCTTTGAATTCTCTTTTGGCTCTTTATGAATTAAAGTATCTAGAGTGGGGTACCAGATTTCAGCCGGTAACGGTCTGTCTCTGGATTGATCAACAAATGTTACGGATTTTTGACCGATGCTATATTTTGTTTCTTTTTGTTGACTACAAGAAATTATTAATAGTACGATGAAGATAAGCTGTGGTGTATTTCTCATGGGTTGGTCATTCGTTTCACCTTAAAGACGAGACTAAACAACGTTTGTTACAGTATTTTAAAATTGACCTTTCACTACTTTAAGAATTTGGGTCCACTTGAAAATACCGTTCCATATAATCCGCAAATGGGGAAATGCTGTAGGCTAACAATCTCACGTAGCATACAAAATTAAGAACACCCCGATCATAATGCCGGCCAGAGGAACCAGTTTCTTGCGTTTGTTCTGTTCCTTAAAAATGAGTCCGCCTACCACTACGGCAATGATAATCTGGCTCCTTTTAATGGCGGAAAGCAACATAATCAATGCATCTGGGTCTTGTAGTGCCTTAAAATAGAAGTAATCCGCTATTTGCAAAAGTATACCCACCAACGGAATGGACCACCGCCATTTAAACGCTTTGCGCTTTTCCGCATTCGGGAACCAGGTAATGCTTAAAATCACCAACAAAATGAGAATGGTATAAAAGCAAAACCAGAATTGCAGTGTCTGTGGATTCAAAGTAAGGCTCTGTATCAGGAATTTATCGTACAGTCCGCTGGAAGCCCCTAAAAAGGTAGCACCTATAATGGCGAAAATCCATTTGTTGCTTTTAAAATGAATGCCTTCTTTTTTCCCGATTCTGGAATACAGCAATACCGAAAATATAATCAGAAAGAATCCTATCCACTGCCAGCCGTTGGGTTTCTCCTGGTAAATGGTAATAGCACCGATAAAAGTAAAAAACGGACCGGCAGACCGTATGGGCGTAACAATGGTAATGGGCAAATGCTTTAGCGCTTGGTAGGCCAATAACCATGAGGCTGCCATGATAGCGGACTTTATAAAGATAAACCCATGGGTTTTTAGGGGAATATCCGTGACGTACAATTGCAAATCCAGCATTTTGGCGGGAAACCAAATGGAACCCAAATAGCACGGAAGCAATAATAAGAAGCCCGAAGAAATCGTACCCAAAAGCACCGGAAACACCTCGTTGCCCTGAACGGCATGTTTTTTAAGCAGGTTGTGAAACCCTAAGAATAAAGCGGCCAAAAGCCCAAGATACATCCACATAGCGGGCGCGAAGATATTGGTTTTTTAGGGTTTGTTCCGCATGGAATACGCCGTATTTCAAAAAAGGGAACCCAAAATGTAACCCGTATTAAATTTGGCTGTGGTTGGGTACGTGTTCCTGTAAATTGGTGTTGGGTATTACGTCTTTCTGTAATCGTTTACGTATTAAATTTATATATTTATTCACTTCAAATCAGCAGTTCATAGAACCAACCAATTCATGTATAAAATCTTATCGTTAGACGGTGGTGGCAGTTGGGCCATAATACAATTGCTCACACTCAAGGACCGCTACGGAAATATGAACGGCCATGAGGTGCTCCGTAAGTTTGACCTGGTCATTGCCAATTCCGGGGGAAGTATTGTTTTGGCCGCATTGGCCGAAAATTATACCATAGACAAAGCCATTAGTTTATTTAAGGCTAAGGAAAACCGAGAGCGTATTTTTCATAAGAACGCCTTTTGGGACCGCTTTTTTCCGGTAGATTATCTGCGGTTTGTGGGTATTGGTTTTGGCCCCAAGTACAGCGCTACCAAAAAGAAAGAAGCTTTTGAATACCTATTTCCCGAGATAGATAAAGTGCAGATGAACGAGTTGCCAAAAATTATAGGCAAGGAGTCTCTAAAAATTGTGGTCTGCACCTATGATGCGCTAAACAATAGGGCCAAGTTTTTCAAGTCCTACGCGCTAACGCCTTCCCGTTATGATTCCGTGCGGCTTACACAGGCCATTAACGGTTCCTCCAACGCTCCGGTACAGTATTTTGATTTTCCTGCGCGCTTCAAGGCCAAGGAAAGCGGAGTTTTTTTTGAGCTTTGGGATGGTGCTTTAGGCGGTTTCAACAACCCTATTCTGGCCGGGATTATAGAAGCCTATAAATTAGGTATAGACCTAAAAGACATACAGATAGTATCTTTGGGCACTAGTAACCCTTTAATGTCTTCGGATACCAAGGAAAACTTTTATAATTGGAGGTTGGACTCGCAAAAATATAGAAGAAAGAAGCTGTTCCTACACAAGTTTAAACCACAAGTGAGTTTCTTTATGGAAACCGTTTTTAACCAAGCCAAAACCATTTTATACCAACCGCCGGACACCGCTAATTATATGGCCATGATGTTCTTTAAGGTAGCTACGGGAAAGAATCTAAACGATAGCATCATACGCTTATCGCCATTGATTCATTATGACGATAAACTTTCTACGGAAGCCGTACCGCTCATAAAACAACTATATGCGCTAGATATGGACCTGACCAAAGACGCGCAAGTGGACTTGCTCCTACAGTGTTTCGATACTTGGAAAGCCGGAAAAATCTACAACCAGCCCATAGAGTTTGAAGTGGAAAGAAACAATGAGCTGCTTTTTCTTTCAGGCGACCGATGGTATCAGGATGGAATGAATCGGTGGAGGGAGTGGGAGGTTAATTAACTGTTTGTATCATTATAAATTGTTAAACGAAAGAAATATGATGTTTTTTGAGGTTATGGATAAGTGATTTTTTATTTGTTTAAAATTATAGCGGTAAATTAGATTTTTTAAATATTGAACTTCTATATGCCTGAAGATATATTAATACATGAAGAAATTGTAAAATGTTATCCATTTTTAAGGTGGACTGGATCAAAAAATTGGCTAGTTAAAAGTTCTCTTCATGAGTATTTGCCAAAAGATTTTAAAGATTACCATGAATGTTTTCTAGGTGGAGGTTCCGTTTTTTTTGCCACAAAAAAAAACGGAAATAGCTTTCTTTACGATTTAAATAAAGAGTTAATAGACACTTATGTTGAAATTAGAGACAATGTTGATAAATTGATTATGACTCTTAAAAAATTAAAAAATTCTGAAGAAGAATTTTATAGAATACGAAATTCGAAACCTATTAAAAGTCATACTAAAGCTGCTCGATTTATCTATTTAAATAAGTGCTCATTTAATGGGATTTATAGAGTTAATAGCAAAGGGCTTTATAATGTACCATATGGACATAGAAAAAATGTTGATGTTGTCGTTGAAGAGAACTTGCGAAATATTAGCCGCGAATTACAAGATGTAAATATAAGTTGTGTTGATTTTGAAATGTCACTAGGGAAAATTAAAAAAAATGATTTGGTTTTTCTTGACCCCCCATATACCGTGGCACATGAGAATAATGGGTTTATAATGTACAACCAGAAATTATTTGCCTGGCAAGATCAGGTGAGGTTGCGTAATTTTATTGAACAAGTGATTAAAAAAGAAGCCTATTTTATTATGACCAATGCCAGTCATTCATCCATTTTGGACCTTTATAAAGGTTTGGGAAAAACTTTTATTAAATCACGATATAGTAAGGTTGGTGGTAGAAATAAAACTAGGGGAATGTATAATGAATTGATTATTTGTAATACTGTTTAGCTTCTATGAGTAAAAAAAAGTTATCGATTGTAATAATCAGCGATTTGCACTGTCATCCTTCTAGTGCAGAAGTTGACGAAACGTATTTGAAAACAGATTTATTAAGAACACCTTTGTTGGATCACCCCGTAGAAAGTTTAGTAAAGATTATACGAGATGATAAAATTACTACTGACTTAACCTTGTGTCCTGGTGATTTTACAAATAAATCCAATAAGCAAGGTTTTATTTCTGGTTGGGAGTATTCTTTAGAAATCCATAGAGAATTAAAGGGTAAAGAAATTATTGCTACATTAGGCAATCATGATTTAGATTCTTATGGAAGTGCTTCAGAGTATAGCTATGAAATAGCTAAAGGTATAAAAAGAGGTTTTCCATATAAAGACTCAAACGATTGCGATAAATTTTGGTCAAAAGGGTGCGATTTTATAGAGAAAGAAGACTACCGAGTGCTAGTATTAAACAGTTCTCATTTCCACTATAATAAATTATCTGCTAAGTCTGGTAAAGTTGGAGATGACACTCTCGATTTCATAAGAGATTACTTAGCGAAAATTGACGATACTAAATTTTTTATCGTTTTGGCTCATCATCATCCAATAGATCACTCTAGGTTAAACTTAGGAGAAGAAGATAAAATTGTTAATTCTGATGAATTGCTAGAAATACTTGGAAAAGCTAAAGCGGATATATTTGTTCATGGTCATAAGCATGATCCTTTATTAAGATATCATTCTTGCAGAACATCAAATTGTAAAATACCTATATTATCTTCTGGAAGTTTTTCTTCAACTTCAAACATTACTTTCACAGGTAAAAAAAACACATTTCATAAAGTTGATCTAATACGAACTGACTCAGGTAATAAAGGAAAAATTAAGACTTGGTCATTCCTTCCTCGAAGTGGTTGGAAAAACAGATATGATGTAGATGGGTTTCATATCAATACTGGTTTTGGCTATATGGGGGAAGTCAATACATTGGCAACAAATATAAAGAGCTTGGTTGGTAATAGAGAAATGGTAAAATGGGCAGAAATTGTTAGTTCTATACCAGATATTGAACATCTAATTCCAACTCAATCCGATGAATTGGCAGAATTGTTAAATAAAAATGATTTAATACTTGGAGGCGGTAGTATATCTGAACCTCCAAAATTTATAGGGAACACAAAAAATTTAATATGAGTCTCGAAGATTTTTACACTACATACAATGCTCGTCATTACAATCCACAACAAGTAGCGGAAAAGTTTATTTGGTCAGATAGTTTTCGGGAATTAATTCAAAATGAGCATTCGGTTATTCTTGGAGCAAGAGGGTGTGGAAAAACCACTTTGATGAAAATGCTTACAATTCCAGCTTTATATTCATGGACGTCTGACTTTAGAGCAGAAAAAATAAGAAAAGAAATACCTTTTTACGCTATTTATATTTCTACCGACATATACTGGGACGTAAAGAATCAGACTTATGGTAATCAACTAAAAGAATACGGAAGTTTTTCTGATATTATATCCCACTTCTCCGTAAATAGTAATGTTTTCACTTCTCTGTGTGACACATTCATTAATATAATTTCTTTAGAGCTAAATGATTCTGACGAAAGAAAAGAGATTGAATTATGTAAGTGTCTAATAAAATCATGGAAACTAAAGCCTACAATCCCGAAATTAGTATATATCAAAGAAGCTTTAAATGAAAGAATTGATTTTGTGAACCAATTAATTCAAGAAGTTATTTTTAATTATTCAAAAGATGATAAATTACCTCACCCTGATTATTTTAATTTGAATTTCGAGTCATCTGTAGAAGAGGTGATTCCAAAATTTGAAAGAATTTACAATTTGAATGGGGATAAAAAATGGGCGTTATGTTTTGATGAATTAGAATTTGCTCCAAACTGGCTAAAGGATAAATTATTTACATCTTTAAGAAGTAGGAGGCAATTTATACTATATAAATTAAGCTCCAGTCCTATTTTACCTTTAGAATTGAAAAAATCGTTAAATAATGATTATAGTGCAACATCAGGTAATGATGTAAACCTCATAAAAATGTGGACTGTTAACAACGAAGAATTTTCAAGAGAAATTATTAAGTCTCTTTTTAAGTCTAAGAACGTAGACTTAGACACATTCTTCGGTTCTAACGATGTTTACAGTCAGCAATACAATAGTTACACTAGAGAGAGTAAATTTTATAAGGAAATTATTAGTTTAATTGAAAAAGATATCTCTTTCAAGGATTTTTTAAGTAATAAGGGGATTAATATAAATAATCCTGACTTAACCATTAAAAAGGACCAGCATCGCCTGTACCGTAAAATTAAATCTATAGTTTATTTTAGAAATCATTTTATAGAGCGCAATACGGGCTCAAATGTTGAATTGAGAAGTAGAAAAAAATCTATAGAATTATACTCAGGCATAGAGGTTCTTGCCAAATTATGTGATGGAAATCCTAGATGGATAATTGGCGTTGTGAGTAAAATAATAAATAGGGCAAGAGATGAATCTACTGTATCAAAAAGCATCCAATTTGATGAGATTTTAGGTGCGGCTAATAGGTTTAAAAATGTTATTGCTAACATTCCTGTGGGTAATAATAAATTGAATATTTCCGAAATCGTTGAGAGATTAGGTGAGTACTTTAAAAATGAAATAATTGGAAGCCAATTTAAACTAGATCCGAAAGGTAGTTTCATTGTAGATAAAGATGAAAATAGAATTGAAAAAAATATTGTTGAATTAATAGAAAAGGGTGTATATCAAGGTGCTTTTATTTTAGTCGGAGCGGATGAAAATATTTACGATTTCAAAATACGAGGTCAAAGGTTTAAATTATCTTATTTGTTCTTTATCCTTTACAATATTCCGTTAAGAAGTTTTTCTGAAATTAGTTTGAGTAATTGCCTCAATGGTTATGAAAACACTGGGATTAATCAAACAACATTATTCAATTAAACATATAGATAATAATGGAAATTAAATTTGGTAAACAATTACAAATCAATGAAATATCTCAAGTTGAAATATCACTTTTTCTATTAGCAGTAAACCACGAAAAGCGAAAATATACTGCATATGATAATATTATAAAAACTAATTCTATAAATAAAGCTATTGAATTTTCATATAGCAATTATCTCAAAATTGAAAAAAAGAGTGGGATTGAAAGAATGTTTATTTCAAACTTAAAAGATATCTCAAAGGTTCTTGATAAGTTTTTTGCTAAGGTAAAGCCATCCGATAATGTTAATATTGTTTTAGATTATTCTTGTATGACTAAGCCTTGGTATTATACATTCATCTTATATTTAAAAAAGAAAAAACTCAAGCTTGATTCTGTAGTGGTTTTTTTTGTTTACACGCCGTCATCCCATGAAAAACCCCAAAGTCCTAAATCTAATTCTGAAATTGCACCTTTACCTGGTAAATATGTAGTCCCAACTGATAAACCAAAAGCTTTAATTGTTTGTTTAGGATACGAGAAAAAAAAGGCAGAAGGTATAATTGAACACTTAGACCCTAAAAGGTGTTTTCTTTTTTATTCTAAACCGGCTTTAGATAACGACTTCGTAAAGCATATAGAATCAAGTAATGCTAATATTTTAAAAGAAAGTAATGATATTATTACTTATGACTTCAAAAATTTGACCCAATTAGAGAGAGAACTTACTTCTCTTTATTATCTATTGAGGGATGATTATAGTATTATAATTGCTCCATTAGGTCCGAAACCTTTTACATTTATGTCGATGTTACTATCTGTTAAATATCATGACATTGATATTTGGCGAGTGGGTTCTGGAAGTGATATAAATGAATACGAAAGAAAACCAATTGATAATCAAACATTTATAATATCAAAAGTAGTTTTTGAAAGAAGCGCTAAAAATCAGTTACATAGCTGGTAATTCAATTCCTACTCATAAAACTCAGCCACCTCATCCAAAAGTTTTCGTTCAATATCCGGCACGTAGGTGGGTGATTTTGGATATCCCACAGGAAGCAACAAAAATGCACGTTCATTACTGGGGCGGTTCAGCAACTTGGCTAGAAAATTCATAGGGCTAGGGGTGTGGGTCAAAGTGACCAAACCTGCGTTGTGTATGGCGGTAATGAGCATGCCACAGGCAATACCTACAGATTCGTTTACGTAGTAATTGTTTATTTTTTCACCTTCATCACCAAGGTCATGTACCTTTTTAAACACCACGATCAACCAAGGGGCAATTTCCAAAAAGGGTTTGTACATATCCGTACCCAGCGGCTCTAAATCTTTTTTCCAACGGTCGCTCATCCTGCTTTCGTAGCTTTCTTTTTCTTCGGCTTCGGCGGCTTCTTTAATTTGGGTCTTAAGGGCAGGGTTGGAGACCGCACAGAACGTCCACGGTTGTTTATGGGCACCGGAAGGGGCTGTGGAGGCGGTTTTGATCAAGTTTTCTATCACTTCTTTAGGAACCGGAGTATCTGCATATTCCCTAACCGAACGGCGTTGGTCCAACAAGGAATAAAAAGCTGCACTTTGTTTGGCCAGTTCTTCTGGAGAAAGTGGGTTTTCTTGGTAAATAACGTGCGGGTGACCGTTAACGGTAATATGGGATGGAGATGACATGGTTCTGAATGCTATTTTAATATCAGGTTTACTAACCCAAAGGTATCGATTTTTCAGAAGTTTGGGCGCGCCATTTTTAGGGGTAACTGAATCTTACCGAACATTCGTCTTCCTCCATACATCAAAAAAAAGTCCGACGTATAGTAGTCGGACTTCTCATAATGCTATTTATGCAATGCTACAGATAAGCCTGAAGAATATCGGTCTTTCTGCGGTTTCTAAGGATTCTGATGGCTTTTTCCCTGATCTGTCTTACACGCTCTCTGGTAATATCAAAGAGTTCTCCAATTTCGCTTAGGCTCTTTGGGTTTCGCTCACCAATACCGTAGTATAATTTAATAACCTCACTTTCCCTGTTGGGCAGTGAACTTAGGATAAGGTCAAGGTCTGTCTTTAGTGAATCGTTCATCATATTGGCATCCGGACTGGTGGCATCGGTAGATTGAATTACTTGATACAGATTGGAAGATTCACCCTCTTGAAAAGGTGCATCCATAGACAAATGTTTTCCGGAATTCTTTAAAGCCGTTTTTACCTGTGTGGCGCTCATGTCCAATTCACGGGCAATTTCCACGGCACTTGGCGGTCTCTGGTGCGATTGTTCCAAAGAGGAGTAGACCTTGTTTATTTTACTTATTTGGCCAATTTTGTTCAAGGGTAACCGTATCATACGGGAGTGTTGTGAAATGGCCGATAATATAGCCTGTCTGATCCACCATACGGCATAGGAGATAAATTTAAAACCACGTGTCTCATCAAAACGTTTGGCGGCTTTTACCAGCCCTATATTTCCTTCGTTAATAAGGTCCGAGAGCAGTAGTCCGCTTCCTTGGTATTGTTTGGCGGTAGAAACCACAAAACGTAAATTGGCGTTTACTAATCTATTTAGGGCAACCTGATCTCCGTTACGTATTCTTCTAGTGAGCTCTACTTCCTCATCTGCAGTAATCAATTCTATTTTTGATATTTCTTGAAAGTACTTTTCTAAGGATTTAGTGTCTCTGTTCGTAATTTGTTTCGTGATCTTCAGTTGCCTCATATATTTTGATTTATTTTTAATTCGTTACTATATAATACAATTTTTATTGCATTAATCCTAATGATTTTACGGATAATCTGAATATTTTTCAAACAAAATGAAGTCACGCATCAATTTTAAAGAATACTACATGAAGCTCTTGGTCCCAAACGAATTGTGCCGAGTATAAAACGTAAAAAAGGCTACCCGAGAAGAAACCGGACAGCCTTTTTATATATTTATGGATGGAATTTATTCTTCCTCTCCGCCAGAAAGTACATCTGCCAATTCCAACTCCTCGTCCATGTCAAGGTTTACGGGAACCGAATTTTTTAATGCGGTGAATTTCTCCAAACGCTCCATTTCATCTTCTTCACCTGAAAAATAGGGGAAGACATCCATTATAGGCGATTCCGATATGGCGGGAATGGTATATTCTCCCATGGTATCCTTCATAACACCCACCGTATTGTCATACGCTTCCTTTACATCATTGGCCTGTACCAACAAATATTGGTTGGTTTTACGTTCCTTACCGCTTTCCTCGTCAAAAGCAATTAAAGACACCCTGGATTTGAACCAACGGTCCGAATTTTCAAAAGGGTGAATCTCCGCATAATTGGCCACTTTAATATTGGTGATCTTTATTTCGTCCGTATCACTTAAATACACGGACATTTCTTCCGTAATTCTGCTCTCGGCCTCAGTATAGGAAATAGCATCTACCAAAAAAGGTTCTGTCTTTACCTTTTGTATTCCCGATGTTTCGTCTAGCTTTCTATATTTTACTTTACACTCGTACCACGTTGCACTCATAACTTTTTCTTTTAGGGGAGCCAAATATAGGGGTAAGCATTAGCCGGTAAAATCAAAAAAGGGAATAGATATTCACAATTTCAAGTTCCGTTTTACACCCCTTTAAGCATGAGGGAGTTAGGGATTTTAGTCCGTACGATTTTTCCAATAATTAGGTCTATTGAATATCCTTGTTTAGAAGAATGAGGTCTTTGTCCACAAATTTCTTGAAAGAGTTTTCAGAGGAATGCCCCAGAAAGGGAACGTAAAAATGGGTCTTGACGGCATTACGCCAGACCATGGCATAGGTAATGCCACTGCTTCTAATGGCCTTGTACAAGTTTTCTGTATACCAATCTGGTTGTGGTAAGTTCTCTAGACCGGTTTCGGTAAGTGCAAAGAGCATGTTCTTTTCCATGGCGATCCGCTCAACGATCTTTAGGTTATGAATCGCTTTTTGTAAAAAGCCACCGTTTTCAAAATCATAGACATCAATACCCAAAAGGTCTACATAGGCATCACCGGGATAGTTTTTTAAATAATCCTCCCTACGCGAAAATTGATTGGGCGCATAGATGTACAGTAAATTATGAACATTGTAATCTTCCGTAAGAATAGTAACCGTATCCCGGAACAATTGTTTAAACTCCTCTGTTGTTCTTAGGCCTTCTCCCCAAAAGAAAAAATCGCCGTTCATCTCGTGCCACGGTCTAAATAGTACCGGAATTGGGTTTCCGCTGGAATCTTTTAAATCGTTGAAAAATAAGGCCAAACGCTCCATATGCTCAAGAAACACTTTACGATGCGAACCATTTTCCAACATTTGGGTTACTGCGGGAACCTTACTAAACGAATTTTGCCTTGTAATAGGATTGCTTGCATGCCAGGAAATGGTTATGATACTTCCGTTTTCATGGGCCTTTACAATAAATTCCTTTCTGAAATCCCTGAAGGAGAGATTGGGATTTAATGGATCATTAAACTCTAAGCTTTCTAAATCAAAACCAATAATGGCGGGGAAATCTTGGGCGATATCACTAAAATCGCTTTCCAGGCTATTGGGGTCAAACGCTTCAATACTACCGCCAATAGCTTCTTGTTGACCAAAGGCGATACCCTGCTGTGTTATGGACCGTAACCGTGTGTGTAGGTCTTTTGCTTCTTGAACCAAGTTGGGGTCCGCAAAGGACACCTCACCAGTTACTTCTGCCGGAACGCGTATGGCATTGGGGTCAAATAAATTATCATCGGTAGTACAGCTGAAAAAAAAGAATACACTGAAAACTACGACCACCAAACCCTTATTCATCAACGCTTTTTTTGACTGTGTCGTGAAAAGAAAGCTAAACTAACGGGGAAAGGCTCTATTTTCGCTAGAAAATACTGATTTTCTAGAGTAGGTTTTTGGTTTCCAAGGTTTCTTGGAGCCGATTGTGGTTCTCCCAAAACCGATCTTCGATTTTTTGCATTACGGATTTAAATTCGGGATGCTTTTCTAAAGGCTCAATCACCGGATCCAATTTCATAAACAATAAGACCCAATATTGATAATGGTTTTTGTCGGCAAATTCCCTGAGCTGGTCAATAGCCAGATCCAGTTTTCCCTCATGGGCATATCTCACGGCCATACTGGCCGGCTTATAAATGGATTGATCTTGCTCACAGTAGTCTACATACAATTGAAAAAACCGGGAAGCTTCCTCGGTAAGTCCCATTTTTTCATACACTACGGCAAGTTTAATATCTTCTTGGGGGTAGATTGCCAATCCTTTTGTTGTTCTAATTTCATCAAACCGTTTGTAGTAGTGATAAGCACTGTCGTATTCCCTTTTAAAATAATGCAACTTGGCGGTTTCCTGTAAAATATCCAAACGGGCAGGGTCTTTTTGCAATTCCCTTTTAATATGGGTAAGGGTTTGTTGCAAATCCCTGTCTCTGGCATACAAAATATAAGCCTTTACATAAGGTGCATAGTAATTTTGCGGGTCAAACTGTAGAGACTTTTCTATATAGCTTAAAGCCTCTTTCGTAAAGCCCGATTGAACCAGAGCGTTGCCCAAATTTAGATAGATGTAACTCTTTCCTACGGAATCATTGGCCGCAATATCCAATTGAATTCCCTTCAAGGCATACTCCAGATATTTTCCGGTATCGGGAATTAAATTGGAATAGAGAAGCGCCAGCATCTGTACCACCGCCGACGAATTTGGATTGTATTCCAAGGCTTTTTGAAGGTGGGGCACAGCCAAACGATAATCGCCAGTGTGTTGATAGTAAAGGGCTTTGGCAATAAGGCTTTCAGTGAGTTTAGAATCGTACAAAAGTGCCTTGTCAGCGTAGTTGTTAATCTTTTCAGTGTGCTTCTTTTCCTTTTTATAAAGGTCCAAATAATAGTAGGTAATGGCCAGATCGGCATAGACCAAGGCAAATTCAGGATCCTCTTCCAGAGCTTTTTCAAACAAGGGAATAGCTTCTTGTAAGCCTGCTTCCGTTCTTTGTATAAAAGGTTCTTGAGCCTTTAGAAAATAATCGTATGCCACAAGGTTATCGGTAGGTTTTTTATCGATTTGTTCCCATTCCGAAGGGGTAACATTGGCCTCAACGGCGTTGGCGATTTTTTTGGCCACTTCGTTCTGCAGGGCAAAGATGTCTACCACCTCGTGTGTATATTGTTGTCCCCAAATACGGGAATCGGTAGCGGCATCTATCAACTGTATGTTCAGCAGTACCTGATCGCCCACTTTCTGCCCGCTGCCCTCCACAATATAATTGACCCCTAAATCAGAGGCTATCTCTCCGATGTTCTTATTGGAATTACGGTATTTTTCTGCCGACGTACGGCTAACCACCCTTAGGTCTTCAATCTTCTGCAAGTTCCCCAATGCCGCCTCCATCAGACCGTTTACGAAATAGAGATTGGTAGAGTCGCTGCTCTCGTTTTTAAAGGGAAGTACCGCAATCGATTTTTCAATTTCTGGAAGCGCTCTCTTTTGGGCTTCAGAAGAACTTCTTTTTTGAATTACTAAATAGAGAAAGACCAACAATAGGGAAACTCCTATCGCTACGACCCATTTGTATTTTTGCAAAAAGGAAGGTTGGTGGATTGTTTCTTCGGGTGGAGCGAGTGCCTCGATGGACTTTTTTCCCACTTCCCCAGGAGGGTAACCATAAGCCTCCCTAAAGCATTTGATAAAATAGGAAGTACTGCCAAAACCCACACGATAGGAAACCTCGGAAACCGTAAGGTCGGAATCCTTCAACAACTCCATCGCCTGTTGTAGGCGTATCTGCCTGATAAACTGACTAGCAGATAGCTGAGTCTGTTTTTTACATTTCCGCAAAAGGTTGGACCGGCTCATGTGCATGGCTGCTGCCAGTTCCGACACTCCAAAATGCTCATCGCTCAAATTCGCTAAGACCAAGGCTTCGGCCTGCTCAGTAAAAGGACTTTTTTTAAACGGGTCTGGCATGGTATTTTTTTGGTGGCTGGCCATTGGTTCAAACAAATATAAATGAATACGCGCCAAGATAAAAATAAGGGAGTTGCGTCATAGTTTATAGGGTTGCATCATAATTTTTATCGCTTCCGCAAGGCTTATATACATTGCCCCATAGGTGATTAGTACTGCGTCAGCGTTCGATGGACCTTTGAAACATCAAATAAAATGTTGAATCACTAAAAAGTAAAATCATGAGAAAACAAGAAAACCGTCCCGCTAAACAAATGAGTTATCTACTACTTATTATTGCCATGTGCTTAGCCGCCTGCGGACAACAAAAACAGAAAAGCAATGATCAAGCGATAGCCAAGACCGAAGTAAGCGCACCGGATATTCCCCTAACACAGGCCGTGATAACTGGTAACCTAGAAGCTGTTAAACAGCATATTGAGGCCGGTACCGACCTTAACGAAAAAGATGCCCTAAGTGGGGCCACTCCTCTAATCTCGGCCATAACCTTTGATAAAACAGAGATTACTGCGGCCCTTATCGATGCCGGTGCCGATCTTGAAATAAAAAACAACGACGGTTCCACCGCCCTTCATGTAGCCGCATTTTTTGGTAGGGTAGAACTGGTACAGTTACTAATGGATGCCAAGGCCGACAAAACGGCCAAGAATAACTATGGGGCCACCGCCCGGGAAACGGTCTCCGGACCTTTTGAAGACATGAAGCCCATCTATGAAATGATGCAACAGCAATTGGGGCCTATTGGATTGGACCTAAACTTGGCCGAACTGGAAAAGGCACGTCCTGTCATTGCAATAATGCTACAATAACCTAATAACCATTCAAAAAACGACAGTCATGAAAGCCGTTAGACGTTACGATATAGACTGGCTAAGGGTCATCGCCATAGCCTTATTATTAATCTACCATATAGCCATTGTTTTTCAGCCCTGGGCCATGTTCGTTGGTTTTGTACGCAGCGAAAACGCCCTTGAAGGATTATGGGTACCCATGACCATGCTCAACGTTTGGCGCATTCCAATCCTGTTTTTTGTATCGGGAATGGGACTCTTTTTCGCCATGCGAAAGCGCAACTGGAAACAACTGATTGGCGAACGTACCCAACGTATACTTATACCCTTCCTGTTTGGCATTGTGGCCATTTCGCCCCTGCACATGTATCTTTTTCAAGCGTTCTACAAACAACCTTTAAGTTACTACCCCCATACGGGCCACTTGTGGTTTTTGGGCAATATTTTTGCTTATGCCCTTCTTTTTCTACCTGTTTTTCTTCTATTGAAACATCGTGGAGGAAGGCTTAAAAAGCTATTGGAGAAAATTATGGGTAACGCGGTGGGGCCACTGATCGTCTCTTTGTTCTTTGTACTGGAGGCCATTTTGGTAAAGCCACAGATTTATTCGCTCTATGCCGAAACCTGGCACGGCTTTTTTCTGGGAGCCCTAGCTTTCTTTTTCGGATACCTGTTCGTCTATATAGGCAGTGCGTTCTGGAACACCTTGAGAAAATGGAAATGGGCCTATTTGGCACTCGCTGTAGGCTTGTACACCCTGCGACTAATATCATATCATATGGAAGCCCCTGGCTATTTGATGGCCATGGAATCTACCTGTTGGATATTCGGTATTTTCGGACTCGTGTTCCACTACCTTAACAGGCCCAGCCGACTATTGGAATATTTAAGCAAGGCGGCCTACCCAGTGTATATTATCCATATGTTCGTGCTGTATTTGGGGGCTTGGTTGATTCTTCCCTTACAAATACATCCTGTCTTACAGTTCATTGTCATTACCGTTTTTACCTTTACAATCTGTTTTATCCTCTATGAGTCTTTAATTCGTAGAATTGAGGTTTTACGACCTTTGTTCGGACTACGAATGGAAAAATGGCCAAAGGAAAAATCATTGGAGGGTAATCCTACGTCCAAAGAAGCTGGTACTTATCCATAGCTGAGAACGGGCTCCGATAGAAAGAAGCCATTCTGGCGGCTTAAGGGATGGTGATATGCAATTGGAGCAAGAAAACAGTTTCTATTTTAATGAAATATAATAGGGCCGAAAAATTCGGCCCTATCACTTATAATTTCTTTAGGTTCATCCTTCCTAAAACCCCTATGACAAGGGTTATTAAAAAGGGAGGAAGAATTAGTTTTAGCCAGCTAAAACTCCGATTGGCTTCATGAAATTTAATGTTATAGTTTTTCCAATCTACAGATTCAGCCGGTTGATTTTTAAAGATTTTGGGATAAAAATCCAAGCGTAGCTTTTCATGAAACTCGGTAAGTTGTTTTAAGAACCCCAAGTGACTGATCATATCCGTTCCGGCCAAATGATTAAAACTAAGTTGCGCATGCATGGTAGGAACAAAAAGCGCCACTGTTTCGCTTACCGTGTTGCGTAACATTACTTTTTCGGTCATTTCGGTACTGGTATCATGAGATTCTAAATCGCCCATATGCTGCATACCGTAATACCAAAGCCAAGAAAATTCGTCTTCGGGAACAGGATAATTTTTAAACTGTGGGTAAGCTTCCAAAAACCCGTCCATTGTAGCGCTTTTTTCCAAATCCCATTTTTCATGGTAGCCGTCACGTTGTTCAACCATGGCATCCAATGCTTCGGGAACTTGATATTTGTTCAGCACATAATTATTGATCATTGCGGGAAATAAAATGGTCAAGACCACCCAAATAGATATCAATGCCAGCGCATTAAAACTAGAACTCTTTAAAAACGAAACCATCCAAAAACAGAGCGTACTCCAAAATAATAGGTACAAAAGGCTTTGTAAAAATATACCCCAGAAATTCTGGTCCATCGGTATTTGTAGGATAACGCTCGATAGGAGCAGAAGCACTACGAGCACCGCAAGAACAAAGAGTACCCTAACCAAGAGTTTTTTGAATAAAAAGGCCGCTTTTCCAGAAGTTTGCGCGGCCAAAATACGCCACGTACCCCATTCCTTTTCTTCAGAATACAAATTAAAGGTCATGGCTATCAACACTAAAGGAAACAAATAAATGATGACAAACCCCAAATCTAAATTTCCCGACATGAGCAAAGACGGATTCTCAAAATCGGTATCATATTTTTGTCCTTCCAGACCACGAATGGTGACTGCTTGCAATAACGGATTTACATCACTCTGACCAATAGAAAGAGCGTTTATATTGGCAGGTTTTTTAATTAAGGTAAAACGGAGGTAATACAACAACAATCCCAGGTCATCATTATGGTAGGTGACATTTTTCCGTATGCTTTCTTCCTGAAACTTTTGGGCGGCAACAATAGTGTTTTCCTGTTTTATCAAATACTGCTTACCAATTAGAATACTGATCAGACCAACACTCATGAGCAACACAAGACTTACCAAGAATATTTTCGTCCTAAAAAATGATTTAAACAATAAACTATACATTTATATGGCTTTTAGGTTAGTTGATAATCTTAAGAGTCCAAATAGCGCCAAAACACCCCACAAAAGCAGCGCTATGATGGAGATGAGCTCATTCTTAAAAAGTTCCCTAGTACTTAGAAATTCATAATGAAATGGCGGAAAATTTTTCCAGTAATCGCTGGAAATAACATCCGGTCCCGCTTTACCCTTGTTAGGAATCAAATCCATTTGTAACTGGTTCATTTCCTGCGCTAAATCATATCGATAATTTTCTGCCTGATCCTTAAAATGTAGAAAAGATTGAAAATCGGTTCCCGAGAAGGCCATGGATAGATTTTTAATAGCCGTATATGGGTTGATAAAAGCAGAATACCGTTCTAGATTGTTCTGTTTTCCGTAGACTTCATACAGCTGACTTTGGTGTTTGTGATACACCGCAGCACTTAAGGCCTCGCCTTTTGCCATTACAAACCCTCCATAGTTAAAGGGAAGGTCTGCCACATCGGTAACATTATTGGCCGCAAGGACGGAATCTTTTAAAGCCTTAAAATGCGGATCGTCCGGATTATGGCTATCCCCAAGTTGAACCAAATCGTGTTCTACCGCAGTCTCCATTTCTATTTTTGAGGGTGTAGGGTAGAGGTAATACCCCATTGCCTGCAATGATTTTGGAACGACAATGATGAACAGCAACCAAATACCCAAGAGCTTCACCAATGCCCCCTTAGCAGTTTTACTAAATGCCGATACAAAAACGGTAATAGCGCCTAGAATGCCAAAAAAGAGGAGGTAGGAAACAAAAAGTACCAAATACCTTAACAAACCACCGGCATGTACTTCATGCCGTTCCAATACCATAAAAAATAGGAGCACGAGAAAGACGGAAAAAAGAAAGATCAAGGACAAACTCCATAGTCCCAACCATTTTCCAAAAACAATTTCTTTTCTAGTTATACCTTGGCCTATCAGTAATTTTAAGGTGCCGTTTTCCCGTTCCTGAGCTATGGTGTTGAACCCCAAATAGAAAATTAAAAGGGGCACGATTACCTTTAATAACATGGCCAGACTAACTTCTCCGAAACGCAATAAACCGGTGGACATACTTGCTTCCGAAAAATTGACGGTATTCTGTTTGTGCGCCTCCAAAAACATGGCGTTGCCCACAAAATTTTCCATCCCGAGGTCAAAAATACTTAGTACATGCTTAATTCTAAAGGCGAACGAACCGTAATGGGCCATTCTATGAGGATGCTTGTCCGGATTGTTTTCCCAACTTTCTTGAACCTCATGTTGAATTTCATGGCGGGTATGGTTTTGGTCGTTATAATTCTGCCATCCGCTATAGGCCGAAAATAATAATAGTCCGCCCATTAGCACCGAAGCTATTAAGAGTACTTTAGACCTAAAGGCATCTTTCCATAATTGGCGTGCCAATAGATAGATTACATTTTTTCTCATACTTAGAATTTATAGGTTGCATTCAGCAATACATTTCTTGGAGCTCCAGGCCCTAATCTAGATGGGTTTAGCCCACCTAACCAATATGTTTCATCAAATAAGTTGTTGAACTTTAAGGTCAATTGCATTCCTGTGTTATTTGGCTTATAATAAACCGCAGCATCAAATACGGTATAGGAAGGGAGGAGTAGTCTATCCGTATCGTAAGTAGGGTTATACCATGTATACCGCTCATCCATATACTGGGCACCCAAACCAATTCCGATACCTTTTAAGGTTTGATTGGTGAAATCATAGCGCCCCCAAATATTTGCATTATGCTTAGGGGCACCACCAATAGGCTCACCAATGAATTCCTCTATGGCATCCTCAACAATTTCAGCATCGGCAAACCCATAAGATGCCGTAAGTTGAAAGTTTGATGCTATATAACCGGATACATCCATCTCAAAACCTCTACTTCTTTGTTCACCTCTGGTGGTTAGGTTGTCCAAATCATAGGTATCTCCAAGAAGGATGTTTTTTTGAGTAATATTGAAAATGGCAAGGTTGGCGAATATTTTTCCGTTCAAAAACTCTCCTTTTGCGCCAAATTCCGTCAAGCTACTTTCCAACGGATCAAATCTACTCGGGGAAGTGGCCCAAAAGAAACCTTCTGCCGTTGGTGATAAAGAAACTGTATTGGTGTGCGGTTGAAAGCCTTCTAGGTAAGTGGCATATGCACTAACGGTTTTTGTAATTTCATAGGTTAGACCAAATCTAGGTACAATGGCATCGTTCGTAAACTCTTGCTCATCTCCTTCATAATCAAAAATATCCGTGAAACGCTCATATCGTAAGTTTACCAAAGCTGAAAATTTTCCCACCTTAAACTGGTTTTGAATATAGAAACCGTTTGAAGTATTTAGGTTTGCAGGAATACTTAGTTCCGCAAGATTGTACGCATTGGTATTCCTAGCGCCGTTAAAAGGGTCTTCTAAGTTAAAATGAGGAACCGCAGGCACGGGTATGGTAACACCATCTACCACCGTTTGCTGAAAGTTATCCGGATTACTGGGGTCAAAATTTGCCTGACTACCATCTACCGTTAAGTATCTTCTGGCACGAAGGAATCCTGCTCCAATTTTCCGCTCCCAACGTGTAGCATCATAACCCACCAAGGTTTTATTGGTAATCTTATCGGTTTTTATGTCATAAGTGAAATAGGTACTAAAGTTGTCCGTTTCCCAAAATTGCTGTCTCTCATCATATCGCATTCGCGCCAGCGTAGGAATAACATTCCCATCAATATCCACGGCTGCACCATCCACTCTATGCTCGGCTAAATCTTCGTCCCAGGTTTGTTTCATGTATTGTGCATTGAAACCTAACCGATCGGTAAACCTTTTGCTAAAGTTCGCCATTAAAATGAGCTCTTTGTTTTTGTAGTGATCGCTTGAAGCACCCACGTTCATTGTAATTGGAGTACTATCTATATCATAGTTCCCATTTATAGCGCCAAAAATAGGTTGGCCTCTATCTAAGTTACCTTCGGCATTGCTATAAATCATCTCTACGTTAAGTGAGGTAGTCTCGTTTGGAATATAACTTAGAGAAGGTGTAAATAGTATAGCATTATTGTTCACAACATCCCTAAATGAATCCGCCTCTTGAATTGCGGCGTTTAAACGATATAACAAGGTTTTAGATTCATTTAAGGGCCCCGTAAAATCGGCTGTAGCCCTTATGGTTCCAAAACTACCCGTAGTTAAAGAAACCTCATTACGTTTTTCTGCCAATGGTTTTTTGGTAACCATGTTTACGGTACCACCGGGATCTGCACTCGAAAAAGTAACCGATGAGGGGCCTTTTATCACTTCAACACGTTCTAAGTGTGAGGTAATAGGCTGAAGGAAGTAATATTGACGGGTACGCATTCCGTTTAATACTTGTCCGTCATCCGCTTGCGTAATACCACGAATATTATAGTGATTGTACAGCCCTGTAACGGAAACATTACTTACCGTCTTAACGGCATCGGGTACCTGAAAGGCAAGACGATCCGCAATTAATTCTTTGGTTACCGAAGTAATGGCTTGTGGTAGCTCTTTGTTGGCAATGGCCACTTTTGTAGCCGAGAACGAATAATCACTATTATAATCCGTTCTTGCCCGACCAACCACTTCTACTGACTGTAGCTGTTCTACATTTTCCTGTAATACCAAGGTTCCTAAATCGTAATCTTTTAACTCATCAAAGGTCTTTTTAATGGTAATAGACTTCATCCCTATGTAACTCACCGTCAGTTGAAAGGTGCCGGTTTCCGAAATTTCAAAACTGAAATTTCCGTTCGCTTCGGTGGTGGTTCCCCTTTTGTTTGCCGTAGCCGTATTGGAAAATGAAACAGTGGCCCCATAAACGGGTAATCCGTTCGTATCGTTAACCTTACCATTCACTTTTATTTGACCGTACGTTGCGTTGCATAGTAGTAAGGCCAGTATTATTTTTATATAGTGGTTCATCTTTTCTAAATTGTTTCTAGGTAAAGTTGGTTTAATTCATTTGCGTTAATTTCATTGGCCTTTAATTGTTGGGCCAAAACTCCTTCTTTCATAATACCAATGGTGGTGCCCAGTTCTACGGCATTAAAAATATCATGGGTGGCCATAAAGATGACCTTACCCATACTGGCAAGTTCCTTACAGATTTGAGTAAATTCTGCTGTGGCTTTAGGATCTAGGCCAGAAGTGGGCTCATCCATGAAAATAACTTCGGCATTTTTGGCCAATGCCACGGCAATGCCCACTTTTTGCCGCATTCCCTTAGAGTAGGAGGAGAGCCTTTTATGTTGTGCATCCAACTGCAGGCCTGTTTTAGCTAGAAACGCTTCCAGCTCTGCCGTGGTGTATGTGAACCCTGCTAAACGGCTAAAGAAATCCAAGTTTTCTACGCCACTAAGGTTACCGTAAAGTTGTACCGTTTCGGGAATGTATGCGGTAAGTTTATTGGTATCGTCCTTTCCTACTTCTTTATCGGCAATAAAGGCTTGGCCGCCATCTTTTGATATAAAGCCTAAAAAAATATTGATCGTAGTGGTTTTTCCTGCGCCGTTCTGACCCAAAAGACAAAATATTTCGCCTTTGGAAACTTCAAACGAAACGTCTTTTAAAGCTGCCTTTCCTTGATAAGACTTGCTTATGTTCGTTGCTTTCAACATAATAGTATAACTAAATTAAGAGTATAGGTAAATCGTGTAATCATCCTTATACACAGCAATTTGTGGTATAAGTATATAAATGATAAAGAAGATGTCCTTACGAAAAAGACAGGTCCATATGTATATTCAACACTTAGCTTTCAGCATACCGTATTCGGGTGTGCGACAAATCAAAAGAAGTGTGGCAAAGAAAGAATATGACGAATGAAAAGGGCGTACCGGTCCTATAAAAATTGACGGTACTACATACAAAATGGACTGTTAAACTTGTGGAGGAGGCCGCGTAAAGCGATTACTGCCTAAAAATTGGTTTTCAAAAACAAGCTGTGGCGCATTGTTAGAGAACATTTGTTCAAAAAAATAGAATTCTGTTTGCGGTAGAACGGGAGATTCCGTTTTTAAAAGCGGTGTAAAATTAACCGCTGTGGTAATGTGACAAACTTCGCAATGTTGCGCGTCGGAATCGTCAATATGATGCGTAAGCGCATGCAGTCCTGCCACTTTGAATACCAAAAACAAAGCGACAAAAAACATAGAAACGAAATTCTTGCTGCTTTTCATCATAAGCGACAAAAGTAAATAATACTTTAAATTATTAATGAGAATTTAAACAAAAATTACTTTGGCATGAATTTAACTGAAGTTGGAGTACAAGGGTATATAAATTATAAGAACATTACAAGGCCCTTTTTTATCTTCGAAAACAAGCTTAGCGGACACGAAATGGTTTAAAGTTTATGAATACGATGGTGTAAATGAACAACAAGAGTAAATACCAGGTATTGGAAACCAAATCTATATAATCGATTTTTCCGTTTGAAAAGCTTAAAATCATTAAAACCTGCGCTCCATAGGGCAGTAGACCTTGAAAAATACAGGCAAAAATATCTAAGATGGAAGCGGTTTTCTTGTTATCCAATCCGTATTCATCATTAATGGTTTTGGCAATGGGCCCGGCAATGATGATAGAAACCGTGTTATTGGCAATCGCCATATTAATAGTACTCACTAATGAGGCAATACCTAGCTGTGCCGTTTTTTTGTTCTTGATAAGCTTCTTTATGTTGACCAGTATAAACTCTATGCCTCCGTTTCGTTCTACTAAAGCGGCCAATCCTCCTGTTAATAGAGACAACAAGAAAATCTCTGTCATGTTCGTAAATCCAGAATAGGCAATTTTAGTAGATTCTATAAGGGTAAAATCACCATAAACAATCCCCAAAAGTCCAGCGAATACTAAACCTAATAGTAAGGTAACAAAAACGTTCACTCCTACAATAGATAGAACAATGACCAAAAGATAGGGCATAATTTTGATGACAGAATAACTATAAACTACAGTCTCCGTTTCGGCGGACTTTAATCCCAAACCCTGAAAGATTAAAATAGCTATAGTGAATAGGGCAGCGGGTACGGCAATTTTAATGTTCTGCTTGAATTTATCACTCATTTTACAACCTAAGGATTGTGTATCAGCAATGGTAGTATCCGAGATTATCGATAAATTATCGCCAAACATGCTACCACCTAACAGTGCACCACATAAAATGGCCAAATCCGCGCCGCTCTTATCGGCGAATCCCACTACAATAGGAGCCAAAGCAACAATGGCACCCACCGAAGTTCCCGTAGAAACCGATAAGAACCCTGCAATAATAAAAATGCCAACGTAGATGTATTGAATGGCTATAAAATCCAATCCCATATTAACGATGGCATCAACACTACCGGTTTCGTTGGTAATTGCAGCGAATGCACCTGCTAACAAGTAGATCAAACACATAGTTAGTATTTTATCATCTCCGCAGCCTTTTAAAACCGTTTTTATTTTAAAATCTATAGATTGCCCAAACATTAGGAAGGCAGCAATTATCCCTACAATTACCGCAATGGGAGCAGGTAACGCATAGAAATCGTTTTGATATATACCCACACCCAAAAAAGTAAATACAAAAATGAATAGGGGTACGAGAGCGGAAAATTTTGGAGTTCTAACTTTAATGTTTGCCATTTCTTTCTTTATGCTAAAAAAGGAAGTAGAAGCAAATAGATAGACATATGGGTTAACATTTGTTCCAACTAATTGGCTTATCTCTTTAGCACCTTGCTCGTTATTGCAGGTTGCTATCTCCTTTTTTTTGAGATTCTTGATAATTATTTTAAGGCGGCAAAAATAAGGTATAAGAACTACCTGCAACTCATAAAAAGAGTTAATTTATATCACACTTTTTTTTGGTCAATTAGAAGAAATCCTAAACTTTTGAGTTAATAAGTAGTATAAATCCTATGTAAATGGTACGTCAAGTAACGTAATACATATTTTTTAACTTAGTTTGTAACTTCTAACCAAGGGATAAAAAAGTCTATTTATCTTATTATTTTGAAGAGTGGAATGAAAAAACAAGACTTACACGCTGAAAATCAACTTTCAACAACCAATGAAGGTGATAACCATACAACTATTAGTCAGCTAGAAAAAGACAAAATCATTGAAAGACAACTGCGCTTTCAGGATTTGTTAATCAGTATCTCTACAAAACATATTAATTCCGATTTATCGGATATTGATAAACTTATCAGAGCATCCCTAAAGCAAATTGGCGAGTTCGTAGAATCGGACAGAAGCTATATCTTTTCTTATGATTTTGTAAATAACACCACTTCAAACACTTATGAATGGTGTTCTGAAGGTATAGAACCGGAAATAGAGAACTTACAGAATGTACCTGTAGACTTTATTCCGCAATGGATAGAAGCACATAAAAAGGGAGAGCCGTTCTTTGTGGAAGATGTAAGTGAATTACCAGAAGACGGAGAACATGGTTTACGAGCCGTTTTAGAGCCACAGGGCATTAAGAGTCTAATTACTATTCCAAAAATCAAGAATAATGAGTTGATCGGTTTTATCGGTTTTGATTCTGTCAAAAAAATCAATAAGTATGATGATAATGAAAAGGACATCCTTTTTGTTTATGCCAATATGCTGGTTAATGTCATACAGCGTAAAGAGAGTGAAGAACGGATAAAGGAGCAAGAGAAGAAGAAGGAAGAACTATTAAAGAATCTATCGCTTCAAAATGAAGAATTAAGTGAATATGCCCATGTGGTATCTCATGATTTAAAAGCCCCTCTCATTAATATTCACACTTTGGTGAGTTGGTTTATAGATGACAATAAGGAAGCTTTGGGAGAGGATACCATACAACCTTTACATCAGGCCTTGTTCAATGTAGAAAAGATGAATTTCTTAATAAAGGGAATTCTGGATTATTCCACTATAGATAAAATAGAATCAGAAGACAAACAGGTTGATTTTAATATCCTCATTAAAGAAGTCTTGGAAACTATTTTAGTGCCCGGCCATATAAAGGTTACGGTTCAAGAGAACATGCCAAGTTTGTACGGGAATACCTGGAGATTTAAGCAGGTTTTTCAAAACCTGATTCAGAATGCAATAAACTATGGCGATAAGGAACAGGGCACCGTAGATGTGGGCTATATTGATAAAAGTGACCATTATGAGTTTTTTGTAAAAGATAATGGTATTGGGATCAAATCCGATTATTTTGAAAGAATATTTAAAATCTTCACCAAATTAGAAAGCACTGGTTCCTCATCTGGAATAGGTCTGTCCATCGTTAAAAGAATCATTAAATATTATAACGGTTCAATTTGGTTAGAAAGTGAAGAGGGCGTAGGCACCACCTTTTACTTTACACTTTTGAAGACCACGTAGGTGTTGGTTCCTATGAATAATATATTTAAATCTCTATTGCCGTTTTATTGGCTACAGCTACCGTATGAAATATCGTTTACTGTAGGATTATAAGCATTCTGTTCAATGAATACATCCGTATAACTGCCATTGATTATAAAATTGGTCAATGCGCAAAAATCGGTTAAGTTATAATTGCCTCCATAGACCATATTAAAATCTTCATCAAACGATGCCCCAATAGTAATCATGCCACCAACAGAGCTAAGATTTTCAAAGCCGTTCAATGAGGTAATCTTATTCTCATGTAGCGATAAATCAGAACCTACTGTAGTAAGGTTTTCTAAATCCATTATAGTGGCAAGTTTATAATTTTGATACACCTCTAATTTATATTGTACAGATGCAATGTTGTTTAGTCCTTTTAGAGAAATAAGTTCGCTGTTTCTTGAAATTTGTAAATGACCGTTAACCGCAGTAACGTTTTCCAAGCCTTCAAGTGTAACTAGTTTTGCATTGTGTCTAATAACCAAATCACCTTTTAACGCTGTAACATTATTTAACCCTGCAAATGAAGTAAGTTCGGAATTGGTCGTAATTTGTAATCCTACGGTATTATATTCGCTTCCATAAAGCGCAATACCTTGTCCAATTGAATTTAAACTATTCAGTCCTTGCAGAGAAGTTAGTCCCATGTTCTGGGTAATAATAAGCGCAAGATCAATAGATGTAATATTCCCCAAGCCAACTAATGAGGTAAGGCTTTGGTTATTAGCAATTCTTAATTCCCCATTTATCCTAGTTAAATTATCCAGACCCGACAAAGAAGTAAGCTCAGAATTATTACTGATGTTTATATATCTACCCTCTATAGCCGTAAGATTATTTAAGTCCGTAATATTGGTTAAATTGCTGTTATTGCTAATAGTCAAACGATTGCCAATAGATGTAAGATTTTGTAAACCTTGCAAATTGGTTACCGCTGTTTTAGAAATGGTCAATGAGCCCCCAATTGTAGTTAAGTAATCCAGGTTTGCAAGTGAGGTAATAGTTGGTGTAGCAGTATCCATTATAATCACATCTCCAGTAACTTCGGTATAGCCTATTGTTCCAAAGTTCTCTATGTCTTCCTGAGAGGTTAAAGTAATGGAACCTTCGTATAGACCACCGCTTTGGGGCAATTCTTCACATTCTCCGTTATATATATCATTAAAAGATGGATTGTATTTATTATTTGAGATACTTACTGTACTAAAAGTACCGGTTGTGAATAGATTGGTCAGTGCACAAAAATTTTCAAGTTTAGGGTTGGGACGGAAACTATCACCTATTACGGTTTGGTTGCCAACTGAATTAAGATTTTCCAAACCTATAAGAGATACCAGATTTTCATTACCCCTAATATGTAAATTTCCTCCAACAGAAATTATATTATCCAATCCAGTTAGTGTGTTAAGCTTATTATTATTTCCGATGGTTAAGCCGTTCCCAACTGAGGTTACATTGTTCAAGCCTTGTAACGTAGTAAGATTATTGTTGTCCAATACAAACAAATATTCCTGAACTGAAGTTATGTTTTCTAATCCTGTAAGTGTAGTAAGGCTACCGTTACCATTTATTTCAATTCCATTAAGAGAAGTTAAGCTTTCTAAGCCTGTTAGCGACGTAAGTTTAGTATTTATTGTAAACCGTAGATTACCTCCTATAGAACTTAAATTTTCAAGTGCAGATAACGTAGTTAGATGTATATTAAAAATGAAAGCCAAATTACTGCCAACAGTTTCAAGTTTTTCTAAACCATTTAAGTTTTTAGCTCCTGTTTCTATATAAAATTCCCCTCCAACAACCATTAGGCTAGATAAACTTTCTAAGGAGGTAATGCTCTGTTGGCCGTTTAGCCTTAAATCTCCAGTAATCTCACTATATCCAAAAGCACCAAAAGCATCTACTTCTTCTTGGGTGGTCAAGGTTATTGACCCTTCATATATAGTACCTCCTTGATTAGGGCAAGTTTGTATTTGTCCTAAATCCGTAATACCATTCGCAATACTGGATAAGGTAATTTCATCTGAAGTTTCATCGGTATTAGCATCTACTACAACAATGAGGTAGTCCGCTTCGTTACAATACACTAATTGTTGCTCAATTTCACCATTAGTTATGGGGAGTATTTTAAAGTCATTGATATCATTTGTGGAATGTATAAAAGCATAACCATTGGTCAAAGGCGCATTGTTGCAATTGGTTACGGTAGCGGATAAGGTTGTGATGGAAACATCTGCCAAGTCGTCTATATTAATGGTGATGTTCAAACCATCTTCTGTAAAAGGACCAAATTCTTTAGACCCTGCCGGGCTTTCCGGATCACAATCACTAAACAAGGTAATTTCAAGGGTTTCTTCTTTAGGGAAAAGACCACAATTTTGACCCAGTTCATTTGTATAACCGGAATATACAAGCTGATCATTGGAAGCCCTGGTAATTTCAAAATAAGAGTTAGGTAAGGCTGCGTTTTGTTTCAACTCAAAGCATGCCCTAATAGTGTTTAACGGTAAATCGCAATTCCACCAGGTAAAGTGAGATACCTCACCTACATATTCTCCGTCTATAATTGTAGCAACACCTTGCTCTTTCCAATACCCAACAGCTTCATCAAAATACCAAAGTGGTATGGATGACGGAGCATTTGGTGTGCTAGAAGAAACAGGAAAATATAGTTTTGCAGGCGTATCTTCTGAAATATTCAAAATCTCTCCATTAGGGGAATATAAGTTAACAGACAGCATACCGTAGGTTTCCATAGCTGTAGCCTCGTTATTTTCCCTTTTTCCAAAGAGGGAACCTGGCATTTGGGAAAATGTTTGTGTTTGGTTGGGTTCCAAATAATGCATAGAAACCTCTACTTTTCCGTTATATGGAGCCCCGGAAGCATCTATAAAATTTCCTCCAAAATTTACCTTTGCACCATTCTCTAAGCTTACCTCCGAGGTTTCACCAGAATTCACGGTCTCAATAGTATTCTTTTTAAGTAGTGTAATATTTACAACATTACTACCGCTGGCCGATGGTACTATACTTCTGGAACCTAAAATATAGCCTTCCGTTTCTGCTTTGATATAAGCAAATTTTTCATTTACAGTAACCTCATTTAAGACAAAGACACCTTTAGTATCTGTTACTACAGATTGACTCCCAATGGTTACCTTCACTTGCCCTAAAGGTTTAGCGTCAATATCCGTGATTTCTCCAATAAAATTAGTTGTTAGGGCAGCTCCAAAATTTTTAGCCTCAAATTCTATATCGCTAATGGCTTCAATAGCTACTGTTGTGGTATCTACCGCAATGGTATCATTTATAACCTCATTTACTAAAGTTTTTTCTAAAGAATCATCATCATTTGTGCAAGATGTGATTAATACACATACTAGTATAAGAGCCTGTAAGTACTTCATGGGGGTGGGGTATAGGTTGGTTTTGGTCTAGTCTTTATATCAGCCGTTAAGCGCATGCAAAGAATTATATAAACTAAAAACACTAAAAAAGATTGTATTTACTCAAGTTTCACTCTAGTATTTTCGATAATCGGTAATAAGTTGAAACCTAACAACAAATGAGATGTTTATCTTGAATGTCGTTGTTATACTGGTTTGGAAACAAGGGTGAGGATATGATATTATTTTTTGGAATAAATCCAATTTTCAGTATAAATTCCATATTTTAGGAGTTTTTACTAATATTGATGAAACCCTCAATACGCAATGCAAAATTTAGAGTTGGAAAAACGAACATGCTGTTTAACGCAAGGCCTTAGAGAGTATCTGATTATTATTAGTCCGCCAGCTCATATCAAAAATGACCTGTTCGATTTTAAAAAAGATTTTATGTATCGTTTTGGTACAGCCAGATATATTCATTCCATTGCCCACATTAGCCTAAGCAATTTCATGATTGAAAGTATTCCGGAGCTAACCATTTTAAATGAATTGCGTTATGCTTTGGGAGGTAAAAAGAGATTTGAAGTTCATGCCAATGGATTTCAAAAATTTATAGGCTCAAATACTTTATGTATAGGTGTTATGGGAGCCGAAATTATCAAGCTTCAAAACCTTATGGTGGCAGTGTTGAGAAAGAGAGCGAAAATTGGTAACAGGGGCACTCAGAAAATAGGAGTCCCTCATATGACCATTGCAAGTAAAATTCCAGATTTAGAATTTGACCGAAGCTGGGCGTACTTTCGAGAAAAATCATACTCCAAAGTTTTTACAGTAAACAAGATAACCGTACTGAGGAAAAATCATTCATTGGGAGAGAAAGCATATAAGATGGCATTTGAAATTGAGTTGGAATAGTACTTTTAGCAAATTAGATTAACGATAAGTAGGGACCATTTTAGCTGTATATTATTCACTTATATGGGCATCTTTCGCATAGATGCCGGATCCCAATTATATATAAAGATAGTAATGAATTTAATCCGAAAAACGCTAAAAAGAATGGCTGGGTTATTTTAATTTTGCGTTTCGTTCACCCAGTTTAAATTCAAGAGCTTGCTAGAGAAAAGACCCCAGTTGCCCCAAGAACAACCATTAAATGAAGACCATTTTGTGTATTGTTTAGAGGGAGTAGAAGATATAGATTCCCCAAAACTTACCGAAACGCAGTTAACACTGGAGCAACTGGCCATGAAATACGGTATTGCTAGCATCTATAAAACCTGCGACACTATAGAAGGCCTAGAAGACAGCTTAAATTCACTGGTCTTAGATGATCATAATTTTAAGGACTATGAGATTATCTATTTGGTTATGGTGGGAGAAGCGAATAGCATTTGCCTAAATGGGTTATTACTACAGTTTACAGGAAATTGCAGAACTGTTCGAAGGCCGGTTAAAAGGAAAGATTCTACATTTTTCCAATGCAAAAATCCTTGATTTGGACGAAGAAGAAGCGCAATATTTCTTGGACATCACCAATGCCAAAGCTATCTCTGGCTACGGTAACGCCTTTAACGGTATAAGCAGTGCCAATCTGGATAAAGTATTCTTTAACTTATTTAAAGAAGATGACGATATGTTTGAGGTAGTTGAAGAGCTTCACCAAAGACATTACAATGTCTGTAAATTGCTAGATTTTAGGTTGTATTATTGATTGTAGGATTATAAACCAGTTCTTTTTCATTAATTACAGGATCCCGTAAAGTAATATCCTTAGGTTAAATTATTTTTAGAAGGAAATAGTAATAATTTAAAATCTAAGTGAAATGAAAATCGAAGCAATTAAACCTACGAATTTTACAACTATAAATTACTCGCTACTTTTTCAAAACTTTTTTAAGTGTTTCAATTTCGATATTATTTAACTTAACAACATATAGTCCTGCTTGTAAGCGGGAAATATTAACTTCCAATGGTTCATCAGAAAGCAGTTCATTTGCTTTTATTGAAACAACTTTCTTTCCGGTAAGATCATAAATATTAACATCAAATTCAGAAGTTATATTTTTATTCGATTTAATATAAAACTTACTACTGGTCGGGTTCGGATGAATGGTAATTTCACTTTCATTAAAAAAATCATCTTCTACAAAGTTTTGTTCAATACTTATGATTCTTGATATAGTATCAGCTGTAATGTTAATTGTTGCCATTCGCATTTCCTGACTAATATTTTCGTCATAATTTACGGTGAAGGTATTCTCATTGGTCTTAACCACCGTTAACCAATCCGCACTTTCACTTACATCCCAATCCACATTTGAAGCAACACTATAAGTTTCAGAACCTGCATCGGTAGTTACGGTTAGGGTTTCTGGGGAAACCACTAAACTTGGAGTTATACCGTTTTGTATTACTAATATTTCATTGGTAAGTTCACCACCCGAAATCGATATTGTTGCTGTCCTATTTTCTGTAATTATATTTTCATCATACGTTACAGTCAGTGTAGTGTCATTCGTTTTAACTGCTTCCAGCCAATCAGAACTTTCACTCACATTCCAATCAACATTTGAGGAAACACTGTAGGTTATGGTACCCGAAGTAACACCAACATTCTGGGTTTCAGGACTAATGTCAAGGCTATTAGGCACCTCAGAAAGAGCTTCAATTTGCCAAACTCCACGCCCAAAAGTTCCTGCCGTCAGTAGTCCATCATTACTGTTATATTTTAGTGAATTTATAATAGTAGTCGGTAAGGTTTCAAGGCAATAAGGTTGCCATGTTCTGCTTAAATCGTTAATAAAGTAATAAACTCCTATATCGGTTCCTGCATAAATAACATCCGCATCTTCTAGTTTTTGATACGCTAAAGTATTTACGGGTGTATTAGGCAATCCTTTGGACATATTTACCCAATTTTGCCCGCCATCATTAGAATAAAATGTTTTCTCACTAGCGGAGTATCCTCCACAAGCCAGCCAAACTTTTTCAGTTTGGTTGTCACTCATTACTACACTTGTCAATTTGTTTTCAATCTCCGGAAAAGTATCTGAAATATCTGTAAATATGGGTTGGGTGTCAAGCAAATTATCAGATTTCACTATTAAATTCCAATTATTGCCATTTGCAGAAACACCATAAAAAGAATTCTTATTTGTTTCAGAAACATCAAAACCTACCCAACGTATATTTCCGTCACTAAACTGACCATTACTTAAATTTTGCCAATTAAAATTAAAATCTTGGTCTATAAAAATTCTTTTTATATCATTTCCATCCGCTACTAATAAAACGTCGGTATCTAGTCCATCTTGCGAATACGAATCATAAACAAGCATTGGGCCACTACCTACGTTTTTGGGTTCAATTTTTTTCAATTCGTTAGGATTTGTATTTGCACCACCTATATTTCTATAATTGATATTAAAATACACACGATCAAACAATTTTGAAGCAGCAACATAGTAAACATCACCAATAGCAAGAACATCTTCACTACCATTATTTACATAAGAGAACCCATTATCTTGGGTGCCCAGAAGTATTTTCTTTGAATCATTATTATCTGTATCAACCTCATAAATTTGTTTAATCAACATACCGCTAGACAAATCTTCCCAATTTTCAAAATCGGTGGTCATATCAAGACCACCATCATTACAGCTAAATAACCGCCCATCTATAAAGTACAAACCCCTAACATCAACATGTGCGTTTTGACTATCAATAGCCTCTAAATTACCTGTGCTTGAATTATACCTATGCGTAAAGTAGCTCCCCGTGAAAATATCATTTTCATTTGTTGGAGAAACAGCAATTTCAGCCATTCCATATTTTTGAATTAAAAACCAAGGATCGGGCATATCATCTTCGAATAAAGAAAATGTTTGTCCTTTATCGGTTGACTTGTAAATTCCATGAAATTTAGAATTATCGGTACCATAGGGTTCCATACTTAAATAGTACACCACATTTGGATTAGCTGGTGTAACTGCAATTCCGGTTTGCGCACCACTAGTTACTGTATCTCCAGGCATAGTTGAAGTAATCCAAGTATTTCCACCATCAATAGACCTATGAAATATTTGATCACGCTCCACAACATATAACGTATCGCTATTATCAGGGCAAATTTCCATGTCAAAAAAACCATAATTCTGAGTATTACTTATAGCCAACTTTGTCCATGTATTTCCTCCATCTAATGTCTTGTAAATTGATGTCCAAAATACGGCATACAGTATTTCCGAATTCATTGGGTCCATAACTAATTTTCGCGCGGAGGGCCAATTAACGGTCTCATCGAATTGCAAACTCATCGGAGACCATGTGACCCCACTATCGTTTGAAACATATAAGCCTGTACTATGATATTGATTTCCCCATCCTCCGTCACCAACAAGTACATAGATTTTTCGACTATTAACCGGAGAATTAGGGTCTATTACGATACTGGTTGTACCTAGCGTTGGCAAATTGTCAGTTAATGGTATCCAGTTTAAACCACCATCTATAGTTTTCCATACACCACCGGTATTCGCTCCTGCGTAAATAATATCTGGGTTGGAAGGATCTACAGCAACACAATCAACCCTACCACGTTCTTTTGGTGCTTCATGTATAACATTTTCCCATTGTAGTACATCCCCGTTCTTTGCAGATTTTAATGCAAGCTTATTAGCTTTTTTTAACTTTATATTTTGTTCTAAAGCAGCCTCATAATTCAGTTGACCAACATTTGCAATTTCACCATTGGCATCCAATCTATTTTCAGCAAATGTTCTCCATCGCATATATTTCTTGAAATCTTTTCGTTCCTGCTTTAAAGGCGTTGAATAATACGAGTCAATTTCATTTACTAAAGATTGAAAACTCTTGGTTTTAGAAGTTTCAATAATATGTTTATATGTTTTATTCTGCTTTTTAGTAACAATCTGAGCATTTAAACCAGACAAAAACAGAAATGAAATCAAAAGAAAAACGTGCTTCATTTTGGGGAATGTAATGGTTGTGTAGTAAACAAATATATAAATAACCCAGCTGTGCATACTGATATTCAGTAATTTATTTTCACGTGAAATACTAAAGAATTGCGTATAACATAAATTGTGCCTGAGCATTTTGATTTTATAAAGCAATCGAGCGTTTGGCTGTGCGGCAAATGCGTAGCATTCACGTTTAAACTGAATGACTGAATGTACGGAATTGCCAGCCGCATCAGCTCGCTAAATTTCAAAAGATTCTTAATCTTTTGAAATATTCCGTACATAATAGAATTATGACTTACAGCCATTAAGTGCCATTCCAGTAAAACGGCTTTGACATAATATCTGACGATATGAACCTAAAGGCGTCATATCTGATATTATATCAAATGCAAGCATGCGCCGTTTTACGACATATACCAATTTGTACTATAATGTTCTGCGTTATGTAACTTGAGCTTTGGTTAAAAGCGAAAGTTGTTACCAGCTTCATTGATTTTTTTCTTACTACAAATATTCTTCTTAAAAGATAATGGAACACTTATTAACTGACCGATAGCAGGAGGGAAGGCAATGTGTGTGGAATGGTATTTTACTACAAATTTAAATACTCTACGGAAAACCGTAATTGGATTCTTGTTAATTTTTTTTATATTTAACTTCCTCCAAAGCACCTAAAATTCTTAAAATTGATGCGGAAAGCGCATCATGGGGCGATTGGTTTCCAAATATTTCCAACAGGTACCAAGTGTTTAGTCGTGAATACTTCTGGTCTCCAGCCAATCTTTTTTTTCAAACAAGGCCGTACTACGGGGGCGAGGCTTTGCCTAATGACCTTTATGATAAATCGGGAAAGAAAATAGCCAACGCATTCCATACAACACAATACTATATGTGGGAAGAAGAATTTGATTGTTCAAAATCGGAAACAATTGCGTATCACAAGCCAGCTTTCATCCTGTCTTTGGGCTTAAAACCATCCAGAATAGAAGGTGCCTATAGCTCGCAGAACGAGGAAATTGTTTGTTACGACCCTTCTGTCCATCAAAAGGGACCGGCATGTCTTTTAATGAGAAAGGATTATCTTTTGGGGTATCTCAACCAGTCAAAATTTAGCTTGGTTTGGATAGTTCAGGGCGAAAAGCAAATTACCGGGAACGATAGGAAAAATCTACCGACATTCGAGCATAAGGTGGGGGGAATCTTCCATTTGGAGAGCAGCGGAGAAATCTCAGGTAATTTAGAGAGTTTTATTAGACCATATGAGCGGAATCGCTAAGTAGATTTAGCTTTTTTAATTAATAGAGGTAGTATTCGCATAATTAAAATTTTAACTATGGGATATACAGCATATTACTTATACTTTGTTTGGCCTAATGAACATTACAGCGGCAGTTTCTCAAATAAAATCCATAGGCTTGGTTATGCATATTCAATTCATGAAAAATGCTAAATTCATTTAAGCTTGATGAAGACAAATTTCATGTATTTTTCACGAATTTTTTCATGATTTTTGAAATTTAACTTACTAATATTTAAGTGTTTGAATTCAGTGAAGAATAACAATCATCCATATTTTAAAATATCAACTACATAATTTTAAATGGACGCCGACAGTTGCGGCAAGTTGGCGAGAATCCTCTAGAAAAAAATCTTGCACTCATTTCCTCGAATACGGGAGTTTTGAACAAACCTAACGGGCTGCTTTCAATACAATTTTTAATAATCATTCCAGTAAAACGGCTTTGATATAATATCAAATACAAGCATGCGCCGTTTTACGACATACACCAATCTGTACTATAATTTATATTATGTAAAATAGAATATTTTAAACACCACTATCCTTTCGTTCAAACCATTGTAATTAAAATGTAATGTTATACGCTCTTTACGTAACGGTCCACGTCTTTTACGAACACGTCAAAGCCTTGTACGTAATTTAAGAAGAGACGGTAACAACGTGCTGAGGCATTTGGGTCTTGACGTAACTTTTGGCTAATGTTTTTGTTGGTATCCCGTAAGATTCGGGCTTCGGCTTTTAAATCATCCAAACGCATGAACTGGTCATACGTTTGCGGTTCACACATATAAGAACATAATTTGGCGTACAGCTGCGCTACAACCTTTAAATTTCGTTCTAATCTTTGTAATTGTAGTTCCGTGGTTTGAATGTCTTCTTGCCTCGTAAATGTTCCTTCCATATCAAACCTAATCTATAGTGTATCCTTGATTTTTTCGTCTTCAAAGATACACTACAAATAGGCAGAAAATTGCTGCAAATTATTAATTAACTTAACATTTACATTTACTTAAAAATCAACCACATAAAGTACTAGTGGCTGGTGCAAATGTCCAGGTATTCGGCCACACCGTCATTTAATCTTCTAAATTCCGTAAGCTGTCTTTTAGCGCGTTCCAAATGAACATTTACGGTTTTACGGGTGTCTTTTAAGGAGTTAATGATCTCACGGTTAGAATGGGTTAAGGAATCCATTGTAGTCCGTAAGGTTTCTATTCGTTCATAAAGTGAATAGGTTTTTGGTTCGCAACGGTAAGAATTGAGCTTGGTCCGTAATTGTACCAAATCTTTTTGGTTGCGTTCGAGTCTTACGACAATAGCATTTTTGTCATTTTCCTCTACTCTTGATGCGGGCTGTTGAGTTGTTGTCATAGGTGCAGGATTTTGGGTTGTTGAGATAAACTGTGTTACTCTAAGTTATAAAAAAAATCCTACAATTTTAGACTTAACTATCATATAATCAGACTTTAACATTAAATTAATGTTCTTTGCTATACTATGTCCTCAGTCCATTTTCAGTTTTTATCCAAAAGTTATTAACAGCTAAACTACTGGGTTCTAGTTGTTCATGACCGTCTTTCATCAATAAAAATTAACCAGTAGCATGGTTTGCTCAAAATCGTATTTTTCAATGCTAAAAGTGTTAAAATTTCATTTTAGACCAAAAGGGACTCAATTTTCACTTCTGGAATTAGCTAAAATTCAGCTTAAAAGGTCAAAAAAGTGAAGTGAACAGCAAAAAAATACCCTCATAAAGCAGTGCGCTCCATGAAGGTATTCTAGTTTAGGTGGTCTTTACTCTAATTCTTCGTCTTCAAATTCAATTTCGGCCATGGTCCGGTTCAACCGGTTAGAAAAGGGCTCGGTGATCAAATCTTCAAGCAATCGTTGTCTTTTTCGTTCGGAAATATCCAATGTATCCAATATTTCACGTCTACGTTCTGTTTTAGCTATCCGTTCTTCCCTTAATTTCATACGCTCCTCTACGGTTAGGATGGCTTTGGGTTCAAAACGTTCCATGACCGTATATTTCGTGATCTCAGATTTTTTTTCTTTGATCTCTTGTGCAGACAATCCGCATGTACCTACAAGAACGCAGGCAGCTATCATAAAAAGGGGGTTTTTCATAATTACTTCATATTAGTTCTTTTATAAAGATAGTGATTTACCCAAAACAGTACTATTTTGCACCTCAGATTCTGTTTACAGCGATAAATTTGTTCATATTATCGGTAATTTATACTAACTTATTTTCAAAACCTAGAATATCATGCGTGTCAAATTCATACTGCTCCTAGTTATTGGTCTCTCGTTTTTTAGTGGTTCGCTTCAGGCACAGGACCAGGTTTCCATCGCTTCGGCAAAAATCAACTTTCATTTTATTTCAAAGGATGTTGAAGGCAGTTTGTCCGGGTTTGAATCTTCTTCCAAAATTTATCCAGACCGTATAACGGAATCCAGTTTCAAAGGCGCCATACAAGTCGAAACCATTAAAACAGGGAATTTCCTCAGGGATTGGTCCTTAAAGAGCGGGAAATATTTTGATGCGGACACCTATCCCACTATTACTTTTGAAAGTACCCAAATTACCAAAACTAGCAACGGGTTTACCGTTACCGGAACACTTACCTTGAAAGGAACCGCTAAAACCATTAGCTTCAACTTTACAGAACAGGCCTCCAAACTCGTGGGGACCACTACTCTATTTTCATCGGATTTTGGAATTGATATTAAAAAGGAGCGCCAAGATAATAAGGTAGATGTGACCTTAACTCTTGATTTGAGCAACTAAATCATTCTAAACTCCGCTTCTTTTGAATTGAATCAAAGGCTTTTGCAAATGCGCCTGAAACGAGTGTGAAAATGAAGTATCTTCGCAGGCGTAAAAATGCATTATATGTGGGTCTGGATTCTTTTTATTGCTTTGATCATTGTTTTTCTTGCGCTGGATTTAGGCGTATTTAACAAGAACGAACACGTTATTAAAACCAAGGAAGCCGCCATCTGGACTACCGTTTGGGTGTCCGTGGCTATGGCGTTCAGTGGGGTCATTTACTGGCTCTTTAGTCAAGGTTTGGTGGAAAACCCTACCAATCTAACCCCAAATAATGCGGTTCTAAAATACGTTACAGGTTACCTTATAGAACTGTCCCTGAGCATAGACAACGTATTTGTTATTGCGGTTATATTTTCCGCGTTTAAAATTCCCGCACTGTACCAACACCGAGTGCTTTTTTGGGGTATTCTTGGGGCCATTGTTTTTAGAGGGTTGATGATTCTCTTTGGTGTGGCACTGATTACCAAATTTGAGTGGATTATTTATGTCTTTGGGGTGTTCCTTTTATGGACGGCTTTTAAGATGCTTAAGGGCGATGACGAAAACTTTAAGCCCAAGGATTCATGGATATTCAAGCAAATAGGAAAAATTTACCCGATAACATCTGACTTTCACGGACATGACTTTTTTGTAAGACTGAAAGGTTTGCGTGCCGCTACTCCCCTTTTCGTGGCCTTAGTGGTTATTGAACTTACGGATGTATTGTTCGCTTTGGACAGTATTCCCGCTATTTTAGCCATCACGGCCGACCCATTTATTGTTTTTAGCTCCAATATTTTGGCGATTCTAGGCCTGCGGTCCATGTATTTTTTAATTTCCAGAATGCTGGAAAAGTTCCGTTATATCAATTACAGTTTAGTGGTTATTTTAGCCTTTGTGGGACTTAAAATGTTGTTCTCCCATCAAGTGGAATTGCCGGAATGGTTATCCCTTGCGGTAATATCCGTAGCGTTGCTTTCCGGGATTGCAGCCTCATTATTGATTCCTGAAAAGAAAAAGAAAGGAATAGAACCGGAAAATTAATCAAGAAAGGTTTCAATTGAATATTAAGACCGCTTAAACAGGTTTTTGTACAGCTTTTCTACGGCCCAATTGCCCAAAGGAAAATACAGGGCAAAGAACAATGCCATGCCTAAACTAAAGTTCCGGATACCAAAGAACTGGTCCATAAGATTGTTTGGGTAGGCATACGAAGTTTCAAAATAATACCCACCAAATTCCAGAAAACCCATAGCCACAAGTCCGTAAGCATATTGGGTATGAAAAGGGAGATTCCTAAGTAATAAGGATATGGGAACCATATATAAAATGTAGCAAGTGATTACTTGCCACCAATAGGTGAATTTGGCAATTTCTACCGTGGCTCCAAACCAGTTCATGACCATTCCCCAACTGAAATAAACAATACAATACAGCACAAGTAATCGCTTATCTGCTAATAACTTAGGTTTCGCCCAACTCCAGAAATCAGATATCATTTTACTTGGCTTCAAGTTTAGCATCAATAATGGAAAGTGCGTCCTTTACCGTTTGCATTTGGTCCATATCGTCATTTTCGAGCATGATGTCAAACTCGTCCTCAACGTCCAGAACAATGTCCACCAAATTAGCGGAATTTATATTGAGTTCACTTATGAAATTGCTCTCTAAAGTAATGGCATCTACCGAAACATCTTCGGGCAGATACACCTTTATAATATCCTTGAGTTTATTGTATTTTGTTTCTTCGTTCATGTTGTTAGGTCGATAAAACTGTGTGGACTTCTGGTTTTAGGAATTAAATCGTTTAAAAATAACACAAGCATTTACATCTCCAAAACCGAAACTTGCTTTTGCTAAAACGGTAGGTTGATGTGGAATGGTTTTCTGTGGAATACAATCAGAAGCTATCAGGTCCGTAATTTCCGGGTGTAAGTCCGTACAGTTCACATTTCCAAAGGTTTGAGAGGTGTTAAACTGAAGCAATGCAGCTACACATTCAATACTCCCCGCCGCCGATAAGCAATGCCCGAACATTCCTTTAAATGAATTGATAAAGGGAAAATCACTACCAGAGCGCTCCAAAGCCGTACTCCAGTTGGCAATTTCCAGCGCATCTTTACTCGTAGCCGTCAAATGCCCATTGATCACATCTATATCAGAATTTTGAATGCCAGAATTCCGTACCGCTTGACCAATACAACGTTGTACGGCTTCGCTATTGGGAGCGGTCATAGTACCATCGCCACGCTGGCCGCCACTGTTTACGGCACCCCCTAAGATTTCGGCATAAATCTTTGCGCCACGGGCTTGAGCGCTTTCTAGAGATTCTAGAACTAAGGCCCCTGCCCCACTTCCAGGAACAAATCCTGCAGCACTAGCACTCAAAGGTCTGCTGGCCGCTTCCGGGTTATCGTTATAATTTCTGGGAAGAATACGCATGGCGTCAAAACCTGCCCAGACGTAAGGACCGCTATCGCTACAGCTTCCTACTAACATGCGTTCTGCTTGTCCGTTCGCAATACGTTCATACCCCATTAAAACCCCTTCCGTACCTGTTGTGCACGCGGAAGAGTTGGTGGTAACCTGGTTTCCACAGCCTAAAATACCACCCAAATAGGCACTTACGCCACTTGCCATAGTTTGAACAACGCTGGTACTTCCCAAACGCCGAACGTTTTTGGCATCAATCTGATAAATGGCTTCGCGGAATTTATCCACACCCAAGGTTCCGGAACCAAAAATGATACCGCTGTCCCAATCTGCCTGATCCTTTTCGGCAATGTCCAAACCGGCATCTTTCCATGCATCGGTTCCTGCAATAACCCCGTATATAATACCCGTAGCGCTGAGCCCGCGTAGTTGCAGGGGAGTAAAGTAATTCGATAGAAGTTTATCGCTTACCTCCGGTTTCCCCGCAATCTGACAACCGAACCCCAGCTGTTCCAACTCTGGTTGAAACCGAATGCCACTTTGGCCCGAGGCCATTGCCTCGGTAAAAGCAGCTAATCCCGTTCCGTTGGGAGCACAAACGCCTAGCCCTGTTACAACCACTCTTCTACGCATGGTCCCTGGTTTTAAACATTCCGGATATTTCGCCTGTACAGACCAATTTCCCTTCCGTATTATGCATTTTTACAGAACACTTCAATTTATTGAACCTAAAGTATATTTGTTTTGAGGTCACGGTTACTTTTTCATTCGGTTTAACCGGTAATAGAAATTCCATTTGTGTACTACTCATACCTATTTGCATTCCCGTAGGTGCCAACTTGGTTTCGTTTTGTAAAAGATAAATTCCCAAGCATACGACTCCTATTTGCGCACAACATTCCGTTAGAATTACACCGGGTGTTACAGGAACGTTTTTAAAATGCCCTTTATAAAAATATGAATCCTCAAGAAAGGTATAAGTCCCGACCACTCCATTTTCGGTAACCTCCGTCAGTTCATCAACGAACAAAAAAGGTTCTGTGTACGGCAAAACATTGGTTATGTGGTCATAGTTCATAATCTGTCAATTTCTATTGCAAGCTTTCACCTCCATCAACCTTAATTATAGTTCCGGTTATCCATTTAGCTTCATCCCTGCTGAGCAAATAAACGGCATTGGCTACATCTTCAGGGGTAGTTAAACGATTATGGGGATTACGCTCTAACGCACTTTTCTTTAAGGTCTCACTATTGGGAATCATGGCAAAAGCCTTTGTTTCCGTGGTTCCTGCTTGAATACAGTTGGCTTTTATTCCCTTTGGAGCATATTCCAACGCAATGCTTCGGGTGAGCGCCTCAAGGGTAGCTTTTGCCGCGGAAACAGCGGCGTACCCTTCCCATGCCTTGGTACTTCCCTCACTGGTAAAAGCCACGATACGGGTATCTTCATCGAACAAATCGGCTTCAAAAATAGCTTTTGTCCAATCATAAAGACTCAATGCCATAGCGTTTAAAGTGATTTCAAAATCTTGATGATTCAAGGTTATGCCATCATCCGATACCATAGGTTTTAAACTCCCCTTGGCTATGCTATGAACCATCATTTTTATCTTTCCTGTAGTAGAAAGTGCAGTCTTTATAGCATCAATGGTTTCGTTTCTTTTCTCCGCATTTGTAGCATCAATATTGAAACTTAGCAATTTCACTCCCCTTGAAGTGATTTCTTGAAAATTATCGTTAATTTCCTTTAAATCAGACCTTCTATCTCTATGAATTATAATAATATGAAATCCATGACTTGCCATTTTTTTGGCAGTTGCCAAACCCAGACCACTGCTTCCGCCAAGAATAAGAACCCATTGTTTTGCCATGTTTGATTTTTAAAATTCGTTTACCATTCCAATAGAACACGCTGCGCCGAAAAACCTGGACCAAAGCTAAGAATGAGTCCTTGGTCACCCTCCTTAATATCTTTTTCCATAAAGCGCTCCAAGACATACAGAACAGTAGCACTGCTCATATTTCCGTACTGGCGTAGTACTTCCCGGGTATCGTCAATATTTTTTCCCATTGCCCCAAATAGTTCTTCCACCGTTTGCACAATTTTTTTCCCTCCAGGGTGAAAAATAAGATGGTCCACCGCCTCAATAGAGGTACCGTGCTTTTCCAAAAAAGGATGTACAATGTTAGGGAAATGAGCCGAAATAGTCTCCGGTACGGTTATATCCAAAATCATCTTGAGCCCATGATTGGTCAAATCAAAGCCCATCATGTGCGTAGCATCCGTAAAATGGTACATTTCCCCTCCTTTTATTTTTGGGCCTCTGGCGTTTTCCTCTGAGGATAAAAGGACACAAGAGGCGCCATCGCCAAAAATAGCGGCACTGACCATGTTCACCATAGAAAAATCATTAAGCTGAAAAGTTGCCGTGGGACTTTCAACTGCGATTACTGCAGCGCGCTTACCGGGATTGGACCTTAAAAAGTTCTGTGCATATATCAATCCTGAAACTCCGGCCGCACAACCCATCTCCGTAACCGGAAGTCGCACTACATCTTGTCTAAGTCCTACATCGTTTATTAAATACGCATCTAGCGACGGAATCATAATGCCCGTACAGCTAACGGTAATGATATAATCCAGTGAATCCGCCCCCCAATCACTGGCTTTTAAGGCCTTTTCCAAGACCTTTTTTCCCAATTTTTTGACCTCACGCATGTAAATGGCATTTTTTTCCTCAAACGAGGTTGCCGTAAAAACCTCTTCAGGTTTCATAATGCTGTAGCGCTTATCAACCGCCGCTCCTTCAAATATTTTAATGACTTTTCTACGGAAACGGTCTTCTTGACCCGAAAGCCAAAGGTTTACCAAGGGTATTATTTCTCCGGTGGGCTTGCAATAATCGGGCAATTGCTTGACCGTTTTTACTATTCGTACTTCGCTCATATATTTTAGTCGGTCGTTAATGTTGCGCTACCCATACAATTCTAAAAGCCCATTTTTTAGTAATGCTATGTTTCATTTTTGGTAATTCTGCTGCAAATGCCTGTAATTCCTTTTTAAGAAATCCACTTTTAATGGAGGTAAGTCCGTCTTTTTTGGCAATATTCGTTCGTATAAAAATAGTACTAAACAGTTTAAAAAGTTGATATGAAAGTGCACTTCGTTGCAAATCGTTAATAATAAAACCGATTCGGCTCAATTTTGAAAACTGATTTAGAAACTGTGGAATTTCATGGTTTTTAAAGTGATGCATGGTTAAGGTGCAAAGCAAAATATCGCACTGCAATTCATCTTGCTCCAGTTCTAGAATATCCTGTTTTATATATTGAATTTCTGGAAATTCAAGGGATTGCTCCCGTGCAATTTCTAGACTCTTTTCATTGAGGTCCACTCCAATACACTTCAAATTAAAATGATGCTTTCGTGACCAAAGAACTAACGTTCTGAGCATGCTTCCATTGCCGCATCCCATATCTAAAATCGTATATGATTTTTTATTTTTATCCTGTATTAGGCTGTGTACGGCCTGAACAGTTAGATTATTTCCGTTTAAAAATGAATTGGCACGGTCAATATCCAACAAAACCTTTTTAAGCTCTGTCTGATCTAGGGACAGGTCGTCCATCAACTCGGTTTCAGTACTTCTTTTAGAAAAATTACCCATTATTGAATTGGTTTACCGTGCGTGTTCTTAATCAGTTGTCTCAAAAGCCAAGGTTGTTTTGCTACCAATGTTATGGCCCAATCTGCCAAACTAGGATTTAGCAATACCGATTGAAGTCGCCTACCCAACCATAATCTTCTTTCAAAAGTACGGTTCCATGCTTTAACATAATCACGTTCCATCTTCGTACGGTCAGTTTCTTTTCCGGTTAAAAAATCATGAATCAGTTCCGAGGCAATTTTAGCGCTATGGATAGCCATGGCCATACCATTACCGCAGAGCGGATGAATTAGGCCCGCTGTGTCTCCACACATAAGAACATGGTCCTCTATCGGGTTTTTGGATCGAAAGGAAATTTGGGCAATGGTCAGCGGTTTTTCAAAAAGTGGTTCGGCTTTGCTTAAGAAGTTCTCTAAAATGGGGTTCTCCTGAACTACCTGTTTATTAAAACGCTCAATATCCTTTTCTTGCTGAAAACTATTGTAGGATGCCAAATAACAGAAATTTACTGCACCGGATTCAGTTTTGGAGAGTCCACCATAACCACCTCTAAAATTGTGTAATCCGACTTTATCTTCAGGAAAATCATTGAGCTGGTAATGGCATTTAACTGCTAGCCAAGATGATTTTTGTTGTATAAAATTTCGATTCAATTGCTTATCCAAAGTACTTCTTTTACCATATGCACCAATCACTATTTTTGAAGTAAAGGTTTTATTTGTTGATGTAACTATTTTAAATACAGGTTTTTGAAAAACCACAGAAGTTGCGCTCTCAAAAACAAATTCAACTCCTAGTTCCGTTGCTCTTTTATACAACATAGCATCAAATGCATAACGACTGATTCCCGTTCCTCCTAAAGGTAATTTAGCGTTTAGCACGGTTCCCGTAACCGTCGAAAATTCTAAAGTTTCAATTGAAACCGCCCCAGATTGCTTTAAATCAATTCCTAGACTTTTTAGATACGGAAGCACTTCGTTGGAAACATATTCGCCACATACTTTATGATGTGGATAGGGTTCCTTTTCAATAACCAAAACGCTATGGTCCGCTTTCGCTAAATGAATAGCGGCTGTTAAACCCGCTAAACCACCTCCAACTATAATAACATCATACTGCTCCACTAGGGGAAGATAGTTAATTAAACAAAAAAAATACCGACATGAACTGCCGGTATTTTTATAAAATTATAGGTGAGGGTATCTAATATTAGCCCTTAACTTTTTGTTTTGCTTCTTGTTTCAAAGCTTCACTGGCAACAATAGCAAGTTCTACCCTACGGTTTTTAGCTTTTCCTTCTTTGGTAGTGTTATCTCCTACAGGTTGCGTTTCGCCATACCATTTCGTTTCCAAACGGCTCTTATCTATTCCCTGGGAAATTAGGTAATTGGTAACCGATGTAGCTCTTTGCTCGGATAAAGTCATATTATAATCATCCGGTCCGGCACTGTCCGTATGACCTTCTACCAATACGTTAGATTTTGGATAATCCTTCAAGATTTCTGCCAAACTGTTCAATGTAGTTTGCGAAGTACCTTTGACATCGGATTTGTTGGTGTCAAAATAAACACCTGCATCTTCGTTAAAAGTTACATTGATACCTTCACCAACTCGGCTCACCTCTGCTCCTGGAATTTCCTCTTCAATACGTTCTGCTTGGCGGTCCATTCGGTCTCCAATATAACCACCCGCAACTCCACCAATGGCAGCGCCAAGAATGGCTCCCAATACCGTATTGTTACCGTTACCCACATTATTTCCGATAACGCCACCAATAGCAGCACCACTACCTGCACCTATTACAGCTCCTCTTTGTTTGTTGTTTGAATTTTGTATGGTCTTACAACCTACTACCATGGTCAACGCCATGACGATATATGCTGATTTTAGAATTACTTTCTTCATAATTATCTTATTGTTTTGTGAAATTATATACAACGGAAACCGGACTTCCATCAACGTTTACATCAGATTTTAAAGTCATTTGAGAAGGGGTCAATGAAAGAATCTCTAATCGGTATCCTGTTCTTCCGTACAGGTCTTTTTTCTTTTCATCAATGTATTTAAACTGCAATTGATCGTTCCCGTTTTCGTTTTCAAGAACGGACCATCTAATATTCCTTACACCTCCCGCGCAGGCACTATTTGAGGTAGGGATGGTATAACTTCCGGTGCTATTGTTTTCCAAAAAGTACCACGTACTTCCCTCAAAACAGAACCCATTGGCATCATTAAAAAGCATGGATTTAAAAGAGCCTTCACTAGCTTCGTAACCCACATTTTCCAATACCCAGTTACCATTAATGGTCTTGCGTTGTTCGCGCACGTTCTTAGAAAGAGAACAGGAAGTCAAAACTAGTGCGCAAACGAACAGTGCAATACTATTCTTCATCATAATTTTAATTTAAGTTTTGTCTATATACGAGTGGAAATCCTTAAATGTTTCCAACAAACCGTTAAACAAATATTAATACGGACAAAGTTACTGCATTACAGTTGTTTGGGTTAATGGGAAAAATAAAGATGTTTGCTCAATGACTAATACGCAAGAAGTTCTTTAAGGGCTGTGAGGAATCTTTCTTTGGGCAAGTAATCGTCTTCAAGCTTTTTAGCAAAAGGGATTGGGGTTTCCATACTGGCCACACGCTTTACGGGACCATCTAGATATTGGAACCTATTTTCCATAACCAATGCAGAAATATCACTGGCAATACCTCCAAATAAGCTGTCCTCTTGAAGTATAATCAGTTTTCCTGTTTTTTCTACGGAAGAATACACTGATTCCATATCCAAAGGTGCCAACGTACAAAGGTCAATTAGGTCCGCCGAAATATCAGGATTCTTTTCAAGAGTATCCAATGCCCAATGAACACCTGCGCCATAAGAAACAATGGTTATATCTTTTCCTTCTTTCAATAATGCCGCTTTACCAAAGGGAAGTGTATAGTAATCTGCAGGTATGTTCTGGTATACGCTACGGTACAAAGCCTTGTGCTCAAAAAAGAGTACCGGATTGGGGTCATTAATAGCTGTAGCCAATAATCCCTTGGCATCGTATGGAAAAGCCGGATAGGCCACTTTTAGTCCCGGGGTCTTGGTAAACCACGCTTCATTGGTCTGGGAATGAAAAGGACCGGCCCCTACATCGCCACCGCAAGGCATACGGATAACTACATCCGCTTTTTCATTCCAACGGTAATGGGATTTGGCCAAATAATTTACAACGGGATTAAAACCGCTACTTACAAAATCGGCAAATTGCATTTCAACAACGGCTTTCATTCCGTTTATGGAAAGCCCCATGGCCGCCGAAACAATTCCTGACTCACAAATAGGAGTGTTCCGAACACGTTCCTTACCAAAAGCATCCATAAAGCCTTCTGTGATTTTAAACACACCGCCATAATCGGCCACATCTTGCCCCATTATGACCAAGTTGGAATGTTTCTCCATAGATTGCCGCAATCCTTTGGAAATAGCATCTACCAATCTAATGTGTTCCACCACTTTGCCCGGTTTGGTTTCTTCATATTTAAAAGGAGCGTATACATCCAATAACTCCTGGGCAGGTTTGGATTCGACTTCCTCTTCGTCAAAAGCAAGTTTGAGATTTTCGTTTATCTCGGATTCGATTTCATTGCGTAAGGCTTCAATTTTTTCCGAGGTTAGAATACCTTCTTTTAAAAGAAAAGTTTCATAGTTGGCAATGGGGTCTTTCTTGCTCCATTCCGTCATTAATTCCTCGGGTACGTATTTGGTACCACTGGCTTCTTCGTGTCCACGCATGCGGAAAGTCTTGAATTCCACCAGAACCGGACGCGGATTTTCCCTAAGGTCCGTTGCGATCTCGCTCAATTTGGCGTAAACCTCTAAAATATGATTACCATCAATCGTATACGATTCTATGCCGTAACCCAGTCCCCTATCGGATAGGTTCTTACAGTTGTATTGTTCCCTTGTGGGTGTTGAAAGTCCGTATCCGTTATTTTCGATACAGAAAATAACGGGCAAATCCCATACGGATGCAATGTTCAGGGCTTCATGAAAATCGCCCTCGCTCGTTCCGCCTTCACCTGTAAAAACTGCCGTGACCGCTTTGTTATTTTTAAGCTTTTCGGCCAATGCAATTCCGTCCGCTACACCCAATTGCGGACCGAGGTGACTGATCATTCCTATAATTTTATAGTCTTGGGTGCCAAAATGAAAACTACGGTCACGCCCTTTGGTAAATCCGTTCAATTTTCCCTGCCATTGGGAGAAAAGGCGATGCAATGGTATACCGCGTGTTGTAAAAACGGCCAAGTTTCTATGCATAGGAAGAATGTATTCATCATTTTTCAGGGCATTGGTAACCCCCACCGAAATGGCTTCTTGGCCAATACCACTAAACCATTTGGAAATTTTTCCTTGACGTAAGAGAATCAACATTTTCTCTTCTATCATACGTGGCCGCAGAAGGTCCTTATATAGTTTAAACAAAGTCTCTTCGCTTAAATTCCTTTTATCGTATTGCATAAAATTCTTAAGGTGAAATTGCATTTTGGAAGATAAAAGTAGCAAAAATACCACATCTAGCGTCTGGATTGTTATATTTAATAGTTGGGCATATTTTACTAACTTTGATAAAATTTATAAAGCAACATCATGAGTGCAATACCTAGTGTAGATTTACAGGATTTTGTTTCGGATAGTCCCGAAAGAAAAGAGAAATTCATAAAAGAAATCGGTTCCGCTTTTGAGAATATTGGTTTCGTAGCCCTAAGTGGCCATTTTTTATCAGATGATTTGGTAAAGAACCTTTATGATGAAATTAAAAAGTTTTTCAGCCTTCCACAAGAAGTAAAGGATAGCTACGAGATTGAAGGAATAGGTGGCCAACGCGGGTATACTTCGTTTGGAAAAGAACATGCCAAAGGAAAAAAAGAAGGAGACCTAAAGGAATTCTGGCACTTTGGACAATATGTACAGGATAATCCAAAATTGGAAGCGGAATATCCGGATAATGTTATAGTTAGTGAGTTGCCAACATTTAATGCGGTTGGTAAGGAAACATACCAGATGTTGGAAAAAACGGCTAAATACGTGCTTAGGGCATTGGCCATTCATTTGGATTTGGAGGAAACTTATTTTGATGATTACATAAAGAACGGGAACTCAATTTTACGCCCCATTCATTATCCACCTATAACTTCCGAGCCTAAAAATGCAGTACGTGCCGCCGCCCATGGCGATATTAACCTTATCACCTTGCTTATGGGAGCACACGGTCGTGGACTTCAAGTTAAAAACCATAAAGGCGAATGGGTTGATGCCATTGCCAGGCCTGACCAACTGATGATTAATGTTGGCGATATGTTATCCAGACTTACCAACAACAAATTAAAGTCTACCATACACCAAGTGGTGAACCCTCCAAAGGAGCTTTGGGGCACTTCTAGATACTCCATTCCATTTTTCATGCACCCTATTAGTGAAATGCCGTTAAATTGCCTTGATAATTGTGTTGATGATGCCCATCCAAAGCAATTTGAAGATATCACGGCAGGCGAGTTCCTTCATGAGCGTTTAATTGAACTAGGACTTATTAAGGCATAATCATGGATTTACAAGATCAGCTCAAAAACCTTTTTCCAGACCATGAGCCGGAAGAAACGGAAGCTACTCCCCAAGAGAAAAATACTATTTGGCTGCAGGATGACCCCATTATTTGTAAATACGAGAAACGAAAAGGGAAGCCTATTACCATTTTAGAGGGGTATAACGGAGCGGACAGTGATTTTAAAAAACTGGCCAAAGAACTTAAAACCAAATTAAGTGTAGGAGGGTCATTTAAAAACGGTCAAATCATAATACAAGGCGATTATAGAGATAAAATTATGGCGCTGTTAAAAGAAAAAGGATTTGCAGTAAAACGAGTTGGAGGATAACCGGTTTAAATACAGTGTTTTACAATGCAATCAAGACAATTTCGTTATTGTGTTAATTATTTTTGGTTTTTTTTTAATTATAAGTACTTTTAATCTCTAGAACCTAATTCACATCCTACATGAGTTCCCTTTTACACATCACCAACGGAGATAGTTTTACGGAGAGAATAAAATCATTAAAGCTCAAGGGAGATATTATTACCTGGCGCGAGATGCTCTGCGAGGGTAAAACCTTGACCAATGTGGGAAGCGAATCTTTCTGGAAAGCCCGTTTTGAATTCTTAAACAAAAACTACAAGGTGTCCAAGTCATGGTTTATTGAAAAAACCTTGAAAGAATACAGATCCCTTTGTAATCATAAACAACAAGATGAGATTGTGCTCTGGTTTGAGTACGATCTCTTTTGTCAAGTAAACATGATTGCCGTACTCAGTTGGTTAAAGACCAACCGCAAATATGCCCAAGTTTCTTTGGTCTGCAGCGGTAAAGAAGACGATACTGATAAAATGTACAGTCTTAATGACTTAACCGATGAGCAATTGCTTAAATTATACAGCAACAAAGTTGAGCTATCACAAGACGATATTGAATATGCGGACTATGTATGGCAACTTTATTGCAGTGATAACCCTATAAGATTAGAGAATCTGTCCGATTTTGGCGAATTTCAGTTCAATTATTTGGGAGATGCGGTTCGTACGCACTTACACCGTTTTCCGAGTATTAAAAACGGACTTAATGAAATGGAAAATACCATCCTAAGGCTGGCCGTAGACAAAAAGCCTACCTCAAAAGGTGCTTTTGTTTCCGAAATTCTTCAAAATCAGGGTTTATTGGGCTTCGCCGATACGCAGTATGATAGAGCCTTAGGAAGACTTAAACCTTTATTTTCCTCTTTCAATCCAGTAAGACTCACCAAAAAAGGAAAAGAGATACTGGAGAACAAAACCAGTTACTACTCTTGCATTCAAGACAATGATGTTTATCTAGGCGGTGCCTTAAAATACAATTTCCTTTACAACACCGAAGCTAGTAGAATTTTAAAGCTGTAATAGCATGCAATTAAGCCCCTCTGAGCTTATCCTAAATGCCGACAAGAGCATTTATCACCTTAATTTATTACCAGAAGACATAGCAGAAACCATAATCACCGTTGGCGATCCTGACCGTGTAAGTGATGTTTCCCGTTTTTTTGACACTATAGAAGTGAAAAAAGGGAAACGAGAGTTTCATACCCACACCGGAACGTTAAACGGTAAGCGAATTTCTGTAATCTCCACAGGCATTGGTACGGATAATATTGATATTGTTTTTAATGAATTGGACGCTCTTGTCAATATTGATTTTGAGACCCGTACCCTAAAACCGAACAGAACGGTTTTGGATATTGTTAGAATAGGTACCTCCGGTGCCATTCGTTCGGATATTCCAATCGATTCTTTTTTAATGAGTGAATATGCTATGGGCTTTGATGGTCTTTTGCATTTTTATGACAGTGACTCGGTTCAGGAGCCAAAGGTATCCAACGCTTTTGTTGAACACACCAATTGGTCCGCTAACAAATCAGTGCCCTATGTAGTAAAATATGATAAAAACCTTGGTGATAAGCTATTTTCAAATCGTATACGATTAGGGGTCACTGTTACCAATATAGGCTTTTATGGACCTCAAAGTAGAGTATTGAGGCTAAAACTGAATGATGAAGGGCTTCAAGATAAACTAGCATCATTTGAGCACGATGGTATTAAAATCACCAACTTGGAAATGGAAACTTCAGGAATCTACGGCCTGGCAAAATTGTTAGGGCACCGTGCGGTTTCTATGAACTGTATCCTGGCCAACCGGGCTAATGGTGAATTTAGTGCCAATCCTTCCCAATCGGTAAAAGAACTGATTCAATATACCCTGGAAAAGCTAACAAAAGCTTAACTACTTAACACTAAATTTAGATTCTTGAGATAACGATTGGTTATTTTTGTTTTCTATGGAAAACGGAAATTACAAACATCGAGATGTAAATTGGCTATATTTTAATGAAAGGGTGTTGCTGGAAGCTGCAGATCCCACTACTCCCCTTTTAGAACGTTTACGATTCTTGGCCATCTTCTCTTCCAACCTTGATGAATTCTTTAAGGTGCGGGTGTCACAGTTACGGCAGTTAAAATCTGTAGATAAAGAATTACGGCGAAAACTCGTTCTAAAGTCCAATAAGCGGCTCAAGAAGATTCTTCGCATCATTGATAAGCAACAGCAACGGTTCGGAATTATCATGGAGGCTATTTTCAAAGAACTCCAAAAACAAGATATTCATTTTTTAACCGATACTACCTACACATCGGAACAGACTGCCTACCTCAATGCTTATTTTAATAGTATTTCTGCGGATTGCACCCTTTACGAGGCACAGGAAAACCCTAAACTGACAGATGGAGGCTTATATTTTTTTGTGGCTTTAGCCGATGAAACATATTATTTTGTAAAAATACCAACGGATAGTCACGAACGCTTTATTAAAGTGCCCGGAAAAGGTCATTCATATGTTTTTTTGGATGATGTGGTTCGCATGCATCTGAATCATTTATTTCCGCAAAGCGAAGTGATAGCTAGCTATTCCATAAAACTGTCCCGCGACGCAGAGCTCTATTTGGAAGATGATTTTGGTGATACCCCCTTGGCCGACCAAATTTATGATGCGCTTCACCAACGGCAATCCGGACAACCCACACGATTGCTTTATGACGCGCAAATGCCTGAATCGAATAAGGAAATCATTAAAGAGGCCTTAGGCATTGGTACAATTGATTTATTTTCCGGTGGGCGGTATCATAATCTTTCGGATTTTTTCAGTTTTGAAAACCCTTTGGAGAATCAATATTTGGTTTACAAGGCTCAACCTGCCTTACCACACCCTGTTTTATCAACCACCAACGATTTTTTCGGTGCCATTGCAGAAAGAGATCAACTGGTTCATTTCCCATATCAGAGTTTTAGTGTTGTGGAGAATTTTATCGCTGCAGCGGCAAAAGACAATACGGTCACACATATCAAAATTTCCCTTTACCGAATCGCTAAAGCCTCAGTACTTACAGATGCATTGCTCTTAGCGCTAAAGAATGGAAAAAAGGTGACCATTTTTGTGGAGGCCAAAGCGCGGTTTGACGAAAAAAATAACATTGAATGGGGTAAAACATTCGAAGATAATGGAGCTAAAGTTTTCTTTAGTGTCCCCAACATTAAAGTACATTCCAAAATCGCTTTAATAGAGCGTAGGGAAAATGACATACTTAAACGATATGCATACATTGGCACAGGTAACTTTAATGCCAAGACTTCAAGAATTTATTGTGATCACGGACTTTTTACTGCTCACAATCAGATAACTGAAGATTTGGGTCAAGTTTTCCTAACACTGGAAAGACATTTGATTATCCCTAAATTAAAACGCTTGTTAGTATCACCTTTTAACACTAGAAATGTATTTCTGCAATCAATTGAAACCGAAATAAAAAACAGCAAAAAAGGACTGCCCGCCAAAATTACGGCAAAGATGAACAGCCTTGAAGACCGGACCATGATAGATGCATTGTATCGTGCCAGTGAAGCAGGTGTTGAAGTGCGCCTTATAGTTCGTGGGTTTTGTTGTCTTGTTGCAAGACCGGAGAATGAGCTTCCATCTGGGGCTAAACCAATAATAGTGACGAGTATAGTTGATCGTTATCTAGAACATGGCCGCATCTATCTGTTCCACAACAATGGCGAGGAAAAAATGTATATGGGCTCTGCAGATTGGATGACCAGAAACTTGGATAGGCGTATTGAAGTACTGACGCCCATTTTGGATGAAGCCGTTTTTAATCAACTAAAGGCTATTTTAGAGCTTCAGATAAACGATACGGTAAAAGCACGTTTTCAAGATGCGAACGATACAAACAAGAATGTAGCATCGCAACAAGAAATTTCAATTCGCTCACAATACGCTATTTATGACTATTTAAAAAACGTAAGTGGTTCTGGGGCTCTGGCGAACACTCCCCTTGTCGCAGCAAATAGAGCATAACCATGCTTTTTTACATAGGTCGATGGCTTACTTTTTCTTAATTTTACGAATACAAACACAATACTAACCATATGAAAACAGTACGAATAATAGGCGTTCCGGAACATTTTAACCTACCATGGCACATGGCTATGGAAGAAGGTGCTTTTGAAGAAAGAGGCATTGACCTTCAGTGGACGGAAGTACCGGAAGGCACAGGTAGAATGTGCCAAATGCTTCAAAATGATGAAACGGACTTAGCCATTATTCTTACCGAAGGTCTTGTTAAGAGTATAACGGAGGGGAATCCTGCTAAAATTGTTCAAGAATACATTTCCACCCCTCTGCAATGGGGAATTCACGTGGGTGCTGAAAGCCAATACAAGTCCATAGCTGATTTAAAAGGAACAAAGGCTGCCATTAGCCGTATGGGCAGTGGTAGTCATTTAATGGCCTTTGTAAACGCTCAGAACGAAGGTTGGAGCACGGATGCGCTTCAATTTAAAATTATAAATAATCTGGACGGAGCGGTAACAGCTTTGACAGAGGGGCAAGCTGATTATTTTATGTGGGAACATTTCACCACTAAACCTTTGGTGGATCAAGGTGTTTTTAGACGTCTAGGAGATTGCCCTACACCATGGCCTTGCTTTGTGATTGCCGCAACGCAAAAATTCCTAAACGACGACGAGACCATTTTAAAGCACATTTTAGAAGTTATTAATACGTACACGGTGGAGTTCAAACAAATACCGAGCATAGACCGCAATCTGGCTAATAGGTACGGACAACAGTTGGAAGATATTAGAGAATGGTTAAAAATAACCCGCTGGGGACAAACCCAAACGAATCCACAAACCATTGAAAAAGTGCAAGATACCCTCACCGACTTAAAGTTGATTGATAAAAAACTTAAGACTGACGAACTTTTACAAAGTTTTAGCAGTTAATTACTTGACAGGCAGTTGTATGTGTTTTAATTTTATAGGGAATTGGCGAAACTGAAGTTGAATTAATTCCTAATGAAAATGAAAACAAAACTACGTAGTACAACTCAATTTCTGTCTGTAGTCTTATTTTTCTGGGGTGTTCATTTTGCCCAGGCACAGACCTATTACGCTTTACAAATAGACCGGAATATCCGTATGAAAGCGGAGGATATTACCGCCGAGTATCAACCTAGGTTGGTCATGGGTACGGAACAGGCTCTGGAATTTCGGAATACCGTGGCCAAATACATAGTCAAGAGAAGGTCGGTTGAGAACAATCCTGATATCACAAACGGGCAAAGACGTTATCGACTAAAACTGTTGTCCAGTCATGAAAGTTCTGAAATGGCTAATGTGCTCTACCCCTATCAATGGCAGGAATATTTACGGGTTAAACCCGAAATTCAGCCTTTATCCAATGAAGAGTCCCGATTTGATGATGCTATCGCGGATAATCAGTCTACCAATTAATAGGCTCAAGACCTTTCTTTTTTAGAATTTCGTTGACTTGACTAAAATGCCGGTTTCCAAACCAGTAACCACGATTGGCGCTTAATGGAGAAGGATGTCCGGAGGTTAAAATATGGTGCTTATTTTCATCTATCAACTTGGCTTTCTTTTTAGCAAAACCGCCCCAAAGCAGGAAAATGAGGTCTTGTTTTTCGTTGGATAGTTTTTTGATTACCGCATCCGTAAAGGTTTCCCATCCTTTTTTTTGATGACTGCCAGCCTCGTGGGCACGTACAGTAAGCGTTGCATTGAGCAAAAGCACCCCTTGGTCTGCCCAACGCTCTAAATTTCCGCTTCGTGGATAAGGTTTGCCTAAATCCGTTTCAATTTCCTTAAAGATATTGATTAAAGAAGGAGGGTGCGGAATACCGTCCTTAACCGAAAAACAGAGTCCGTTTGCTTGATTAGGGCCATGGTAAGGGTCTTGCCCAATGATGACCACCTTGGTTTTATCAAAAGGGCTATGGTCAAAAGCGGCAAAAATGTCCTTTCCCTTGGGATAGCACGTGTTTTGAGTATATTCAGCCTTTACAAATTCTATGAGCTGTTTAAAATAAGGGGCTTCAAATTCTTGAGAAAGCGGTGGTATCCAGCTTTTATGTATTTGTACTGTCATTTATTATGATCATTTTTGTATTGCAACGGTAAATAAACTTATGGCAAGTAGATTTCGCCGTTTTCAAAAATACTTAAAAATTAGAGTGCAAAGACTACGGAAAGTCGGCTTTAAATATCCAGAAAAATGAAAAAGTGTGTTTTATCGCTATTGGTTGTGTCGTTACTATTGAGTTGTATTGAGGATAAAAAGGAAATCAGCTCTATTAATCCTGAAAACTGGTCTAAGCGCAAAATAGATATTAGCGCGAAGGATTCGCTGGAGTACGGTAAATCATATTTGTCCGTTTACTCCCAAATTTATAGCATGACAGAGCATAAAACACATAATTTGACCGCCATGGCAAGTTTGCGGAACACAAGTGATAAAGACACGATATACTTGACCAAGGCCGAATATTTTGATACGCACGGAAAATCGCTTCGCACTTATTTTTCACATCCCATTTACTTGGCTCCAATGGAAACTACCGCCATTATTATTGATGAAATAGATGTTGAAGGTGGTACGGGTTCCAATTTTTTAATCGAATGGAAAATACCAAAAAACTGCCCAGAACCTCTTTTTGAGGGAGTTATGAACTCTACCATGTCCCAACAAGGTCTTTCGTTCACTACACAGGCCAAACGTATTGAATAACAAAGCTTATATATGGCCAAGCCAATGGATTTCACATCTCGCCGCCATTGACTACCTTTGCCGTCGCAATTAAACAAGAATGGCAAATATTCACCCTAAAACGGTACAAGATCTTGAGTTTCCCACAGTTTTAAAGCAGGTTTCTGCCCGATGCTCCACGGAATTGGGAAAAGAACGTGCTTTGGAAATAACTCCGATGACGGATAAGGAAACCGTAGAGAATGTCTTGGGACAGACCGCAGAATACTTATCCTCTTTCGTTAACGAAAACCGAATACCGCCTCATGGTTTTGATGCAATAAACAAAGAACTGCAACTCCTTCGTATTGAAAATACAACGCTTGAGGTGTCTAGTTTTAAGAAAATTGCCACTATCTGTACTACGGTGGCAACCCAGAAAAAGTTCCTCAAAAAATTCAAGGAATACTATCCACTGCTTTTTGAGGTATCCGAAAAAATTCAGCTGAATACGGATATCCCTAAGGAGATAGATGTGGTTATAGACCGATTTGGAGAAGTAAAAGACCGCGCATCTAACAAACTTTTTGATATACGCCGCCAAATGAACCAGGTAAAAGGAAAAATCGGACAGAGCTTTGCTTCTGCCCTGAATACTTACCACGGTTCTGATTATTTGGATGATATACGGGAATCCGTTGTGGAGAACCGCCGTGTTCTGGCGGTAAAGGCCATGTACCGCAGAAAAGTAAAGGGTACGGTTATGGGTACTTCCAAAACTGGAAGTATTGTTTACATTGAGCCGGAAGCCACTTTAAAGTATAGCCGAGAGCTGAACAATTTGGAGTACGATGAAAAAGAGGAGATTCAGCGCATTCTAAACGAACTCACCAACCAGATTCGTCCTTTTGCTTGGCTATTGGCCGAGTATCAAGAGTTTTTGGCCCATATGGACATTACCTCGGCCAAGGCTTCGTACGCAAGGGAAACCAATTCGTTACTTCCCAAAATAAACGATGAGAAACGATTATTTTTACGTGATGCTTTTCATCCGCTGCTCTATCTGAGCAACAAATTGCAACGTAAAGAGACTTATCCGCAGACTATAGAACTGCACTTAGAAAACCGAATTATTGTCATTAGTGGACCTAATGCCGGCGGTAAAAGTATCACCCTAAAAACGATAGGATTACTTCAAGTAATGCTTCAATCAGGACTTCTAATTCCCGTTCATGAAAGGAGTTCCGTTTGTTTATTCGATACGATTTTAACCGATATAGGAGATAATCAATCTATAGAAAACCATTTGAGTACCTACAGTTATCGTCTTAAGAACATGAAGAACTTTCTGCGAATCTGTAATGATGAAACGCTTTTTCTTATTGACGAGTTTGGTACCGGTAGTGATCCAGAATTGGGTGGTGCCCTAGCGGAAGCGTTTTTAGAAGTCTTTTATGAGCGTGGCGCTTATGGGGTCATAACCACGCATTATGCCAACTTAAAGGCTTTAGCAGACGAGTTGCCGCACACTACGAATGCCAACATGGTCTTTAACAGCAAAACTTTGGAACCCACCTTTCAATTGGTTCTAGGGGAAGCCGGTAGCTCCTTTACATTTGAAGTGGCTCAAAAGAACGGAATTCCCTATAGCTTGATAAACAAGGCAAAGAAGAAGGTAGAACGAGGCAAAGTGCGTTTTGATGCCACGATAGCCAAACTTCAGAAAGAACGCAGCAAAATGGCTAAAACAGGCTCTAGACTTCAAGAAGAGGAGTCCAAAGCGCGTGAGGAAGCCGCTCGTTTGGAAAAACTGAATGCCAAGGTCAAGAGTAAATTGGAGAATTACCAAGAATTGTACGATCACGACCAGCGTATGGTGCAGTTGGGCAATAAAGTAGATAAGGCCGCTGACCGATACTTCATTGACAAAAAGAAGCGCCCGTTGGTATCCGAGCTTTTACGAATTGTGGAGACCGAGAACAGCAAACGCAAGAAAAAGACCGCCAAGGAAGCCAAAGTTGAGCGTGCGAAAAAAGCACAGGTAGTCCAAGAGGTGCAAAAGGAGGTCAAGGTAATACGGGAGAAAAAGATAATTGAGAAGAAAAAGGCGATTATCAAAGAAAAAAACAAACCACGCCCCATTTTTAAGGTAGGCGACCGTGTACGTATGCAAGACGGGAAATCCGTAGGTACTATAGATAACCTTGAAAAGAACAAGGCTATCGTAAACTACGGCATTTTTACGACTAATGTGAGTGTTGATCAGCTGGAGTTGGTGGAACGGGTAAAAAAATAATTCCGAACCTGAATTGAGGTTTGAAAACTAGGAGTTGTAAATTAAAATATATGCCTTGGTCTTCGTAACTTTACACCGTGGAAAATTCAAAACAAATCATTCTTTTTGATGGCGTTTGCAATCTTTGTAATGGGGCCGTTCAGTTTATCATTAAACGGGACAAAAAGGATGTCTTCCGTTATGCGGCATTACAAAGTGACCTTGGCAAGCAGTTAATGTCCGAGCGAAATATTGATGCTTCGCAGATAGATTCCATTATTTTAATAGATCCGGGAGTGGCTTTTTACATTAAATCCGATGCTGCATTAGAAATAGGAAAACAACTCAGCGGTTACGGGGTAATTTCATCTGTGTTACAATGGATTCCTAGCAGTATACGCAATATCGTATACGATTTTATAGCACGTAATCGCTATAAATGGTACGGCAAAAAAGAGGAGTGTATGATTCCTACGCCCGAGTTGAAAGCCAAATTCCTCTCATAGGAATCGCAAACCCTTCTTATCTCATTCGTTTAAAACTTATTGTAATCGGGCTAATTGCTAATGAAAGTTTAAAGTATCATTAGTGAACTTCAATACGCCATGAACAATAAAATAAAACAAGTAGCCTATGTTGGCTTTGTAGCCAAGGGCTCCGTATACGCCATTACTGGAATATTAGCTTTTCTTGCAGCTTTTAATTTGGGAGGTCAAAAAGCGGGGAAATTACAGATTATAGAATTTCTGGAAAAGCAGCCTTTTGGCAAGTTCTTACTAGCCGCTCTTGGGGTTGGTTTAATTTGCTATGCATTGTGGCGCTTTATCCAAAGTATTCAGGACCCGGAAAATATGGGTACTGATGGCAAAGCCCTGGTAAAAAGGGTTAGCTTTTTTATTAGTGGTCTAATTTATTTGGGGCTGGGTATTTTTGCAATTGTGGATATCTTTTATGAACCGGAGATATTAGGACCTATTGCTTTATTGTCATTGGTATCGCTCTGGCCGGAAAAGGTATTTATCAATTTATAAAAGTATATAAGGGAGACTTCCTTAAGAAATTTAACCTCGCGTCCCTCTCCGATACAACTCAACGCAAGTTCATAAAAAATGTGGGCTATATTGGGCTCATGGCTAGAGGTATAATGACGAGCATTATATCTTACTTCTTCTTAAAAGCAGGCTTTAGCTTAGCTGGAAGTGATTCGTCTAGCATGAAGGGTACTACGGAAGCCTTTCAGTTTATTCAACAAAACTCATCTGGCCCATGGTTAATGGGTATAGTGGCAACGGGACTAGTATGCTATGGAGTATATATGTTCACCAAGGCACGGTATCGTCAGTTTAGTAATTAAGTTTATCGCCGTTTATTTAACTTTGTCGTAGTTATCGTCCCAGTTCTTCACTTTCGGCTTGCCCAGTTTTCCAACAGATTTGGCAACCATCATAGCAACACAAGCATCACCGGTAACATTAACTACGGTTCGTAGCATATCCAATGGTCTGTCCACCGCAAAAATAAGAGCTAAGCCTATCGCCAGTTTATCTTGAGGAAAACCAATGGCTTCCAGAACAATTACCAGCATTACCATACCTGCACCAGGAACCGCTGCCGAACCTATAGAGGCCAATAAGGCGGTAAGTACAATGGTAAGCTGTCCGGAAAAGGATAAATCAAAACCTAGCGCCTGTGCGATAAAGACCGCGGCAACACCTTGATAAAGGCTTGTACCGTCCATATTTATTGTTGCGCCTACAGGAAGCACAAAGCTGGAAACCTCCTTATCTACACCAATATGCTCTTCTACCCTTTCCATAGTAACCGGTAAAGTGGCCGCACTAGAACTTGTGGAAAATGCTAAAAGCTGTGCTGGGCTCATTTTACTCAAGAAAGTCCATGGGTTGTAGCGTGTAAAAGTCCCAACTATCAAACTATAGAAAACAATCATTAAAATCAGACCAAGTGTGACTACCCCAGCATATTTTAAAAGAGCTAGCAAAAGATCCGAATCTCCGGAAGAGACCACAACGTTTGCCAAAAGTGCAAATACTGCTATGGGAGCCGTTAGCATGATCAAATCCACCATTTTCAATACCACATCATTTAGTGAATCAAAAAAATCCTTTAAGGGCTTGGCTTTTTCCTCGCCTATAAGCAACATAGAAATACCCATAAATATGGTAAAGAAAATCACCTGAAGCATTAGGCTGTTGTTGCTCAAAGCATTAAATGCATTGTCCGGAACCATATCCTCTAGAAACTGTAACGGGCCACTATCTTTTTGCCTTGAAGCTTCCTCTAGTTTGGAAGTAACTCCGCTATCATTGGAATATGTTTCGGTTAATTTGGTAATGGTATCTTCGGATATGCCTTCGCCCGGTTTGAGCAAATTGACTAAAATAAGACCTATGGATATGGCAATTACCGTAGTACCAATGTAGATGGCAATAGTTCGCAAACCAATATTCCTGAACTTTGAGATATCCTTTAAATCGGATATTCCCTTTATCAGCGAAGCTAAAATAAGCGGAATTGCAATTAGTTTTAGAAGTTTAACGAAGATGGTCCCTAAAGGGTTTATCCAATCTAGGACAAAATCTTTGCCCCAATCCACATAAGTCATTCCAAAACCAAAGAGAATACCCAAAACCATTCCGATTAGGATCCTCCAGTGTAATTCCAATTTTTGCATGCATCAAAAGTTTAAGCAAGTAATATACTGCTTTTGATTTGAAAGCAGAAAAACAACCTACAAATCGCCTTTGGATTTAATGAATTGCCAATAAATTGATTATGAATTTGCCTTAATAGTACGATTTAGCAAGCTAAAATCCGCCATTACCAATGCAGCCATAGCCTCTACAATAGGAACGGCACGTGGTACCACACATGGATCATGACGTCCTTTTCCTTTGGTCTGCACAAAATTACCTTCCTTATCTATGGTTTGATAAGGCTGAATGATAGTTGCCACAGGTTTGAACGCTACATTAAAGTAGATATCCATTCCGTTACTGATACCACCTTGTATACCTCCGCTAAAGTTGGTTTTTGTAGTACCGTCTTGATTGAACTGATCATTATGCTCGCTACCTTTCATAGCAACACCTGCAAATCCGCTTCCGTACTCAAAACCTTTTACGGCATTTATGGATAGCATAGCTTTGCCCAATTCTGCGTGAAGTTTGTCAAAAGCAGGTTCTCCTAGGCCAATAGGTACATTTTGTATCACACAGCTAATGACGCCACCAACGGTATCCCCTTCTTTACGAATATCCTTAATGTAATCTTCCATTTTGGCGGCCATTTCCGGGTCTGGACAGCGCACAGGATTCGCTTCGATTTGATTAAAGTCTAAATCTTGATACGGGGTTTCCATCTTCATGTTCCCTACTTGAGAAACATAAGCGTTTATTTTCATTTCGCTCAAAAACTGCTTGGCTATAGCCCCTGCCACTACCCTGCTGGCTGTTTCCCTTGCTGAACTACGACCACCGCCACGGTAGTCCCTAAAACCATACTTCTGATCATACACGTAATCTGCATGCGAAGGGCGGTAGGAGTCTTTGATATGTGTGTAGTCGTGAGATTTCTGATTGGTATTGTGAATAGCAAAACCAATGGGCGTTCCCGTGGTCTTTCCTTCAAAAATACCGGAATAAAACTCAACCGTATCCGGTTCTTTTCTTTGGGTAACAATAGCAGATTGCCCCGGTTTTCTTCGGTTCAGTTCATTTTGAATGGCTTCAAAATCGATTTCTATTCCTGATGGACATCCATCTAAAACGCCTCCTATTGCTACACCATGAGATTCTCCAAACGTTGAGAGTTTAAATAGGTTTCCAAAAGAGTTTCCTGCCATTCTAAAATATTAAAATTAATTGTTGCTAAACCGTATGTAGCCAAAACTATAAAACTGAACCATATATGGGGGTGCAGTGGTTTTGGCTAGCGGTAAAGATAAATCTTAAATCAATGACCGCAAAATTAGGTATTGGGTATTCACGAATAAGATGTGTATTGTGGTTCTTAATGTTTATTTAATGGTTTCAAAATCAATTGATATTGCCAATTTCACATTGGTTTTACATAGGTGTGGTTAATTTGGATATCCTTTTAAAAGTCAGAGAAAAACAACTACTCCCCTATGTTCTTTCATTGACTCCTTGGAACCCTCAAAAAGGTGTTTAACAGAGTTTATAAAATCTTGGATGAAAAAACGAAAAGTAGATATCGCTGTAATTTCGGACGTTCATTTGGGTACGTATGAATGCCACGCCGATGAGTTATTAACCTATTTGAGCAGTATTCAGCCCAAAACACTTATACTAAATGGGGATATTTTAGATATAAGACGATTCAATAAAAGTTATTTCCCTACGGAACACAGTAAGGTTTTACGAAAAATAATTACCCTGTCCATGAAGGGTACAGAGGTGTATTACATTACGGGAAACCATGATGATATGATGCGTAGATTTTCTGGGATTTCATTGGGCAACTTGCATATTGTAAATAAATTGATTCTGAATCTACATGGTAAGAAAGCCTGGTTTTTTCATGGCGATGTGTTTGATATTTCAATACGAAATGCCAAATGGTTCGCAAAATTGGGCGGATACGGATACGCACTACTCTTTTTTGCTAACCGAACATTAAACTGGTCATTGCGAAAGCGAGGAAAGGACAAATATTCCCTTTCCAAGAGAATTAAGAAAAACGGTAACAGAAGCTTAACCTATATTGCAAACTTTGAAAAGTCGGCCACGGACATTGCCATTGAAAATGGACATGACTACGTAATTTGCGGTCACATACACCAACCTAAGAAAATCAGACACGAAACGGATAAAGGTTCTTGCACCTATTTAAATTCGGGAGATTGGGTGGAAAACCTGACCGCATTGGAGTATTCCTTAAAACGGTGGAAAGTTTACCGTTACAATCACGATAAACTTTCCCCTTTTTTTATGGATGAGGAATTAAAGAACATGAACATGCAAGACTTGGTGAACTCTATTGCCGTAGCAAAGCAAAAACCTTCAAAAGAAGGCGAAGCTCCACTTGATAATTAAAGCTTTAAGCTAAAAGCGCATTCTTTAAAATGGTTACAGGGTGAAGCGCCTCCCGTTTGGTACCGTCGTAAATCTGATGCCTACAACTGGTTCCGTTTGCCGAAATAATGGTGTCTCCCGGTGATTTTCTAACCGATGGAAAAAGCTTTAGTTCACCCACCTTCATACTCACCTCATAATGCTCCTTTTCATACCCAAACGAACCAGCCATGCCACAACAACCAGAACTTATAATGGAAACCTTATAATTTTCAGGAAGGTTCAACACATCAAAAGTCACCTTTTGGTTACTCAATGATTTTTGGTGACAGTGCGCATGTATTTTTACCGTTTTGGCTTCTGTTGTAAATAAATCCGCCGTGATTTCTTTTTTCAGTATTTCCGCAGCAAGAAACTCCTCAAGAAGGTAAGTATTCATTGCTATGGCATTGGTTGTTTCTGGATCTTGAGAAAAGCGTTTGTACTCATCACGGAACGTAAGCACTGCCGAAGGCTCCAAACCAACCACTGGAATACCCTCGTCCGCAAAACTTTTTAGTTTGGGAATATTTGCCAGCGCCAGTTTTTTAGCTTGCTTCAAGAAACCTTTAGACAAGTAGGTTCTTCCGCTTTCGCCATAAAAAAGTTGTACATCATACCCCAATTTCGTTAGCACTTCAATAGCATCCTTTCCTAGCTCAACATCTAAATACTGACTAAATTCATCAATATACAAAACTAATTTTTGTTTTGTCGCAGTATATTGATTTTTAAATGATTGCAAGTATTTATCAAAATCAAATCTATAAACTTTTGGAAGACTTCTTTCTGGAGCGACACCCGAAGATTTCTTTAACAAACCTCCTAAAAATTTAGAGTCATAAACGGCATTGGTCAACCCTGGGACTTTACTGCCCAGTTTGTTCAACTTGGTGTTGTAGGCAAATAATTTGCTGCGCATGGGGTAACCGTTCGCCTCTTGATATTGATACAGAAACTCGGCTTTTAAGGTAGCTACATCTACATTACTTGGGCATTCCGTAGCACATGCTTTACAACTCAAACAAAGATCGAAAACCTCCTTTAATTCCTTTTGGTCAAAGTTGTTCTTCTTCTGACCTGTAGTTAAATATTCCCGAAGCGCGTTTGCCCTACCCCTTGTTGTATGCTGTTCATCTCGGGTAGCATGAAAACTTGGACACATGGCACCAGCGGCTTGTTCCGTTTTTCTACAGTCACCACCACCGTTACATTTCTCTGTAGCTTTTAAAATTCCTTCACTATCCGAAAAATCAAGTAAGGTTTTAATCTCAGGCTCCTGGCGGTCCACTTCATAGCGGAGCGACTCGTCCATGGGGTATGCATCAACTATTTTTCCTGGGTTAAAAATACCTTCGGGGTCAAAAAAGGATTTCACCCTTCTCAATAACTGATAGTTCTCTTCCCCGATCATGATGGGAATAAACTCCGCCCGGACAATACCATCTCCATGTTCGCCACTAAAAGAACCTTTGTATTTTTTGGTCAAATGCGCTACATCCGTAGTAATATCCCGGAACATAACCACATCATCCTTCTTCTTTAGATTCAATATGGGGCGTAAATGCAATTCTCCCGCACCTGCATGGGCATAATAGACCGCAGATTGTTTATAGCGGTCCATAATCTGGGTGAATTCACCTATAAAATCTTTTAAATCGGCCACAGCAACCGCTGTATCCTCTATACAGGCCACAGCTTTACGGTCGCCCACCATATTACCAAGTAAGCCCAGCCCCGCTTTTCGCAGCACTACGGCCTTATTTACATCATTACCTCTTAATACAGCTTCGGAATAACTAAGTCCTGAAGCTTTTACCGTACCTAGAAGTTCATTAATTTGTCTTTGCAGATCTTCTTCGGTATGCGCTTTCACCTCTAACATTAAAAGTGCTGCCGGATCACCTTCAACAAAAAACCGATTCTTTAATTGCTCCCTATTGTTTTTTGTACAATCCAGAATAACCTTATCCATCATTTCGCAAAGGTGCAGGTCGTGTTCCATTACCGGAGCAACATCGGACAAGCAGTCTTCCAAAGATTTGTAGTGCGTTACCACCATAGCGGATAGTTTAGGAGGCAACTCGTCTAACTGAAAAGTTATTTCGGTAGTAAAGGCCAACGTACCTTCGCTCCCACTTAAGAGCTTACATACATTTATTTTTTCATCGGTACCACCAAATACATTGGTATTCAATAATTCGTCTACCGCATAGCCTGTATTTCTCCTGTGGATTTCCGGTTTTGGAAACTCATTAAAAATACGTTCTTGTACTTCTTTTGGGGATAATTCTTTATAAATCTCCCTATATATAGTCCCTTCAAGGGTATTTAGACTCTTTTTTTCTTCAAACTCACTCGTGGTAAGTGCTTTGAATTCTACTTCGCTTCCATCGGATAATATAGTTTTTAGCGAAACAATTTTTTCGCGCGTAATACCGTATTTAATTGATGTTGTTCCAGAGGAATTGTTTCCTACCATTCCCCCTACCATACAACGGTTGGCCGTAGACGTATTGGGTCCAAAAAACAGACCAAAGGGTAATAAATATTGGTTCAGTTCATCACGAATTACTCCAGGTTGTACCGTTACCTGTTTGTTTTTCTCATCAAGACTAACAATTTTTGTAAAGTGTTTGGATGTATCCACAACAATACCTTCACCAACTACCTGTCCGGCCAAGGAGGTTCCTGCCGTACGAGGAATAAGCCCAACTTTATGTTGGTTTGCAAAGTGTACTAGGGTCTGGAGGTCTTTGGTCGTCTCCGGAAAAGCAACAGCTGTAGGAATTTTTCTATACACCGAAGCATCCGTAGCATATAGCGTTTTGGTTAAACTATCCGATAAAACACGACCTTGCAGTGAATTAGCTAATTCTTGAAGTAAATTTTTATTCAACGGTAAACAATTTAGAACGCTAAATTAAGTTTTTATGCTTGAAAGGCGAACGTAAAACGCCTTTTTAGAACCAAAAATCACAAGAATATGAAAAAATGGAAATTTTTATTTTTTATTTGCCTTAGCTCCACCGTACTTTCCCTTCAGGCCCAAGAAATAGCAGACAACGCCCTAGGTTTAAGGCTTGGTGACAGTGATGGGTTTGGAGCCGAAATCTCTTACCAAAGGTCCCTTGGCCGCTATACCCGTGCCGAGTTGGATCTTGGTTATCGGGACAGTCGTGAATTTGATGCCGTGAAGCTAACCGGCGTATACCAGTGGATATATGAGATTGATCAAGGGTTCAACTGGTTCTACGGAGCTGGTGGAGGTCTCGGAAGCGTAGATTTTGCCCCCGTACCCAACAGAAACAACCCTACCATTGCCGAAGACCCAGATGGCGGACTCTTTGTTTTTATTGCCGGTGATGTGGGTGTAGAATACAATCCTGACCTGCCTATTGTTGTCTCTTTGGATTTTAGGCCAGAACTGGGTTTGATAGGTTTTAAAAACTTTGATAACAAGTTTAATTTTGACATTGCCCTAGGCATTCGTTACCAGTTCTAAAAACAAAATAACCATAAAACGCTTTTAAGCTCTTGACTCGTAATGTTAAGGGCTTTTTTTTGTTCCGATATATACCTACATTTACCTGATCTTAAACAAAAAGAATGAAAAAAGTAGTATTATCAGTCTGTATCTTACTAGGTGTAATAGCCTGTAACCAAAAGCCCGAAGGGTATAACTTTAAAGGAAACATAACCGGAGAAGTTGAAAATGGAACTAAAGTGTTTCTAAGAGCTATGGGTGAAAATGGCCAACCTGTAGATATTGACACTACCACTGTTGAAAACGGAAGCTTTGTTTTTAAAGGTACTGCCGATTCTCCTGAGATGCACTATGTTTTTGTTGACAAGCTCATGGGATACACCGCGGTTATTTTAGAAAATGGCGATATAGAACTTAGTGCCCAAAAAGATAGCTTAGGTTTTGCCAAAGTAAAGGGTTCAAAGCAAAATGAGGTGTTCATGGATTACATGGACCAGTCTAAGAAAATAACGGCACAGGCACAATCTATCCAACAGGATATGCAAAAAGCCCAACAATCTGCTGATGAAGCTACAGCCAATTCACTTCGTGACGAAATGATGGAGCTTCAAGAAGAATACAAAGATTTTGAGCTTACGTATATTAAAGAACACCCAGAAGCACTTATTTCGGTTCTTTTGATCGATAGGGCTATTGGAGCACGTGCGGTAACTGCCGAAGAAGCACAAAGTTTGTATGACGGACTTTCTCCTGAAATAAAGGAAACAAAGGCGGCCGCTTTAATTACTGAAAAATTGGATGCTCAAAAGAAAGCTGAGGAAAGCCAAAAAAGTACTGCTATAGGCGCTAAGGCCCCTGCTTTTACCGCTCCTACCCCTGACGGAAAAGAATTGGCACTTGCCGATGCTTTAGGGAAAGTTACTTTAATAGATTTTTGGGCCGCTTGGTGCAAGCCATGCCGTGCCGAGAATCCTAATGTGGTAAATGTGTATAAAAAATACCATGATAAAGGGTTGAACATTATAGGTGTGTCTTTGGATAAAACGGAAGACGCTTGGAAAAAGGCCATTGCCGATGACGGCCTAACCTGGAACCAAGTTTCTAACTTGGCCTACTTTAATGACCCAATTGCCAAGTTATACAATGTAGATGCTATACCTGCCGCTTTTCTATTGGATGAAAATGGCGTAATTATAGCTAAAAACCTAAGAGGTCCCGCTTTGGAACAAAAGGTTGCAGAGTTACTGCAGTAAAATATATTTTTATATAACTAAAAAGCCCCGAACGGAAATCCGCTCGGGGCTTTTTGTATATCTACAAGTATCTTAGAACTTGTTTCTTACATCTCTAAACGTACCTATTACGGTTGCGCTTCCTAATTTTTTAACGCTACCAAATACATTTGCAACGGAGTCGTCTCCAATAAACTCAAGAGTAGCTCCATCGTTAAGAATGATATCTCCATAAACTGTTAGGTTTCCTTCAATTCTTAGTTTGGCATCCTTGTTAACGGTAATGTTCTTTCGTTTGTTGTTTCTTCCAATGTACAATGTACCGTTCATTTCAAACAAACCATTACTGTTTATATAACTGCTGTTGTTTACTGCCCAAGTTCCGCATAACAACAATGAACCGTTTACGTTAACCGAGTTAAAGTACTTAGAACCTTTAAACTCTTTGGTCTCACCTTGGTTTACGGATAAGTTGGAACTTCCGTAGTAGTATGATAATTCTGCACAACGGCTTTCTAAACTCTGATCAGGTCTGTTCAACTTTACAATTTGAAGTCCAGCTTTACCCGAAGCAGCAAAAATATAATCACCTTTAGAAGCTACATAGTTAATAGAACCATCTAAATCTACCACCCCAATAATATTGGTCTGTCCGTCTTTATCTTCCGATAAACATAGACCGGCACCACCATTGGCCATAAGTAGAACATCTTCATTAATGGCAACAGCATTGGTTACAATATTTTGAGTTTCTGTTCCCTCTGGATTTAAAAGAATTGGAATATGTTCCAGTAAATCGCCACTGGTCATATTATAAACACCAGCTCCTTTAGATCCTTCTGAAACGTATATTTTTCCACCTGAAAAATCAAGGGTTCTTTTACTATTGTCCCCAAAATCCGAACTAATGGCAATTGTTTTGCTAACCGTAAAGCTTTTGTCCATGATGCTAACACCTTGACTCGCATCTAGTACGGCAATAGTTCCGTTGTTTTGTGCTACTGAACGTAAATCGGAAAAAGAAGCATCGTTCTGTGTAGAAAGGTCCGAGATTTTATAAGACGTTAACAAACCATCTTTCCCACTCGTTACCAATACCCCATCTGAAGTTACCTTAACATCGTTTGCAGTAAAACCTTCTTGAAAACCGTAGATTAACTCTCCGCTTACATCCAATTTACCACTAGAAGCAGGTATTTTTACCACAAATGAATTTGAAGTAGCTCTAACTGATTTTTCGGAATCCACACCACCAACGGCATACACATAGCCATTAGCATAAGCTATAGAATTAATATCAGCATTGGAATAGTACAATCTAGAAGAGACTTGAGGGTTGTTAGGGTCACTAACATTTATAATGTCTATACCACCCGCATAACCGTCTTCAACAGTATTATAGGATACGTAAGCGTAATCTCCATCCACATCCACATGAGATGCGGTAAGATTTTCTGCTCCGCTATAAGAAGGTGGGTCTACTCGGGCAATAAGGGTTAATGGGTAATCTCCCGCCATTTCTTCTCCACTTTTGGAAGTTTTTCCGGTAGTACTGCCATCTTCTTTCAAAATTTCTAACACACCAGCATCATCATAAAGAATACTGTTCTCTAAAACAGACTCTTTTGCTTCAATTGAAATATTGTCTTCGGTGTCGGTAAAAACTGTAGTCTCATCGCTACAAGATGTAGCAAATGCAACAGCCGCTAATGCAGCAAGTGAAAGTCTTTTCATTATAAGTAGGTTTAAAAGCTATTAGATTTGGGTTCTAACAGAACGTAAAACTACGGTGAAGTGTATACCCAGCTCAACTATTTTCGATGAATTACCTATATAAGGGGCTTTTCTTGCCTTTTTAACGAAAATTTTATGCGTTAACTAGGAACTTTAATAAGGAAGATCGATGAACGGTAACTTATAATTTACCCATCTTGGCCATAATTAGAAGTATTATTATAGGTAATGCCAATAAGCCAACCATAAGGGGCTCGTTCACCAATAATTGGGGCATAAACAGTAGTGTGCTAACATAGCCCCCGATAGCGCCACCAAAATGAGCGGTGTGGCCAATATTGCCCAATCGGCTTTTCATCCCATAAATAGAATACAATAGGTATCCAATACCAAAAACATAGGCTGGTACCGGTAACGGTATGAACATAATGCCCAACTGCATATTAGGCTGAAGCAGTATAGCAGCGTACAGTACTCCGGTTACAGCTCCACTTGCACCTACGGCACTATAATACGGCTCGTTCTTATGAAAAAACATGGCCAATAAACTTCCGGCCAACAAACTAATAAAATAGACACCTAAAAATTTACCTGATCCAAACCAATTGACCACAACAGGTGCAAAGAAGTATAGGGTAAACATATTAAAGAAGAGGTGTGCAATGTCTACATGCAAAAAACCGGAAGTAAGCATTCGGTCTTTCTGTCCTGCCTGAATCTGGCCAATGCCAAACTTGTAACGTTCAAAAAAAGCGGTATCGTTAAATCCTTTTAAGGAGACTAAAACATTAGCAGCAATTACCACGATTGTGGCAATATCCAGGTTGTTCATAGGGTGCAGTTAATTTCGGTTCAAATATAGTTATATTTGTCTACTTAAAATGTCTTGATGCAGTTGCTTGTTTTTATTTTAGTATATCCATTGCTGTGGATAATTTCTATACTTCCCTATCGCCTTTTTTACGGATTTTCGGATTTTGTATTCTTTTGGGTCTATCGTGTTGTGGGCTATAGAAAGAACGTGGTACAGCAAAACTTGGAGTTGGTCTTTCCTGACAAAACGGAATCAGAAATAAAGGACATACAGAAAAAGTTTTACCACCATATGTGCGATATGTTCCTGGAAATGGTAAAAACCATGAGTCTTTCCAAAGCGGCAGTTAAAAAGCGCTATGATGTTCAGAATATTGAAGTTCTACAAGAAATTGAAAAGGAAAAAAGCATATTGGTTGTTTGTTCGCATTACGCGAACTGGGAGTGGAACGTTAGCATGAACAATTATGTCAACTCCAAAGGTTATGCAGTTTACCAAAAAATAAGCAACACCTATTTTGACCGATGGGTAAAAAAAGTCCGTGCGCGTTGGAACACAACACTTATTACCAAAGAGGAAACGGCCAAAACCGTATTGGTCAACTATAAAAACAACATAAAGGGAATTTTTGGTATGGTAAGCGACCAATCTCCACAACGTAGCCGCGCGCATTATTGGACCGAATTTATGGGCGTAAAAGTGCCAGTGATTAACGGTGCGGAAACTTTAGCCCGAAAAATGGATTTGGCCGTAGTTTTTTTAAAAGTGTCCAAAGTTAAAAGAGGCTATTACAAAGCGGAATTAATACCTATTACCACTTCAGGAGCCTCTACCGAAAAAAATGAAATAACGGATACCTTTTTAAGACTCGCCGAGCAACAGATAAAAGAACAACCGGAATACTACTTGTGGACACATAGACGCTGGAAACACAGAAATAGTGTTCCTGTGGAGTTTCAGTAATCCTCTCCCTTCGACTGCGCACCGGAAGTTGTTACTTCAACTGAGAGAGAAACTTTTTGGCCGGCTGTGCTCAAAAAGGTGTTACTCATTAATATGAATTATATAAAACAGGATTGTGCTGAGTAATACAAGGCTTATAGAAGACTAGCTCCGGGGAAAATATTTCTTGATTAAACGTAAAAACGCTCGAAATGAAAATGAGAAAAAACTCAATCATTCCGAGCGTTTTATTATGAAGCACCATCCTTAGGCTGCGCTCAGGAAGGTGCGGATTTTATAAACCGGCTACAGTTTTTATCTCTCCAATTATACGATCGGCAAGTTCGTCTGCTTGAGACTGACTTTTAGCTTCGGTATAAATACGGATAATTGGTTCTGTATTTGATTTTCTAAGGTGTACCCAATTTTCGGCAAAATCTATTTTTACACCATCAATGGTAGATATTTCTTCGTTTTTATACTTTTCGGCCATGGCCTTAAGAATACCGTCTACATCTAGACCCGGTGTTAACTGTATTTTCTTTTTGCTCATAAAGTACGAAGGGTAACTTGCGCGAAGTTCTGCAACCGTTCCACCTTTTTCGGCCATAAGCATTAAGAATAAAGCGGTACCCACCAAAGAATCACGCCCGTAGTGACTCTCAGGATAAATGATACCCCCGTTACCTTCACCACCAATAATGGCGTTGTTCGCTTTCATTTTCGTAACCACATTAACCTCGCCCACTGCTGCAGCTTCATAAGTGCCGCCATGCTTTTGGGTAATGTCCCGTAATGCACGTGAAGAAGAAAGGTTAGAAACCGTGTTTCCTTTGGTCTTGCCCAAAACGTAATCTGCACAGGCCACTAAGGTGTATTCTTCACCAAACATTTCGCCTGTATTATCAATAAAAGCCAAACGGTCTACATCTGGGTCTACCACGATACCAAAATCGGCTTTTTCTTTCACCACCAATTCACAAATATCCCCTAAATGCTCTTTTAAAGGCTCTGGGTTATGCGGAAAATGACCTGTTGGATCACAATATAGTTTTACAACTTCAACACCAAGTTCTTCCAGTAGTTTTGGAATGGCAATTCCCCCAGTGGAGTTTACCCCGTCTACTACTACCTTAAATTTTGCTTTGCGAATAGTATCTGCATCTACCAAAGATAAATCTAGAACTTCGTCAATATGAATGTCTATGTATGAATCGTTTTTGGTAATACTCCCTAGGTCATCAACCTCGGAGAAATCAAAATCTTCCTTTTCGGCTATATCCAAAATTTTAGCACCTTGGGCCGCATCTAAAAACTCCCCTTTTTCATTAAGAAGTTTAAGGGCGTTCCATTGTTTTGGATTGTGGCTGGCGGTTAAAATAATTCCACCATCGGCTTTTTCCAAAGGCACTGCTATTTCCACCGTAGGTGTAGTGGACAAATCTAAATCAACAACATCTATTGCAAGACCTACTAAAGTAGATACTACAAGGTTTTGGATCATTTCACCTGAAAGGCGGGCATCTCTACCAATAACTACTTTTAATTTTTCTTTTTTAGAATACGCTTTTAACCAAATACCATATGCTGCAGCAAATTTAACCGCATCTATAGGGGTTAAGTTATCTCCCGGGCTACCTCCAATAGTGCCTCGTATACCTGAAATCGATTTTATTAATGTCATATTTTTTAAAATAGTTTCTGCAAATATACAGGTCTAAGGCCAATACTATGTTTGCAATTTGTAAATTCGAGCTTATGAACTTTTTAGCACACATTTATCTCTCTTTTGACGACCCAGAAATTACTTTGGGAAATTTTATTGCGGACAGTATACGGGGCAACAAATTTAAGCACCTGCCGGAAAGGGTTCAAAAGGGAATTCTATTGCACCGGGAAATTGATACGTTTACGGATACACATGAAATTCCTAAAATTAGTAGCAAGCGTTTACATAAAAACTACAGCCACTATAGTCGGGTGATCGTAGATATTTTTTACGACCATTACCTTGCCAAGAACTGGAGTACATATAGTAAAACACCTTTGGATGCCTATGTTGAGAATTTCTATGATCTACTGGAGGACAATTACCCTATTCTACCGGTGGGCGTACAACGCATGATGCCTTATATGATTTCGGATAATTGGATATACAACTATTCCAAAATGGAGGGAATAGCAAAGGTATTGAAAGGCATGAACCGTAGGACCAATAATAAATCCAAAATGAATTTTGCTATTCTGGATCTAGAGGAACATTATGAAAAGTTTGAAGAAGAGTTTGCTGCTTTTTTTGATGAACTCATGGTGTTTTCAAAACAAAAATTTATTTCACTTTAATATCAAGGCAGATAGAAATTAATAAAAAAAAGTACAATCCTTTAAACCGACCGCGTATGAAACCAACACGTCTAATTCTATTGAAGACCCTTGTTCTCCTTCTTTTTGTCAATTGTAAAACCGAACCTCCAAAACCGGCAAAACCCACGGGTGTAGTCGCTGAGAAGGCTATGGTAGTTTCTGCTCGCGAAGAGGCGTCTACCATAGGTGCTACAATTTTAAAACAAGGAGGAAATGCTTTTGACGCCATGGTTGCTACGGAGTTGGCACTGGTAGTATCCTATCCGTTCGCCGGAAATATAGGCGGTGGTGGTTTTATGGTATATCGCAAAGCGGATGGTTCTATAGGAGCATTGGATTACCGCGAAAAAGCACCTTTATCCGCTACAAAAGATATGTATTTAGATTCTCTGGGTAATGTTATTCCGGGTATGAGTACCAAGGGCTCTACCGCAGTTGGTGTTCCCGGAACGGTAGCCGGCATTGTAGAAGTACACAAAAAGTTCGGTTCTATGTCTTTAGAAGATATCCTCGCCCCTGTAATTGCTTTGGCAGATGAAGGTGTTATCATAACCGAGAAGCAAGCCGAAAGGTTCGCCAACTATAAAGAGATAATTCTAGAGGTTAACGATAGTGTTACAACCTTCCCGATCGGCTGTAAAGCTGGCGATTTGGTAAAATACTCTGCATTGGCAAATACACTCAGACGTATTGCTAAAGATGGCAGGGACGGTTTCTACAAAGGGGAAACCGCAAAAATATTGGCGTCTTTTATTCAGGGAAAAGGTGGATTTGTCACCGAAGAGGATTTGGAGCAATATGAGGCCCGCTGGCGCGAACCTGTCGTTTTTGATTACAAAGACCTTCACATTATATCTATGAGTCCGCCTAGCAGCGGAGGTATGACCATCAACCAAATTTTGAGGATGATGGAACCGTATGACGTTGCCAAATTTGGGCACAATTCCGAAAAGACCGTTCAATTGTTCACAGAAGCTGCGCGCCGTGCCTATGCTGACCGAAATTACTGGTTGGGCGACCCTGATTTTGTGAGCATCCCAATGGACCAACTTTTAAGTCCCGAATATCTGGATGAACGTATGGCCGATTTTTCTTTTGATAAAGCAACAAAATCCGAGGACATTCGTGAAGGGAACTTTCAAATGGCCGAAAGTATGGAAACTACCCACTACTCCATTGTAGATGCGGAGGGCAATGCGGTTTCCGTAACTACCACTTTAAACGGAGCATATGGTTCAAAGCTGTATTGTGATGAACTTGGCTTTTTCTTGAACAATGAAATGGACGATTTTAGTGCCAAGGCCGGTGTACCCAATATGTTCGGTCTGGTTGGTGCCGAGGCCAATGCCATTGCACCGGGTAAGCGTATGCTGAGCAGTATGACCCCTACCATTGTAGAAAAGGACGGTAAACTTTGGATGGTAGTTGGTACGCCCGGAGGTTCTACAATAATTACTGCAGTGGCCCAAACCATTCTAAACGGATATGAGTTTAATATGAGCATGCAAGAGGCGGTAAACGCCCCTCGTTTTCACCACCAATGGTTACCGGATGTGGTTATTTTTGAGCCCGAAGGCTTTTCGGAAGAACTTAAAGAGAATTTAAAAACTAAAGGTTACCATATTAATGAAGACCGTACCCCTATAATTGGAAAAGTAGATGCCATACGTGTATTGCCCGATGGAACTTTAGAAGGCGGAGCGGATAAACGAGGTGATGATACCGCCGTAGGATTTTAGAGCATTTAGATGATAAAAAGAATATTGAAGGTTGTGGGGAAGGGAATCTTAATCCTTTCCGCCGTTTTGCTTATTAGTTTTGGAATTGTTTATTTAATCTATAACGAACCTCTACCAAAAGGGATTCCCGGTACAGAGGCCGATGCCTTGGCCGAAAAAATGCTAAAGGCTGCTAATAACGAAGCGTATAGGAACACCAACTATTTAGAATGGAGTTTTGCCAATGGTGCACATTCCTATAAGTGGGACAAGATAAACGGAGAGGTGGATGTAGAATGGGATGCCTATCGCATACTTTTGAACCTAAAATACCCGAACAGAAGCAAGGTGTTTGAAAATGAAGCCGAGGTTATTGGCAACTCCCGAAAAGAACTTATTACCAAGGCCGAAGGTTATTTCAATAATGATTCCTTTTGGTTAGTGGCCCCGTTTAAAGTTTTTGACCAAGGCACACAACGTAGTGTGGTAAACTTGGAAGACGGTACCAAAGCACTAATGATTACCTATTCTTCTGGCGGTAGTACGCCAGGAGATTCCTATCTCTGGCATTTAGGCCCTAACGGACTACCAGAAAGTTACCAAATGTGGGTAAGCATTATTCCCATAGGCGGACTCCAAGCTACTTGGGACGATTGGAAAATTATGGAAACCGGCGCTTTCTTGCCCACCTCCCACAAGCTTGGACCAATAACTTTGGACATGGGCGAAGTTCGTGGATACAATGATTAAAATCTCAACTATTTAAGAACCCGATTTTATAGGTTTTTCCACCAGTTGGGATAAGTAGTAACGGAATCGGTAACAATAATTTCTTGGCCAATTTTTGGGGCAATTACCTTAACTTTCAATTCTAACGCCTTTTTCTGTACCCGCCTTATGGGGTCTTTCCAATCATGGAGCGCCAATTTAAAACCGGCCCAATGTATGGGCATGATTTTTTTGGCATTAATATCCAAACCTGCCTGTGCCGTTTCCTCGGGCATCATATGTATATCCGGCCACAGCTCATTGTATTGTCCACATTCCATTAAGGCCAGATCAAACGGTCCGTACAAGTTCCCTATTTGCTTAAAATGCGATGCATAACCGCTGTCACCACTAAAATAGACGTTTTCTGAACGGGATTTCACGACCCAAGAGCTCCATAAGGTGCTTTGCCCGTTACTCAACTTTCTGCCGGAAAAGTGTTGTGCCGGTGTGCAGGCCAAAGTTATATTGCCCAATTCTTTTTCTTGCCACCAGTCCATCTCCGTTATCTTGTCTGCTGAAATTCCCCATGCTTCCAAGTGAACCCCTAGCCCAAGTGGTACAAAATAGTGATCAGTTTTATCCTTTATCGCTAAAATGGTCTCATAATCCAAATGGTCATAATGGTCATGGGAGAAAATGACCGCATCAATGGTGGGCAACTTTTGTACGTCCAAAGGCATTTCTCTATTAAAGCGCTCATCTCCCAGCCATGGGTGTGGCGCAGGAACCATACCGAACATGGGATCCAGAAGAATGTTCTTGCCCTCCATTTGCAACAAAAATGAGGAATGTCCAAACCACACTAATCTGGCTTTACTCCTATAATCGGCTACTTGGACGGAATCTAGTTTCTCAACTTTTAAATCTTCCTTAGGTCTGCCATTTGGAACGTTGGCCGTAAAAAAGGTATAAGCAAGACTCAAGGTTTCCCCTAGGCTTAAATCTTTTGGAACGGCTTTGACATTAATGAACTTTCCGTCTTTAAACTGATTTGAGTTCTCGTACACCACTTGCCTTTCTTGGCCAACATCACCACCAAAACTTGGATAAAAACTATTGAACAATAGGTATGCAATTACCAATACGCCAATTCCTATAAGAACTGCAAATACTACCTTCTTCAAAATTTTTATCAGCATATTGAATCAAACATTTTTGCAAAAATAGGGTTTGCCCGAAATATAATGGATATAGACAGCCCTTTATAAAAGAAATGTTCATTGAAAAAGAACGTATCTAGGCGGCGTAAGTCCATTTAAACGTATAGAAACAAGCATTTGTGCTCTGTGATGGGTGATGTGATCTGCAAGCAACATCAAAATTTGCCGTTTATTCCTATTAAGACCAAAGTAGTCCAAATGGTCATCTAATTGAGTGGTATCAAACTCACCTATTAACTTAATGGTTTCATCAAATGTGCTATTAATTAGTGCTATCATTTCAGCTTTGGACTTTGAACTCACTTTAAAAATGGTGTCCGTTTGCCAGTCTCTGGATGCCCTGCCTCCTAACAAAGATTGACTGTGCCAATCCATGGCATAGCCAATATGCAGCAAATTCTCTGCAAAACTTAGGGATTCCGGTGTGGCCTTAAAACTATACTTGTCTTCCGGCATGGTTTCCGCTACCAGAACTATGTATTTACGTGAATTTTCCAACCGTTCCAAATAGTCATTTATATAGCTGTCTCCTTGCGCGAAAAGAGGTGGTGTTGCCAGACCAAAGAATATTAAGACCGCACAAATCATCAGGTTTTTCATGGTTTTTTGTTTTTTAATAATTCAACCCGGTACTTTACCATTCGTATGATAAGTTCTTTGGGTAAAGGTTTATTTAATGGAAACTGAACAGAACCTTTAGCACGTTTGTATTCGGTCAATTCCGAGTCAAATTTTTCTATGGTTGTCGGGTGCGGATAAAACCCCACGTGCTTCTTATAGCCCGCAATCATAATCTGTTGTTCACGCTTCCCATTTTCGACTAAAGCATAAGCCGGAATGTTGTAGTTAAGCAATTCCGTTGCTTTGGGTTCTGCTTTTAGAATACAGGCTTTTAGTTCCAAAAGCATGTTTTTTACGTTCTGCGGTTGAGCGTCAAAATATGCATCCACATTTTTAAATTCTACTATTTCACTCATTTGTAGTCTTGTTTTATGACTTATCAATGCTCTGTAGAATGGTTACTGGTGTCGTACACAGTTATTAATTCAGTTTAGAGGTATATTCGCCTAACTTTTTCCAGATATCATAAAATTGACCTGGCCCCTTCTCATCATCACTATTTGTATTTCGTATTAAATACCTACCTGTTTTGGTTTCTTTATCAAAAAACATAAATGATACGACTCCTGCGTCTCCTCCCGTATGGCCAATATACCCTTTGGCGCTAAAGCCCATAAAAATACCAGTGTTATATTCATCGTTATAGGGGTTTTGCTCATTTCGTTTATCAAAGTTTTCTTCGCTTAAATACTGAGTAAATAAGGTTTCATAGTTTTTTTTGTTGAGCAAAGTGCCATTGCCTGTATATCCTTTAATTAATTCTGTTAGATATTTTGCCATATCATTACTTGAAGCTATAAGCATTCCGTCTGGATAAGTTATGGCCGTATAAAAAGGTAATGGTACATCTAAATCATAATATAACCTAGAGTGTTTGGTTACATCAACTTCATCTAAAGACCATCCTGATGAGTTCATTTCTAAGGGTTGGAGTATGTATTTCTTCGTAAATTCATTAAACGGTATTCCTGTAGATTTTTCAATAATTAAGGCCGTTAGTGTAGCTCCAATATTAGAATACTCAAATTTCTCTCCTGGTATGTGCTTTAAAAAACCATTTTCTTTATCATAATATTTGCCCTCAACCGTAAGAATTTCTTTTAAAAAACTCTCCATTGATATTTCTGAAGTTGAAGGATTTAAACGTTGGTAAGGATAATTTTCATAAACTTTGGATAAATCTTGATTAGGTGTGATTATCCAAGCATTTTCCATATAATGTTTTGTATCTACAATTGTTGAAGTATGTGTAGCTAAATGTTGTATGGTAATCTTTTCATTGGGGTAATTAGGATTTAAAACATTAAATGAGATGTATTTATCTATAGGATCATTTAAGTTTAATTTGCCCAATTCATGCGCTTTCATTAATGCTACCCCAATTAAGGTTTTAGAAATAGAAGCTATATGTTGTACTGTATTTTCTGTGTAAGCAATCTGATTTGCTTTATCGGCCCACCCAAATCCATTGCTATACAAAGTTCCTTTTTCATTAACTATAGCGACTCCAAAACCGTTTGTGAGCCCTTCTGCATAAATATTCTCCAATTCAGTTGTTAGAGAATCTCTAACTACTTGCATAGAATCTAACAACTCATTGATTTGACGTTTTTTTTGATTGCAAGAAATACAAATGTTTATTCCTACAATTAGTATTATTATTTTTTTCATTTTTTTAAGTCCAACAATTTTAATGCTTTGTGGTAGTTCTCAATTCTTGATTGTGCATTTCCGTCAATTAATAAGATGACCATTAACATGGAAAGAGTTGTAATACTAATGGCTCTCCAAGTTGGTGTATTATTACATAGAATTAATAATGCTGCTATGATGATTAATATTGGAACTACTTTAAATACCACTACAAATTGCTTAATAGTGGATTCAGAACGTTCAATTTCTGACTTATAGAAAGCAGTTTTATCGGTATTAAAATCCTTTTCAAATTGTTTAACTCTTTTAATATTAGCGTAGTTAGTACCGCTGCCAATTATTAACAGTAATATGCCTGCTACTAATGTTGGAATGATATAAGCCTTTGCTAAATCTGTTTTTCCTAATTGCCAAAATCCAGCACTTGCTATTAAAAAGCCAATCGCGAAGAAAATAAAGAAACGCGTTGAGAATACTTCGGCTTTTGCCCATTCTATTGCTAGTTTTAATAGGTCCATAGTTTCATTTTTCCAATAGCCCAACGTTATACATTTCCCAAGAATAATGTTCGGTCAGGTTTTCATTCTATATAATTTAAAAATATCGATTTCGAATTTACCTTAGCTTAAGTTTTTACGTTCAAACCAATCCACATTAATCAACTTCAACATCAATTAGAGTTTATTTAATCAACTTTTTCATCATCAAAAACTACTTCTCCTCCAATAACTGTCATAGCGACCTTAGTTTCTAAGATTTGATTTTCCGGAATTGTCATTATATTTTTGTTAAGTATGGTGAAATCTGCCCATTTTCCAACTTCTATACTCCCTTTGTCATTTTCTTGAAATGCAGCGTAAGCGGCATCCAATGTATAAGATCTGAGCGCTTGATTCCTAGTCATTTTCTGTAGTGGTTCATAACCACCATCAGGCATGCCTTTTAGAGTTTTTCTGGATACTGACGCATAAAAGCCAGCCATAGGATTAATGGGTTCTACAGGCGCATCGGTTCCGTTCACAATCTTTGCTCCAGACTTTAATAAGGTCTGCCATATATAGGCACCTTCCGTAATACGTTTCTCTCCTAGACGATCAATGGCCCAAGGTCTATCCGATGACATATGGATAGCCTGCATTGCAAGAATAACATCCAATTCCGCAACCCTAAGAATGTCCGCTGGATCAAAATGTTGGGCATGCTCTATTCTAAATCTTGCGTCTTTTGGACTATTTGTAGATTCAGTCTTAAATGCGCTCTCATAAATATCCAAAACCTCACGAGTTGCCCTGTCTCCTATGGCATGTATACCCACTTGAAAACCATTTTTGTAGGCATTATTGACAATTTTATTAATATCCTCTAACGGAGTAACATTATGACCATGCACTCCGGGTGCATCTGTATATTCTTCCAATAACCAGGCACCTCTTGAGCCTAAAGCCCCATCTGCCATTAGTTTAATGGATCTAATGGTTAGTTGATTGTCATATAAGTTCTCTTGAATACCTTTCTTAAAATAATATTCCAGAAGTTCAGGTTGTGTTCCGCGAAGCATAACATACAGCCTTAGTTTAATTAGGTTTTGTGAGGCCATTTCTTCATAAAGGTTTATCATATAGCCCCCCGAACCTGCATCATGAAATCCGGTGATACCATTTTTATAGCACTCTTCTAAAGCCACAATTATTGTTTCTTTTACATCATCCTTTGTAGGTTCAGGTAAAAACTTGAACACTAAATCTCCTGCAGTTTCATTAAGAATTCCGGTGGGTTCACCATTTGAATCTAAAACTATTTCGCCGCCATCCGGTTGAGGTGTCTTTGAATTGATACCTGCAATATCCATCGCTTTATGGTTTATAATTATGATATGTCCAGAGGCATGTACAAGAATAACAGGATGATCTGGCACGGCAGCAGATAGCAACTTATTTGTAGGATACCCATTAACTAAGGTAGGTTGTGTAATCCACTTATCATGATGCCACCCGTTAGCTATAATCCATTCTCCTTTCGGAGTATTTTTTGCTTTTTTAGCAACTTTTTCAATGGCCTCCTCATAACTCGTAGTTCCACCCAAGTCAACTTCCAATAAACTATTTCCAATACCATACAAATGGGCATGCCCCTCTATTAAACCAGGAACCATGGTCTTGCCTTTTAAATCAAAAAGTTGGGTTTTATCCCCTTTTAACTTCATGACACCTTCCTTACTTCCTACAGACAGAATTGAATCGGCTCTTACGGCCACAGCTTCCACCATTGGGCTGTTATCGTTCATGGTATAAATCTCTCCATTAAAATAAATTTGATCTGCCAATGTGCCAAGTTCACTGGTTTGTGCCTTTGAGATTACGGTAATAAGTAAAAAGAAAATAAGTAATTGCGTTGATTTCATTTTGTGTTTGTTTGGAGTCCAAGATTATTAGACTTGTTTAAAGTTTGGTTATAAATATTAAATTGTGCCTAACAGTCCGGGGGGATATTTTCCGTAAGACGCAGCCTACTGAGGGAAAGATTGCTGTGACTTCTAGAGTATATGACAGTTGTATGTGGTTGTCTAAAGTAGGTAGTAAAGTTGATAAAAGCAATAGAGCCCTATTTAAAATAGCGGCATACGCGGACCGTTTTGTGAAATGGGTGCTACAGGAGACGCGAAAAAGAAGCTATTTATGCCGTATGTGTTTTTTTTGCAGCGGAGTAACATGGCCTTTTGGTCATCTCCCTAACGGTTAGCATAAGTATAGTTGCCGACTGCGTGGCACTTACCTTTCAAGTTACAAGAAAGTTGAAGCGGACTACAAACTTTGAATTTACTACTATTTAGGCTATTATTTTAATACATTATCTCCAAGGGTTAATCCCATCATTTGGCTGAATAGTTATTTGGATAACGGATATCTATCCTTTTTTTATAGGTCAGGCTACGCCAAATCCATTCCAAGGGGCCAAATTTGAAATGTTTTAACCAGATATGGCTAAGAATAATTTGCGAAACTAAAACAAGAATGGCAATACCTGATGTATGCAGTAAACCAATTTTACCAATTAAGTTAAATCCAAAATTGTAAAATATAATTATCATGATCAAAGTCTGAAACAGGTAATTGCTCAGAGCCATTCTCCCCACAGGAATTAAATATTTAAATGCTCTTTTACCTATAGAAGTTTCAACAATTTTAGATATAGAAGTTATATAGAAAATGCACATAAATATTTGGCCGGCTAATACTAAGAACTTATAAAGCATATTTAATGGAGTTGATGGGAACATATAGGAACTTCCACCAATTATTTTAGCTGAAAAAGTAGCCAAAAGACCTACGATTAAACTGGTTATTACTAATGATGATTTTGTTTTTTTTGTAAACAATTCAATTGAAGCGAAATAGTAACCAAGAAGAAAAATTCCAAGGAATTTAAAATACCCCCCTGATGGAATATAACCTAAGAATTTCCAGACAAGATTATGAATGTTTAAAAAGAATAGGTCTACAATTGAACCATTCTGGAATGTACGTATAACTGCTTCAACGGTCATATCCGGATATTGAACATGTGCCAGGGCAGCCGTTTTTTCAGGACTAGCAGAACTTAAAGCCTCGGAAAATGGCAAAAGACATAAATCGATTAAAAGTGGAAATAGCAGGAAAAATATCGACCAGAGAATAAGATTTTTCGACTTGACATTCCGGAATAAAATGAGGATAAAACCAAATATCGAATAGACAAGTAAAATGTCTCCAAACCAAATTAAACTGTGCAAAAATCCTATCAACAACAGAAAAAATAGTCTTCTTCTATATGTTTTTAAAAAATTAATGGAATCTTCTTTGTTCTTTTCATATTGAATATAGAACCCTACGGCAAAAAGAAGTGAGAAGAGGGTGTAAAACTTTCCTGTGACTATGACATCTAAAAACGAATATAATTTTTCATCCAATTGAAAGTCAGTTATTTGTTCAAGGTCATCAAAGGGCATAAAAACGTATCCGCTAAAAAATCCCATGTTCATGAAAATGATTCCAAGTAAAGCGAAACCCCTTAGGATGTCCAGAATTTCAATTCTTTGTTTAGGTTCTATTGGTTGGTTAGAGGTCATTGGTTCAATATTTTATTTGAGAGAAACTATATTCTTGGCAAAACTTTCAATAACGTGATTTTGACCTTAATGCAAGGTAACAGTCCGGGGGGATATTTTCCGTAAGACGCAGCCTACCGAGGGAAGGATTGCTGTGACTTCTAGAGTATATGACAGTTGTATGTGGTTGTCTAAAGTAGGTAGTAAAGTTGATAAAAGCAATAGAGCCCTATTTAAAATAGCGGCATACGCGGACCGTTTTGGAAAATAAGTGCTACGGGAGTCGTGAAAAAGAGGCTATTTATGCAGTGTATTTTTTTTGCAGTGGAGTAACATGCCTTTAGGTCATCTCCTTCAATGTTTTAGCTGTGAACAGTTAGGGGAACGCGGTCTGCGACAGCAGCGGGCTGGTGGCGCGCTGGCCATTTTACGTCTAAGTAATAAAATTAAAACCTATTGTTTAGTTCTATTTTTCTTGTCAAAGCTAAATCCATACGATGCAATGACTGGGTAAATATACATAGACCTCAGAGTTCAAAGCCCGTATTTTTTATAGGTTTTGTTGTGCTTTCGTTATTTCCGCTCGCAATTCATTTCTGATATTTACCCATTCCGTTTTGTCCGTCAATTCGAGTATAACAGAACATTCAGTTTTAATAACACTTAAAATATGCAAATACCATTCTAAATAACTCCAGTCCGTTGGTTTTGGCGAGTAAAGAGTTTTTTTGTCCTTATCCCAATGAACTTCAGTTGCCGACCGGTAAATCATTGGATAAGTTGTTGAATAAGGTCTAATGTTTAATTTACCTTTCTCATCAATTTCAACGAATAATATTTTATCTCTACACATTATTCCTTGAACTTATACGAAATATGCAGAGTTGCTAAATTCATCGACTCCAACGTATGTATAGTATTCAGATAGGCATTTACTACAAACAATTTTGTCAAATACAGGAAATCCACCATCTTTCGATTTTTGCGACAAACCAATGTTGTAATGTTTCTTCAATCCTTCATATTCTTGTTCGCTTATATTTTCCGTTTTACCTGTCCAACTATTTTCGATTTGGACTTTATAATTCAGTTTTAACTTATTTTCACAGGATAAACAATCGAAATCGTAAAATTCAATCTTGTCCTTTTTTCCTGTTACAAAATCAGGATTCTTAATATATGTTGGTTTTAAAATTTCCTCTTTCAATTTTTATAATGAAGCACAACGTTTTAGCTATGAACAGTACGGACGCAAACTTGCGTTTGCTTTCCGCCACGCACATAGCGAAATCTTTTTGGTTTTGTTTTTTCTTTTTTTGTATCAAAGCGAAATCCCAAAGATTTTGCGGGCATCATAAAAATACACAAACCCTGCGATTAAGCCCGAAGCCCGTATTGTTTATAGGTTTTGTGCCTGTTGCACAAGTTAACGAAAAAACCACATAGGGAGAACATGATCTTAACGTTGTGCGGTTAACTTTAGGTATGCAGGGAAAAAAGGAGTATCAAGAAAAGCTGTTCGCCCATTTCCAGTTGAGCGAACGTATACCGAGGAACAATTTCTACAGGCGGTTAAAGGAGGTTTTGGAACTCCGGTCCCTTTACGGTCTTACGGAAGGTTATTACGGGAACAGCGGCCAAAAGAGCATAGACCCCGTGGTCTTCTTCAAGCTCTGTCTTGTGGGTTACCTGGAGAACATTATCAGCGACCGCAAGCTTATGGCCCATTGTTCCCTGCGGTTGGACATCCTTTATTTCATAGGTTACGATATAGACGAGGAGCTTCCCTGGCACAGTACGATAAGCCGTACGCGCCAACTGTTCCCGGAAAGTGTATTCGAGGAAGTCTTCACCAAGGTGTTAAGTATGTGCGTTGAGAAGGGCATGGTGAGCGGCCATACCCAGGCCATAGATTCCGCACCTGTAAAGGCGAATGCGAGTATGGACACCTTGGAGCTGAAAGTTCCGGAGGAGGAACTGGACGAACACCTGCGAAAGGTACGTGTGCTGAGCGCAATGGACAAAGGGGAACCGCACCGCAAGAGCAAGAACGACAGATCGGACAAAGGCCAGCGGAGCGTTACGGCGGGCAAGAACGAACTGGCGGCTATAAAGGGCAGGAACAAAAAATGGGCGAAGGACCAGGACCAACGCCCGGGGGCGAAGAACAAGGGGTCCAAGTATACGAGCAACAAAACACATTACAGCCCCACGGACCCCGATGCGAGGAT
>NZ_JAUOSY010000005.1:0-362256 GCF_030549125.1 Zobellia sp. 1_MG-2023 | reverse complement strand
ACATTTGTTCCGTCACCATTAGTGAACTCATAAAGACCGCCTCCTAAATCCGTAATGTCCGATTTGGAAACCGTTACAGTAGTTCCTTCTTCATCCACTAAAGTGATGTTCCCGTCATTGTTATCTTCTATACGTACGATGCTCTCCTGGATGGAAACCGTAGTCCCGTCTTCCTTTTGGTATACACCGATTTCGTTTCCGTTGGTCGAAGTTCCGGTGATGTCCGTAATTGTTTCGTCTATTTCCGTTACCGTACCGTCCGCTTCCGTTACCGTGGCAATCAGGTTACCAGCAATAACATTAGTAATATCGATTCCGTTCGTGTTGATATCCACGTCCGTTCCATCGCCATTGGTGAAACGGTAAAGGCCGCCTCCCAAATCCGTAATGTCCGATTTGGAAACCGTTACAGTATTTCCTTCTTCATCCACTAAAGTGATGTTCCCGTCATTGTTATCTTCTATACGTACGATGCTCTCCTGGATGGAAACCGTAGTCCCGTCTTCCTTTTGGTATACACCGATTTCGTTTCCGTTGGTCGAAGTTCCGGTGATGTCCGTAATTGTTTCGTTGATATCTGTTGTTGACCCATCTGCCTCGATTACGGTTGCAATGCGATTTCCTGGAACGATATTGCCAATAGACATTCCGTTGGTGTCAATAGTAACATTTGTTCCGTCACCATTAGTGAACTCATAAAGACCGCCTCCTAAATCCGTAATGTCCGATTTGGAAACCGTTACTTGGGCTCCTAATTCATTTGTAAATGTTACATTACCATCACCTTCATCACTTATATCCGTTATTGTTTCATTAATTGTAACTAAATCACCGTTCTCGTTTTCATAAACTCCAATAGCATTTCCTGTGGTTGCAGTTCCCGTTAATGAAGTAATGGTCTCAATTGGCAATATAACAGACGCAGTGCCTCCGTTTTCTAAGGTAAGCGTAAGTTCTCCGCTTATACCGTCAAAAGTAAAGTTCTGAAGTTGCTGATCATCGGAAGAGGTCAACTCCCAAGAATCACCATCCCAAAAATAGATAGTCCCTGTATCCGTATTTACATAAATATCACCTATGTCAGCACCTGCAGGAGTAGTCAATCCTGGAGCTGTAACATCGGTACCGCTTAGCACCTCACAGTTACATTGGTCTTCTAAATTGACCGTAGTCTGTGCAAATGCTAATCCGGAGATTAGGAAAACTAAGATTATACTTATTTTTTTCATGACCATTACTTTACTTAAAACCGTATTGTTCCAAATCTTTATAATTACCGTGCGAACTAACCTTAGACGCAGTGTACTATTTATTCCAAAAAAAACATATCTGAATTCCGCCCCGGACATTGCACCTTAGAAGTGCCTTTTGGTATGGTGAAGAGGATGAAGAACATCCTAAATGCCACTTGGTTTATATAGAATAAACCTATGTCAAACTTTGGTTAAGTTATTCAGTTTTTTGGGTTGTGTTGAACCAATCCTATTGAGAATGATCCAATTACACTTTACAAAATTAACCTTAGTACCTGCAATGGAAAATAATTGTTGTATAAGTGTGAATTCCTATTGTATACGTACTGAAAAATGAGGTCTTGGTTTATTTTTTTCCTGTGTTAATCGTCGATAAGTTCAATAATATCGCTATACTACAGATGGTCATATGTTTACGAGAATAGTGTAATATGTAGAAAAATAGAGGTTAAAAATGGTGCCTAAAACGAACGTAGAACGGTTTAAATTTGGACAAACTTACATTTCATATTTAACCATTATATAACATTGTTAATTTGGCTTTACTCTGTAAGTTATTCGCCTATTCGTAATAACAGTATACGCCTTAATTATACTTAAAGGAGAAAACTCAGAAGTAGAGTTTGCCAACGTAGCCGTAGTAGTTACCGTGTTACCTAAACCAATACCTGAAGGAAGTGGAATACTGAATTTAAACTTGTTGGTATTGTCCGTATTATTATCATCATCGCTATAAGCGGTAATCCTTGATTCCGAATCGGAAGCAGAACCTTCTACCATGGTGCCTAGGTACCGTTGTCCCTCTCCATAATCATAGGTCATGCCCAATCTATTATCTCCTGCAGAGGCCGTTCCTTCGTTAATGTCAGTTGCAAACAACTCTATAGTAGCTCCCGGTCTTGACCAGCCCTCTACTACCAGATTTGATCCTGAAACATACGCACCTGTAATTACAGGGAAATTTAGGACACCATTGGGACCATTATCCGAGTCTCCGGAGTCATTAATGGTTACCCCATCACCAAAACCATCAGATAAATCAATATCTATTCCTAGAGCAGGACTTGCCGTACCGTTTGCGTAAATTGAGTTCCTAGAGATTAAGTTTCCTGATGTATTCCCGCCACTTAGAACAATACCTGCCCCGCCACTGGAAGTTATAATGTTATTGGTTACAGACGAATTACTTCCATCCAAACGAATACCCACGTTTGCATCATCTCCCGAACATTTACCTCCATCTTGACCCGAGTTGGAAATTGTATTCTCCGTAATGGTCAAAGAACCGCTTATTCCTTCTGCATCTACGCCTAGGGAAGCAGCTCTATCAATTAAGTTTTGCTGAATTATAATTCCAGACCCACCACTAATTTTTATATTATCAAAACAAGCGTTGTTTCCATTGTCCGTAATATGATTGTTTTGTATTAGGGTAGACGTTCCTCCGTTCACCAAAATACCTTCATCCGTATTTCTTGCTATATAATTGCTGTCTACAATAGATGTTCCTCCAATAATTTCCACGCCATAATCTATATTTCCCGATGCATTGCCACGAGCATTCACACCCAGTAAACTGTGCGACACAGATGCAGACCCACCCTGAATAATAATTCCTGCATTATTATTGGCACGAACAGCAATATTACGAGTTACCACATTTGTACCGTTTAATTGCAATACATCACCTGAGGGACTATATAATTCAATTTCCGGTAGGTCAAAGTTTGGCAGATTCGTATTTGAAACTCCTACCCCTGTTCCTCCAGAACCAACAGTTCCTGTATTTGTGTTACCCGAATAAGCAGTTTGCGTACGCCCATCAATAACAGTATTGGAACCAGTTATTACCGGAAAATCGTTGGGATTGGACATGGCAATATTAAAGTATCCATTCGCAAAATTGGCATCGGCCGTTCGCCCTAATGGATCACTAATAGTTGGTATCATAAATATTGAAGTGTCCTCACCTGTCGCTGGATCAAATATACCGTTCGCTTCAATATCCAAACCAACTTCTCCTATTGCATTTGAATTCAATATAAACTGAGTAAGTGAACCTTGTCCGTTCTCGTTTGTATTTACTATAGTATTAAAATTAAATCCAAAATTAATACCTACAACACCGTTACCGGCCACCTCAACACTAGCTATGCTTTGAGCATTATTGAAAACACCCAATGATACATCCTGAGTTGCTGTTGGGTCAGTTCCCCCAACTTCATCTGTTACATCTACGATACTACCAGATATCATTTCGGTTTTATATGTCTGAACGGGGTAACATGCAGAACAGTTTGCTCCACTATCTCTAGTAGACCGGACCGTTGAGCTCACTACTTTTATAAAGTAGTCTCCATCTGCCATGCCTCCAAACGAATAATTTCCGTTCGCCTCTGTATTTTTTCTTTGGATAAAATTACCAGAAGAATCAAAAAGCTCTACGATTGCACCCGAAATCCCTACTCCTCCAGAGGCCAATTGATCACGGCCTGCGCCACCCGGATAATTGACATCTTCAAAAACACGACCTGCAATTAAGTTGGACGGCACTTTCAATACCACCGCTGCAGAAATCACAAAATCCTGACCTACGTCAACATTTGCTGTGACCTCACTATCTGCCGGTTGAATAAATGATGAAATATCATAAGTATCTAAATCTATACCGTAAGTAGCAGCATTATTATAAACCGGAGGACCTACCGTATTGTCATAAATTGTAGAGTTATAGGAGTTATTACCTGTTTGACCTCCATCTCCCGTAAGAATAAAATTTTGATTTCTTTGATTGGTAATGGACAGTTCTTCAGGATTGGTAGAGCCAGAACTAGATCCATTCAAATCTGGATCACCTTCCCACGATAAAAATGAAGCTTTGGCGCCTGTTCCCGATATGGCATAAAAAGAATCTAGCGTAAACGAATTACCATCATTACTTAAACCATCAAAACCCTGGTATAAGTTTATATTTACTGCTGGCAAAGAACGGTCTTCATAAAAAACCATTAACGCCCAGCCACCAAGAACCGTACTTGTTGTACAATATTCTCCCGTATTATTAATGGTAAGACCACTAAAGTCAAAAACATTACTTGATAAATTGGATACGCCTTGAACTATAGTGGTTACATCACTTACATAACCAAAAAAGTTTCTATTGCCCAAAGATGTCTGATATAGAAAGTTAGCAGAAACACTTTGTCCTTCAAAAGTTACATCTGCATCACGAACCGTACTAGAATGAGACCAATACAGATAAGCCCTTTCAACAGAAGCTGTTGCCGGAACAGGAGATACCAAACTATTGGACGATGATGTAGTAACCGCACAAGGACTAGCCCCATTGGGACTTGTACGTAACGTACCTCCGGTAGTTGAGTAATCATAATACCCATCAAATTCTTGAAACAGTGTTAATGGGTCATTTGCTAAGATCTGAGAATTTATGGTACCCTTACCCGCATCGTTATAATTTACAACTGCATACTGGGCATTTGCTCCAGTAAAGACAATATCAAAATCTTCTGCAAATTCCGGAATACCATCATTGGCTATAGGTACAGAAATGGTCTGAACATTATTTAACTCTCCTGTAAAGGTTAGCGTTCCTGATGTGGCGGTATAATCGCTTCCTGCCAAAGCCAATCCGTCTACGGTCTCAAAATCTACCGTAAATGGGGCTTCAACAAAACCAAACAAAAATATATTTCTTCCGTGCGCAGCTCTTGTAGACCTTACGGTAAACACGGCATTACCCACATCTTCATCAATTGTAATGTCCTCAATTATAATAATGGGACCGTCAGGAAAACAATTGATTTCTGCCTCCCAACCAGCTCCGGTGTTATTTCCGTTAGAAACAAACCTAAACGTTAGACAGCCTGAAGCAGCCGAAGAATTTATTGAAGTGGGTACATTGGCACTATCATACTGACCTATTAAAGTAGCTCCCGTTGAATTACCATCATAAATATAGAGTATATCTCCAGAAACAATCTCGAAACTTGTAAAGTTGACATTCAAATATGTATCAGCTGTATCCGGACATATGGTATAGGTTACATCTTGATTATTAGAATAATTAGAGAGTCCGCCCGGATCAAAAAAGGTATCGCTACATGTAGTTGCACTACCGTCATTAGTCATTATTAAGGCGTCATCATCTATAATCGTTGCTGTAGCTGTATCACTAATGTCTACTTGAGGATCTGATGCTAGAGTGAATTCCAATATGAAATTTTCCGGATTCTCAATAGTACCATCATCTAAAATGGGAACGGTAACTGTTTCCGTATCACCTGACGTACCATTGAAGTTTAAAATACCAGATGAAGAAGTATAATCGTTACCATCAATTGCAGACCCATCTACCGTTCTGTAATTGACCGTAAAAGGAGCTGTAGCGTTCGTACCTATATGCCGTACGGTAAAAGTAGCATTGCCCCCGTCTTCATCTACTGTTATATCATTTACCTCCAGAACAGGAATAGGTGCGGGAAAAGTTGCAGAAATCTGAAAATTATCGATAAAGGCGTAATCATTATTATTCCAGTTATTGCCCGATTTAGCTAATCTTACGGTTGTAGTTGCTGAAATAAAACCAGATATATCTTGACTAAAAATTCCTGTATTATTACCATTAATCGTACCCACTGTAGTATAAGACGCACCTCCATTATTAGAAACCTGGATACCTAACGCTCTACCGTTTGTAAGACTAATTGTTGTATAATTAAAACTTAACACAGCTGTTGCAGCCCCATTAAGATTAGCCGATCTGCGTACGGTCTCAGAATATATCCAATAAAATTCAAGTCTATTACTACTTATTCTTATATATTGACTGGCAGGACCATTATTTGTATCGCCAGTTTCTACCCAATTTGTAGAAAAGTTAGAACTGCCATTATTATTTGAGTAAGATACACTGCTAAAATTATCGCGATAAGTTTCTTGTGCGACCAACTGTAACGAACACAGCATCGCCAAAAAAACATAAAAAATTCTAGTATGATTATACACTATTTTTAGCACTTTTTAAAGCTTTGAATAGATGCCGACCGAACGGACCGAGCACTTAACCCAGCAAATATATCCGTACTAGAACTACCTAAGAAAAATTTGTTGTGAAGACACCAATAGAGAGCGTAACCGATAGTTTTTACAATGTTTAGGTATTTTAAAGCACGTTGAATTGCCTTTAAAATAGATACATTATCGATTAAATACTTATCTACTTTGTAAAGTACTGTGAACAAAAAAGGCAGCTACTTTAAAGTAGCTGCCTTTGGTATTGTATTTCTTAGATATACTATTCCAGAATAATAAATTCCGATCGTCTGTTCAGTTCATGGTCCTTATCCGAACATTTGACACCATTGGCACATTGGTTAATCAATTTAGTTTCACCAAAACCTTCGCTATCCAACCTTTCTTTGGCTATCCCTCTTTTTATCATATAATTGACCGTAGCTTCCGCTCGTTTCTGAGAGAGCCATAAGTTATAGGAATCCTTACCTCTACTATCCGTATGGGAGTTTACCTTAATCCTCAAACTTGGGTATTTTTCCATTGCAGCAATTACCTTCTCAACCTCTATTTCAGAATCTTTGCGAATGTTGTATTTATTAAAATCAAAGTAGATAGTACTCAATTGTAATAGTTTGGCTAAATCATCGCCAAAGCCGGCACTAATAGAATTTCTCTCTAGATAAAAGTCTATGGTTTTAGGTTCCCCATCAGATTTTCCTAAATACTCTTCAGATGGAATATACCCCTCTGTCATAGCTCTTACAAAATTACCTTGAGTACAATCTACCAATAAGCTATACTTACCTTCAGCATCTGTAATGGCCGACATTATTTCGTCATTATTTTCATTGATGACCTTAACCGATGCCCCAATTAAAGGCTCATTGGATATTTTGTCCCGCACTACCCCGGAAATAGCCTGTTCACAGTCAATCACCAACGATTTGGTTTCCAAGAAAGCGTAAATATCATCAGCTCCCTGCCCTTCCGAGCGGTTAGAGGCAAAATACCCTTTTTTAGTTTCTTCGTTAAAGACAAACGTAAAATCATCCATTCTTCCGTTAACGGGTTCACCTACATTCATAACGTTTCCATCCAACCTTCCATTGGCTACTTTAGTAGCAAAAATATCCAAGCCCCCAAGACCAGGATGGCCATCAGAAGAGAAATAAAGGACATCTTCGCTTGAAACAAAAGGAAAGGTTTCCCTAGCCTCTGTATTAATTACCGAACCTAGATTTTCAGGAGTACCGTAGGTTCCATCATCGTTTATGGAAACCCTAAAAATATCAGATTCCCCTAAAGAACCGGGCATATCCGATGCAAAATATAAGGTCTTTTCATCTGCACTTAATGTGGGATGGGCTACAGAGTAATCATTGCTATTAAAGGGTAGTTCCTCTATATTAGACCATACACCCTCTACCATTTTAGCCTTGAAAATTTTAAGACGTATTACTCCTTTTTCGTCTTTTACATATTTTCCGGACTTAAAATTATTTCTAGTGAAATATAAAATGTCCCCGGCCTTGTTTACTGTTGATGTTGATTCGTGTAATCTTGTATTTACATGGTCTCCAAACTTAATAACAGTACCTTGAGAAATGCTATCTGCGTTTACTTTATATAAATCCAAAAAATCCTTTGAATTCCAAGTATGACGATAGCGAGCAAAATTACCGGTATCCCTATCCGAAGAAAAAATAAGACCCTCTTTATAGAAAGAAGGTGCAAACTCCGAGTACGGAGAATTATATTGAAAAGGCGATACGTTATATCTACCCGAATTTCTTTTAATATCGTTTAGATAGTCTTTCTCGTCTTTGTACGCAGTAGCCCTTACATCATCTGAAGTGGCCTCCAAAAATTTGCCCATAACTTCTTTGGAAGCATCGTACTCCTCTAAAGTTTTTAAGGTCTGTGCATATCTAAAGTAATACTCCGGACCTATTTCTCCCGGATACTCGTCTACCAGTCTTTTGTATGTTTTTGACGCATCCTCGTAATCTGCATTGTAATAGTAAGAATTTCCTAATTTTTTGAGAAGGTCTGCCGAAACATATCCCCTATCCAGTACTTTTTTATAAATATCGATAGCCGGACTAAAAGAGTATTCGTCATATTTTTCATTGGCCTTGGTAATCAATTTTTCTTGAGCAAAACAACTCGTGCCCATCAAAAAGACCAAAACATAAAGAATGTGTATTTTTTTCATCATAAGGCAAGGTTTAGAAGAAACGCGGAGAAACCAGTTTTTCAAATGATTTCACTAATTCCCATCTTAGAAAAATTTCAAAAGATCCGCTATTAAACTGTGTACTACCAAAGTCTGTTGTTTCTTTATCATATGCCAACCCTAACATAATTTGGTCAGATATCTGAAAGCCAGCAAGAGCACTTACAGCGGCATCCCATCTGTAAGCTGCACCAAAAGAAAACTTCTCTGCAAACAGAAAATTAGCTGAGACATCTACCTGAAGCGGTGCACCACCTACAACCTTTGTCAATAGAGCAGGCTTAAATTTAAAGTTATCATTTAAATCAAAAACGTATCCTGTAATCAAGTAAAAGTTAACACGATCTTTAGCCAAAAAGTCAATTTGGTTAGCATCCGAGTTGGCCGAATCAAAATGTTCTACCTCTAATAAATTGGGAGCAGAAAGTCCCGCATAAAATTTATCGGTATGGTAGTACATTCCCAGTCCTACGTTAGGAGAAAATCGGTTTTCAATATTATCGGTACCTACAGCTTCTTCAAAACCTGGTCTCTGTCTTAATTGTTCAAAATCCAAATTGAGAATATTACCTCCCAACTTTAATCCAAAAGATAGTTTTCCTTTTAAAGAAACGTCAATTGAATATGAGATCAACCCATCTATATAAGTTTCTTGAACAGTGCCCTCTCCTATTTTGTCGTTTACTATAGACAAACCGTAACCTACTTTACTGTTCCTTATGGGAGAGTGTAAATTGATGGTAAAAGTCTCTGGAGATCCATCTAAACCTACCCATTGAGACCTGTATAGGCCCGCAATACTCAATTGCCCCCTAGAACCTGCATAGGCAGGGTTAACGCTCATTGTATTAAACATATACTGAGTGTACTGGGCATCTTGTTGGGCCGAAGCCGTTTGACAATAGACCAATACCAAGAATAGGCCTGCTAGTAGTTTATTTCTTATAATCATACCTACTTTATAGATTATTTGCTGATGTAAATATAACCACTATCAGTTATATTAGCTTTATTTACAGTGTTGTACTTAAAGATATAAAAATAAACCCCTGCCGGTAAATAATCCTGACCAGCTATTGTAGACCTTCCTTTTGATCTACCATCGAACACATTGTTCTGGTTATTGTAATCATCTCCTTCGTATACAGCAACACCCCATCTATTGAAAATCTTAAGATTATTATCTAAAGCTTTATCAACATTTTCAATCCACAAGAATTCATTTTTACCATCTCCGTTAGGGGTTACCATTTGCATCACTACAATTTCAGTATCCTCTTCTGGATCTAGGTATGAAGGCGTACCATCACCATCCAAATCATCATCAGTTGGGTCTCCGTTATTATTTCCGTCTTCGTCCGGCGTATCAATTCCATCACCATCATCATCTAAATCACGATAGTTTACATCTTCGGTACCATCCGTGTCCGGTAGATCATTGGCCGGATCATCAATTTCATCGTTTACATCAAAACCATCATTAACATCGCTACCCTCGTAACCGTCATCAAGACCATCTCCATCCGTATCTGTACCTGTAAAGGATTGATCAGGTGCTCCATCAAAATTAAAATCATTGCCTTCATTATGATCAAACACTAAATCATTATCACTATCCGAATCCAAGTAATCCTCTTCATCTGTACCATCTGTATTAACAGGCGTCAATCCATCAGGGTATGCGGAATTTAATCCATCATTGGCTTCATATGTTGCTTCATCGTCATCGTTTGGAGCAATATAGCCCTCCGTAGTTTGTGCCTCAACATTATCCGGAATACCATCATCATCTGAGTCAATATCTAAATGGTTAGGTATAGTATCTCCATCAGAATCCAAAGGATTGGTCAATGGGTCATTATCACCATCTGTGTTTGGGTCTTCAACCGTATCCAAAATACCATCGTTATCATCATCTAAATCTACTCTATCCGGAACACCGTCACCATCCGTATCCTTATCGTTAGGATTAGAATCCGGATCCAGGTAATCTGGTGTGCCGTCTTCGTCCGTATCGTCATTGGTAGGGTCTCCATCTCCATCAATATCTTCATCTGGTGTATCAATGCCATCACCATCATCATCCAAATCGCGATAGTTCACATCTTCTGTACCATCTGTATCAGGCAAGTCATTGGCCGGGTCATCAATTTCATCGTTTACATCAAAACCATCATTAACATCGCTGCCCTCATAACCATCATCTAGACCATCTCCATCCGTATCTATTCCGGTATAAGTCTGATCTGGCTTACCATCAAAATTGAAGTCATTGCCTTCGTTATTATCTGGAACAGTGTCATTGTCACTATCCAAGTCAATATAATCCTCCGTGTCTTCCCCATCTGTATTCACCGGAGTAAGACCATCTGGGTAAGCTGAGTTTAAACCATCGTTAGCAGCATATGTTGCTTCATCATCTTCATTAGGCGCTATATAACCATCCGTAGTTTGTGCCTCAACGTTATCCGGAATACCGTCATCATCAGAATCAATATCCAAATGATTAGGAATACCATCTTCATCTGTATCCAATGGGTTCGTTAATGGATTATCATCTCCATCTGTGTTAGGGTCTTCTACCGTATCTAAAATACCATCGTTATCATCATCCAAATCCGTTATATCCGGAACACCATCACCATCTGTATCTGTAGTAGTATCCTCATCAAAGTCAAGATAATCTGGTGTACCGTCTTCATCCGAATCATCATTGGTAGGATCCCCATCTTCATCTGCATCTTCATCCGGTGTGTTTATTCCATCACCATCATCATCCAAATCACGATAGTTTACATCTTCTGTACCATCCGTATCAGGCAAGTCGTTAGCAGGGTCATCAATTTCATCATTAACATCATAACCGTCATTAACATCACTACCTTCATAACCATCGTCTAGACCATCTCCATCTGTATCTATTCCGGTATAAGTCTGATCAGGAATACCGTCAAAATTAAAATCGTTTCCTTCGTTATTATCCGGAACATCATCATTATCACTATCTGCATCTAGATAATCCTCAACATCACTACTATCAGTATTAACGGGGGTCAACCCATCAGGATACGCAGAATTAAGTCCGTCATTAGAATCATAAGTAGCAGCATCGTCATCATTTGGTGCTATATAAACATCTGTAGTCTGAGCTTCTACATTATCAGGAATACCATCGTTATCCGAATCAATATCCAAATGATTTGGAATACCATCTTCATCTAAATCATAGGGGTCCGTTAGCGGATTATCATCACCGTCAATATTAGGATCTTCAACTGTATCCAAAATACCATCATTATCATCATCCAAATCTACATTATCGTTAACACCATCACCATCCGTATCCGGACATATAACAGGTATAATTCTCAAACGAATACCGTTTACAGGAAAACTAGAAGTAGTATAGAACTGAATCTCATTTGCCAAACCTTGTGATAACCACACAAAACGGTTAGGACCAAATATAGGAGCTGCCGTTGTGTTCTCTACAAAGTAATCATTGGTTTCATTACCAGAAATAATTCCTGTAGGCAAAGCTGTGGTCTGGACATACTCTACATTATCCAAAGCAAGAATACCATCTCTATGGTTAGAATCTACACGAGCAGAGTGCTCTGCTATAATTTGTACCGGCACGGTTCCTGAGAAAGTAAAAGTGGCCGGTAAATCTTTATTAACCTCAAAAAGCCCCAAAGAACTTTTTGTACTTGCTCCTTGTACACTTACCAAAATAGAACCTGCCGGAAGTCCCCACTTGGAACTCACATCTACATTGTCTGCAGAGAGGCTACCATCTGTAACCCCATCAGAAAAACCAAAGTCTCCCGGTCTAATCTCTTTATTATCCAAACGGGTACAACCATCAGCATCAAACATGTAAGCTGGTTGCACTTCTTCCTTGGTCTCTTTTTCCGAATCTAACGTATCGGAGAAATTTTCAAAGGAGCTATTTATCCCAAAAAGGACTACAGCAAGTACATAAGTAAATGCCTTGAACGTTTTGTTCTTAAAATTCAGTAGAGTAAAGTTTTCCATAAATGTTTAGCTTTTATTAAACTAATCACCATGGCGTGTAGGTCAAAAATGTGGTTGGCAAGAAGTTGGGAGACTTCAATTCTAGGTGCAAGATATATTTAATATTTCGTTAACCAAATTGTTTTGAAAGTATAAATTATGAATAATCCTCCAAAGACAAATATATTCGGTAAAGGGCTGAAAACAATACAATTTATATAGTTTTCATTTCCCTATTATCATGCACAAACCTAAACTATAACCAATGAAAATCGGGATTTTCTGCCGTTCATCGATATATACCAAACCCTATCACTTAACACAAAAAACCACCTAAATCTTAGCCTCAAGGCTTGGTTTTAACTCAACATAAATCAGGTCATAACTAGAATTTAATGTATTTTTGCACAAATTTTCTTCATGAGTTTTAAAGACGAGATCCAAAGGCGTAGAACCTTTGGAATAATTTCCCACCCGGATGCCGGTAAGACAACATTAACCGAAAAACTTCTGTTATTTGGTGGTGCCATTCAGGAGGCGGGTGCTGTAAAAAACAATAAAATCAAGAAAACGGCCACGAGTGACTTTATGGAAATAGAGCGCCAAAGAGGTATCTCCGTTGCTACATCCGTACTTGCCTTTATATATAAGGATAAGAAAATAAACATTCTTGATACTCCTGGGCATAAAGATTTTGCCGAAGATACCTTTAGAACACTTACAGCTGTAGATAGTGTTATAGTTGTGGTTGATGTTGCCAAAGGTGTGGAAGAGCAGACCGAAAAATTGGTGCAGGTTTGTAGAATGCGAAACATTCCTATTATTGTTTTTATAAACAAATTGGATAGAGAGGGGCGGGATGCTTTTGACCTTCTTGACGATTTGGAGCAAAAACTTGGCCTATCCGTTACCCCTTTAAGTTTCCCAATTGGTATGGGTTATGATTTTAAAGGTATTTACAATATCTACGAAAAGAACATTAATCTTTTTAGCGGTGATAGTAAAAAAAATATTGAGGAAACTATAGCCTTTGACTCTATTGAAAGCCCTGAACTCGAGAAAATTATAGGAAACAATGCCGCGGAAGAACTTCGTGATAACTTAGAGTTGGTAAGAGGTGTATATCCTGATTTCGATAAAGAAAGCTATTTGCAAGGTGAGCAACAGCCCGTATTCTTTGGCTCTGCCCTTAATAATTTTGGTGTTCGGGAGCTATTGGATTGTTTTATAGAAATTGCCCCATCTCCTCGCCCTAAAAAAGCTGAAGAAAGAGTTGTTGAGGCAAATGAAAAGGAAATGTCCGGTTTTGTATTTAAGATACATGCCAATATGGACCCAAAACATCGTGACCGTTTGGCGTTTATTAAAATTGTGTCCGGAACGTTTGAACGAAATAAACCCTACCTTCATGTTAGAAATGGAAAAAAACTAAAATTCTCAAGTCCGAATGCGTTTTTTGCCGAGAAAAAAGAAATCGTGGATATATCCTATCCCGGAGATATTGTTGGGCTTCATGATACAGGTAATTTTAAAATAGGCGATACCTTAACCGAAGGAGAAGAACTACACTACAAAGGCATCCCTAGCTTCTCTCCTGAACACTTTAGGTACATTAACAATGCAGACCCAATGAAGTCCAAACAGCTTTACAAGGGCATTGACCAGCTTATGGATGAAGGTGTAGCGCAGTTATTTACGCTAGAAATGAACGGCAGAAAGGTTATAGGAACTGTAGGAGCACTTCAGTTTGAGGTTATTCAATACCGTCTTGAACATGAATATGGCGCCAAATGTACCTATGAAAACTTCCCGGTTTTCAAAGCCTGTTGGGTAGAAGCATCAGACCCTAAAAACGAAGAATTTAAAGAATTCAAAAGAGTGAAACAGAAATTTTTAGCCAAGGACAAGCGAAATCAATTGGTATTCTTGGCCGATTCTCAATTCTCTTTACAAATGACCCAACAAAAATACCCTAGCGTAAAACTTCATTTTGTTTCTGAGTTTGATTAGAAACCGGAAAAATTTATAAAATAAAAAATGCCCTTTGTAGTAACAAAGGGCATTTTTTATTCTTAAGCCTCTCCTGTTGGCCCAAAATTAATTGGTATTGGAGGTTGCTCGTAGTCCTTAATAGTTCCGTGAGCAGCTTCAAACCTATTTACATTATCATTCAAAGCCTTTAAAAACTTTTTGGCATGCTGCGGAGTCAGAACAATTCTGCTCTTTACCTTGGCTTTGGGAGCCCCTGGCATCATGCTTATAAAGTCAACTACAAATTCTGATACTGAATGATTAATGATTGCCAGATTGGAATAGATTCCTTCAGCTGTCTTTTCATCAAGTTCAATATTGATTTGGTTCTGTTTTTGTTCTTTTTCGCTCATATGTAAAAAAATAAACCCTCAATAGAAACTATTGAGGGTTTTAATTATTTGAGTTTAAAATTTCAAGGCCTCTTTGCGCGCCATGATTTCATCATACTCTTCTTTAGAGCCAACTATGATGTTCTCATAGTCTCTCATACCTGTACCTGCTGGGATCTTATGTCCAACAATAACATTCTCCTTCAAGCCTTCCAATGTATCTACTTTACCACTTACAGCAGCTTCGTTCAATACTTTAGTAGTTTCTTGGAAAGATGCCGCAGATATAAACGATTTAGTCTGTAGAGACGCACGTGTAATACCCTGTAGAATTGGCGTAGCCGTAGCCGCAACCGCATCGTTGGCCGTAACTAGATTCTTATCCGAACGTTTCAAGACAGAATTTTCATCTCTCAATTCACGAGCAGTAATAATCTGACCAGGTTTAAGGTTTTCTGAATCACCTGCATCTACAACAACCTTCTTACCAAAAATCTCATCGTTTTCCTGGATAAAGTCATCCTTATGAACCAATTGGTTTTCTAAGAAAATAGTATCTCCCGGATCTTGAATACGAACTTTACGCATCATCTGTCTAACAACAACCTCAAAGTGCTTATCATTAATCTTCACACCCTGCAGACGGTATACTTCTTGAACTTCGTTCACTAAATACTGTTGTACTGCTGATGGGCCTTTGATCTTAAGGATATCCTCTGGAGTTATAGAACCATCTGACAATGGCATACCGGCACGAACATAATCATTCTCCTGTACCAAAATCTGATTGGAAAGTTTCACCAAGTATTTCTTGACTTCACCTAACTTAGATTCAATAATGATCTCACGGTTACCTCTTTTGATTTTCCCGAAAGAAACAACACCGTCAATTTCTGAAACAACCGCCGGGTTAGAAGGGTTACGCGCTTCAAAAAGTTCGGTTACCCTTGGAAGACCACCGGTAATATCACCTGCTTTAGCAGATTTACGTGGTATCTTAACAAGTGTCTTACCTTCTTTAATCTTATCCCCATCATCTACCATAATGTGCGATCCAACCGGAAGGTTGTACGAACGTAATGTTTCCCCTTTATTATCTTGGATCAAGAGAGTTGGTATCAATTTCTTGTTACGAGATTCAGAGATTACTTTTTCCTGGAAACCAGTCTGTTCATCAATCTCTACTTGATAAGTAACACCTTGCTCAATATTCTCGTAAGCAATCTTACCTGGGAACTCAGAAACAATTACACCGTTATATGGATCCCAAGAACAAACAACATCGCCTTTAGTAATGGTTGCTCCATTCTCTATGAACAATTGCGAACCGTAAGGTATATTATTAGTACTTAAAGTAATACCGGTTTTCTTATCTACAACTTTGATTTCAGAGGTTCTAGAAATAACAATAGTGGCAGGATTACCCTCATTGTCGGTTCCTATAACCGTTCTTAAATCTTCTATTTCCGCTACACCGCTAAATTTAGCGATCAACTTGTTATCTTCAGAAATGTTACCTGCAATACCACCCACGTGGAATGTACGTAACGTAAGCTGTGTACCTGGCTCACCAATGGATTGTGCTGCCACAACACCTACTGCCTCACCTCTTTGTACCATTTTATTGGTAGATAGGTTTCTACCGTAACATTGAGCACAAATTCCCTTAGGCGCTTCACATGTTAATGCAGAACGTACTTCTACTTTCTCAACAGGAGATTCTTCAATTCTCTTAGCATCGGCCTCCATTATTTCCTGACCAGCAACAAGTAATTGCTCCTCAGTTAATGGATCAAATACATCATGTAATGAAACCCTACCTAAGATACGAGCTCCAAGAGATTCCACAACTTCTTCATTCTTCTTAAGGGCAGAAACTTCAACCCCTCTTAAGGTCTCACAATCTGTAATGTTAATGATTACATCTTGAGAAACATCTACCAAACGACGTGTTAAGTAACCTGCATCCGCCGTTTTAAGGGCAGTATCCGCAAGACCTTTACGAGCACCGTGAGTAGAAATAAAGTATTCAAGGATGGAAAGACCTTCCTTAAAGTTAGAAAGAATCGGGTTTTCAATAATCTCACCACCTCCGGCAGTAGATTTTTTAGGCTTGGCCATCAAACCACGCATACCTGTTAACTGACGAATCTGCTCTTTAGAACCCCTTGCACCAGAATCAAGCATCATGTACACCGAGTTGAATCCTTGCTGATCCTCACGAATACGCTTCATAGCAAGTTCCGTTAACATGGCATTGGTAGATGTCCAAACATCAATTACCTGATTGTAACGTTCATTGTTAGTAATAAGACCCATGTTATAGTTGGTCATAATACCTTCTACCTGAACATTGGCATCGGCAATCATTTCATGCTTCTCTTGAGGAATAATAATATCACCCAAGCTAAATGATAGTCCACCTTTAAAAGCGAACTCATATCCCATTGTCTTAATCTTATCCAAGAAATCGGCAGTGGTCGGAACATCAGTTACAGCCAAAATTCCACCAATAATATCTCTTAAAGATTTTTTGTTCAATACGTCGTTAATGTACCCTGCTGCCTCCGGAACTTCCATGTTGAACAAAACTCTACCTACGGTGGTAGGTATTATTTTGTAAACCAACTCTCCTTCTTCATTAAAGTCCTTAGCTCTAACTTTGATACCTGCGTTCAAGTTTACTTTACCTTCATTAAAGGCAATTTCAACTTCTTCCGCTGAATAAAAAGTAAGACCTTCTCCCGCGATAGGAACTTCAGGTGTAGACTTTCTTTCTTTGGTCATATAGTACAGACCCAATACCATATCCTGAGAAGGTACGGTAATTGGTGATCCATTTGCAGGGTTCAAGATGTTATGCGATGCCAACATCAATAACTGAGCCTCCAAAATAGCTTCTGGTCCTAATGGAAGGTGAACCGCCATCTGGTCACCATCAAAATCCGCGTTAAATGCCGTACAAACCAATGGGTGAAGACGTATTGCCTTACCCTCTATAAGTTTTGGCTGGAACGCCTGAATACCCAAACGGTGCAACGTAGGAGCACGGTTCAACAGTACCGGATGCCCTTTTAGTACGTTTTCAAGAATATCCCAAACAACTGGTTCTTTCTTGTCTATAATTTTCTTAGCGGACTTCACCGTTTTTACAATACCTCTTTCTATCAGTTTTCTGATAACAAAAGGCTTATAAAGTTCGGCAGCCATATCTTTAGGAAGACCACATTCAAACAATTTCATTTCCGGTCCAACAACAATTACCGAACGTGCAGAATAATCAACACGTTTACCCAAAAGGTTTTGACGGAAACGACCTTGCTTACCTTTTAATGAATCCGAAAGAGATTTTAACGGTCTGTTAGATTCCGTTTTTACTGCTGAAGCTTTTCTGGTATTATCAAAAAGAGAATCTACCGCTTCTTGAAGCATACGTTTCTCATTTCTAAGAATTACTTCAGGAGCCTTGATCTCTACCAACCTTTTTAAACGGTTGTTACGAATAATAACCCTTCTGTAAAGGTCGTTCAAATCCGAAGTAGCGAAACGACCACCATCTAGTGGTACCAATGGACGCAATTCTGGCGGAATCACCGGAATTACCTTCATGATCATCCACTCAGGTCTGTTTTCTCTATTTTCTTGAGATTCACGAAGCGCCTCAACTACTTGAAGTCTTTTTAACGCCTCTGTTTTTCTTTGTTTAGAAGTTTCAGTGTTCGCCTTATGACGTAACTGGTACGAAAGTTCTTTTAAGTCTATACGAGCTAAAAGATCTATAAGACATTCCGCACCCATTTTAGCAATAAACTTATTAGGGTCCGTATCTTCTAAATATTGATTTTCAACTGGAATAGATTCCAGAATAGTCAAGTACTCTTCTTCGGTCAAGAAATCCATCTTGTTGATTTCTTCACCTTCAGGTCCTTTGGCAATACCCGGTTGAATTACTACATAACGCTCGTAGTAAATGATCATATCCAATTTCTTGGAAGGTAATCCCAAAAGGTAACCTATTTTATTTGGCAACGAACGGAAGTACCAGATATGAGCTACAGGAACCACTAAGTTAATGTGCCCTACTCTATCTCTACGTACTTTCTTTTCCGTAACCTCAACACCACAACGGTCACAAACAATACCACGGTAACGAATTCTTTTGTATTTACCACAGGCACATTCATAATCCTTAACAGGACCAAAAATACGCTCGCAGAAAAGACCGTCACGCTCTGGCTTGTGCGTTCTATAGTTGATAGTTTCAGGCTTGAGAACTTCTCCTCTTGACTCCGCCAAAATTGCTTCTGGAGAGGCCAATCCGATAGAAATTTTATCAAACCTTTTTATTGGATTATTATCTTTTATTCTAGCCATAATCTAATGGTGATACTAATTAAAATGTGTGTTCTTCAATCGCTACAATCGGATTCTATTCTTCCAAACGGATATCTAAGCCCAAACCTTTAAGTTCGTGCATCAATACGTTGAAAGATTCCGGTAAACCGGGTTCTGGCATGGTCTCGCCCTTAACTATTGACTCATAGGTCTTGGCCCTACCGATAACATCATCCGACTTAACGGTCAATATTTCACGTAAAGTTGCCGAAGCACCATATGCCTCAAGAGCCCAAACTTCCATCTCTCCAAAACGCTGACCACCAAACTGAGCTTTACCACCCAATGGCTGTTGTGTAATTAAAGAGTAAGGTCCTATAGAACGTGCGTGCATTTTATCATCTACCATGTGACCAAGTTTTAGCATATAAATCACACCAACTGTAGCCGGCTGATCAAAACGCTTACCTGTTCCACCATCATGAAGGTAGGTATGGCCAAATCTTGGAATACCAGCTTCATCTGTGTATTCATTAATTTGATCCAATGTAGCACCATCAAAAATTGGTGTAGCATATTTTTTACCCAACTTAAGACCGGCCCAACCTAATACGGTTTCGTAAATCTGACCAATGTTCATACGAGAAGGTACACCTAATGGGTTCAATACAATATCAACTGGTGTTCCATCTGCCAAGAAAGGCATATCCTCTTGACGTACGATACGGGATACAATACCTTTGTTACCGTGACGTCCCGCCATTTTATCCCCAACTTTAAGCTTACGCTTTTTGGCAACATAAACTTTAGCCAGCTTCATAATTCCTGCAGGTAATTCATCACCAACAGAAATTGTAAACTTGTCTCTTCTTAGGTTTCCTTGAAGATCGTTAAGCTTTATCTTATAGTTGTGAAGTAAATCTGCAACAGACTCGTTGGTATCCTTATCCATTGTCCAGCTACCACCTACCAAGTGAGCAAAATCGTCTACGGAGTTTAACATTTTAAGTGTATACTTCTTACCTTTTGGTAATACTTCTTCACCTAAATCGTTCAATACACCTTGAGACGTCTTACCATTGATCAAAGTAAAAAGCTTCTCTATCAAGATGTCTTTCAACTCTTGAAACTTTACTTCGTACTCTAATTCTAACTTGTTAAGCTCTTCTTTATCTTCGGAACGCTTACGCTTATCCTTTACAGAACGAGAGAATAACTTCTTATCAATAACAACACCTCTTAGAGATGGCGAAGCTTTTAAAGATGCATCTTTAACATCGCCCGCTTTATCTCCAAAAATTGCTCTTAATAATTTTTCTTCAGGAGTTGGATCAGACTCTCCTTTTGGAGTAATCTTACCAATTAGGATATCACCTGGCTTAACCTCTGCACCAATACGGATCATACCGTTTTCGTCCAAATCCTTAGTAGCTTCCTCAGAAACGTTAGGAATGTCATGGGTTAACTCCTCTGCACCTAATTTTGTATCTCTAACTTCCAAAGAATACTCATCTACGTGAATAGATGTAAAGATATCTTCACGAACTACTTTTTCAGAAATTACGATTGCATCCTCAAAGTTATACCCTTTCCAAGGCATGAAAGCCACGGTAAGGTTACGGCCTAGTGCCAATTCGCCTTTTTCTGTAGCATATCCTTCACACAGAACCTGACCTTTTTTAACTTTATCACCTCTTCTTACAATTGGCTTCAAGTTAATACTGGTTCCTTGGTTAGTTTTTCTGAACTTAACCAAGTTGTATGATTTAGAATCTTCTTCAAAACTTACCAAACGCTCAGCATCGGTACGATCATATTTTACAGTAATCATTTTGGCATCAACATACTCTATAGTACCATCTCCTTCTGCATTGATTAATACCCTAGAATCAGAAGCAACCTGACGTTCAAGACCGGTACCTACAATTGGTGCCTGTGGTCTTAACAATGGTACAGCTTGGCGCATCATGTTAGATCCCATCAATGCACGGTTGGCATCATCATGTTCCAAGAAAGGAATAAGCGATGCGGAAATAGACGCAATCTGGTTAGGGGCAACATCCGTATAGTTGATTTCACTTGGATCAACAACAGGAAAATCTCCCTCTTCACGTGCAATAACCTTATCTGTATTTATCTGACCGTCTTCTTTTAAAGGAATGTTAGCCTGAGCTATTTTCATTCCTTCCTCTTCCTCAGCACTCAGGTATACAAACTCTTCTGTATTCACCTTAGCGTTATCTACCTTGCGGTAAGGAGTTTCCAAGAAGCCCATTGGGTTTACTTTAGAAAAAACTGCAAGTGAAGATATCAAACCAATGTTTGGACCTTCAGGAGTTTCAATAGGACAAAGTCTACCGTAGTGCGTGTAGTGAACATCACGAACCTCAAAACCTGCACGCTCTCTAGAAAGACCACCTGGCCCTAGCGCCGACAATCTACGTTTGTGCGTAATCTCTGCCAACGGATTGGTTTGATCCATAAACTGAGATAACTGGTTAGTTCCAAAAAATGAATTAATCACAGAAGACAAGGTCTTTGCATTAATCAAATCTATTGGAGTAAACACCTCGTTATCACGTACGTTCATACGCTCACGAATAGTTCTTGCCATACGGGCAAGACCAACACCAAACTGAGACGACAACTGCTCACCAACCGTACGAACACGACGGTTAGAAAGGTGATCAATATCATCAATCTCTGCTTTAGAGTTAATAAGCTCGATCAAGTATTTAATAATAGTTATGATATCTTCTTTAGTCAAGACCTGCTTGTCCATTCCAATATCCAACTGTAATTTCTTGTTCATTCTATAACGACCAACTTCACCTAAGTTGTAACGTTGATCAGAGAAGAATAATTTATCTATAATACCACGAGCAGTCTCCTCATCGGGCGGCTCGGCATTACGTAATTGACGATAAATATGCTCAACAGCTTCTTTTTCTGAGTTTGTTGGATCCTTCTGTAATGTATTGTGAATTATAGAATAATCTGACTGTGCATTACTCTCCTTGTGAAGAAGGATAGTTTTTACGTCAGCTTCCAAAATCTCCGCAATATGGTCCTTTTCCAATACCGTATCACGATCAATAACAATTTCGTTTCTTTCTATAGAAACAACTTCGCCGGTATCCTCATCAACAAAATCTTCGTGCCAAGTGTTCAATACCCTAGCAGCCAATTTGCGACCTAGTACTTTCTTTAGACCGGCGTTTGAAACTTTAACCTCTTCAGAAAGGTCAAAAATCTCAAGAATATCTTTATCTCTCTCAAAACCTATAGCCCTGAAAAGAGTAGTTACTGGCAACTTCTTCTTACGATCAATGTACGCATACATTACACCGTTAATATCTGTTGCAAATTCTATCCACGAACCTTTAAACGGTATAACCCTGGCAGAATATAATTTGGTACCGTTTGCATGAAATGACTGACCAAAGAAAACACCTGGAGAACGGTGCAACTGAGAAACTACAACCCTTTCCGCTCCATTGATAACAAATGTACCACTAGGTGTCATATAAGGTATAGTACCCAAATACACATCTTGCACGATAGTTTCGAAATCTTCGTGCTCAGGATCGGTACAGTATAATTTTAATCGTGCTTTTAACGGAACACTATATGTAAGACCACGCTCTATACATTCTTGGATAGAATATCTTGGCGGATCTATGAAGTAATCTAAAAATTCAAGTACGAACTGGTTTCTGGTGTCCGTAATAGGGAAGTTTTCCATGAAGGTATTGTACAAGCCTTCATTGCCTCTTTCATCAGATTTTGTTTCTAACTGAAAAAAGTCTTGAAACGATTTTATCTGGATGTCCAAGAAATCCGGATACTCCGGCGTGTTCTTAGCGGATGCAAAATTTATTCTCTCAGTCTGTTGTGTGAACATCTATGGACAGTATTTTGAACGTGAATACTAAAAAGGGGTCGTATACTTCTTCATATACGTGGGTCTTACTTGTATAAAAAGGCTTAGGTCTAGCTCCGCCATAAGCGAAGAAAGACCTAAACCAAATTGTTATGGTTGCTGATACTATTTAAGCTCAACTTCTGCTCCTGCTTCTTCCAAAGATTTTTTGATTCCTTCAGCTTCGTCTTTAGAAACACCTTCTTTTACAGCTTTAGGTGCACTATCTACGATGTCTTTAGCATCTTTCAATCCAAGACCAGTTAATTCTTTAACCAATTTAACTACAGCTAGTTTAGAACCACCTGCTGCTTTCAAGATAACGTCAAATTCTGACTTTTCTTCAGCGGCTTCAGCGGCTTCACCACCACCACCAGCGGCAACAGCTACAGCTGCAGCTGCAGGCTCAATACCGTACTCTTCTTTCAATATATCAGCCAACTCGTTTACCTCTTTTACGGTTAAGTTAACCAACTGTTCTGCGAAATCTTTTAAATCTGCCATTTTTACTATCGTTTAATAAATTTTTAAAATATACTTAGTTTACTAGTGCGTTCTTATCTTTCTGATAATGTCTTAAGGATACCTGCCAGTTTACCACCGCCAGATTTAAGTCCAGAAATAACGTTTTTGGCTGGGGATTGTAACAATCCAATAACCTCACCGATCATTTCTTCTTTAGACTTGATGCTTACAAGCGCATCCAAATTCTCATCACCAATATATACTGATTCCTCAACATAGGCTCCTTTCAACAAAGGCTTATTTGACTTCTTTCTAAAAGTCTTTATAAGTTTTGCAGGAACGTTACCTACTTCGGAGAACATTAACGAAGTATTGCCCTTAAGCACTCCGGGAAGTTCACCAAATTCTCTTTCGGAAGCTTCCATTGCTTTTGCAAGCAATGTATTTTTGACTACTGCCAATTTTACGTCAGCTTTGAAACAAGCTCTTCTCAAATCTGAAGTTTGCGTTGCGTTCAAACCTGATATATCAGCTAAATAAATAGTTGAATTTTCGGCCAACTGTGAAGTCAAATCCTGTATTACGTTTGCTTTTTCTTCTCTTGTCATACTGTAAATTTTGAACTACCCAGTTCGATTAAACGGTCTTTGGATCTAACTGAACACTTGGGCTCATGGTACTTGACATGAAAATACTTTTCATGTAAACACCTTTAGCAGCTGCAGGTTTCATCTTTACTAGAGTATCTAACAACTCTCTAGCGTTTTCTTCCAATTTATCCGCAGAGAAAGAAGCTTTCCCTACAGCAGCATGAACGATACCTGTTTTATCAACTTTAAAGTCAATTTTACCAGCCTTTACATCAGATACAGCTTTCGCAACATCCATAGTAACTGTTCCCGTCTTTGGATTAGGCATAAGACCTCTTGGACCTAAAACTCTACCTAAAGGACCTAATTTACCCATAACGCTTGGCATAGTGATGATAACATCAACATCTGTCCAACCACCTTTAATTTTATCCAAATACTCATCTAATCCCACAAAGTCAGCACCGGCCTCAGTAGCCTCTGCTTCTTTATCTGGTGTTACCAAAGCCAAAACTTTTACATCTTTACCTGTACCATGAGGAAGTGTTACAACCCCACGTACCATTTGGTTTGCTTTTCTTGGATCTACACCCAAACGCACAGCCAAATCTACAGACGCATCAAATTTTGTATTGGTAATCTCTTTTATTAAAGCTGCACCTTCACCGACAGAATAAAGTTTATCTTTATCTATCTTGGCGTGGGCCTCTTTTTGTTTCTTAGTTAATTTTGCCATTTCAAATTGCTTTTAAGATTTTAGAAAGGTCGCTTACCTGCAACTTTAAGACCCATAGACCTTGCAGTACCGGCTATCATGCTCATTGCAGATTCTACCGTAAACGCATTAAGGTCTACCATTTTGTCCTCAGCAATTGCTTTAACTTGATCCCAAGTAACATTACCAGATTTTACACGATTAGGCTCACCTGATCCTTTTTTAATCTTAGCCGCTTCCAATAGCTGAACTGCCGCTGGTGGTGTTTTAACGACGAAGTCAAAAGACTTGTCCTTATATACGGTGATAACAACAGGTAATACCTTACCCTGTTTGTCCTGCGTACGAGCATTGAACTGCTTACAGAACTCCATGATGTTAACACCGGCAGCACCTAAGGCGGGTCCAACCGGTGGCGACGGATTCGCTGCACCTCCCCTAACTTGTAGTTTAACTACTTTACCTATTTCTTTTGCCATTGTTTAAAATTAAATTTAAGCTGTATCAAATTGGAAGCAACACAACTTTAAATATGTAACACTTAACTTATACTTTCTCTACTTGCATATAACTTAATTCCAATGGTGTTTTTCTTCCGAAAATCTTAACCATTACTTCAAGCTTACGCTTCTCTTCGTTGATTTTTTCAACTGTACCGTTAAATCCGTTAAACGGACCATCAATAACCTTAACCGTTTCACCATGCGTGAAAGGTATAGCTACCGTATCTGTATTAACAGCCAACTCATCTACCTTACCTAACATTCTGTTCACTTCGGTCTTTCTTAACGGAACAGGATCACCTCCTTTTGTTTCCCCTAAGAAACCGATTACGTTCGTAATAGAACGTATAATATGAATCATTTCACCACCTAGATTGGCCTTAATCATTATATATCCCGGAAAATAAACCCTTTCTTTATTGATTTTTTTTCCATTTCTAATCTGAATCACTTTTTCCGTAGGAACAAGCACATCTTCTAAATAATCAGAAAAACCATGGCGCTCTACCTCACTTTCAATATAGCCTTTGATTTTATTCTCTTGCCCACTGACAGCTCTCACTACGTACCATTTTTTTTCCAATACTTCTGACATAGCGATCGACTAGTTTAAGATGTTATCGAAATACAAACGAACCAATTTGCTGAATGCACTATCTACCCCCCAAGTTGCCAAGGCGAACAAAATAGAAAATACCGCAACCACAACCATAAGATTGGATGATTCGGCTCTTGAAGGCAAAGTAACATTGTTACGAAGCTCCTCTATAGATTCTTTTATATACGTTAACATAATGATTCTTACTTAAATTCGCACGGGAGGAGAGACTCGAACTCCCGACACCTGGTTTTGGAGACCAGTGCTCTACCAACTGAGCTACACCCGTTTATAATTGCATTTAAAGGTGTCCTACTAAAGCAGAACACCCTTAAAATACATTATCCTATAATACTAAATTAGTCTATAATCTTAGTAACCTGACCGGCACCTACTGTTCTACCACCTTCACGGATAGCGAAACGTAGACCTACACTAAGAGCAATAGGCTGAATAAGCTCTACTGTAATAGTAAGGTTATCACCAGGCATAACCATCTCAACACCTGAAGGCAAGGAAATGTTACCAGTTACATCAGTAGTTCTTACGTAGAACTGTGGACGGTAGTTATTGTGGAATGGTGTGTGACGACCACCTTCTTCTTTCTTAAGAACGTAAACCTCAGCTTCAAACTTAGCGTGTGGCTTAACAGAACCTGGCTTACAGATAACCATACCTCTGCTGATCTGAGCTTTTTCAATACCTCTCAACAAGATACCTACGTTATCTCCAGCTTCACCTCTATCCAATATCTTACGGAACATCTCAACACCAGTGATAGTAGAAGTCAATTTCTCAGCTCCCATACCAATAATTTCAACTGGATCACCAGTATTAGCTACACCAGTCTCAATACGACCAGTAGCAACAGTACCACGACCAGTAATCGTAAATACATCTTCAACAGGCATCAAGAAGTCTTTATCAACATCTCTAGCAGGCAATTCGATCCAGCTATCAACAGCTTCCATCAATTCCATTACAGTATCAACCCATTTTTGCTCACCGTTAAGTGCACCTAAGGCAGAACCAGAAATTACAGGACCGTTATCACCATCATACTCGTAGAAAGAAAGCAATTCTCTTACTTCCATCTCAACAAGCTCTAAAAGCTCCTCATCATCAACCATGTCAACTTTATTCAAGAAAACAACGATTCTTGGAATACCAACCTGACGTCCCAAAAGGATATGCTCACGTGTTTGTGGCATAGGACCATCAGTAGCAGCAACAACAAGAATAGCACCGTCCATCTGAGCAGCACCAGTAACCATGTTCTTTACGTAATCGGCGTGACCAGGACAGTCAACGTGAGCGTAGTGACGGTTAGCTGTTTGGTACTCAACGTGAGAAGTGTTAATAGTAATACCTCTCTCTTTTTCCTCAGGAGCGTTGTCAATAGAGTCAAAGCTTCTAAGCTCAGACAAACCTGCATTTGCCAATACTGTAGTAATAGCAGCAGTCAATGTTGTTTTACCGTGATCTACGTGTCCAATAGTACCTATATTCAAGTGCGGTTTGGAACGATCAAAAGTTTCCTTTGCCATTTTTAATGAATTTTAATCTTAGTTATATATTAGTGTACAAATAATGCCTTTATTGAGCCAACGACGGGAATTGAACCCGTGACCTCTTCCTTACCAAGGAAACGCTCTACCCCTGAGCTACGTCGGCTTATTAGGTTCAAGGTTCAAGGTTCAACGCTGTAGATTTTGAAACCACAAACATTACCTTGGCTATTAGAGCGGGAGACCGGGTTCGAACCGGCGACATTCAGCTTGGAAGGCTGACGCTCTACCAACTGAGCTACTCCCGCAATTATAATAATCCAATATTTCAATACCCGAAAAACGGGTTTTCTAAAAAAAGTGGGGAGAGCAGGATTCGAACCTGCGAAGACGTAGTCAGCAGATTTACAGTCTGCCCTCGTTGGCCGCTTGAGTATCTCCCCAAACCAATTTTTTAAAGAACTTTTAGAGCCGATGGAGGGACTCGAACCCACGACCTGCTGATTACAAATCAGCTGCTCTAGCCAGCTGAGCTACATCGGCCTTTCTATGCTATTTTCGGCATAAAAAAGTCCGCTATTTCTAACGGACTGCAAATGTATACGTTTTTTTGTTTATTCAAAACAAAATTCGAAAAAATTTTATCATGCTTGAATACGAGATTTTTCTTTGTGTTTTATCAGCTTCCTTTCCAAGGAGTTACAAGCGGAGTCAACTGCCTCCTCAAATTTCTTACATTGCTTTTTTATCATGAATTTATCTCCGGGGATGTTCAATTTAATCTCCACTATTTTATTTTCCTTTGAACTCGTGTTTTCGACTTTCAAGTACACGTCTGCGCTAATTACCTTATCATAAAAGGTCTCAAGCTTATCCAATCTGTTTTGTAAAAAGTCTATAAGCGTTCTATCCGCATTAAAATTGACTGATTGCGCATTTACTTTCATAGGTTATAATTTTTAAGTTAAACAATGTAATGTAAAATAGTGCTGCTACCCCTTACTTCTTGGGTGGGCATTTGCGTGTACCTTTTTTAATTCAGCAATGCTATTGTGTGTATACACTTGGGTAGATGCTAAACTTGCATGCCCCAACAGCTCTTTTACCGAATTCATATCCGCCCCTTTATTAAGCAGATGGGTAGCGAAAGTGTGCCTTAAGATATGGGGACTCTTTTTAACCTTAGAGGACACCTCACTAAAATACTTATTTATTAATCGATAAACAAGATTTTCATATAGTTTATTGCCCGACTTCAACAAAAAAACATAGGCTTTATCGGTTATTTCACCAAGTGTTTCCCTTTCAATTAAATACCTTTCCAAAAGCGTTACCACAGAAGGCAACAGGGGCACCATACGCTCCTTGTTTCTTTTACCCAAAACTTTTAAAAGCCTTTGAGAAAAATCAATATCCACAAGCTTTAAGTTGATAAGCTCCGCCCTACGCATTCCGGTAGTATAGAACAACTCAATAATCAAACGATCCCTAACTCCTTCAAAATCATCCGGAAAATCAATTTGGGAAAGGATTTTATCCATTTCAGTTTCAGAAAAAGGAACTTCTATTTTTTTTGATGTTTTTAAAGCTTTGTGCCTAGCTAACGGATTCACATCCAACTCCCCTATATTCTGTAAGAATTTATAGTATGCCTTTAGGGAGGCTATTTTTCGGTTGACAGACCTATTGGAAATACCTGAATCTACCAGAACCACAATCCAGCTTCTTATGATTCCGTAAGCTATATGATCAATATTTTTATTTTGATAATGCTCATCACAAAAAGCACTAAACGCCTCCAAATCTCTTTTATACGCCGTTACCGTATGAGCAGAATAGTTCTTTTCTAACGCTAAATATGATATAAAGGATTCCTGAGACATATTACGAAGTTAACAATAGTAAGACTAACAACGCTACGGTAAAAAGGAGATTGCGAAGACAGACAAAATTATTGAAACAAAAGAAGCCCATCATAAATGATGGGCTTCTTCTATTTGTACACTAAACAAAGTCTCTTAGATTTCTTCTTTATCTCTTAAACCTTGAATGTATTCTGCTTTCTGTATCTGCGCTCTGCGCTCAACGGAAGGTTTTGTGAATTGTTGACGCTTACGCAATCTGCGCATCGTACCCGTTTTATCGAATTTACGCTTGAAACGTTTCAAAGCCCGATCGATGTTTTCTCCTTCTTTTACTGGTATAATTAACATTGGCTACAACCTCCTTTCTTTATGATTAAGGCGGCAAATATATAAACTAATTTACAATTGAGCACTACATATTTGCAAATATACCAAGAAACAATACCCTAAAAAATACGAAAACCCTTGTACTTAAAGGCTTCTTACCCTTTTGGAGCTCTGTATTCTTTTTTATCTATAACGATTTTGGCAATTATCTCCTTGAGTATTTCAGACGTTCCACCACCAATTGGCCCAAGACGACTGTCCCTGAACATACGTGCCATAGGGTAATCTTCTATATAGCCATAACCGCCCAAAAATTGCAGACAGTCATAAGCCACCTTATCGGCCATTTCAGTAGATTTTAATTTAGATATAGTAGCCTCCCTAACCACATATTCACCCTTATCCATTTTATAAACAACCCCATAGTTGTATTGTTTACACAATTCCATATCGGCATGAAGGTCTACAAACCTGTGGCGCAATGCTTGATATTGATTAATTGATTTTCCAAATGTTTCCCTTTCGGACATATATTGCAAGGCATACTCCAAAGCATACTCAGCCCTAGCATGGGCATTTATCCCCATTACCAAACGCTCTAGAGCAAAAGCCTCCATTATAAATGAAAAGCCTTTTCCCTCCTCACCCATAAGATTCTCTGCTGGCACCTCTACATTATCAAAAGCCAGTTCGGCAGTATCGGACGCCCTCCAACCAAGCTTATTCAGTTTATTGGCGGAAACACCCTCACTCTTTAAATCAACAATAAAAATACTTATTCCCTTATTACCAGCAGCAGGGTCTGTTTTGGCTGCAAGAATACAATAATCACCATATACGCCATTGGTAATAAATGTTTTAGACCCATTAATGATATAACTATCACCCTCTTTTATGGCAGTTGTTCGCATACCGGCCACATCACTACCTCCAAAAGGCTCGGTTACACCAAGGCATCCTATTTTCTCCCCATTTACACTGGGTGTCAAATATCTTTTCTTTTGGTCATCATTTGCATTTTTATTCAAATGGGTCATTGCCAAATATGCATGCGCCCACATGGCAGCGGCAAAACCGCCAGAATTCACCCTTTGTAGTTCTTCCAAGAAAATAACGGTATAAAACAGATCCAAGCCCATTCCTCCATAAGCTTCGGTCGTTGCAAGACCAAAATAGCCCATCTCACCAAACTTTTTCCAGATAAAGGGCTCTATGGTTCCCGATGCCTCCCACTTATCAATATGAGGTACTACTTCTTTCTTTAAAAAATCTCGGAGACTCTCTCTGAATAATTGATGCTCTTCCGTAAAGTACATGCTTTGCATTGACATAAAATTTATAGGGCCAAATATAACTTAATTCTATCAATCTTCTCTATTGGAAAATCTTCTATTTTTGATAATTCATCAAAAGAAAGTATAGTTCCGTTGACATTTCTGTAATTTACTATACTCTCAGAGACGTGTTTTTGAAGATATACTAATTTTGATAGTGATTTTACCGAAGCAGTATTTATATTTATTTTCTCAATAACCGGTTTTTTAATCACCTGAAACCGCTCTAAAGTACGCTCTACAACTTCTGGTTCTAGCCCATAAACATCGTACAACTGCTCATTTACCAAAAAACCGCCTAACCTATCTCTAAATTTTACGATTCTAGCGGATAGTTTCTCTCCAATCCCATTGATTTTCTTAAGCTCTTCCGTTGTTGCTGAATTTAAATCGGAAATTTGCAGGGTAGATTCCTTCGCAACATCTTTAGTTGTATAGGACGAAGCAGGTTTATTTTTATTTTTCGTCCATTCTGGAAATTTGAAATAAGGGGAAATTAGATTCAGTACCGAATCCGAAACTTTAGTCACCTTTTGAAAATCTTCCACAGAGTTCACAAACTTTCCCCCTTTCCTGAAAAGGAGCAACCTATCTATTTCCTCTACGGACAATCCCAAAACATAGCCCTTGTAATCTGTTATATAATTAGGGTTGAAAGGAAAGATTTTAACAGAATCTTTTAATTGTTCCTGAGCTTTTAAACTATCAATCTGATCTTGAATCTGTTCATTTTCCTCAAAAGCATTATTGCTAGCGGTTGGCTCTATAGAACGAAGCACAAAATAAGTCACCTGAAGTGCCACAATAATAAAAAGTAAATAAAAAATCCCACTCCGTTCTTGTTTATTGAACCTGAAGTGGGACTTAAAATTTTTCATCCGCGAAACAAAAAAGCTATTATTCCTTAGCGGCCATTTGTTTCTTGAAAAGCTCGTTGGTCTTCAATTTTTTCCAGTAGGCATTTAAATCGCCCTTAACTTCACCGGACATAATATAAAGACCAATAATATTAGGAAAGGACATTGCCAAAATCATCATATCCGAAAAATCAAGTACAGCACCTAAACTTACCGAAGCACCAATAACCACAAATACCAAGAAAAGCATTTTATAAATCATCTCTGACTTTTTACTCTTCCCAAAAAGATAAGTCCACGCACGCATACCGTAATAGGACCATGAAATCATAGTGGAAAAAGCGAAAAGGAATACCGCCAACGCCAGAACATATGGAAACCAAGATATTTGGCTACCAAAAGCGTCCGAGGTCAATTGCGCACCTGCCATTCCTTCCACCTCGTGCATGCCTGTAAAAATAAGTACCAAAGCGGTAAGCGTACAAACCACTACCGTATCTATAAACGGCTCAAGAAGTGCCACGAAACCTTCAGAAGGAGGATGATTGGTCTTAGCTGTACTATGCGCGATTGCAGCGGATCCAACGCCCGCCTCATTTGAGAAAGCCGCTCTTTGGAAACCTATGACCAGAACCCCTACAATACCACCTTTTAAGGCAGACGGACTAAACGCTCCTTCAAATATGGCCGAAAATGCAGGACCAATATTCTGTATGTTCATTATTATAACCGCAAGTGCGGCTAGGATATATATAGAAGCCATTATAGGCACTACCCTACCGGTAACTTTTGCAATACTATTTATACCACCAATAATCACAACTCCAACAAGAATGGCCGTTACTACACCAAACCAAAAACCATGACCTACCAAAGCAGGAAACTGACCTGCCAATTGTTCAAAGGATTGGTTGGCCTGAAACATGTTTCCACCACCAAAAGAAGCGCCAATAGCCAAGACCGCAAAGAAACCAGCTAAAATCTTACCAAACCCTTTCATATTACGTTTCTCCAGCCCGTATCTCAAATAGTTCATTGGACCACCAAAAACTCTTCCATCTGGTAATATATCCCTATATTTCACGCCTAAAGTACACTCCACAAATTTGGAGGACATTCCGAGCAAACCACATACGATCATCCAAAAGGTAGCTCCCGCACCACCAAGTGAAACCGCTACGGCTACACCAGCAATATTACCTAGACCTACCGTACCCGAAACCGCTGTTGCCAAAGCCTGAAAATGTGTTACCTGACCTGGAGCATCCGGATCATCATATTTCCCCTTGGCCAAGTCAATAGAATGTCTAAAACCTTTAATATTGATAAAGCCCATTCTAAGGGTAAAGAATGTAGCTCCCAATACCAACCAAATTACAATGAACGGTATACCGTTAGAGATAGGATCACCGTTTGGATGAACCATAGTTAATGGCTCATCATATTTTATTTCGGCCAAATAATGCGCGCCTTGCTCAATAACATGCTTTGCATTTTCTGAATTATATATTACTTTACCCTCCTGCACCAAATATTTCAACTCGCCATTGGCCGTAGCCGTAACAATTTCATCTTGGGCATCATCACTGGAAACAACAGCAATTTCATCACCTTTCTTAACTTTAGACCCTTCGGCCTTTAGCCATTTTTTAAGAACAAACTTATTTTGAATATTATTTGTCCATCCTGGCGTACCCACCAATTTAACATCTGCATAAACAACCGGGTCGTAAATACCAATTGCAGCAAAAGGGTCCCAAAAAAGAACGGAACCTAACGCGCTTACAGCGGGAGTCATGGTTCCGTTAAAAACTTCAGCTATTGCATTGGTCTCAACTTCAAATTCTTTGGTAATGGAGGTGCCTGCAGCATCCGTAACCGTAATTGTATACGGAATACCTTCTACCAATCCACTGGCTCTCTTAGAGGACAATGCCGTAGATTGATTGCTCCACTTATAGATATATGGAGGCGTTCCTCCCGTTGCATTTACCTCTATAACACCGTCATTTATTTGGTGTGACGGATTGTAAACTTTTCCTTGTACAACTAGTTCCTGAGAAAAGGCTACTACACCTAGTAGTAGGAAAAACAATAAGGTAAATTTCTTCATATTTATTTTTGTGGGTTCAGTTCTTTTTCTAGTTTTTAACACAATTGCGGCAATATCTTAAAAAATACTAACACAATCAAATAATAATGTTCAATTAACGTAGAGCTATCCTAACCAATTTGGAACATTTCATTTAATTTTCGTATCTGCTCAGGTCTCCCTAGAACTATAACTTTGCTCTTAGGTTGTAACTGCAAATCTGCCTCCGGGTTAATGATATAATTTCCATTAGGCTCTATATAACCTATTATAGTACAGCCCGTTCGTTTTCTAAGATCCAAATCCCGCAAGGAATTACATTCTACCTGACCTTTAAAATTCTCAATGGCTACCTCTTCCAAATTAGTGGTATGCTCACCTTCTACCCCTAACTTATCCATAAAGGTTATTAAATCTGGCATTACGATCAATGAAGCCATATGGTCTCCCCCTATTTTATCCGGCATGATTACCTTATCGGCACCCGCCAAGAGCAATTTTTTCTGTGAGGTTACCAATGATGCTCGTGTAACTATAAAAAGGGATTTATTCAATTGTCGTGCGGAAAGCACCACAAAAAGGTTGGCCGCATCATCCGGAAGCGCCGTAATTAAATAACGGGCACGGTCAATACCGGCAAGTTGCAAAATCTCGTCTTCATTGGCATCGCCTTCTATAAACAAGAGGTCCTCATCATACTTTTCAATAACCTCCCTATCTCTTTCGATAACCACAAATGGTTTCTTATACGCCGTTAAACGCTCTACGGCCTGCATTCCGTTTCTACCAAAACCACAAACAATGACGTGATCAGAAAGACTATCTATCTTATTCTTCACTTTTTTCTTTTTTAATTCCTGTAACGAATTCCTGCTCAAAATATATTCGGTAATGACCGAAATGGCAAATGCAAAAATGAAAATGCTAAGTATAATAAGTACTACCGTAAATAATTTTTCCTGGGTATCCATTGGGCCAACCTCAGAAAAACCTACTGTAGTAACCGTAATTATGGTCATGTAAAGCGCATCTACCCAAGTAAGATCAGACAAAAAACGATAGCCCAAAACACCTACTATAAGTACACTTGACATTAACGTCAAGGCAATATTCATTCTGGACTGGAAGAATTGTGTCAGTTTCATAAATCAAAAACGGAAGTACGCTTGGTATATACCAAATCTTTAATGCGCAACCAAAATGCCAGAAACAAATAAAGAGCAAAGCCAAAACCTAAGGTTACGAACGTTAGGTAAATGAACGATGTACGAACTACCCTAGCCCGTATTCCCAACCTTTCGGCTATTCTACGGCATACCTCAAAACCACGCTTTTGAAAGTAATAAAGTAACTTATAGAAGATGTTCATATTGATGTTTGAAACTTATAGTATGGCCGGTTAAAGCATATTTTCAAAACCTTCAGGTTCAAATTTAACCATTTCAGCGCAATAAATGAGCACCTACGGCACATTGTAGACATTTGTTCTGAGTGCAATAGGTATTGTACAGTTGAAGCAAAGCCTGACTTTCCTGTGCATTGGTAGAAACAAGCCCATGTAAACTGTAATTTTTAACTACGGTATTCTCTTCCTGTTTAATTTTTGATATAATATTGATAATGCGCTCATGAACCTCCTTACCCTGGTATTTGGCATAGCAAAATTGAAGCGGCAAAATAGCGTTAACCACTAATAAATCTATAAACTTAGGTGTAAGCTTTTTAGTCTTCTTTTTTGATTCTTTTCCAAAAGTATAATGACTGTTCCAATACGTACTGGCCGAAACTTCGAACAACCCATACATCTCGTCTAAACTTGATGCCGAGACTACCTTTTGGAACAATGAGGAATGTGCCCCGTACAAATTGGCCAATTGCGATAAACGAATGGTAGGAAAGTTAGGCGGTCTTAGTTTAAAGAATTCCGGTTTTAGAACGCTTTCATCCTTTAAATTATACTTTTTCTTTTGATAGATATATTCCTTTTTCAGTTGAATGTAATGTTCATCCAAAATCTTGGAATCCTCCAGTAAATGCGTCATACCAAACAACAAACTTTCCATCTGAAACACACTCTGTTGTTGTTTTCTAAAAATAGAAAACTCTAGTGCGGAGCCCAGACTCAAAAATGAAGCTCCGTTTATTTTAAGTCCAAAGGTTTTTAAAAGCAGCGTAAACAGCACTTGTTCCCAGTCGTTATTGGATTTCTTTAGCAAGTCAAACACAAATTCAGCCTTAACCTCTAGGCGCTCAAAATAAAGTCGCTCCAACCAATTTTTCAGCAAGAAGTCATCAACATGGCCAATATCTTTCTCGCAATTAATAAAACGGACTTCATTTTTATCAAATAACTTTTGATACGATTGTAAGAGTTGTAACGGAATGTATTTACGGAGTTCCAAGGTAGTGATAAGGCTATTGTCTTTTCTAAATACCTCCGCATCATCTTCCCATACTACGTGCAGTATTACATTATTATAGTTATCATCTTCCTCATGACCGTGCGCGTACCAATCAGATGATTTTAAATGCATCTCAACATTGCCCGCCCAAACTTGACCATCAATACGTATTTTGGCATTAAAGAAATCAGGCCCTGCCAATAGGTTATGCGCACCAAAATTCAAAATGGTCAAAGACTCCCCTTGGGCGGTAACCAATTGATCAGGCTGTACTTTTTTGTGCTTCCAGATAAAATGAAGAAGATCTTCGCGCATGACAAAAAGTTTGGCTTTACTACGCACAATGTAAAGACAAAAAATGTAAAATCTAAATTACAGGAATCAAGAAGTCCCCAAAGACACCCATACCGGACATCTATTGAGGACTCTATTTTATTGAACCTTTATGAGGGTAAAAAGAATTTTATTCCCCTTCTACAGCTCCGTCCCAGTTCATAAAGCCACCTTCCAAATTATAGGCGTTTTCTATACCAACACTGTTCATAATGGCACAAGCCTGACCGCTACGATTACCACTGCGGCAATACACGTAGTAATTTTTGCTTTTGTCCAGTTTTTCTATCTCGTTCAAAAAATCCTGTCCAAGATAAAAATCTATATTGGTTGAGTTGGGTATATACCCTTCTTCTACTTCCTCAGGGGTTCTAACATCAAGGACAAATGCGTTATCATCCTTTTCTAGTTGCTCTTCCCATTCTTCTTGTGATAAATTCATAACGTTCTTTTTTATCGCTACCGCGGATATCAATTAAAATTCAAAATTACGGATTTTGATGCAAAGGCATTCCCAAAATATTTAACAAAAAATTACCTATTTAATATAACAGCAAATGAAATACAAAACATACATTTGTATATACAATAGTTGTAATAACATGAATGTTGAAAATATCATAAAGACCCAGAAAGAGATTCCATTAAAAAGTAGAACGGTGATTCACCTTTTCTTGGTCAATACTATGATTACCGAAGCTTTAAGTACGGCATTAAAACCTTACGGTGTATCACTTCAACAATTTAATGTATTACGGATACTAAGAGGTCAAAATGGCAAACCCGCTAGTTTGGCTACACTTAATGAACGTATGGTAACCAAGATGAGCAACACCACACGTTTGGTAGACAAACTACTACTAAAAGGATATGTAGATAGAAAGGTTTGTCCGTCCAACCGAAGAAAGATAGAAATACGTATAACAGATAAGGGACGTGAAGTTTTAAAACAAATGGACGCCTCAATGTCCGAAGCGGAAGACAAAGTACTTCAAAATATTTCGGATAAAGAAATGGAACAACTAAACGCATTGCTTAATAAATTTGAATAGGAACACTAATTATTAATTAAATTTTAAATCAATTATGAAAAAAGGAGTATTTAGTTTGGCGCTTGCCTTGGTCTTTGGGGTAGCAACAGCAACAGAACCTGTAGCTGAAGAAAAAAAAGAAGTAAAAACAGATGCCAGTACCATTACCTGGAAAGCTTATAAGGTAACCGGGTCTCACTATGGTAACGTTAACCTTAAGTCAGGTACTTTAATTTTTGATGGCGACAAACTTACCGGTGGTGAATTTGAAGCGGATATGACCACACTTGTGGCTACTGACCTTGAAGGGGAATCCAAAGGTAAATTGGAAGGACATCTAAAATCCGCAGATTTCTTTGCTACGGAGAAACACACAGCTGCAAAATTGGTTTTCACCAATGTAAAGGCTACTGGCAAAAATGCTTATGAAGTTACTGGTGACTTGACCATTAAAGGTATTACCAAGCCCGTAACTTTTGACGTTTCCGTTTACGGCAGCAAAGCAACTGCATCTGTAAAAGTAGATAGAACAGCTTATGACATTAAATATGGTTCTGGAAGTTTCTTTGAAAACTTAGGAGACAAAACTATTTATGACGAGTTTGATCTTGTGGTAGATTTAGAATTCTAAATTACTTTAAAAGCTTAAATACATGCCCTGCATTTTCACACGATTGCAGGGTTTTGTTTTTTTCAAACAATAGGTTTGTGGTTTTAAAAATGATTTCTATATTTGAGCCAATGAACAGAAATAACGCAAATACTTGGTGGTGGAACAACTCTCGACAGATATCGTGAGCTAGCACCATTGTAGTAAAACTATATAAAGGCTTGTCATCACGACAAGCCTTTTGCATTTGAATACTATCAACATGAAGTACAAATTAAAATCTTATCACAAAAAAATTCTGGCAGATACCATTACGCCGGTAAGCGTCTATCTCAAAATTAGAGACCGCTTTCCCAATAGTATTTTGCTAGAAAGTAGCGACTACCATGCGACGGACAATAGTTTTTCGTATATCTGCTGCAACCCTATTGCCTCTATAAAAACAGAGAACGAAACTATTGTTGAACGTTTTCCCGATCAGAATTCCAACGAAACGGAAATAAATCCGGATACGGATGTTGTAAAGGTACTTCATGATTTCAGCAAAAAGTTTGAGGCCGAAGAAAGTGATTTCAAATTCATAAACAACGGTATTTTTGGCTACATGGCCTATGATGCGGTACGTTATTATGAAGATGTTAAAATCAGTAAGAAAGACAACTCCATAACCATCCCGGATATCTATTATGCGGTCTACCAAAACATCATTGCTATAGACCATCATAAGAACGAGGCCTATATTTTTGCACATTGCTATAACTCCGAGGAAAATACGGCTGAAATTGCACACATTTTAAACGTACGTACGTTTGCCTCCTATGATTTTTCTTTGGATGGAGAAGCCACTTCTAATCTAGAGGATGAAGAATACAGGGAACATGTGCGGTTGGCCAAGAAACATTGCCAACGGGGCGATGTTTTTCAATTGGTATTGTCTCGCCGTTTCTCCCAAGGTTTTAAAGGAGATGAATTTAATGTATACCGTGCACTACGTAGTGTAAACCCTTCTCCCTATTTATTCTACTTTGATTATGGCGATTTTAAAATTTTTGGGAGCTCACCGGAAGCACAGCTTATTGTAAAGGATGGTAATGCTGAAATTCATCCTATTGCAGGAACTTTTAAACGTACCGGTAATGATGAACAAGATGCTGTCCTGGCCAAAGAACTTACCGAAGACGATAAGGAAAATAGTGAACACGTAATGCTTGTAGATTTGGCCCGTAACGATCTAAGCCGAAACGGAAGCATGGTAAAAGTGGCCAATTATAGAGAAGTTCAGTTCTTTTCCCACGTAATCCATTTGGTATCTAAAGTGGTGGGTCAGAAGAAAAAAGACATTCCTACCATGAAAGTGGTTGCAGATACATTTCCTGCCGGTACGCTTAGCGGTGCGCCAAAACACATGGCCATGCAACTCATTGAAAAATATGAAAAAACAAGCAGGGGCTACTATGGCGGTGCCATTGGTTTTATGGATTTTGATGGCAATTTTAACCATGCCATTATGATCCGTACTTTCTTAAGCAAAAATCACCAATTGCATTACCAGGCGGGTGCAGGTCTTGTGGCCGCATCAGATCCGGAAGACGAACTTCAAGAAACATACAACAAATTAGGTGCATTGACCAAGGCATTGAAAATTGCTGAAACCATATAACCATGAAGAAGATTTTAGTAATAGACAACTACGATAGTTTTACGTATAATTTGGTTCATTATTTAGAGGACCTAGATTGTCAGGTTATTGTAAAACGTAACGACCAACTTACTTTAGAGGAGGTTGATGCTTTTGATAAAATTGTGCTTTCACCAGGCCCTGGTATTCCAGATGAGGCAGGGCTTTTAAAAGAGATAATTGCCAAGTACGCCCCTACAAAGAGTATTTTTGGTGTGTGTTTGGGGCAACAGGCCATATGCGAAGTTTTTGGTGGATCTCTTATTAATTTAGATGAAGTGTATCACGGTATTGCTACGGAAATTACATTGACTAAAGACGATCCTAATTTTAAGGGACTTCCTAAAAAATTATTGGTGGGCCGCTACCATTCATGGGTAGTAGACCCTAATTTACCGGAAAGCCTAGAAGCCACTTCTATTGATGGAAACGGTCAGGTTATGTCCTTACGTCATAAAGTTTATGACGTTTCCGCAGTGCAGTTTCATCCAGAATCGGTTTTAACCCCAGAAGGCAAAACAATCCTGTCTAATTGGGTCAAGAATTAAATAAAAACCATTTCCCGGAGAACTTATTAAACAGTAGTTAGAACAGTATCATGAAAGAAACATTAAACAAACTTATCAATCACGATATTCTTCCCAAGGAAGAAGCAAAACAAGTATTGGTAAACATTGCTAAAGGAGATTACAATACAAGTCAGATTGCCGCATTCTTAACGGTATACATGATGCGTAGTATTACGGTAGATGAGCTGGAAGGTTTTCGTGACGCACTTCTGGAACTGTGTATGGCAATAGACCTTTCTGAATACGATCCTATTGACCTTTGCGGAACCGGTGGAGACGGAAAAGATACCTTTAACATTTCCACCCTTGCCTCCTTTGTAACGGCAGGAGCTGGAGTTCATGTAACCAAACATGGTAACTACGGGGTTTCATCAAAATGTGGAAGTAGCAACGTGATGGAATTTCTTGGAATAAAATTCAGTAATGAGGCAGATTTCTTAAAAAAATCCATAGAAGAAGCAGGTATCTGTGTTTTACACGCCCCTCTTTTTCACCCTGCCATGAAAAATGTTGGCCCTATCCGAAGGGAATTGGCAGTAAAAACGTTTTTTAACATGTTAGGGCCAATGGTTAATCCTGCATTCCCAAAGAATCAGATGGTAGGTGTTTTTAATTTGGAACTGGCCCGTATGTACGGCTACCTTTATCAAAACACTGATAAGAAATTTACCGTGCTCCACGCTTTGGATGGGTATGATGAAATATCGTTAACCGGAAATACAAAAACCATTTCCAACAATAGTGAAAGCATGTTAAAGCCAGAAGATTTTGGTGTGCAAAAAATACAGCAGTCCCAGATTGTGGGCGGCGACTCCATTGAAGATTCTGCTCAGATATTTATGAACGTACTACAAGGCCGTGGTACGGAAGCTCAGAACAATGTGGTGTGTGCCAATGCGGGAATTGCCATTGCAACGGTAAAGAACCTAACTCCAAAAGAAGGTTTTGAAAAAGCCAAAGAATCACTTTTAGCCGGGAAAGGCCTAAATGCCTTAAGGAAGTTGCAAGAATTGAGTAAAAATTAAAAATAAAATGGAGACTATCTTAAAACAATTCCCGGAATTACAATTTGAAGAAACTAACTCTTTCACAAATAACCCTGGACCATGCTATTATTCTAAATCACCAAATGGATATGTTGTCTTTTTTATTTTTAAAGGAAAAAGTGTTGATTTTGCTGTATACGATAAAACCAAAAAATTAATATCTCTTGTAACAGCTATCGATCAATCTCTTAATAAAGATTGGCAAAAACAATTTGTCAAGTATACGATTCAAGAAAGATAAATTAATAATAATCCATGGATATACTTTCAAAAATAGTAGCCGACAAACGTAAGGAAGTAGACCTTAAAAGCGCACTTATTCCGGTTTCACAATTAGAAAAATCGGTTTTATTCTCGCGCAGGACGGTGTCTTTGAGCAATGCACTACGGAACAGCAATAGCGGTATTATTGCGGAACATAAGCGTCGCTCTCCGTCAAAATCGGAAATCAACCAAGGGTTGAACGTTCAAGATGTAGCTACCGGATACGAAAATGCCGAAGTTTGTGGCATGTCCGTTTTAACAGATGGAAAATATTTTGGCGGTTCTTTAGATGATTTATTATTGGCCCGTGCAGCAGTTCAAATGCCTTTATTGCGAAAAGAGTTCATAATTAACGAATATCAAATTTTAGAGGCCAAAGCCCACGGAGCGGATGTCATTCTTCTTATAGCGGCCATCTTGTCCAAAGAAGAAATAAAAACGTTTTCAGAATTGGCAAAAAGTCTGGACCTAGATGTGTTATTGGAAGTACACAACGAAGCCGAATTGCACAAAAGTATTATGCCCAGCCTGGATATGCTTGGCGTCAACAACCGAAACCTAAAGACCTTTGAAGTAAGCTTGGAGACCAGCAAATCACTATCGCAACTAATTCCGGATGATTTTGTAAAGGTTTCCGAAAGCGGCATCAGTTCCATTGAGGCCATTAAGGACCTAAAACCTTACGGTTACCAAGGATTTTTGATCGGGGAAAACTTTATGAAAACGGACAACCCTGGTGAGCACGCCAAGAAATTTATAAAACAATTGTCGTAATTGCGACCCAATAGCAATGACTAAAATGGACTATCATTACACGACCAAAAAAGACGGGCCTTCTACCATAGAAAATGCCCCGATTAAACTGAAGGTGTGTGGTATGAAGAAAAATACATCTGAAATTGCCAACCTAAAACCGGACTATCTTGGTTTTATTTTTTGGGACAAAAGCAAAAGACATTTTTCGGGCCCAATGAAACCTATACCCCATACCGTTAAAAAGGTAGGTGTATTTGTAGACGCCAGTATTGAAACTGTAGTTGCTCGTATTGAAGATTACGAACTTTTACTGGTACAATTACACGGTTCCGAGAGTCCGGAGTACTGTGCGCAACTTAGGGCTAAAGCCAAGCAGGTACAAATTATAAAAGTGTTCTCGATCAAGAATAACTTTGATTTTGACATCTTGAAGCCGTACGAATCCGTGTGCGATTTCTACCTTTTTGATACCAAGGGAGAATTACCGGGTGGCAACGGTTATGCTTTTGATTGGGGAGTACTTAAGGAATATCCCTCAACCAAACCTTATTTCCTAAGTGGTGGCATAGGACTAAACGAAATAGATTCCCTAAAAGAATTTATGAAAAGACCCGAAGCAAAATACTGCCACGCTATTGACGTGAACAGTAAGTTTGAGATAGAACCGGGACTTAAGGATGTTGAGAAAGTAAAAGAATTTAAAAAAGAACTTGGCTTAAAACAGTAGTACATCTGTTGATGCCATTTACCTAATACGAATGAATATGAAAACGTATCAAGTGGACGAAAAAGGATATTATGGGGAGTTTGGAGGTGCTTTTATTCCAGAAATGCTCTACCCCAATACCGAAGAACTACGGCAGAACTATATTCGCATTATGCAGGAACCTTCCTTTAAGGAGGAGTTTGATCAGTTGTTGAAAGATTATGTGGGCCGCCCTACCCCGCTCTATTTTGCGGAAAGACTTTCAAAGAAATACAACACAAAAATATACCTTAAGAGAGAAGACCTTTGCCATACCGGAGCACACAAGGTTAACAATACCATTGGTCAGATTCTTATGGCCAAGAAATTGGGCAAAAACAGAATTATAGCCGAAACTGGCGCCGGACAACATGGCGTAGCAACCGCAACGGTCTGTGCGCTTATGGGCATTGAATGCATCGTATACATGGGCGAAATTGATATTGCCAGACAAGCCCCCAACGTTGCCCGTATGAAAATGCTAGGAGCAGAAGTTAGGCCAGCACTCTCCGGAAGTAGAACTTTAAAAGACGCTACCAATGAAGCCATTCGGGATTGGATCAATAATCCGGTAGACACGCATTACATTATTGGTAGTGTTGTGGGGCCACATCCTTACCCGGATATGGTAGCCCGGTTTCAATCCGTTATTTCGGAAGAAATCAAATGGCAATTAAAAGAAAAAGAAGGTCGTGAAAATCCAGATTACGTAGTGGCCTGTGTTGGTGGAGGAAGTAATGCCGCCGGTGCATATTACCACTATTTGGATGTTCCCGAAGTGGGTATCATAGCTGTGGAAGCGGCTGGTAAAGGAATAGATACCGGTGAAAGTGCAGCCACATCGGCATTAGGAAAAGTGGGTATCATTCACGGAAGCAAAACCTTATTGATGCAGACCGATGATGGCCAGATTACGGAACCTTATTCCATTTCTGCAGGATTGGATTACCCTGGTGTTGGACCAATGCACGCCAATTTGTTTGCATCGGGTCGTGGAGAATTTATATCCATTACGGATGAGGATGCTATGAATGCAGGATTGCTGTTGTGTAAGACCGAAGGCATTATCCCGGCCATAGAATCTTCACATGCATTGGCTGTTCTTGATCACCGAAAATTCAAGCCCGAAGATGTAGTGGTAATCAATCTGTCCGGTCGTGGTGACAAGGACCTCAACAATTATATTGAATTTTTTAATCTATAAAATATCTGGACTAGTTATCGAAAGTAATTCGGGTTAAACTTGTCCATCCTCACAAAAGGAAATAGCATTTTAAACTATGGCTAATAGAATAAAAGAAAAACTAAACGAAGACGGAAAACTACTTTCTATCTATTTTACCGCAGGCTACCCCAAATTAGGTGATACTGTAAAAATTATTCAACAGTTGGAAAAAAACGGTGTGGATATGATTGAAATAGGGCTTCCTTTTAGCGATCCTCTTGCAGACGGCCCCACTATTCAACAAAGTTCCACTGCAGCGCTTAAAAACGGTATGACCACCGAGATTCTTTTTGATCAATTAAAGGATATTCGTGAATCTGTTTCCATTCCATTAATTATCATGGGATATTTTAATCCTATGCTACAATATGGAGTTGAGGCCTTCTGTAAAAAGTGTCAGGAAATTGGGATAGACGGACTTATTATACCCGATTTACCAGTTGATGTGTATCATGACGAGTACAAAGCAACTTTTGAAAAATACGGCCTTATAAATGTATTCTTGATTACGCCACAAACTTCGGATGAACGTATTCGATTTATTGATTCGGTTTCGAACGGTTTTATCTACATGGTAAGTTCCGCTAGTGTTACAGGCGCACAATCCGGCTTTGGCGATGAACAGCAAGCTTACTTCCAACGCATTTCGGATATGAAATTGAATAACCCTCAAATTGTTGGTTTTGGAATAAGTAACTCCGAAACTTTTGAGCAAGCTACGAAATATTCAAAAGGGGCAATTATCGGTTCGGCATTTATTAAACATTTGAACGGCCACGGTGTTGACGGAATTTCAACTTTTACCAAAACTATTAGATAATTCTCAGACTTTAACACTCCCTAACAAAGGTTTAAAAAGCCTTTAACCCTGATTGCCAATTACATTTCTTAGTTTGAGACTGAACTAAAAAACGTAACAACATGGGAATGATTGATGATAAGAGAAAATTTAAAAGAAAAGTAGAACAAAGTAATCCTACAAACCCAAACGGGAATACGGGTATTGACACCAATACCTTTGATATTGAAAAGGATACTATTAAAGATCAACAAAACAAGCAATAGTGCACAGCACTTTTAAAATGAAAAAGCCCTTACTCACGTAAGGGCTTTTCGTTTATTATGCCGAGTTTCTACTGGCGTTTATATTACCATAGAGCGAACGGGTGACGATTTTCTCATACTCATCCTTAAAGCTCGTTTCCTTTCCTATTTTTTGCAATGCAAATTGCTGAATAACCAACAACGGAAGAACAATGTTCTCTCGTATTTTAATGGATTCCCGAGAAACTGCTTCGTTTTCCATCAAAATTTTACTGCCTGATATCTGCAATAACATTTTCTTTGATAACTGATACTCTTCATGCAGTATATTCCAGAATGCACCGTATTCCTCATCTTGCTTCATGTATGAGGTCAACTCAAAATAACACTTGGAAAGTGACATCATACTATTGCTCATCAAAGCCTTAAAGAAAGGTACTTCTTTGTACAGTTTTTTAAGCTCAGACATTCTGCCTTCGTTCTTTATAGTTTGGATTGCCGTACCCAAACCAAAGTAGCCTGGTACATTTTGCTTCAATTGGCTCCATGAACCAACAAAAGAAATAGCCCTTAAATCTGTAAGTTCCAGTTTCTTCTTATTTCCTCTTTTACCCGGTCTACTACCAATGTTAGCTTTTTGATAGTATTTTAAAGTACTTCTGTTCTCTAGGTAAGAAATAAACTTATCATGTTGCTTAAGCGCATCGTACTTCTCAAAACTAAGTTCAGAAAGTTGTTCTATTAATTTTCTATGTTCTTTGGAAATTACATTTTCCTTACCAAAAAGGTTATTGGAAAGACCTGCGGTTAACAATTGTTCACTGTTGTGAATAAATTGCTCTTTGGTACCGTAGGTACTTGTAATGGTCTGTCCTTGTATAGTTAATTGAATTTCATGATTGGCAATACTCTTGGTCTGTGCCGCATAGAAACGGTGCGTCTTTCCTCCTCCACGGGCCGGTGGACCTCCACGACCATCAAAGAAAATAGCGTTAAATCCATTTTTATCACAAACTTTGGAGAGGGTTTCCTTGGTCTTAAAAATCGCCCAGTTGGCCTTCAAATAACCGCCATCTTTTGTACCATCGGAAAAACCGAGCATTATGGTCTGGTTGTTATTTCTTCTCTCTAAATGTGCTTTGTATTCAGGAAGGTTAAAAAGCGTTTGCATGGTGTTTTCTGCACCATCCATACCGTTCATAGTTTCGAACAAAGGCACGATATCAAAACTAATATCCTCTTTCTTCCAACCACACCATCTGAATAACCCAAAAACGAACAATACTGAAAAGATATCCTCCGAATTACTAATAATGTAACGGTTACAGCCATCCTCACCATTAGTGTCTTGAATACTCTTTAATTGTTTTATATTGGTAATGGTATCTTTTACGATATCTTCTGAGTAATCGCTTGCATTAACCGTCAAATCTTTATTGATCAAAAGGTCTACCAATGCATCTTGCGAAAGCTCACTGATATCTTCTTTAATCAAATTATTCTGCTTCAATATGCTTTCTATGGCCAAGACATGTTTGCTATGATCTTGTCTTACATCCAAGGTTGCAAAGTGCGTTTTGAAAATTTTCACCTTATCAATAAAGTTCTCCAACTCCTTTAAGTAAAGGCTGTGGTATTTACTGATCAATAGCTCTTTTATTTCAAGAAGTGGCTCTAGAATATCTGAATACCCTACTGTTTTCTTGGAATCGAACATAGCAGTATATAAGTTGCTACGAAGCTTTTGAATAGGCTCTTGAACATCTTTGAAGGTCAATTTTTTCTGAATGATCTTCAAATCATTATAATAGCACTTCATTAGGTTAAGACGTAGTTCATCTGCCACATCTTTAGTAATATCTGCAGTTACGAACGGATTTCCATCACGATCGCCTCCTGGCCAAAAACCTAACTTCATTATGTTATGGTTCTCAAAATCGGCTTTGTTGATGTTCTCTTTGATATAGGCATATAAATCACCTACCGCGTTATAATACACGTGGCGCAAGAAGTAAATAATGTTCTTGGCCTCATCTAAAGGAGTAGGTTTTTTAGAGTTGATCAACGAGGTTAAACCTAACTGCTGCAAGGCTACATCTATATCATCTATTTTATCTTCAAGAATAAGAGAACGCAATTTTTCAATAATATCCAAAACTGCAGGTGTGTAGAACTGCGTTGGGTGCGCCGTTAAAACCAAGCGAGCACTAAAAGATGATAATTTCTTGGACACCTTATCCCAGCTTTTGTTCTTATCAACCAATTCAAAATAATCCTTAATGGATAATGAACGGGTGTGTTCCTGTAGTTTAGGAAAAGCAGCGTCTTCAACACTATCATACAACACTACTTGTCTTTCTACGTACTGTATGATTTTGAACATAAAATCGATTTGGTCTTTCTCAGAATCGATATCTGCATAATTCTTAAAAAAACCTTCTAGAATTTCCTCGGGATTAAGACCTGAACCCAATCCTTTTTGGCACTGATCCAACAATAATGGAATAAGCATACCAACGTTCTCAATATTGCGATAAGGCAAATTTAAGAACAGGCTGTTGTAAACGTTAAACTTATTGTTGACCGATTTCTTAAACTCAACCAATCTTTCTGAATGCGGCATATGTTATTTTAAAATTTAAAGACAATTATATATCGATTTCGATTGGTAAATATCGGCAATAATCCATGACTATTACCACTCCAATACATCATATAACAAAAATACCACACTACACCACAAAAACAACAGCCTTGACAACAATAATTACCCGGCAACCTTATATCTAGGTACATTTACCATGTAATTAATACGGATTTAAATTTTTTCATTTTCATATAGTGTTCTCGTAAAAGAGTCTTGTCTTAACTGACAGGACTCTTTTTAGTTTACGGTTATATGAATTCTATTTTAATCTGGCTGAAGAGACCTTCTTAAGAGGTGAAAAACTCACGATACTGCATCACCCTAAAATCCAGTGTATTAAAGCTGGCATCTGCAGCTTTCATTCTTTTATACGCATCTAAACTGCCTACTGCCCTATTTGCTGCTCCCGATGGTGCCGTTAAAGAAACTGTACGAACCGTACGTTTGGATTTGGGCAACTGCAATTCGTAGACTCGTGGTACGTGTTCGGAAATTGTTTTTAATTTATGTCCTAAAGGTTTTAGAAGTCTCCTAAAAAAATATTCGGGTCCGTTTTTGCTATTACCCCCCATAAAGAGCACGGTTTTAAGGTTAGGGTACTGTTCCAAATAGAAAAGCAGGTCTCTTAAGCGCACATTTTGCATTCCTAAATCAGAAGCATCTACTTTATCACGTTCGGCACTTTCTACAATATCACAAACGCCAATTTTATTTTTGACTAAAAAATTCTTGCGTTGCTCAATAGCAAAATGGGTGTTTTCATATACCAACCCCAACTCAAAGATACGATCAAGAATAGGCCAAAGCATACCATTTCTACTTCCATAGCAAAAATCTACATCATCAGGCTTTAACTCTCCTGTAGTAAACCTAGGCGGTGGAAGCGTGCCAACGATTAACTTTTCCGTTTCTTCAAAAATAAAAGGCTCGTAAGGGTGTGCATGTAAAAACATAGGTGCAAAAATACACCTATTTAAGCGTCAGCACCAAATCTTCCGAATTAACCAAAGAACCACCCTTTAATTGAATTTTGGCCACCACGCCTTCTTCCGTAGCCGTTACCGTAGTCTCCATTTTCATGGCTTCAATAACGAACAATGGTTGGTTGCGTTTTACTTCCTGCCCCGGTTTTACCAGTACATTGGATAGTAAACCTTGCAATGGTGCCCCTATCTGTTTTGGATCACTCGTATCCGCTTTTACGTTTTCCTGTTTTTCGACCTTTACAGAGGTATCCTTGATCAGTACATTTCTCAATTGGCCATTGATTTTAAAGAAAATACTAACATTGCCAGCCTCATCAGGCTCACCCTTGAGCATCAAAGAAATAAGTACGTTTTTACCACCTTCCAATTCTACCATTATCTCCTCGCCCACATCCATACCGTAAAAGAAGTTCTTGGTAGGTATGTTCACTACATTACCATACTTTACATGATTGTTATAGGCATCCGTGAAAACTTTTGGATATAATTTAAAGGATAGAAAATCCGTCATTTCAAGTTCCCTACCCATGCCCTTTTTAAACTTTCTTTTAAAAGCCTTGAACTCCTTGTCAAAATCTATAGGTTCCAAATGGGCATTTGGTCTATTGGAATACGGTTTTTCGTCTTTTAAAACAATCTTTTGCAACTTTTTAGGAAATCCGCCAACAGGCTGGCCCAAATCTCCACGGAAAAAACTTTTCACAGATTCCGGAAAAGAAATATCCTGTCCTTTTTCCATTACATCCGTTACCGTGAGGTTATTGCTTACCATATACTGCGCCATATCTCCCACTACCTTAGAGCTAGGGGTAACCTTTACAATATCTCCAAACATTTGATTAACCTCTGCATACATTTTAGTAACCTCGGTAAATTTGGTCTCAAGACCTAAAGCTATGGCTTGCCCTTTTAAATTGGAATATTGTCCTCCTGGTATTTCATGCTGATATACATCTCCCGTTCCCGATTTTAACCCGGACTCAAAAGTGTAATAGTAATTACGAACAGCTTCCCAATAATCTGAATATTCGCTTAATTTTTCCGTATTCAATTTATGCTCCCGTTCGTTAAAGCGAAGCATTTCTACCACCGAATTAAAATTAGGCTGGGAAGTAAGTCCGGAAAGTCCCCCCAAAGCTACATCTACCACATCTACACCAGCCTCAATGGCCTTTAAGTAGGTAGCTGTCTGTACCGACGATGTATCATGGGTATGTAGATGGATAGGAATATTTATTTCGGATTTTAGTGCCTGAATCAACTCAAAAGCCGCATTAGGTTTCAAAAGTCCGGCCATATCCTTTACCCCAAGAATATGCGCTCCGGCGTTTTCTATATCCTTGGCCAACTGTACATAATACTTAAGGTCATATTTTGTTTTAGACGGATTTAAAATATCGCCTGTATAGCAGATGGATCCTTCCGCTAGACCGCCTGTTCGTTTTCGGACGTGTTCAATACATGGCGCAAGGGACTTCATCCAGTTTAAAGAATCAAAAATTCTAAAAACATCCACACCCGTGTTCCAAGATTCCTCTACAAATTTCTCGATCAAGTTATCAGGATAAGCAGTATAACCAACTCCATTGGAACCACGGATTAGCATTTGCAACAACACATTTGGCATTGCCTTTCTCAAAAGGGCCAAACGCTCCCATGGATTTTCATGTAAAAACCTTAAACAAACATCAAAAGTTGCTCCGCCCCAAACTTCCATGGAAAAAATTTCAGGGTGATTCTTGGCATAGCCTTCGGCTACTTTCATCATATCTACCGTACGCATACGTGTGGCCAACAAACTTTGATGGGCATCACGCATAGTAGTGTCCGTAAAATGTACTTTGTTCTCCGCTTTCAACCATTGTGCGAATTTTTCAGGCCCCATTTCCGTTAACAGGTCTTTTGTACCCTTGGGATAGGTATCCGCTTTTGAAAAAGACGGCACTTTTGGTTTCGTAAATTTACGGTTAGGGTCGTAATTCTTAACGTCCGGGTTTCCGTTTACAATAGTTTCACCTAAAAATGTAATTAGTTTATTAGCCCTGTTCCTTGGCTCTACAAACTCAAAAAGTTTAGGCTCGTTCTTTATAAAGTTCACCGTTACTTTACCCTCACGGAAAGTATCATGTTTCAATATATTATCCAGAAAAGCCATATTGGTGTTCACACCACGAATACGGAACTCCGCCAAGGCCCTCCTCATTTTTCTGCAACACCCATCTAGCGTACGACTGCGCGCAGAAACTTTTACCAACATAGAATCAAAGAAAGGCGAAATAACCACACCTTGATAAATACTACCCGCATCTAAACGGATACCAAAACCAGAAGCACTTCTATAGGTTGTAACTACACCATAATCTGGCTTAAAGTCATTGGAAGGGTCTTCTGTTGTAATTCTACACTGCAAGGCAATTCCCGTAACTTGAACGGACTCCTGATCGGGTATTTTAATTTGCGTGTCCGATAGTTTATACCCTCCAGCGATAAAAAGCTGCGCCTTTATTAAATCGATATTGGTAATCATTTCCGTAACCGTATGCTCTACCTGAACACGTGGGTTTACTTCAATAAAATAGATACTACCATCATCATCTACCAAAAACTCTACCGTACCAATATTATTATAATCTACCGCCTTACATATAGCAATGGCGTATTTATAAAGACTATCCTTCGTTTCTTGGGGAAGCCCGATGGACGGAGCAAATTCTATTACTTTTTGATACCGTCTTTGTACGGAACAATCTCGCTCATAAAGGTGAACCATATTACCATGGGTATCCGCTACAATCTGAATTTCAATATGCTTGGGATTCTCCACAAACTTTTCCAAGAAAACGGTGTCATCACCAAAAGCATTCAACGATTCCCTTTTTGCTTCCGGAAATCCCTTTTTTAATTCCTCTTCAGTTCTTATAACCCGCATACCACGACCTCCACCGCCAGAAGCCGCCTTTAGCATAAGTGGATAACCTATTCGCTTTGCTTCGGCAAGAGCAATTTTTATATCTTTTAAATCCTTATCACTACTTTGTATAATAGGAATGTTATTGGCAACTGCTACTTCTTTGGCCGTAATTTTATCGCCCAACGCCCTTAACACGGAAACTTTAGGCCCTACGAATACAATACCGTTATCTGCGCATTTCTGGGCAAATTTGGAATTTTCAGAAAGAAAGCCATACCCAGGGTGAATGGCATCTACGTTATTTTCCTTGGCCACTTTAATAATGGCATCAATATCCAAATAGGGTTTTAAAGGTTCATTATCTTCACCTATCTGATACGATTCATCGGCTTTATAACGGTGCAAGGAATACCGGTCTTCGTAGGTATATATTCCAACGGTACGAACACCAATTTCAACACAGGCCCTAAAAATACGTATAGCTATCTCTCCTCTGTTCGCTACTAAAACCTTTTCTATTTTCATGTGTTTCGTTGTTTAAATTCGTACCTAAAAAACCGATTCAAACAAACTTAACTTTTTTGCTTTAGGATAACAATATGATATTCTTATAAATTATAGGAATTTTGTGAAGTTTCTTCTGACGAACAAAGTGACTTTAAGACCCTTCATTTGACATTCCCGACTTAATATTGTATGTTGAAGAAAAGAACTACATATTATGGGAAGAGGAGACAAAAAATCAAGAAGAGGTAAAATAGCAAATAGATCTTATGGAGCAAGGCGACCAAGAAAAATCAAGAGACGCCCAACTGTAGAGGAGAAAATTGATATTAAGAAAAAAAAATAATGGTTTCTATTTGCTAAGCGGTTCGTTTTTAAGCTGGTTTTAAAGGGTGATAGATAGCAGAGAAAACTAGAATTGTTTTTTTCTGTTTTATTTATGTCCAAAAGTTTTTGTCCAGCCAATCCCGATTTGATATCCTGATTGCGCTTTATCACTAACTAAGGGCAAAAAACTGTAAAGCCCAAGACTACTGGTGCTACTAAGCTTATATTTTGGAGAAAAAGACAAGCCGTAGTTAAAAAAAGTTTCATTATTAGAAAAGTCCCTTTCAAAGCCTATTCGTTCATTGACCAAGGTTCCTTTTGTACTTGCGAAACTTACACCAATAGGTACTTCAGCACTTAACTGTATTTTATTAAAATTTAGAGTGTATCCAAAATTTGCCGTTGGTATTAAACGCATATCTACATCGTTTTTTAAATATGCATCAGGCTCGGATTCTCCTTTAAAATCAAAATATGCAACCATTGAAAACCCCAAAGTAAAATGATGTTTATTTTGGGAAAGTGGCATAGCATATTTACCGTAAGCACCGTAATACATAGCTTCATCACCAGCCGCGAGCACTCCTATCTCTATTGAATTACCATTTGTTTTCTGCGCGCATAAAGCTGACCCAAAAAAGAGAAATAAAATAACCACTATTGCTTTAATCGATAAATACATAGTCCAATCCCTTTTTAAATATTTCACTAGCAGAACCACTGTGTCCACTTTTTTCTATTAATTCACTCCTATGCTTAAAATTTGGATAGTTTCTAGAATTGAGCCTTTCATTCATTTCCGCAAAGGATGCCAACATAACCCCGCCTTCTAAGGTGCCCATACCATTGTAAAATTTCACGTCCAAATCGTTATGAGAATTAGCATAAGACTCCTCAAACTCAAATATAACCCCAGCATCATACCAATATGATGTACCGCTTGATATGAATTTATTGAAAGGGTTTGAAGCTCTTTCTTGAGCCATTACATATTGTGTAAATAGTCCACCAAAGGAATGTCCAATTAATGTTTTGTTATGGGATGGATCTATACTGTACCTAGATTCTAATTCCGGTATTAATTCATTTTTAATAAATTGATAGAATTTTTCAGCACCACCAGAACCGTGGGCATAAGCAGTAGGGGTATAATCTCTATTTCTCTGATTATTGTTACCAATAGCAACCAAAATACAAGAAGGTATACTTTCGCTTTGTACTTTATCCGATATAATACCGGCAATTGTATTATACCTTGTGTCTCCGTCCAAAGCAATAATCAATTGATGTTTTGAATTGGCATTATAATTTTCCGGAAGAAATACATAAACAGGGTAACTGTCACTTATTATCGAAGACGCTACAACAAATTGTTCCTTTTTACCATTGACCTCAAAACTATCATCATCATTAGAGCAGCTAAATAATAAAATGGAGAGTATAAGAATTGTTGCAAGTTTCATAGCCTTAGACTTTGCTTCAAAAGTCCAAAATCTTTAAAACTTAAAACTTATTCCAAATCAAGAAATTCCCTTCTAAGCGTTTTTTAGGTATGTTTTTTTAACCCTACTATAGGTTTCTGCAGTCATACCTAAATAATTGGCAATTAACTTTTGAGGTACCTCCTCTAAAAACCTTTTAGATTTAGAAATTGTATTCAAAAAAAGCTCATATTTTTTGTAGGCGTTCTTATGCTGTAGTATTAAAGACCTCTTTTCCCGCTCTAGGTGAACTTGTTCAAATAACTTCGTGTAAATAATAGAAAACGGATGGCTTTGTAATAGAAGTTTATCTATATCTTCTTTTTCAAAATAGATAATTTCAGAATCAGTTAATGCTTCTTGCACTTGATCTGAAGGTGAGTTCTCCATATAACTTGTAAAGTTATTGAAACTCATACCTGCCAAAGAAAAATCGATTGTAAACAGATTATCTTCAATAATGGTGTACTGATGGATAAACCCTTTTAAAACTAAACTGGTTTTTGTTTCCACTTGCCCTATATCCAACAGAAACTCTCCCTTTTTTATTTTTTTCTTCCTTATAACCTTAGCCAAAGGCTCAAAATCCTTTTCAGTAAGAGGATATACCTGGTTGAAAAAATCAAACAGGATGTTTTCTTCAACAGAAAAGTGCTCTTTCATAAGGTTATTTTACTAACTACCTGATAAAAACGGGTTCGTTCTCCTTTACTGTATGGGCCTCACTGTATTCATACTCATCATAATTAAAGCCTTTAAGCTCCTCTAAAGTGTTCACATCTTTATCTATGATGTAACGCACCATAGAACCACGGGCTTTTTTCGCATAAAAACTGATGATTTTGAGCTTATCATTCTTCCAATCCTTAAAGACCGGAGTTATGATCGGTGCCTTCAACGTTTTTCTATCAATTGCACTAAAGTATTCATTACTTGCAAGATTGATGAAAAGTTCATCATCCTGCAGCTCTTCGTTTAATTTATCGGTCAGTGTCTTTTTCCAGAATTCATAAAGGTTCTTTTTTCGTCCCACCTTTAATTGCGTACCCATTTCCAAACGATACGGCTGCATTAAATCCAACGGACGAAGAATACCGTAAAGACCCGAAAGAATGCGTAGTCTTTCTTGTAGTTTTTCCATTTTATGCGAAGGCATCGTATAGGCATCCAATCCTTGATACACATCACCATTAAAAGCATATATGGCAGGTCTCGCATTTTTTAAGGTAAAAGGCACCTCAAAATTCTGGTTCCTTTCATAATTTAATTGCGCCAAATTATCCGAAATACCCATAAGCTCAGATAAGGCTTTAGGGTTTTTCTTTGCCAAAACTTTGTTCAGTTTTAAAGCTTCTTCCAAAAATTGAGGCTGTGTTTCCTTAAATCTAGGGTATTCTTTGTCAAAATCCAGTGATTTTGCGGGTGAGATAACAATCTTCATACTCGTGTCTATTTTCAAAAACGTAAGACAAAAATACTGATGATTATCAATATAACCTATGGCTCCAGAAAAGAGTTATCGATACGATTATCAATGTTATCTATGGATTAACTGCTGTGCTGTGCGTAATGCCTCCACTTTTCTATACACTCTACCATGTCCTGAGGAATTTCAGAATCAAAACGCATCATCTTACCAGTTACGGGATGTACAAATCCTAAGGTTTTTGCATGCAGCGCCTGACGCGGTAAAATCTTAAATGCATTGTCTACAAATTGCTTGTATTTGGTAAATGTAGTGCCCTTTAATATCTTATCCCCACCGTAGCGCTCATCATTAAAAAGAGTATGGCCAATGTACTTCATATGCACCCTAATTTGATGGGTACGGCCCGTTTCCAACTTACAGGATACCAGTGTTACGTACCCCAATCTTTCCGTAACGGAATAGTGGGTTACGGCTTCTTTGCCTTCTTCCCCATCAGGAAAGACCTGCATTTGCAACCGGTTCTTGGGGTTTCTTGCGATATTACCTTCTATGGTACCCTCATCATCCTGAACATTGCCCCAAACCAGAGCAACATATTCCCTTTCGGAAGTCTTGTCAAAAAATTGCTTTGCCAAATGGGTCATGGCTGCTTCTGTTTTTGCAACCACCAAAAGCCCTGAAGTATCCTTATCTATACGATGCACCAACCCTGGACGCTCATTACTGTTATTGGGCAAATCCTTTGTATGATGCAAAAGGGCATTAATAAGAGTCCCGGAATAATTTCCATGGCCGGGATGCACGACCATACCTGCAGGTTTGTTCACTACAAGAAGAACATCATCTTCGTAAACAACATCAATCGGAATATCTTCTGGAACTAACAAAAACTCATGGGGCGGGTGCTCAAACAAAACCTTGACCTCATCGTTGGGCTTTACCTTGTAATTTTGCTTTACAATAGTACCGTTTACCCAAATATGTCCATTTTTAGCGGATTGCTGTATTTTATTTCTGGTAGCATACTCTATAAAGTTCATTAAGAATTTATCTACTCTTAATGGCACTTGACCTTTTGAGGCTACTACCCGATGGTGCTCAAAAAGCTCATCATCGTTCAATTCTTGATTTTCCGGTGTCTGCATCTAATTATTCTGAATCTGCTTGAACCCTCGCCTCCTCGGTTATGGAACCATTGCCACAAACCAACTCAATTTTAGAAGTCTTTGGCAATTTATCGCCCGGCTTGATCTGCTTTCCTTTATACTTTATATAATAGACCATGTCCTTACCCAATTGATCTATGTAGGTAACACGTTGCACATCTAGACCAACGGCACGTAACATAGATTCTGCATTACGCTGAGTAACCTGTATAATATTAGGAACAGAAACTTTTTTATAACCAGAAGGGTTTACCGTAAAATAAATTTTTCTGTTTTCCTTAACCTTATTACCCGCAGGTGGGTTTTGTTCTATAATGGAAAATCTAGGGTAATCCGGATTAAAATTTGCGGAATCCAAAACCTCATATCTCAATTTGGCCTCTTCAACAGATTTACGCATTTCAGGCACGGACATTTTTGAAAAGTCGGGCACTTCTACAAATTCCCCGTGATTAGTGGTTGAATTTAACCAACGTAGCATAAAAAAAACAAATAAGATCAAGACCAACAGGGCCAAACCTATCTGGATAAAAAATACTTTACTTTTTAAAAAATTGAAGAAATTACGCATTGGGTTCCTTTTAACGCAACAAATATAGTGAACTCGTGTTGCTTTTTTTGTTTAATTTCGGTTTCGTTTTATCGAGTAAAATTTAAACGGTCGTATGAAGAAGAATATTGCCATTATTATGGGTGGCTATAGTAGCGAATATAAAATTTCGCTCAAGAGTGGAAATGTGGTACATAACTACATCAACAAACATAAGTTTAACACCTATCGTATTCACATTTTCAAAGAAAAATGGGTTTATGTAGATGATAATGAAAACGAACATCCTATAAACAAAAACGACTTTACCGTTAGTTTGGAGACGGGAACGTTACGCTTTGACTGTGTATTTAACGCAATACATGGTACACCAGGTGAAGACGGACTAATGCAGGCTTATTTTGAACTACTGGATATTCCGCAGACCTCATGTGATTATTACCAATCTGCACTTACCTTTAATAAACGCGACCTTTTAAGCGTGCTAAAACCTTACGGAATAAACGCCGCCCCATCCTATTATTTAAACTTGGGCGACGAAATAGATGAGGAAGCTATTATAAATAAGGTGGGATTGCCCTGTTTTGTAAAGGCGAACAAAGCCGGAAGTAGCTTTGGTATATCTAAAGTACATGAACAAAAGAATTTAAAGAGCGCTATAGAAAAAGCTTATAAAGAAGATGATGAAATTATTATAGAAGCTTTTTTAGACGGCACCGAAGTTTCCGTTGGCGTTATTACCTATAAGGGAGAAACCAAAGTATTACCTATTACCGAAATCGTATCTGAAAACGACTTCTTTGATTATGAAGCCAAGTACGAAGGAAAATCTCAAGAAATTACCCCTGCCCGTATTTCAAAAGTACAACAAGTAAAAGTTGAAGAATTGGCAAAGCGCGCTTATGAGGTTTTAAAAATGAAAGGGTACTCTAGAAGCGAATTCATTTTCATTGGAGACGAGCCGTTCATGTTAGAGATGAACACAACACCTGGTCTTACTACCGAAAGCATCCTACCCCAGCAAGCGGAAAAAGCCGGGATTTCACTAGAAGAATTATTCACCAGTGCCGTGGAAGAAGCTTTAAATAAAAAAGGGTAACTTTATAAGAGAACAACCCAACAAGAACATTCATACATGAGACGCGCTATATTCCCTGGTTCTTTTGACCCACTTACTTTGGGGCATTCAGATATTATTCAAAGAGGTATTACCCTTTTTGATGAAATCATAATCGCTATTGGCGTAAATGCCGAAAAAAAATATATGTTCTCCTTAGAGCAGCGAATGAAGTTCATAGCCGAAGCCTTTAAAGATGAACCAAAAATAAAAGTCCTCACCTATGAAGGGCTCACTGTAGATTTTTGTAAGAAAGTAAATGCCGACTTCATCTTAAGGGGTTTACGAAACCCTGGAGATTTTGAATTTGAAAAGGCTATAGCGCATACAAACAGAAAATTGTCAGAAATAGAAACCGTGTTTTTATTAACATCTTCAGGAAAATCTTACATTAGTTCTTCAATAGTACGAGATGTAATTAGAAATGGTGGTGACTATACCAGTCTTGTACCTGATACTGTACGTATCTCATAATCATTTACTCTTCTTTCTATTATCTATTTTAAAATAAGGATTTATTAAATTAAATTTGTATTTTGTAGGTAAATACAACACATTGCAGTTTTTTGTTTGACCAAACAACCTTTTTTTTGAACAACACAACGAGTTTGATACTATTCACAACAAAGGTTTAGATATAAGGTCAAATGCATCTATTTTAGTCAGAAATTACACCATGACCTTGAACGGAACGAAAATTAGACTAAATAACCCCCTAGTAAAACAGCTGCCCACGGCCACTGTTTTCACGAACAAAAAGTTCGAGGTTATTTACGCGTCCGATAAGTTCCTTTCCAATTTTGAATTTGATTCAGAAACTACATTTGGCAAACCCATTAATGAACTTTTCACCACTCTAAGTGATAATTGGGAAAACACACTTTACCAATGTCTTTCAGACAAATCTAATGACACCAGTGTAAGCTATAATTTAAACAGTGCTACTGGCTCAAAATGGTACAAGTGGGCCTGCACGGCATGGCAAAACGAGACCCATGAAATTGTTGGTCTCATCATTCATTTTGAAGACATCACAGAAAAAAAGCTTCAAGAGGAGCAAGTAAACACACTTCAATCGCTTCTTGACGCCATGTGCGAAATAAGCAAAATAGGTGTTTGGGATTATGATATAATAAATGACAAACTTATTTGTTGTGATGTCATACGCCAAATTCATGATGTACCGGAAGATTATGAATTTTCCTTTGACTCCGCCTTATCCGCGTATAAAGACGGGTACAGCAGAAACACGGTATCTATGCTGGTTCATGAAACCATGACGAAAGGCACTAGTTGGAACGAAAAATTACAGTTTAAAACTTCTAAAGGAAAAGAAATCTGGGTTCAGGTAGCTGGTATGCCAACCTACTCAGACGGCAAAATTGTAGGAATAAAAGGGACTTTGCAAAACATTGAAAAACAAGTTCAATCAGAAACTAAGACCAAAGAAAACGAACTATTATTACGCACGTTAATAGATAATTTGCCACTGAACGTATTCATAAAAGATACGGAATCTAGAAAAATTCTAGTGAACAAATCGGAATGTGACTATATGGGCGTAAAGAGCGCCGAAGAACTATTGGGCAAAAATGATTTTGAGCTTTTTAGTAAAGAGGTAGCCTTAATTTCCAGAGCAGAGGATTTACAAGTTATGGAAACCCTAACTCCAATGTTGGGCAGAGAGACCATTAATGAAACCAAAGACGGTAGGGTCTCAACTTTCCTTACGTCCAAAATACCGTTAAAAGGTAACAATGGTAAGGCCCAAGGACTCGTAGGTATTAGCATGGATATCTCTGACCTTAAACAAAAGGAACAAGAGCTTCGAGACCTAATTAACGTAACCTCGCAACAGAACAAAAAATTGGTGAATTTTGCTCATATCGTTTCGCATAATTTACGCTCGCACACCGCCAATTTCTCCATGCTATTGGATTTTCTTGCCAGCGAAAAGAACGAAGAAGAAAAGTCCAATATCATAAAAATGCTTACCCAAGCTTCGGACAATTTACTTGAGACTTTAGAAAACCTAAATGAAGTAGTAGCAATAAATACAAATATTAATCTTGAGAAAAAGCCAGTTCGGTTAAACCAGCGTATTGTTTCCGTAAAACGGAACTTAAAGGCATTTTTAATAAATCACGATGCCAAAATAGTAAACGCCATATCCGAGCATACCACTATTAAAGTCATTCCCGCATATATTGATAGCATCTTAATGAACTTCATTACAAATGCCGTTAAATATAGACATCCGGACAGACCACCTTTAATTACATTAAGCGCAATAAGCGAAAATGGGTACATAGTGCTTTCTATTGAAGATAACGGGTTAGGTATTGACCTTAAAAAATACGGAAGCAAGTTATTTGGAATGTACAAGACCTTCCATGACCATAGTGATTCCAGAGGAATTGGTCTATACATAACCAAAAACCAAATAGAAGCAATGAACGGCAAAGTAACGGTTGCCAGTAAGGTAGGTGCAGGAACTACCTTCAAAATATATTTTAATGAACAAAATTGAGAGTATTTGTATTATTGATGATGACCCAATTACGGTATTTGGCATTCAAAAGATGCTGAGTCTTGTAGTTGATTGCAATGATATTACAGTATACCGTAATGGAAAGTTGGCGATTGAAGGTATTAAAAATAGGCTTCAGCAAAACAAAAAGGTACCACAAGTAATTTTCTTGGATATAAATATGCCAATTATGGACGGTTGGCAGTTCTTGGATGAATTTATAACTTTACCTCTTACAGAAAAAGTTAGGGTAAATATCATTACATCCTCAATAGACACCTTTGATTTGGACAACTGGGAAGATTTTAAAAAGAAAACCTGCCACACCATTACCTTTAACAACAAACCTATCCGTAAAGAACACGTTGCCGAGATTACCAAAATTGCATAGTAAAAGCTTACTCGTTTTTGCTTATTTTTGATTTATGCAACGGAAAATTACAACTACTTATTTTCTTCTACCTGCCACCCTTTTGGTATTGGGATTACTTTCTCTTTCTTGCGAAACAGAACAACAGGACAAAACAGCCGACTATAAAACCCATTTTGAACTCAGTAACGGTTCCGAAACGGCTACCTATTTAGAAACTATAGACTTCTACATTAGATTAGCCAAAGAGTTTCCTGAAATAAATATGCAAACCATTGGTGATACAGATAGTGGTTATCCGCTACATATTATCACCTATAACCCGGACGGCGATTTTAATTTTCAGAAAATAAGCAATAACAAAACCTTACTTTTCATCAATAACGGTATACACCCCGGAGAAAGTGATGGAATAGACGCTACCATGTTACTATACAGAGATTTGGCCACCGGTAAACTTCCGGCCCCTAAGAACACGGTATTAGTCACTATTCCCATTTACAATATTGGAGGAGCCTTAAACAGAAACAGCACCACACGTGCCAACCAAAACGGACCAAAATCCTATGGTTTTCGCGGAAATACGTTAAACTATGACCTAAACAGGGATTTTATTAAAGGTGACACCAAAAATGCCCAAACTTTTTTTGAAATCTTCCACATGGTCAATCCGGATATATTTATCGACAACCATGTTAGTAATGGGGCTGATTATCAATATACTTTAACCCACTTATTTACACAACATAACAAATTAGGCGGTGAATTAGGCAACTATATCCATAATAAAATGATGCCTTCCTTGGAAAAATCCCTTAGAGATTCAGAATGGGACATTACGCCTTATGTTAATGTTTTTAATCAAGTTCCGGAAAAAGGGTTTTCCCAATTCATGGACTACCCAAGATACTCTACAGGTTACACTACATTATGGAACACTTTTGGAATGATGGTAGAGACTCATATGCTAAAACCCTACAAACAAAGAGTAGAAGGCACCTACCAGCTCATGACGAAAATGATAAATCTTGCGGAGACCGATTACAAAGAAATAAAACAACTAAGGGGAGAAGCTAAGCACAGACATAAGGATTGGACGCACTATCCTACCCAATGGCAAATAGACACTACTAAGACTACAACCCTAGATTTTAAGGGATATGAAGGGGACACCATTACCAGTGAAGTTACCGGACTCAAACGATTAAAATACAACAGAGAAAAGCCTTTTACCAAAAAAGTTGCGTACCAAAACTTTTATACCCCTATTGATTCCGTGGAAATTCCAGAGGCCTATATTCTAAAAAAAGGGTGGCGTAAAGTTCTTTCACTTTTAGAATTGAACAAAATTCATTACAACACCATACAAAAGGACACAGTGCTTGCCGTGGAATCCTATAAAATAGATAGTTATAAAACCCTGAACTACCCTTATGAAGGTCACTACCCTCATTATGACACTAAGATTTCAAGCTCAATAAGCAAAATAAAGTTTCAACAGGGCGATATTTTAATTCCTACGGATCAAGAAGGGATTAGATACATCATTGAAACTTTGGAACCTGAAACAAAGGATTCTTTTTTCAATTGGAATTTTTTCGATTCTATTTTGCAGCAAAAAGAAGGCTTTTCACCCTATGTTTTTGAAGATGAAGCCATAAAGTTATTAGAGGAAAATCAAGTTTTAAAAGATAGTTTCATGTCCAAAAAAGCAACCGATTCTGTTTTCAACACTAATTGGTATGCTCAACTAGACTATCTCTTTAAACACTCGGACCATTACGAAGCGGCCCATTTACAATACCCCGTGTATAGAGTTTTGAAGAAATAAATTATGCTCCAAAAAGAATTTTAATGTTATTATAAGAATTTTGTAGTGCCTCCTGAATCTTTTTGGGACCCTTCCACTTTACCTTTACAATACCCTCTTTCTTTTCTGGCTTAAGCTTACCTATATAACTGGTTCTCATAGCGTACCAGTGCACCTCTTTTAGAGTATACACGCCATTATTATTGAATATATGATAGGTAGTTCTCAAAAAGTTCTCAATTCTAAGATCTTTTACCCCGGTCTCTTCCATAACCTCTCTTAGAGCACAAGCTTCTATAGATTCACCCTTGTCCAGTTTGCCTTTTGGCAGATCCCATTTATCGTTTCTATAGATAAACAATACCTCGCCCATATCATTTGTAACAACGCCACCAGCAGCAACTACTAACGGAATTCTATGCGTAAATTTCTTTAGAATATCCTCATGGTTAGGATGATAGATGTAAGCTTCGGTCAATTTTTTCTTCCTCAATGCCTTTATGGCTTCTTGGATAGAATCTTCGTTTAGCAAAAAATATTCGCCACCGCCAGTTTCTGAGAGCTTATTTGTTAAGATCAAAGGCAATTCGTTCACAAAAACTTTATACATTTGCGTCATGGTTTTAGACAAAAATACCGCCAAAAAAACGGCCGAACTTCTATTGCAAATTAATGCAATTAAGTTGAAACCGGAAAATCCTTTCTCATGGGCTTCCGGATGGAAATCTCCAATATATTGTGACAACAGAATAATCCTCTCTTACCCTGTCATCCGAAACTTTGTTAGGGAAGAAATGGCAAAGCAGGTAGAGGCGCTTTATGGCAAGCCGGACATTATTGCCGGAGTAGCCACAGGAGCTATAGGAATAGGTGCCTTAGTAGCTGATTTTCTTGGTCTTCCGTTCATTTACGTAAGACCTGAACCCAAATCACACGGCAGAAAAAACCAGATTGAAGGACAATTGGAAGCCAACCAGACGGTAGTGGTAATTGAGGATTTGATCAGTACAGGAAAAAGCAGCTTAAATGCTGTAGACGCTTTAACGGACTCCGGTGCTAACGTTAAGGGAATGTTAGCTATCTTTACCTATGGTTTTGATGTAGCCCAGACCAACTTTGAAGAAAAGAATATTTCTTTGAACACCCTTAGCGATTACGACCACCTGATAGAGCAAGCCTCAGAGACCCATTTCATTAAAGAAGAACAATTAAATACCTTATTAGAGTGGAGAAAAAATCCATCTAAATGGCAACAATAATATTGATATGCACATAGAAACCCCTCAAAAAGATATAGCAAAAGGAGATAAAGAAGTTTTTGAATTCTTAACAGACCTCAAGAACTTTGAAAAATTAATGCCCGAAAACATTGATAAGTTTGAGGTTATTAACGAGGATCGTTTCCTTTTTGCCCTTAAAGGCATGCCGCAGATTGTTCTACAACGCCAATCTCAAACCCCTAACAGCCAAATTGTATTGGGAGCGGCAAGTGACAAGTTACCTTTTACACTAACGGCAGATATTATTTCTGTGAGTGATAACGAAAGTAAAGTAGCTTTAAGTTTTGAAGGCCAGTTTAACGCAATGATGGCTATGATGATCAAGCACCCCATTACCAACTTTATGGGAACATTGTCCGATAACTTAACCAAGATTTAATCAGTAGCGTAGTTTTACTTCTTTAATATCAAATTCTTTTAGCACATTGTCCTCTAGGGCTATTTGCAGTTTCCCCTTGGGCGAAACTCCGCGAATAAAACCCATAAATAACTCATTTTCTTTATTCTCGAACGTAGAAGGCTTGTCTTTTCTAAACAGGACCGCCTCGTACGTTTCCCAAAGGCTCGTTGCACTATCCGTTCTTGAGCTTAAAAAAATAGCCTTAAGGTTCTTGATTACCTCTAAAAGCAATTCATCCAAATCAAAATTCCGCCCTAAAATAAGTTTCAATGAGGATGCATTCTCCAACTCGCCAAAAAAGGTTTGATTTACATTTAGGCCTATTCCTATAATTGCGGTATTTATCTCTTTTCCCGAAAGAATATTTTCGATGAGAATTCCGCAAATTTTTGAAGTACCTGACAGAATGTCGTTGGGCCATTTTATGGCCAAATCAGGTACATGATAAGCCTTTAACGTGTCATAAACAGCCAATGAGACACAAATGTTCAAAAGAAAATAATCATTGGGATGGAGCCCTAAATTCGTTCTTAACATACTAAAGGTAAGGTTTTTACCAGAATCAGATTCCCACTTAGCACCCATCTGCCCCTTTCCGTTCTGCTGTTCTTTGGCACAAACAACCGTAAAATCGGCTGGTTTACTATCAGACAACAAACGCTTTAAATATGCGTTTGTAGAGTCCGTGGCATCAAGTTTGATTATATTCATGCTAGGCTCATTTTGAATATATTGTATCTATTATAAAAAACTAGGTCTAAAAGAACAAAAAAATAATAACTTTGTAGAAACTAAAATTTTTGAATGCAAAAAAGCAAAGCCAGTGCAGATGAACTAATTGCATTGATATTACAGGGGATAGAAGAGGTTAAGGGACAAGATATAAATCTCCTTGATCTTAGAGATATAGAAAACACCGTTTGCGACTACTTTATAATATGTAATGGTACTTCAAATACGCACGTAAACGCTATAGTAGGTTCAATTCGTAAAATCGTTAGTAAAACCATTCAGGACAAACCTTGGCACGTAGAAGGCGAAGATAATGCCGAATGGGTATTAATGGACTACGTTAACGTTGTGGTGCACGTTTTTCAAAGACAAGTTAGAGAATATTATGATATTGAAGGGCTTTGGGGAGACGCCAAAGTAACCAAAATAGAAAGTAGTAGCAGTTTGAATCAGTAAAAAATAATAATGGCTAAAGATAATAATACAAATAACAAGAAACCGAAGTTCAGCTCGTGGTGGATCTATGGATTGATAGCAATTCTTTTAATAGGTTTTCAATTTATAGGTAGTGGCAATTTGGCCAACACCAGAAAAACTACAACTTCGGAATTACAGGAGTACCTTAGAAACGGTGATGTCAAAGAAATAATGATCATTACCAATACACGCCAAGCAAAGGTTTTCCTTACGGAAGAAGCTATGGCCAAGGACGTCCACAAAGATGTAGCCGAAAAACCTTTCCTTCCTTCTACAGGCGCTGTACCTCAATACGTATTGGATTACGGTGATCTGCAGAACTTTGAGAACGAAATTAAGAACATCAAAAAAGAAAACAATTTAGATACTATTGTCGATTATGACACAGACAATAACTATCTAATGGACCTTCTTTTGGGCATATTACCTTTTGTTCTGATTATTGGTATATGGATATATTTAATGCGCAGAATGTCCGGCGGTGGCGGTGGCGGTGCCGGAGGTCAGATATTTAATATTGGCAAATCAAAAGCTAAACTTTTTGATGAGAAAACGGACACCAGAACTTCGTTTAAAGATGTTGCTGGTCTTGAAGGGGCCAAAGAGGAAGTTGAAGAAATTGTAGAATTCCTTAGAAACCCGGATAAATACACCTCATTGGGTGGTAAAATACCTAAAGGAGCCTTGCTAGTAGGCCCTCCGGGAACAGGTAAGACCCTTTTGGCAAAAGCCGTAGCAGGAGAAGCCAAAGTACCGTTCTTCTCGTTATCCGGTTCTGATTTTGTTGAAATGTTCGTTGGTGTAGGTGCATCTAGAGTACGTGACCTATTCAAACAAGCCAAAGATAAATCGCCTGCCATTATATTTATTGATGAGATCGATGCTATTGGTCGTGCACGTGGAAAAAACAATTTCACAGGCTCTAACGATGAGCGCGAAAACACACTTAACCAATTACTGACCGAAATGGACGGTTTTGGAACCAACACCAATGTTATTGTCTTAGCGGCCACAAACCGTGCGGATGTGTTGGATAAAGCTCTAATGCGTGCAGGTCGTTTTGACAGACAGATATATGTAGACCTACCGGACATCAGGGAAAGAAAAGAAATTTTTGAGGTACACTTAAGACCTATCAAAACTTCTGAGGCCTTAGACCTTGAGTTTTTAGCCAGACAAACACCCGGTTTCTCAGGTGCGGACATTGCCAATGTTTGTAACGAAGCGGCGTTAATTGCAGCTAGAAAAGAGAAAAAGGCAGTTTCAAAACAAGATTTCTTAGATGCTGTTGATAGAATTGTTGGCGGATTAGAGAAAAAGAATAAAATCATAACTCCAGGAGAAAAAGAAACTATTGCTTATCATGAAGCAGGACACGCTACTACAAGCTGGATGCTTGAGCATGCCGCTCCATTAGTTAAAGTTACTATTGTGCCAAGAGGACAATCCTTAGGTGCCGCGTGGTATCTACCGGAAGAACGTCTAATTGTTCGGCCAGAACAAATGTTAGATGAAATGTGTGCTACTATGGGTGGTAGAGCTGCTGAAAAAGTTATCTTCAACAAAATATCTACCGGAGCTTTGAGCGATTTGGAAAAAGTAACCAAACAAGCCAGAGCCATGGTAACCATCTACGGTCTTAATGATGAAATAGGTAATATCACCTATTATGATTCTTCAGGACAGGATTCGTACGGTTTTTCTAAACCTTATAGTGAAGACACTGCGAAAAAGATTGATGAAGAAATTTCTAAAATCATAGAAGAGCAATACCAGAGAGCTATTCAGGTATTGACGGATAATAAGGATAAGCTTACCATTCTTGCTGAAAGATTATTAGAAAAAGAAGTTATTTTTAAAGAAGATTTAGAGAAAATTTTTGGCAAAAGATCCTTTGGGGAAGAGTTTGATGAAAAAGGGCAAGAAAAGATTTCTAACGACCTATTATCTTCCGAGGATACAGTAGCTGAAGAAGGAGAAGAAAATAAATAAGAATATTTAACGTTTTCTTTTATCAGAGAGAACGCGTATTGAGTTTTACAAGAGCAAATGGGGCTATTTGACAAATTATTCGGTGGCGGCAAGCAAAAGAAGGTTTCCAAAGAAACAGCGGAAACCAGAGGTGCACACATGCCCGATCTGAACATTCCTGTGGACGAGAAATTTACCATACATTTTAAACAAAACGGTGGTAAATTTCTTTACTGCGATTCGTTTTCCGAGATTTCTCAAGCGGTAAAAAATATCGTAAACGAGAATAGTTGGCAGGACCACCCCTTCTTTGTGATTAACGAAACGCTCAAAAAGAAATTCTCAAAAGAAAATATTGGCTTTACGGACCAAAGTAAGGATAGCGAAGTTTTCTTCACTACCTGTGAGCACTTAATAGCCCAAAACGGTTCTATACTGGTGTGCTCCAACCAACTTATGGACAAAAAGCTTAATGAATTACCATACAATGTTATTGTTTTTGCCACTACCAGCCAACTAGTTGAATCTATTGGGGAAGGCTTAAAGACCATAAAAAAGAAGTATGGCCATAACATTCCTGCAAACATTACCACATTAAAACATTTTCAGGCCAACGAAGGAAATTCAGATGATTTTCTAACTTACGGAAGCAGCTCTAAAAACCTGTATCTTTTACTTTTGGAAGACCTATAAAACATGAAGGAAGTTCTAAGACGGTCGCTTACAGGAGCTGTTTACATCTTTTTATTGTTGTCCGCTGTCTTTTTGAGTTCAGATGCCTTTGATTTTTTATTCATGATTTTTGGGCTCGCCTGCCTCAACGAATACAAAAAACTTGTAGATTTAAAAGGCTTGCACATTTATGCCGCATACTTAATCCTATGGTGGTTGTTTATCTATTTTGTTAGTGACATGATACTCGTGTACGTGCTTTTAGGGTGCACTCTGGCAGTAAACTTTATGTTACTGTTTTATCTCTTCTCAAAAAGAACGAAACTCTTTAATACCGCCCAAAAGTTTTTAATAGGACTTTTTTATGTTGGAGGCGGATGCATTTTCCTAACAATGATTCCTTATACCAATAATGACTTTGCCAAGTTTCTAATTATAGGTATTTTTATCTTAATTTGGGTAAACGATTCGTTTGCTTACATAGTTGGTCGTAGCTTTGGACGTACTAAATTGTTTTCTGCGGTTTCCCCCAAGAAAACTGTTGAAGGTGCTCTTGGCGGTTTGATTTTTGCCGTAGGAACGGCTTATTTTATGGCTAATTATGAACCTATATTAAATCCGACACAATGGGTTATTCTAGCCGTTGTAATAGTTGTAGCGGGCAATTTAGGTGATTTAATAGAGTCAAAATTTAAGAGAACGGCGGGCGTAAAAGATAGTGGTGCTATTTTACCCGGCCATGGCGGAATGCTAGATCGCCTAGATAGTTTAATATTTGCAGCACCGTTTGCGTTCTTAACCTTAAAAATATTCGCCCATGTTTCATAGAGAGGGTCAAAAAATTATTCTGACCACCTTTTTTATAGTTGCCGTAGTTATACTAGGTTCTCAATACGCCATTGAAATACCTTGGCTACGCATGGGCATTCAGTTGATTGCTGTTATATTTTTAATTTTGATACTACAGTTTTTCAGGAACCCGACTCGTAGGGCCGCAAAAAACTTTGATGAAATATTAGCTCCCGTAGATGGAAAAGTAGTGGTTATTGAAGAGGTTGAAGAAACCGAATTCTTTAAGGAAAAACGCATGCAAGTTTCTATTTTCATGTCCCCTACCAATGTACACGTAACCCGTTACCCCGCTAGTGGAACCGTAAAATATTCAAAATATCACCCAGGGAAATATTTAGTAGCCTGGCACCCTAAATCCAGTACGGAGAACGAAAGAACCACCGTGGTTATCCGTACCCCTAAATTCGGGGATATTCTCTATAGACAGATTGCAGGCGCTCTAGCCAGACGTATTGTAAATTATGCGGAAGAAGGAGACAATGTTCAGCAAGGCGAAGATGCTGGTTTTATTAAATTTGGATCAAGGGTAGATTTATTCCTACCTTTGGATTGTGCTATTACCGTTAAATTAAACCAGAAAGTTATTGGCGCTGAAACTTGTGTTGCGGCTGTTCTAAAGAAGAATGAAGAAGGAGAAATTACATACTGATTTCGATAAGGCGGTAGAGTTTATGAACAACTATACCGATCCGTTGCCTGCCGACCTGCTGCTAAAGCTCTACGCCTATTACAAAATAGCTAACAAGAACTATAGTAATCCCGGAAGCAGTACGCCGCTGATCAACGCATTTAAAGCAAATGCCCTTATTCAAGCCAAAAACATCAAACGAGATGATGCTATGAAAGCATACATAAAACTCGTTAAGGCAGAGGTACGGAAAAAAAAGTAATCACCCGCCCCTATTCCATTTCCTAGGGATTATTATTCTACTTGTACAAATCATTAATATCAGCTTTACAAAGCTCATAGATAAAACCACCTATTTTCTGGGTTACATCCTTAAAAAAACGCTCGCCTTTTTCCTTAGTAGCGCTGTGCGGGTTACCCACCCCGGTATCCTCACTAATTTTAGACCATTTTCTCTCTGCCCAAGCCCAACCTTCGGAGAAAGATTTAATCTTATATTGTTTAGATGCGCCATCTCCCCATTTATCCTTAGAGGAGACCAAATCGGGTCTTAGATAAAGCATAAGACTAGTTTCCATTTCATCGGCATGGTCACCCTTTTCATCAAAATATAAATCCTTGTTCAACGCTTGTGGAAAGAAGCAAAAGCTAATGAACATTTCAGGAAATTTGTACCCCAGCTCCCTAACCAAGGGCTTAAAGTTGTTTCCGCCGTGACCATTAAAAATCAATAATTTATGTACACCTTGCCTGTTGAGCACTTCTACAATATCCGTTAAAATAGCAAGCTGTGTACTGGGGTTTAAGTTTATATCCAAATAAATATCGGACTGCCCCGTATTTACCCCGAACGGAAGTGTAGGCAATACAATAGGCTTTACCCCTTGCTCCCATGCAATACGGGCAGCTTCCGCCGTCATGTGGTCTGCCTGAATGTTATCAGTAGCATATGGTAAATGATAATTGTGGGCTTCTGTAGCGCCCCAGGGTAATATGGCCAAATCAAACTTTTCGTCCTTTAGAGCTTCCCAATTCGTTTCTGCTAAAATATAAGGTCTCATAATGTAATTCTTGATCAACAAACTTAGCAAGATTCACTTTAGAACCCTTCCTTTTAACATGTCTTCCTCTCAAAAAAATTTAAGCGATTGTGTTTTGTTCAGAAACCACGGATTCAAAGTAAGTAAAATAAAATCCAGAAATAATGGTAACAACAAAATAGAGGGCCACCAGCCAGCTTCCAAAATTCAAATAACCGTTCAACCCAAACCAATCCTTCGTGAATAGAATGAACAACAAGCCAAATACCCCTCTAAACAATTCTATATAAACCGCATACTTTTTACGGTCCATTAATGTCGTATATCCATAAATACCTGTAAACACTATAAATCCAAACAGCAAGAGACCACTTACCCCTATCTCAGAAAAATTATAGAACATAAACCATAAAAATAAGGTAGTAGCAATCAATTGAAATACGGCATACAGTTTTAACCCTGTAGATGCCGGTGTTTCATAACGTGTAAACCCGTAAACATCCACAATACCCTCTATAGGAAATTTCTTTTTGACGTCCTCAGGTCTCCAACCCGTTGGCATAAACCAAATGCGGACTTTATCATAATAATTTTGGGTATGCCAAGCATCTTGTATCAATCGCCATAGATGCTGAAAATTAATAGGTATGGGGTTCCATGTCCCGGCCGGTTTCAACACTCCAAACTGAGGGGGAACATTATCTAATTCTTCCTGAAAAGTACCAAACCAACGGTCCCAAACGCAAAGTATTTGTCCTAAGTTTTTATCAATGTACTCCGGATTAATCGCATGGTGCACCCTATGCTGAGAGGGAGTTACAATAATGTATTCGGCCCACCCCATTTTACCAATATGTTGCGTATGATACCAAAACTGCGCAAAGAGGTGAACGGGTGCAAGAATTGCTATAACCTCATTAGGAATACCTGCAATAGCCGCAGGAATCAAAAGCAAAGGAAAATAACCTATTAAATTAGAAATGGACTGACGCAGAGCGCATGCCAAATTAAACTCTTCACTACTATGATGAATAAGGTGCTGATTCCAGAAAAAATTTATTTTATGATTAAGCCGATGGTTCCAATACCCCGCAAAGTCAATAACTACAAAAGCCACCAACCATACAACCCAAGTACTTTCCATTTTGAACAGGGCCAAATGTTCCAACAAAAAAGGGTAGGTGACCAGAATAAACCCTAGTCCTAAAGTATCTTTAATGATATTGGTAAAACCTGAGCTAATACTAGAAACGGAATCCATTACTTTATGCTTCTGATCTTTTACAAAATGACCATAAGCTATCTCAACTACCAAAAGCACCACAAAAAAGGGAATAGCGTACAAAAGTGCCTGGGCATACGTTTCCACCTATTTAGTATTTAAGTTTCATAAGTTGTACAATCGCAAATAAAATGAATCCCTTTACGGTTTCATCCCTATGTTGTTAATTGAACGGCCCTACCATGATATGGGCTCTAAAAGTACCCGGATCCATAAGCCATGGCATACCTTTTTCATGAGGTTTTGAAGGTAACCCCGTAGATTCTGTTGTAGCAAACGGAGTATAAATTACATATCTATACTGCCCATCACCCAATTCTCCAGTCTGCTTGTCATAGGCCTCATCACTGCCATAATAAATATAGAGCATACTGGGCACTATGGGCATTTGCCATTCACCCGCTGCAACCTCAGCGCCTTGAATTTCCCTTTTTTCTTTTGTGTTTTTTCCTTCCGCTGTTAATTCCCGCCCTCTCTTCATGAACGGTTCCAACGCCTTGGAATAACAGGCTACACTAACACCCTCTTTTGTAGGGTCATCTCCTATACATACTAAATTATTAGTGCCTTCCCTCAAAACCACCAAATTTCCAGATGGGTCGTACCCGTAAACCATGGCCGCCTCCTTATCTGCCTCAGGAGCCGGTAGAACTGCTGTTTTAATTTGAATTTCCGGCGATAAAATTTCAGTCTTAATTTCTTGCGAAGTCACATAGGAAATAGACAAAAGAGCTGTTACAAATGTTAGTTTTTTCATGTGATGCTGGTTTTACCTAAATATAAACATGAAAACTGAATTTTTAACGGACGAGCGCTAAAAATTATCAACTGTAAAAGAAGGACCCCGAAGCCATAAAGTGGGGGAACAAAAAAGAATCATGACCAGTGGGGCCTCCAATGACTTAAGCAGATTAGACAATCTCAAATAATAAGTATCCAAGTAAGACTATGGAGCTATTATAATCTAATTTTTGATGTCAATTACACTGTTAAGACATTACAATATACGTTTTATAAATGAATATTAGTTCACTTATAAATGTTAAAAATTTAAGATTTAATAGCGTCCCAACACACCTGAAACGATTGTTCTATTTTCTCTTGGGTTAATTCCGTCCTATCTAACACCAATTGCCTTGCTAGAGTATTGGCATAGCCATACAACAGCGGAACCAGCAAACCATTATCTATATCTTTAATAATCAATTCTTGTTTTCCTCTATCGAGCAACCCCCTGATAAAGTTTAAAAATTGCTCGTCCAGCTTGCTCGTTTCCTCTGAAACAAATGACGAATATCTAAACTGATGCATAAAAACAACCTCAGAACTATTGGAAACACGGAACTGAAGAACATTTGACCAAATTACGGAGAACTGTTTTTTTAAAGGAAAATGCTGAATAGACGGAAGCATAGAAAATGTCCCACTTAACAGTAAGTGCTTGTAAAGCGCGTTCAATAGTTGCTCTTTACTATCAAAATAGATGTAGAGTGTTCCGCATGCCATCTTTGCCCTTTTAGCTATGGATGACATGGTGAGATTACTCAACCCCAATTCGGAAGTCAACTGCGTAGTTGCCTCAAAAATCGTATTGACCTTGGTATCATCTTTAACTCTCACATTACTAATATAGCAATTAAAATGAATATATGTTCATTTTAAAAAATATAGACCTATGCCTGAAAAGGGGTTATAAATCACTGAATACAGGGAGAATAAACTACAATTTACCTCATAACTTTGTCGTTAATTGATAACCACAGGTTATTACAACCACACGCTACACCTTTAAAACAAACCTATGATTTTCTTTTTCGGAACACGCTCCAGTAAAATAAAAGAACGCCATTTAAAAAGAACTACTTGTTCTTATTGCCAATCCCAAGATTCTTTTACCGTTAGCACTTACGGCACTTATTTTCATGTATTCTGGATTCCACTCTTCCCCCTATTCAAAAAACATATTGCCGAATGTAGCCATTGCAAAAAGAGCTTTTCATTTGCAGAATTTACACCGCAAATGCTAAAAAGTTTTGAAGTAGAAAACAGCACCAATCCCGTAAAAAGACCACTATGGCATGGCTGCGGGTGCTTGGTTATAACCGTACTTTTCGTAATTGTATTTTCCATATCACTTTATGGGGTCTATAGCCGTTCTGGAGAATCAGCAAAAGTGACACCAATAGACCCTAGGAAAGAATTATTGGATGCCGATATAAAAAAGATGTCCCAATTAGTTCACAAAGAAAGAGACTCCATCTCCGCTTCTTTAAAAGCCTGTGTAGATTATGATATTGTAAGTGGAATAGACACCGAGAACATTGCCTATTTTACCAAACAAAACCAAAGTAAACTCTTAGTACTTTTAAAAATAAAGGATATTAAAAAGGTCAAAGCCGAATTTAGAAAAGAAATCTTAGATATTGTAGAAGACTGTATTTTTCAAATCGATAAAAGCCAGCAATTTAGCGAGCTTTACGTTGGGGTTGAAGGTAAATGGAATACCGTATTGGTTCGTACTCCCAACCAAGAAGACATTGGAGGACGTTTTGCGGACAAGTACAAACTACTTTCCTTCTATGGCAATGACAGCCTTAGCCTAGCCAAAACAAAACAGCCGGATACCCTACTTCTAGAATAACCGGCTGCAATTATGATACTACATAGCTTAACCCAGACTGGCCAAACTTTTCTCTAAAGTTTCAATCTTTGCTTCGGCATCTGCTTGCTTTTGGCGTTCTATAGCAATAACCTTTTCCGGTGCGTTGCTCACAAAACGTTCGTTGGAAAGCTTCTTTTCTACAGATTTTAAGAACCCTTTGGTGTATTTAAGTTCTTCCTCAATCTTTTTGATTTCGGCCTCAACATCTATTGCACCGCTCATGGGAACAAAATATTCGTTACTTTTTACACGGAAAGACAAAGCTCCATCTACCGTAGCATCTACATAGGAAACCTCAGCTACGTTTGTCAGTTTTTCAATGACCACATCCCAAGTTTTCGCTAAATTTCCTTCGTTTAGAACCATTAATTCCAAACTCTCTTTCATTGGAATGTTCTTTTCCTTCCTAATGTTCCTAACGCCGGATACCACTTCCGCAGCTATATCAAAACTTTCTATTAACGCCTCATCTACTGTTTGCATTTTTGGCCATTGCGCCACTACCAATGCATTCTCAGGTGTACGTTCCGTAATGTGCTGCCAAACCTCTTCTGTTAGGAAAGGCATAAAGGGGTGCAACAACTTAAGGTTTTGTTCAAAAATATCTATTACCGCCTCATAGGTAATCCTATCAATTGGCTTTTGATAATCCGGTTTAATGATTTCTAACAACCAAGAACTATAATCGTCCCAAACCAACTTATAAATGGCCATTAAAGCATCGGAAATACGGTATTTGCTAAAGTGGTCTTCAATCTCTGCCAAAGTTTTATTGAACTTGGCCTTGTACCATTCAATACCCAATTTTGATGCTTCAGGTTGTGGCAAGTCTGCAATTTCCCAGCCTTTCAACAATCGGAAACCGTTCCATATTTTGTTGGCAAAATTCTTTCCTTGCTGGCACAAATCTTCATCAAACATCAAATCATTACCCGCAGCGGAACTCAACAGAAGCCCTACACGAACACCATCTGCCCCGTAATCTTCTATTAATTTAAGTGCATCGGGTGAATTTCCAAGCGACTTAGACATTTTTCTACGCTGCTTATCACGTACCAACCCCGTAAAATATACATTCTGAAAAGGGCGTTCGTCTCTATATTCGTAACCCGAAATAATCATTCTAGCTACCCAAAAGAAAATAATATCCGGACCTGTCACCAAATCATTGGTTGGATAATAATAGTTGACTTCTTTATTATCCGGCTCCAAAATGCCGTTAAAAACACTTATTGGCCATAACCATGAAGAGAACCAAGTATCCAGCGCATCTTCATCCTGTCTTAGGTCTGCTTCTGTCAAATTGGCATTTCCAGACTTTTCTTGTGCCAATTTAAGAGCATCCGTTTTAGTCTCAGCAACAACGAAATCTTCTTGTCCGTCACCAAAGTAAAACGCGGGTATTTGTTGCCCCCACCACAATTGACGCGAAATATTCCAGTCGCGAATATTTTCCATCCAATGACGGTATGTATTCTCAAACTTCTTTGGAAAAAACTTCACTTCTTCCGTTTTAAGCACGGAATCAATAGCGGGTTTAACCAATTCTTCCATCTTCAAGAACCACTGATCGCTAAGACGTGGTTCAATTACGGCCTTGGTACGCTCAGAAGTACCTACTTTGTTTACATAGTTCTCCTTTTTTACTAAAAACCCTTTTTCTTCCAGCTCTTTGGTAATTTCTTTCCGAACCACAAAACGGTCTTTACCTTCGTAATGCAGACCAAAAGAATTTAAGGTGGCATTGGCATTGAAGATATCTATGGTTTCAAGATTGTGCTTTTCACCTAAGGCTTTATCATTGATATCGTGGGCCGGAGTAATTTTTAAACATCCGGTACCAAATTCAATATCTACATACTCATCCTCTATAATAGGTATCACCCTACCAGAAATAGGCACAACCACTTTTTTTCCTTTTAAATGACGATAGCGTTCATCGTTAGGATTAATGCAGATAGCCGTATCTCCCAAAATAGTCTCTGGCCTAGTAGTAGCAATGGTTACCCTTTCTTCGGAACCTTCAATCGGGTACGAAAGATAATAAAGTAACCCTTGTTTTTCCTCATAGATTACTTCCTCATCAGATAGGGTTGTTTGCGCCTCCGGGTCCCAGTTCACCATACGGTGCCCCCTGTAAATCAAACCTTTATTGAACAAATCAACAAACACTTTAATGACAGATTTATACATGTCATCATCCATGGTAAACTTGGTACGGTTCCAATCGCAGGAAGCACCTAGTTTTTTGAGTTGCTCAAGAATGACCCCACCATATTCATCCGTCCACTCCCAGGCGTGTTTCAAGAACTCTTCTCGGCTTAAATCCGCCTTGTCTATACCTTCTGCTTTTAACTTGGCCACCACCTTAGCCTCGGTAGCGATAGATGCATGGTCCATTCCCGGTACCCAACATGCATTTTTACCCATTAAGCGCGCTCTCCTAATCAATACATCTTGTATGGTATTATTGAGCATGTGCCCCATATGCAACACTCCGGTTACGTTTGGCGGAGGAATTACAATAGTATATGGCTCTCTTTCATCTGGCGTAGATGAAAAGTAGTCGTGCTCCATCCAGTAGTCATACCAGTGGCTTTCAGCTTTTAAGGCTTCATATTTAGAAGGGATATCCATATTTTGGAACGGTTTTTGTCTAAGGAATGACGGTCATAACAATAAAGACCGAAATAAGAAGTTACGTTATATATAGTTTATGGCAATTTTGCCTAGTTTTAAATACGAAACAAAAATAAGTAACGTTAACAGATAACAAAAGAATTTTGGAGGTTCATCTGAAAAGATTTATTTTTGAGATTCCCTAAATTTAACAAAATGAAAAAAATAGTACTCGTATTATTTGTAGGCCTAATGGGATTATCCCTAACCGCACAGGACAAAGCGGCAAAAATCGAATTTAAATCCGAGACCGTTGATTACGGTGAAATTCAAAAAGGATCCGATGGTGTTCGTGTTTTTGAATTTACAAATACCGGCCAGGCGCCTTTGATCATAAGCAAAGTAAGCTCTAGCTGTGGTTGCACCATTCCTAAAAAACCTGAAGAGCCTATTTTACCAGGCAAAACGGGCGAAATTTCAGTAAAATATGATACTAACCGAGTAGGCCCTATTAGAAAGGCCATTACGGTTATTTCCAATGCGGACACACCTACAAAGGTTCTAAAAATTAAAGGTGAAGTAAAGGCCTCCGAAGGCAAATAAACTTCCTAGAAAATTAACTAAAAGACCCGGCTATGACCGGGTCTTTTTATTTTAGCATGTTTTTAAGCACAAAGGTGAAAAGCAAATCGGAATTATAGCGCTCTATCAATAACTTAATACGTTTACCCTCCTTTTCGTTGATCATCTCCAAGATATCCTGAAGCTTGTAACGGTGAATTCTTTTGCCGTTTACCGCCAAAATAACATCACCTTCCTTTAAACCGGCTTCATATGCGGGGCTACCCGCCCTAATGGCACTCACTATTATTTCCGGTGCAACGCTAAGTCTGGTCTGGTTTTCAAAAAGCAATTGCACATTGCCAAATTCAGCTTTATCACTATAAACCACACCACGGTCATCTGCTATACTTTCGGCAATATAACGTATACCATTATGCTGTAAATCTAGGCCGGATAAGTTGTACTTAAACGGCTTATCAAAATTAGAGTTCTTTCGTAGAATTATTCGATTGCGGCGATAATCAAAGACCACGTGAAACCTTTTTAAAACCGAACCTCCCAAACTACCGTTGCGCTCCACCAAGTTTGTGAGTTCTCTAAAGGAATTTTTATCTGGAAAAGCTGCCTTGGCATCATTCAACAAAAAACGGCCTATCCTTAACCCATTAACCTTGGTTCGTTTTCCATAAATATTACCGTTAAGCCCTTTTCCTAAAAAATCGTCATAATGTTTGTCAGGTACGTTTATAGAATCGCTTTCAAAAAGCCATAGGGCATCACTACTACCGGTATCCAAAAGGAGCCTTACAGAAAGTTCATCTTCCTCCCCTAAATAAAGTTCGGAATTCAAATAGGCCTTTTTAGCCCTAATGGACAGTGGTAAGACTTCAGTATTTTTCTTTTCCCGGTACACATAAGTATCCGGGTTACTGAAACGGATATGCTCTTTAATGTAATTGACGTCTACAACAAAATCCCTAAAAAGGTCATAACCTATAATACCATGAACAGGAATCCCCAAGGAAGTAGAAAAATTTATGCTCTTATCCATTACCACAAAGAGTTTCTGATTCTCGTTGGATATATTTTTTAAGCGAAATTGATTTTTTTCGGACACCAGCGCTTTAATGGGAACATTATCACCAAAACCTTTAATCGTAATTTCAGAAACATGGTTTATTTGCACAGAATCCGTTTCGGAGATATTGAACAGTATGGGTGAACTTACACCGGAATCCAGCAAAAAAGAAAGTTCCGTTCCGTTAACTTCAATAGGCACTACAATAAGATTGTTGATGAGTTGAAACTTAATCTTTTCGGACTTTTGACCTTCAGGCAAACTGAAGCCCTGTGCCATTACCGAAGAAGAAAGCAACATGAGAAAGAATATGATATGTAGAAGCAGCTTGTTCAACTTTTTTCATATTTCCTTCTATAATTTACGATTTTTTCAGATACACCTTCCCTTTTTTAACAAAAGACAAATAAACGTTTTCCCAACGCGCATGGTTTTCTCGTTTGGTTTCCTCATTTTTGCAGCAAAATTGCTTATATATGCCAGTAGTATCACAAAAAGGGCTTTCCATGCCCGAATCGCCTATTAGAAAGTTGGTTCCTTATGCGGAAGAAGCTAAGAAGAAGGGCGTTAATGTAATTCACCTTAACATAGGTCAACCCGATATAAAAACACCTCAGGTAGCTTTAGATGCCGTAAAAAACAACACCTTAGATGTTATTGCATACAGCCGTACCGAAGGGTCTGAGGAATATCGTGAAAAGCTTGCCGCCTATTATGCCAAAAACGACATTTATGCAGGGGCAAATGATATTATTGTAACTACAGGTGGCTCAGAAGCTTTGGCGTTTACAATGGGCAGTATTGCCGATAATGGGGATGAGATTATTATTCCTGAACCTTTTTATGCCAATTACAACGGGTTTGCTACCGCTACAGGGGTTAAAGTGGTTCCTGTTATATCCCATATCGATTCTAATTTTGCCCTTCCGGCCATTGAAGAATTCGAGAAGTTAATTACCCCCAAGACCAAAGCTATCCTTATCTGCAACCCTGGCAATCCTACCGGATATTTATACACAAGGGAAGAAATTAAAAAATTGGCGGCAATAGTTAAAAAGCACGACCTTTTCTTAATTGCCGACGAAGTCTATAGAGAGTTCACCTATGACGGAGCAGAACATTACTCTATTTTACAGGAAGAAGGACTGGAAGAGCATGCTATAATAGTCGATTCCGTAAGTAAAAGATATAGTATGTGCGGCGCACGTATAGGTTGCTTGGTTACCAAAAACAAGAACGTTATTAAGACGGCCATAAAATTTGCCCAAGCAAGATTATCGCCCCCTACCTACGCTCAAATTGCGAGTGAAGCCGCATTGGAAACTCCGCAAAGCTATTTTGACGATGTAAAAAAAGAATATGTAGGCCGTAGAAACTTGCTTATTGAAGAACTTGAAAAAATTGAAGGTATAAAAGTAGGCAAACCTCAAGGGGCTTTCTATTGCATTGCGGAATTACCCATTACAGATGCAGATGATTTTGCCCAATGGTTATTAGAAGATTTTAGACTGAACAATGAAACGGTAATGATTGCACCTGCCGCAGGGTTTTATGCATCCGAAGGTTATGGCAAGAACCAGATAAGAATTGCCTATGTTCTGGACAAAGACAACTTAAAGAGAGCGGTTAACATACTAAAGGAGGCGCTAAAAAGTTATATAGCGTAATGGAGGTTAAAAAAGATATATCCCTTAAGCCCTACAATACCTTTGGAATAGATGCCAAGGCGCGGTTCTTTGTTGAAATCAATAGTTTAGAAGACCTAAAAGAAGCGCTCCAACTTGATGAATACCCAAATAAATTTGTTCTTAGCGGCGGAAGCAATATGTTAATCATCAATGATATTGATGCATTGGTATTACATATAAATCTAAAAGGCAAAGAGATTCTAATAGAAAAGGACGATTATGTTCTCCTCAAAGTAATGGCCGGCGAAAATTGGCACCAAATGGTGTTATGGACGTTGGACAATGGCTATGGCGGATTAGAAAACATGTCTCTTATTCCCGGTAACACGGGTACGGCACCTATTCAGAATATTGGCGCCTACAGCGTTGAACTAAAAGACTGTTTTGTTTCCTGCGAAGCCATGCATATTAAAACTCAAACCCTAAAAACTTTTTCAAAAGAAGACTGTAAATTTGGTTATCGCGACTCTTTTTTTAAAAATGAAGGAAAGGGAAAGTATATTATCACCTCGGTTACGTTTCAATTGAGCAAAACCAACCATAAGAAGAACACCTCTTATGGCGCTATTGAATCCGAACTTGAAAAAATGGGTATTTCAACCCCAACAATAAAAGACATCTCAAATGCTGTTATAGCCATTAGGCAAAGTAAATTGCCCGATCCTGCAGTTTTGGGCAACAGCGGCAGTTTTTTCAAAAATCCGGTGATTAATTTAGAAGAATACACCCAATTTATTGCTACCAACCCAGAGGCCCCATCCTATAAAGTAACGGATAGCAGCTACAAGATACCAGCTGGTTGGCTTATTGAACAGTGTGGTTTTAAAGGAAAAAGGTTTGGTGATGCCGGGGTACACAAAAATCAAGCATTGGTACTAGTTAATCATGAAAACGCTACAGGTCAGGAAATTTTGGATTTAGCCTTCAGAATAATTGATGAAGTAAAGAAAAAATTCGGTATTGAAATAGCGCCGGAAGTAAATATCATAAAATAAATAACCCCCAAAGAAAATCTTGGGGGCTATACCAAACCAAACTAACCAAAAATTAAATGTGCAGTTACCAAGTGCACATTTATATTATTAATATTTTTGAATACGCCTATATAAAAATCAATTTTATAAATTAGCGTTTAAACATATACGGTACTACCAACTAAATTGGATGCCCAAACATTCATTTTTTTTCGTGACCGGAAATAAAACATGAGTACACTACTTGAAAAGCACATTGTAGAACTACTTCAGGAAAGAGATGAAAAAGCTATTTCACTGTTGTACGAACATTACGGCGATACGCTTTTGGGGGTAGCCAATAAGGTAGTTCGCGATGAGGAATTGGCACAGGATGTCCTACAGGAAAGTTTCATAAAAATTTGGAAAAAATCAGACTCTTACGATTCCTCTAAAGCCAAACTATTTACGTGGTTATTTCGTATAACACGTAATACGGCTATAGATAAATTAAGAAGTGTCAATACAAAAAGTGATAAGGAAATCCAAATTGATGTTTCTGACGTATATAATTTAGGCGTCAACAGTACAAGACCAGAGTTTATGGACGTCCGTGAGAATCTGGATAAGATAGAAACCAAATACCAAATTGTGTTAGACGCCCTGTTTTTTGAGGGTATGACACAACAGGAAGCGAGCGATGAGCTTAATATTCCGCTGGGAACTATCAAATCTAGACTTAAAATCGGGCTCAGGGAACTCAAAAAAATATATGGCCCTACGTTACTGTTGGTGTTATCATTAAACCTGATATCCTAATACCATGAAAGAAAAGATAAAATCATTTTTAGATTCCGATTTATTGGAAAGCTATCTTTTAGGGACTACTACAACCGAAGAAACATTGCAGGTAGAACGCTACTTGTCTATGTACCCAGAAGTTCGGGAAACCTACGAAGAGTTGCAAGACAACTTGGAAACGTATGCAAAACTGTATGCCGTTAAAGCTCCAGAAGACCTTAAAAAGAGAATTCTTAAGAGCATTAACAAAGAATCCAATTTCAAAAGAAACTTTTACCGTATGGCGGTTGCCGCTAGTTTTGCAGTATTGGTTTCTGCGGGCGCATCCTATTTCTTCTGGGACAAAAATCAAAGCCTAGAAGAAGAGAACTCTATCGTTAATAATAAAATTGACGATTTAGAAGAAACAATGCGTGCTCAACTGGAAGATGTAAGAAACCAATTTATTGTTCTTCAGAACCCAGAAACAAAAAAGGTGAATGTTAAGGGCAATAGAAAAGCCAAAGAACTAAAGGCCGTGGCGTATATAAACCCAGTAAAGAGACTTTCTTATATTAATGTAAGAAAGCTACCTCATTTGCCAAAAGACCAGTGCTACCAAATGTGGGCCGAGGTTAACGGCGAAATGGTAAACCTTGGTATTATAAAGGAAGCTAATAGTCAAGAAAAACTATTGGCATTACCCTATGCAGAGGATGCCATTAGTTATATTACCATTGAACCTCAAGGAGGGAACCAAAGCCCTACCGTTGAAAATATTGTAGCGAATATTGCATACTAAGCAATTGCTCATTTAAGATATCATTAAGCCTCGAAACTTCCATTTCGGGGCTTATTTTTATATCTTTGTCCCAAAATAATCTTTATGAAACTCATTTTATTGACCATCGGGTTATTAGCTTTGGGATTTGCAGGAATAGCCATTAAAATCTGGGCTAAAAAAGATGGGAAATTTGCAGGCACTTGTGCAAGTCAAAGTCCTTATTTAAATCAAGACGGCCAAGCATGCGGCATGTGCGGCAAATTGCCTAGCGAACAAGATTGTAGAAACGAAGACAATACAAACCTTCAATCCTCAATTTAAAACTTTCATTCTCAAATTATCTTCTTTTGGCCAAAGCCGATGACAACGTACAAGTAACAATAAAAAAAGCTCTTTCGGGCAGCCAAATAGCTTACAGTACATTGTTGGACACCTATTGGAACAGTGTATACGGCTTTCAGCTCAAACGCACAGAAAACGAGAATGACGCAGAAGATATTACCGTACAAACTTTTTCTAAAGCTTTTGACAAACTCAACACGTATAAAAGCGAGTATGAGTTCAAAACTTGGCTTATCACCATTTCAAAAAATATACACGTAGACCTTATTCGAAAGCGCAAGAAAAGCTTAGAAACGGATGGCAATCAGGACGCGGTCAAGAAAGTATTGGATGATACCCCATCTGGCGAGGACCAGTTAATACGGGAACAAAATCTGGCCAGCCTTCTTTTGCATATAAAAAAACTTAAACCGCACTACCAAGAGGTTATTAACCTTAGGTATTTTAAAGAGTTAAGTTACGCAGATATTGCACAAGAACTTAACGAACCTGTAAACAATGTTAAGGTTAAGCTTCTAAGGGCCAAAAAGCTGTTGGCCGAGATTATCCAAAAAAAATAACCTCCTCACCCCTATCCTAAATCTATTTTAAACCTGAAAGCTGTATTCTTTCAACTAAGAAGGATATTATATTAATTACCAGATAATTAGAAATTACACCAAAGCAAAAACAGTCCATTAACATGGGTGCTGCACGGCTAAATCGTATATTTGTATAAAATTGCATCAAATTATGAGCACAGATACCATAAATAACGTTATCCCACCTAAAGGAAAACCAAAATGGCTAAGAGTTAAGCTTCCCACGGGTAAAAAGTATACTCAACTTAGGGGACTAGTGGATAAGTATGACCTTCACACTATCTGTACGTCCGGCAGCTGCCCTAATATGGGAGAATGCTGGGGAGAAGGAACGGCTACATTTATGATTCTTGGTAATGTTTGTACCAGGTCATGCGGCTTTTGCGGGGTTCAGACCGGCAGACCTGATACGGTTGATTGGGCAGAACCCGAAAAAGTAGCTCGTTCTATTAAAATAATGGGAATAAAACATGCGGTCATCACTTCTGTAGATAGAGATGACCTAAAAGATATGGGATCTATCATTTGGGCAGAAACGGTAAAGGCCATTAGAAGAATGAACCCAAATACCACCCTAGAAACCTTAATTCCCGATTTTCAAGGCATAGAAAGACATTTAGACCGTATAATTGAAGTAGGGCCAGAAGTGGTATCCCATAACATGGAAACCGTTAAAAGGCTTACCCGAGAGGTTCGTATACAGGCCAAATATGAACGTAGTCTTGAAGCACTCCGTTATTTACGCGCCAACGGTGTAAACCGCACCAAATCCGGTATTATGCTGGGCTTGGGAGAACTTGAAGAAGAAGTAATTGAAACTATGAGAGATTTGCGTGATGCCAACGTAGACGTAGTTACTATTGGACAATACTTACAACCCTCTAAAAAACACCTGCCCGTAAAAGAGTTTATCCTTCCTGAACAATTTAAAAAATATGAGGAAATTGGTCTGGAAATGGGTTTTAGACATGTTGAAAGTGGTGCCTTGGTAAGGTCGTCCTACAAGGCTCATAAACATATTCATTAAGCGTTTATCCAAGTATAAGTTACTAATACAACTACCTATAAACAATAAAAACAGCTATAGTTAGTCGTATTCTTTAGCCCTAATTTTCTTATGAAAAAGACCACTATTGGCATTAACGGATTTGGCCGAATAGGTCGAACACTTTTTAGGCTTTTAGACGCCCACCCTAGCCTAAATGTAGTTGCCATCAATGATTTGGCAGATGCAAGAACGCTTTCTCATTTACTAAAATATGATAGTATTCATGGTGTTTTTAACCATAATATCACTTATAAAGAAAACACTATAATTGTTGACGGAGAGTCTGTGGCCTTAACCAACCACAAAACTCCAAATGACATTATTTGGTCCGATTATAATGTGGATATTGTTGTGGAGTGTTCCGGTAAATTCAAGACCAAAGAGAGTCTTCAACCTCATTTGGCCAACGGCGCAAAAAAGGTGATTTTATCTGCACCTCCCGCAGATGAGGATATAAAAATGATCGTTATGGGAATTAACGAAGTGTCCTTAAATGTCGATGATGATATAATTTCCAATGCCTCATGTACCACGAACAATGCCGCCCCCATGATTAAGGTTATTGATGAACTGTGCGGTATAGAGCAGGCATATATTACCACAATACATTCATATACTTCAGACCAAAGTCTACATGACCAACCACATCATGACTTAAGAAGAGCTCGCGCAGCTTCTCAGTCTATTGTTCCCACTACAACAGGAGCAGCAAAAGCCCTTACCAAAATTTTCCCGCACTTGGCAGATGTAATCGGTGGATGCGGAATAAGGGTTCCTGTTCCAAATGGATCATTAACAGATATTACCTTTAATGTTAAAAAAGAAACTTCAATAAACCAAATCAACACTGTTTTTAAGAAAAAATCCGATAAAGAGCTCAAAAACATACTTTTATACACAGAAGATCCAATAGTATCTATTGATATAAACAATAGTTATTATTCTTGTACGTTTGACTCTATGATGACTTCGGTTATTGGAAAAATGGTTAAAATAATTGGATGGTACGATAACGAAACCGGTTATAGTAGCAGACTTATAGATTTAATTTTACTATTGACAAGAAATAAATACGTTTGAAGCTTGATTTTCTACATATCGGCATAAAAAAATTACTTTCGATATTCGTATTGATTTGGGTTGCTCAAAATTTAGAGGCCCAAGATAGTCTTGCCCTTGAAAATAACGATGTTCGTATCTATTTTGAGGAAGCCCGTGCATACCGCAATAGAGATCAAACCGATTTAGCCCTAGAGGCTCTGGAAAAAGCCGCAAAAGTAGCCGAGGAAAAAGCTGATGTAAAAGCGCTCATAGACTGCTATCATAAATTTGCGTTGGTCTACCTGAAACTTAAAAAAGAAGAAACTACTTATTTTTATTGGGATAGGGCAAAAGCTTTACTTAAGGACATAGAATACCCTTACGGTAGTGCTATGCAAAAGTATATTGAAGCCATTCTACTTTTTCACGACGATAAAAATTTTCAGGCCATTTTTATGCTGAACGAAGCCAAGCAGCTGAATAACGACCGTAATTTTTTCAACAATATTTTACTGGCGGAAGGTAATATTTTCCTCAAACTACAAAAATATGATAGTGCTGCTAAGAACTTTAATTCGCTTATCATCAATACCGATATATATGAAAGCGACTATCTAGCCACCAAAGCTTATTTAGGCTTAGCTCAACTGGATTTAGAGACCGAAAAATTTGAAGAAAGTGCAGAAAACGGTGAAAATGCACTTAAACTGGCAAAGAAAAATAAATTTTTTAAAGAAATATGGGAAGCTAATGAAATGCTGACCACAGTTTATGAAAAATTAGGCAACTACGATAAGTCATTGGCAAACAACCGTAATTTGCTTCATATACGGGATTCACTCTTCAACATTGCCAAAATGAAGACCGAGGCCAAAACTGCCGAGAAAATTCAGTTTGATTTCATGAGCGATGAAATAAAGCGCCAAGAACAAAAAATTGAAGAACTGAACGAGTCCAAAAACAAATCCGATATTACGGCAATCCTTACCTCTGCCCTATTAACGATCATTACACTTTTGGCCGTATCCTTATTCAGAAACAACCAGATCAAGCTTAAAACCAACGATTTATTACAGACTAAAAACAATGAATTAAAAGCTGCTAGGGATGCGGCCGTTACCGCAATGGAAGCCAAGACCAATTTCTTGTCTACCGTTAGCCATGAGCTTAGAACACCACTTTATGCCGTAACAGGGCTAACGCATTTGTTGCTAGAGGAAAACCCGAGCAAAGGTCAAAAAGAACATCTAAAAGCATTAAAATTTTCAGGAGATTACCTGTTAAACTTTATAAACGATATTCTTCAAATCAATAAAATTGATGCTGACAAATTAGAGCCTCTTAACGTTGAGTTCAACCTTAAAAAAGTGCTACAAGAAGTTATTGATTCGCTTCAACAAAGTGCCCAGAGCAACAAGACCAAATTAACTTTAGATTACGACCGCAACATACCCTACCACTTAATGAGCGACCCGTTAAAACTGTCTCAGATTTTCCTGAACCTAGTGGGCAATGCTTTAAAATTTACTAAAGGCGGCGAGGTTAAAGTAACCGCAAAACTCATAAAGAAAGAAGATGAAGACGTTAAACTTTACTTTGAGGTTAAGGATAACGGAATAGGTATAGCCAAAGAACAACAGCAAAATATCTTTGATGGTTTTGAACAAGGCTCTATACAAATTAACAGGGAATATGGGGGCACAGGACTTGGCCTTACTATTGTAAAAAGCCTATTGGGACTTTTTGAAAGTAGAATAGAACTAGAGAGTGAACTGGGGGTTGGGAGTACATTTTTCTTTGAGCTAGACGTAAAAGGTAAAGACAGTCTGGTTGACGACATTCCTTTTGAAGTAACTCCAGAAGACTTTGATTTTAAAGGCCTGAATATCCTAATTGTTGAGGACAACAAAATTAACCAGGTCATCACCAAGAAAATGCTCACTAAAAAAGAAATTACCAGTGACATTGCCAATAATGGCGGCGAAGCAATAGATATGGCCCGAGAAAATTATTACGATGCTATTCTAATGGATATACATATGCCGGGCATTGGCGGTGAAGAGGCTACTATTGAAATTCGGAAATTTGATATCGTCACACCAATTATAGCGCTTACCGCAATTTCGCTGGACGACAGTTTAGAGAGCTTCTATGCCGCGGGCTGTAATGATGTTATTACAAAACCGTTTAAACCAGAAGTCTTCTACCAGAAAATAGGTGAGAACATTTTTAATAGAAAAGAGCTTAAAAATACTACTTCATAAATTGTTGTAACCTTTCTCTTAAGGCATCTTCTCCCATTCCAAAAAACTTATGTTTTACAGGAATGTAATAAAGGTTATCTATTTTACCCTTCAGTCTTACAAAATCTTTTTCAGTGGTTAAAATACATTGTTTTTGCCGCAAATCATTCAACTCAGCCTCACTAAAATCATGATGATCCTTAAATTTCAGATGTTCAAAGTTTAGACCTTTTCTTTTTAAATAATCCACTAAAGGTGCTGGGTTAGCTATTCCTGTTACAAGGGTTACCTCCTTTTTTTTCAAAGTATCAAAGAAAACGGTAGTATCTATAGTTTTTAATTCATCTTCATAAGCTAGATAAGTAAACCAAACTTCTTGATATGGTTTTGGTTTTAACTTCGCTACTATCCTCTTCCGGGCATCAGCACTCAAATCTTTAGGGCATTTGGTTACGATTATTACTTGGGCCCTACCCGCCTCTTTTTTACTATCCCTTAAATTTCCAGTTGGCAAATACCAATCATCAACATAAAGATGACCATAAGAGGTTAAAAGAATAGAAAACGCGCAATTCACTTTTCGGTGTTGATATGCATCATCCAGTAAGATTACTTCAGGTTGTATTTTTTCTTTAAGAGTTCTTATTCCATTCCTCCTATCTGCATCTACGGCCAGAGCTATATCGGGAAACTTAGAAAATATCTGATAAGGTTCATCACCCAATAGGTCTACCGTTGCATTTTCACGGGCAAGTACAAACCCTTTTGATTTCCTGCGATACCCTCTACTTAACACCGCCACTTTATAGCTATCTTTTAGCATAGCTACCAAAAGTTCTACCATAGGAGTTTTCCCGGTTCCGCCCGCACTTAAATTTCCAATACAAATAGTGGGTGTTGTAAAACTTTGGGAACTAAAAATTCCTTTATCATAGAAATAATTCCGGAAGTAAACTACCAACGCATAAATCAGCGATACGGGAAATAATATTTTTCTGAGTACTTGCACAGGGCGAAATTATAATATTTTATCTTTAGACCTCATAAAAATAGCTATGACCGTAAAAGAAGTCACCCAAATACTTGAAGATTTAGCACCTCTAGCCTATGCCGAAGGTTTTGACAACGTTGGCCTTCTAGTCGGAAATAGCAAAGCAAAGGTTTCCGGCATACTTGTAACCTTGGACACGTTGGAAAACGTGGTAGATGAGGCTATTTCACAAAACTGTAATCTAATAATAAGTTTTCACCCCATCATTTTTGGGGGACTGAAAAAGTTGACAGGAAAATCATATGTAGAGCGGGTGGTTATCAAAGCCATTAAAAATGACATTGCCATTTACAGTATGCATACGGCTCTGGATAATGTTCCAGAAGGTGTAAATGCCAAAATATGTGAGGTTCTTGGCATAAAAAAACCACAAATTTTAATCCCCCAGAAGGAGACCATTAAAAAACTGACCACCTACGTACCAATTAAAGATGCCAACACCCTTAGAGATGCCCTTTTTAACGCAGGAGCAGGAAATATTGGCAATTACAGCAATTGTAGTTTTAGCACCAACGGCCAAGGAAGTTACAAAGCCGGTGAACAGGCCAACCCTACCCTTGGCGAAATAGGAAAAACCCATTACGAAGAAGAGACCCAACTAAGCGTTACTTTTTCCAAGGTAAACCAAGCAAAAATAATGAAGGCTTTGTTCACTACCCACCCCTATGAAGAAGTGGCGTATGAAGTGATGACTTTGGAAAATACGGATCAAAACATAGGTATGGGCATGATAGGTGAACTTGAAGAACCTATGGAAGACTTCTCTTTTTTAAAGAAAGTAAAGGAAAAAATGAATGCAGGCGGTATTCGCCATTCGAAGTTGCTAGGAAGAAAAATCAAAAAAATAGCTGTTCTGGGCGGCAGTGGTGCTTTTGCCATTTCGCCTGCAATGGCAGCAGGTGCGGATGTTTTGATTACAGCGGACATAAAATACCATGAATTTTACAAAGCGGAAGGTAAAATGATTATTGCAGATATAGGACACTATGAAAGCGAGCAGTTTACAAAAAACCTTTTAGTTGAGTATCTTACAAAAAAAATCCCTAATTTTGCAATCCGTTTATCGGAAAGTAAAACCAATCCCATCAAGTATTTATAAAATATATGGCAAAAAAATCAGAAGCAACGGTAGAGGAAAAGTTAAGGGCATTGTACGACTTGCAATTGATTGATTCAAGAGTAGATGAAATACGTAATGTACGAGGCGAACTTCCTTTAGAAGTAGAAGATTTAGAAGATGACGTTCTTGGTCTTAAAACAAGATTGGACAAGTTGAAAACAGATGTTGAGACCATCAATTTTGAGATTGGCGCAAAAAAGAACCTTATAGATGAGTCTAAAGCACTTATAAAAAAATATACGGAGCAACAGAAGAACGTTCGTAACAGTAGAGAATTTAACTCTATTAGCAAAGAACTTGAATTTCAAGAACTTGAAATTCAATTAGCGGAAAAGAACATTAAAGAGTTCAAAGCACAGATAGAGCAGAAAAAAGCAGTTATTTCCGAAACGAAAGAACGTTTATCTGAGCGCGAGTCTCACTTAAAGCACAAGAAAAGCGAGCTTGATGCTATTTTGGCCGAGACCGAAAAAGAAGAAAAAGCACTTCTTGCCCAGTCTGAAAAATACCAAAGCGAAATAGAAGAACGTCTTGTTAAGGCTTACACACGTATCCGTAACAACGTTAAGAACGGTTTGGCTGTTGTACCAATCGAAAGAGGCGCCTCAGGAGGTTCTTTCTTTACTATTCCGCCACAGGTACAGGTAGAGATTGCTTCCCGTAAAAAAATAATTACAGATGAGCACAGTGGTAGAATATTGGTTGATCCTGTTCTAGCTGAAGAGGAGCAAGAAAAAATGGGAAAAATGTTTACTAAAATGTAATTCTACATTTCCCTAATAAAACCAAAGCCATCTACTTTTTAAGTGGATGGCTTTTTTTTGGTATCTTAACAACTATAGAAAAGCTAATTATGCAAATTCTTAAACCTTTGTTTCCAATCCTATTCTTTATGACTTGGTGCTACTCATGGAGTCAAAACCTTGATGATTACAAATGGGAGAACCGTTTATTATTTTTCATAGCTGATAATGAATCTCTTACTCTTGAAAAAAATGTAAAGCTATTTACAGAGAATAAAAATGAATTAAAGGACCGTGATCTTATTATTCTAATAATGAACCGTAAAAATATTTTTAATACGGATGGCAGTAAATTGGATGTAAAAGCTGAACACGTCTATGAACAATTCCAATTAATGACCGATTATGAAGGTATTTTACTCATAGGTAAGGACGGCGGTGCCAAATTAAAAAAACCGCTGCCGGTTAATCCAGAAACTATATACAACACAATAGATGCTATGCCCATGCGCCAATCCGAGTTACGGAATAGAAAAAATTAAATCAAGCTCAATATCTTCTGCTCTACTTCTTCACTATCCCACTTATCCTCAATATTGGGCATTTCCAATACTTTTTGCATAATAGCTTCCTGAGCATCACCCATTTCTAGGGCTTCTGAATAGGGTCTGTTAGAAAATGTAACCCTAGAGTAGGCCGGAATCCATTTATCCGGGTGAAGGGCTGCAAAACGCTTCTCTATTTTTTTCTGTAACAGAAATTTAGGGTCGGCCGTCTTACTGCTCATTTCAACAAAATTGCGGTAACTGAGTTCCGCTATGGCATCTGCATTTGGTTTTCGTTCTTCTTGATACTCCTTAAAAATAGCTTCCCAATCATCGCCGTACTTCTCTATTTTCTGTTTTAGAATAAAAATATCTTCAAAACCGGCATTCATACCTTGACCGTAAAAAGGAACGATTGCATGGGCAGAATCTCCCACTAAAGCCACTTTGTCCCAATAGGTCCAAGGATAACATTTCATAGTTACCATGGCACTTGTAGGGTTCTTGAAAAAGTCTTGTGTTAGGTTTTCTATCTCTTTTCTAACATTAGGAAAGTAGGTTTTGAAAAAGTCTTTTGCTTGTTCTTTGGTTTCAATACTTTCAAAGGATACTTCTCCCTCAAAAGGCATAAACAAGGTACAGGTAAAACTACCATCAATATTAGGCATGGCAATCAGCATAAATTTACCTCTAGGCCAAATGTGAAACGAATTTTTATCCAGCTTGTGAGTGCCGTCCTCGTTGGCCGGTATAGAAAGTTCCTTGTAGCCTACGTCAATAAAATCTTGTGAATAATCAAACCTGCTTCGGCGTTGCATTTTATGCCGTACACGGGAAAATGCGCCATCGCAACCAAAAATTATATCATAGTTGTATTCTTTCCACTCGCCTTTTTCGGTCTCTCCTGTATATAATGTAGCTTCTGGTAAGTCTAAGTTCCAGACCTTCTCATCAAAACGAAATTCTACACCTGCTCCTTCCGCCAAATCTATCATTTTTTTGTTCAGCACACCTCTAGAAATAGACCAAATGGCCTCTCCTTCTTTCCCGTACTTTTGAAAATAGATGGGCTTATCTATTACATGCATGGCTCGCTTATCCAATGGGATAGCTATCTTTTTTATTTCATCCTCTATACCTACCTCGGCCAAAGATTGCCAGCCTCTATTGCTCATGGCCAAATTAATGGAGCGTCCTGAAAATTTAATATTTCTAATATCCGGCCTCCTGTCAAAAACGGTAATGGTATGGCCCATTTTTTTGAGATATATGGCCAGTAAAGAGCCAACAAGGCCAGAGCCTATTATGGCTATATTCTTAGAAGATTGTATCATATATTTAAGCTGAGAGGCTAATAAAGGACTAAAATAAGACATCAAAATTAAATGTACCCCTATAGTCCTAAAAATTGACGCAATTACACATAGAGAAGATATATTGTTTTAATATTTCATAATTTTATTAAACAAAACGCCAAACAATGTTGCACTATCAAGACGAAGATTTAAGTAAACTAACTTCTCGTTACCGCGCCAATCTCATAAATAGCTGTACTGGTTATAAATCACTAAACCTTATAGCTTCAATAGCTGGTCCTCAATTTACAAACTTGGCCTTATTTAATTCTGTAGTACATATTGGGAGTAATCCCGCAATGTTAGGCTTTATTTCTCGTCCATTAACTGTTCGCCGAGACACTTACAACAACATCAAAAAGAATCGTTTTTTCACGGTAAATCAAGTTAACGAGGCCATATACAAAGATGCACATCATACCTCTGCAAAATATGATGCGCTTACATCTGAATTTGAAAAAACGGGTTTGACCGAAGAATTCTTGGATAATTTCAAGGTTCCTTATGTAGCTGAGAGTTCTATTAAAATAGGTTGTGAATTTGTAAACGAATATACTATAGAGGAAAACGGATGTCTCCTAATTATTGGCGCCATCAAGCATATATACATCAATGAAGAAATCGTATCAAAAGATGGTTGGATACAATTGGACAAAGCAAATACAATTTCCTCTGTAGGTTTGGACGGCTATGCTTTACCAAAAGTTATTGACAGGTTGGCCTATGCCAAACCTCATGAGAAGACAAATTCTCTCTGGCATGAGTCATAAAAAAATACATCTACCAACTAAAGTTTGTGTGGTCTGCCTCAGACCTTTTGTGTGGCGAAAGAAATGGGAACGCGATTGGGAAAATGTAAAATATTGTAGTAAAAAATGTAGACAAATGGCAAATTGAATTTTAATCTTTTATTAATTAAATATATCCTATGAATTTAGTCTGGTTTAGAAACGATTTAAGAATCGCCGATAATCCGTCTTTATCGCAAGCCTGCAATACTAAAGACAATGTTATTGCGGTATATTGTTTTGACCCAAGGCATTATGAAAAAGATATTTTTGGTTTTCAAAAGACTTCAAATTATCGCGCTCAATTTTTAATAGAATCCGTATACGAATTAGAAAGAAACCTTAGTGAACTTAATATTTCTTTGATAATAGTTTACGATAAACCGGAACATACGATTCCACACCTAATTGAGAAGTATAGTATTGAAGCGGTTTACTTTCAAGAAGAATGGACTACAGAGGAAAGAAGTGTTTCAGAATCCGTAATTCTAGCATCTCCCGATTATATAAAATTTAAGAGTTCATACGGTCAGTTTTTAATTCACCCGGACGCAATTCCATTTCAAGACTACCAAAATATACCCGAGGTCTTTACAGTTTTTAGAAAAACATGCGAAGCTAAAACTAAAGTCAACCCAGTTATTCCTGCACCTCTACCCCAGCCGAAAAACAACTTAATTAAACAGCGTCATAAAAGTTTAGAACTTTCGGATTTAGGTCTTTTGAGTTTTGAAGAAGACTTCAGAACTGCTTTTCCTTTTAAAGGCGGAGAAAACCAAGCAATCAAAAGAATTGAAGAATACATCTGGAAAAAACAGAAATTATCGGTTTATAAAAAAACTCGTAACGGACTAATTGGTTCGGATTATAGTTCTAAACTTTCCGCATGGTTAGCAAATGGTAGTATATCTCCACGAACCATTTACTGGCATGTAAAAGATTTTGAAAAAGAAATTATCAAAAATGAGAGTACGTACTGGCTCATCTTTGAACTGTTATGGCGAGACTATTTCAAATACATTTCTTTAAAACATCAAAATAAAATATTCTGCTTAAAAGGTATTTCCGGAAGACCATATAATTGGCATAGCTCTGAAACATTATTAATACAATGGATTGAAGGCCGTACCAAATCTCCTTTCATAAATGCCAATATGAAAGAATTGTCTTCAACAGGGTGGATGAGTAATCGCGGGCGCCAAAACGTAGCAAGTTTTTGGTCCAAAGAGCTAGAACAAGACTGGCGTATTGGCGCCGCTTATTTTGAAAGTATGCTCATAGATTACGATGTGCATAGCAATTGGTGCAATTGGATGTATACAAGTGGTGTAGGAAACGACCCTAGAAATAGAAAATTCAACATAGAACGCCAAGCAAGTATTTATGACCCTCAAGGAAAATTTCAAAATCTGTGGTTACAAGAAACCCTCTTCTAAATAACTACAGCATATAAATTATATTCATGAAGACACTACGACTCATCTTAGGAGATCAACTGAACGAAAACCATTCTTGGTTCAAGAATGTTGATAAAGACGTTACCTACATCATGGCCGAAATGCGTCAAGAAACGGACTATGTTAAACATCATATCCAAAAAGTAGTGGCATTCTTTTTAGCTATGCGTAATTTCTCCGAAACTATAAAGTCCAAAGGCCATCAGTGTATTTATTTGAAAATTTCCGATAATAACAACCCTCAAAACTTGAAAGAAATAATAAAACATTACATTGAGGAGACCACCGCAACAAATTTTGAATACCAATTACCGGATGAATATCGTTTGGACCAACAATTACAATCTATTTGCCAAAATCTGGATTGCAACTATAAAGCCGTAGAAACCGAGCATTTTTATACCACTAGATTTGAGCTCAAAAACTTTTTCTCAGGCAAAAAACAGCTTATTATGGAAAGTTTCTACCGCATGATGCGTAAAAAACACCATATTCTAACCACCGGAAACCAACCAGAAGGTGGCAAATGGAACTACGACCATAGCAATCGTAAAAAATGGAAAGGTCAACCTACGATACCAACATCTAAGGACTTTCATAATAATGTGCAGCATCTTATTTCCGAAATTAATGAAAGTGGAGCACAAACATTTGGGCGCATAGACCCTACTAATTTTAATTGGCCTTTTTCAAGAAAAGAAGCATTGGCCGTCTTGGATTACTTCTGCGAGAACCTGCTGGAACATTTTGGTGATTTTCAAGATGCCCTTCACACAAATGAAAAGTTTTTGTTTCATTCAAGGTTATCGTTTGCTATGAACAGTAAGATTATTTCACCCAAAGAAGTCATTGATTCGGTCATAGCATACTACCATGATCATACAGATACCATTCACATTTCTCAAGTAGAGGGCTTTGTTCGTCAAATTCTAGGTTGGCGAGAATATATGCGCGGTATTTATTGGAAAGAGATGCCTACCTATTCCAAGGTCAACGAACTAAATAACACCAACTCTCTACCAGATTTCTTCTGGACCGGTAAAACTAAAATGAATTGTTTGCATCATGCCATTGAACAAAGTCTTGACGAGGCCTATGCACACCATATACAACGTTTGATGATTACTGGTAATTTTGCACTTTTAAACATGACGGATCCCGACCAAGTAGATGCTTGGTACCTCGGCATCTATATTGATGCCATTGAATGGGTAGAAATAACCAACACAAGGGGTATGAGCCAATTTGCAGATGGTGGTATTGTAGCCACCAAACCTTATGTTAGTAGCGCCAACTATATAAACAAAATGAGCAATTATTGTAGTAGCTGCCATTATTCCCACACCAAAAAACTAGGAGACAAGGCGTGTCCGTTCAATGCTCTTTACTGGAACTTTCTAGACGAAAAGCGAGCACATTTTAAAGATAATAACCGAATGGCCATGATGATGAGCCTGTTGAACAAAAAATCTGCAGAAGAACTAGAAGCCTTAAAAAAAAGAGCCAATGCTATTATTGAAAAGCCCGATTTATACTAAGGTTATATAGTTTTTAGGGGAAAAGGAACGTCCTACGCAAAAATTTGCTTTGTAAATACAATAATGGTTTCGCGAGAGCGTCTATATATATCCCAAAAAAGTCCTTCGTAATTTAATTACGAAGGACTTTTTCTTTTTTTTTGAGATTAAAATTACTATTCTAAAATACCGTCTACAATGCCATAGGCAATAGATTCTTCGGCATTCATCCAATAATCCCTATCAAAATCTCTCAATACTTTTTCATAGTCCTGACCACAATTGTCTGCTAAAATACGGGCACTCAATTCTTTGGTCTTGATGATTTCTTTGGCCTGAATTTCAATATTTGAAGCTTGCCCTCTTGCACCACCACTTGGTTGGTGAATCATAACCTGCGCATGGGGCTGAATAAACCTTCTACCTTTTTTTCCAACAGAAAGCAATATAGAACCCATAGAGGCCGCAAGACCTGTACAGATTGTAGAAACAGGGCTTTTTAAAGATTTTATGATGTCATACATAGCAAAACCAGAAGTAACGTAACCACCCGGACTATTTATATATAACTGTATTTCTTCATTATTCTGCATATCTAAATACAATAAACGATCTATAACGTGCTTGGCGGAATCATCATCTACCATGCCCCATAAGAAGACCTTTCTTTCTTCTAACAATTTTTCGTCTATCGCTTCTTGAACTTTTCCTTTTTTAGAACTCATTTGCTATTATTTATACATCTCAAAATTAAACAATTTATCTGTACCAAAATAGTGTTACATGATTATCAATGTAATTACCCTTCATCGCTTTTTCTTACAACCCGTCCCAGACCGTTCATTTATTCTCATCGATAGAAATAAACCGCTCATCTATAGATATATGCCGCTAACGAATAAAACCTACGTTCATCGTATAGTCTACTAATTAACAAGGGTATAGGTGACCTTTGTACGGAACAAATAAAACATATGCTATAAAATTACGGCACTTTTTTATCCCAAATAACCTAGTTGCTACAGATTGAACTTGACCTTAATTACACCATTACACACCCTTTACAGGTAAAGACTTAATGTAGCTTCTAATTATATGTTTACAAAACTTATAATTATGAAGAAAAAATTACACCAAAAAAAAATTACACGAGCTCTTGGGTTCGTTTTTCTCATATTCGCTTTTAACTCCGTCAGTGCGCAACTTCAAAGAGGTTTCTCTCCTCGGTATTCGGAAACCATTACAGGTGACTTTACTATGGTTGCTAACAACGTACTTTCCCGGCATGCAACAAATGCATACAACGGGAACGGTAGTAACCATGATTTTTCGGACAACGTATTTGTAGATATAGATAGTGACCCTACTACTTTTAATTCCAGTAGCGCCAATTTATCAAACCCCTCTCCCGGCAGTTCTTGCTTGACCATAGAACGTGTTTTTCTGTATTGGGCAGCAGCCGATAAAGAATATGAAGTAGATGGTTCCGGAACACCAATTGCGGGCAATGGAGGCGTTGAGCCCTCTTGGAATTTTGATGATATTAAATTAATGCTGCCAGGGTCTAGTACCTATGAGGCCACCCTAACTGCAGACGAAGTTATTTACCGCGGTAGGGACGACCATTTTGTTAACGACCCCTATATCTGTGTTAAGGACATTACGAGTTACGTACAAGGGTTGAGCGACCCTTTTGGCACCTACCAAGTAGCCAACGTTAAGGCCACTGAAGGACAATTACTATCTCATGGTGGCGGAAGAACAGGTACTTCCGGTGGATGGCAAATAGTCTTTGTTTGGCAGAGTCCGCTTATGCCTCAAAAACACATTACCCTTTTTGATGGGTATGCCCATATTACAAGCACACAGAATAATTTTGATGTTACTTTTGATGGTTTCCAAACCGTACCTAACGGTGAGGTAAAAGCAAATATGGTCATTGGTTCTTTTGAAGGAGATAGAGGAATTTCTCGCGATCAGTTATTGATATTGGATACTTCTAACTCATGGGAACCTTTGTCCACTCCAATGAGACCGGCCAATAATTTCTTCAACAGTTCCATTACTACAAATGGCAGTGACTTTTTGGACAGAATGCCCGCAAGTTCAAATACATTAGGGTATGATGCCAGCTTATTTCATTTGGAAAATACGGGCAACTCCCTAATTACCAACAATCAAACATCGGCTACGGTTCGTATGACTTCAGACCAAGAGGTTTATGGACTTTATCTTTTAGGTATGGCCGTAGAAGTTTACGAACCATCGTTAAACTCACTAGACCTTTACGCCACCGCTTCGGATGAAAACCCACGAACTGGAGAAACTATTCAAATCTATTTGGATGTTGCCAATACGGGGAACGACAATATTAGAAATTTATCTTTCTCTACTACCATACCCGAAGAAATGGATTTCATAAGTGTGGAACCGTTACCAAGTGAGATTACCTATAATTTTGACTCGGTTACAAGAGAACTTACTTTTAATGTAGCCGATGGTTATACGGATGTTACCAGTGCGCCCTATACTATTCAATATGCGGTACGTATTAAAGATGATGCTTACTTTTCAAGTATTCCCGCTTGTACGTTTAATTCGGATTCTCAAACCGTGGCTTTGTACACCGGCGAAATCAACACAACCCAACAAACCTCTAACAGTTCGTTTACGTTTGATGAATGTGGCGTTGGAAACGGAGACCCTACTACGATTATCATTAGCATTACCGATGTAGAAGCACCGGTCTTTGCTGAAAATCTTCCTGGAGATATTACGGTACCTTGTAACGGAGTACCGGATGCGGCCATCTTAACCGCTATAGATTATTGCGACCCGGACCCTACCGTAACTTTTACGGAGACCGCAACCAATGACCGAAATTGTGAAACCGGTTACGAGATAACCCGAACTTGGACAGCAACGGATAGTGCCAATAATACCTTCACCCATACACAAATTATCACTGTAATATCCGATGAATGTATAATGGACGAGGAAGCACCAACATTTGTGGAAGAACTTCCGCAAGACCTTATCGTAGATTGTGATTCTATTCCCGAGGCAGATGTGCTAACGGCTATAGATAATTGCGATACGGACCCCGTAGTAACTTTCACGGAAACCGCAACAAATAACGAAGACTGTACTACAGGTTACGAAATTACAAGAACATGGATTGCCGTAGATAACAACGGTAACGAAACTACACATACCCAGCTTATTATAGTTGAAGCGGATATGCTTTGTGATATTGAAAATCTAGTAGTTTCTAAAACCCTGACCGCCAATGGCGATGGCATAAATGATGTGTTTGAAATTTCAGGATTAGAAGGTTGTGATTACACCTATCATCTAAAAGTTTTTAACAGATGGGGCAATATTGTCTATGAAAATAGCGATTACACTAATGATTGGAGCGGCTATGCACCTAAAAGTTCATTGGGCAACTCAGCTATGCTTTCATCAGGAACATATTACTATATCATTGGTTTTGGAAACAATGAAATAAAACCTGTTAACGGATATATCTATATCGGTTCTAACTAAAAAAGGCAGTCATGACTACGTTAAAAAAATATCTAGTTGTTCTAGCTATAAGCTGTGCCTTTTTCTCAAATGCGCAACAACTACCGCAGTTTACACAATACGTATACAACACCATGTCCATAAACCCGGCATACGCCGGAAGCAGGCAAACGTTAAATGCTACTGCCTTGCACAGAAACCAATGGGCAGGTATAGAAGGTAATCCTACCACAAGCACCCTATCGGTTCATACGCCTATACGGTTCAGTAATGTAGGTGTTGGGTTATCCTATATAAACGACCAATTGGGATATGAAAAAACCAATTACATTTATGCGGATATCTCATATACCGTTCCCTTAAGTAGCACCGTTAATATGGCCTTAGGGTTAAAAGGTGGTGTTACCAACTACAAATTAGATACTCCGGACGAAACGGACCCATTCTTCTTTGATGGTTTTTCTAAATGGAACCCGAACATGGGAGCCGGAATTTATGTAAGCTCCAATAAATGGTATCTGGGTGTTTCAACTCCTCGTATTCTTAATACCGATTTAAACAATGGTGAATTCGTGGCTCTTGAACGTAATAGTTATTACGCCATTGGTGGATATGTTTTTGATATAGGCGAAACCACAAAATTCAAGCCCACGGCAATACTTAAATACACCAACGGGGCACCTGCATCATACGATGTAACGGCAAATTTTCTTTTCTATGAGAAATTTTGGATCGGTGCTTCCTATCGTTTTAATGACTCGGACAGTTTTGGGATACTAATGGATTATGCTATTTCCGATTCTTTTAGAATTGGGTATGCCTATGACTTACCTACCTCAACTTTTAGACCCTATTCTGGAGGCACACATGAGGTCATTCTTATCTATGAGCTTTTTGACCGAGGTTTAAAAGCCATGAAATCTCCTCGTTATTTCTAAATAGATTTTCATTTTTATAAAAGCACCTCGTCATACATTTTACTTTACAGTCTTTGCTTTAAACAAAAGCCGTTATCTTTGGGGAAAATTCTAGTTATGACAAAGTACTTTTCCGCCTGCATACTTTTGACCTTTTTAGTTATAGGTTGTAAAGAGACCAAAAAGTCTGAAGCACCACAACCTGAAAAAGAACTATCCATTCTAGAAAAAATAGCCTATGCCAATGGTTACAAAAATTGGAACAAGGTAGAAGAGCTTAAATTTACTTTTAATGTAGACCGTGATACTTCTCACTTTGAACGTACATGGATTTGGAAACCAAAAACTAACCAAGTTACTGCCATATCTACCAAAGACACTTTAGTCTACAACCGAAAAGACATGGATAGCACCGCCTATAAAACCAATGGTGGATTCATAAATGATAAATATTGGCTCATAGCGCCTATAAATATTTTATGGGACAAAGATGGAAGCACCAATGAGCTTACACCAAATGTAGAGGCACCTATCAGCAAAAAGCCCATGCAAAAACTAACGGTAGTTTACAAGCAAGAAGGTGGCTATACCCCTGGAGACGCTTATGATTTCTATTTTGACGACGATTATCTAGTAAAAGAATGGGTGTTTAGAAAAGGTAACCAAGAAGAACCTTCTATGACCACCACTTGGGAAGATTACACTGAAGCAGGTGGACTCAAAATTGCCAAAATGCATCAAAATGAGGATGGTAGTTTTAAACTCTATTTTACCAACATTGAAGTAAAAACAAACTAAGTATTACGTTTTTTTCGGTTTCTGGTCAATTTAAAAGTAGCGGCCAATACCAAAAGAGCGCAAGCGAACAATACCAGAAAACAGGTCTTGAGTGAAGAGCTATCGGCAATAAACCCTAAAATTGGCGGAGCTACCAAAAATCCGGTATAGCCCGTGCCAGCAATAAAAGAAACACCTTGCGCAGAATCCACACCTTTCACTTTGCCTCCAATACGAAAAACTTCGGGTACCATAACGGAAAAACCGAGTCCGCTTAAAGCAAACCCTGAAATGGCCATATAGGTTTCGGTACTTAAAACCATGAGGTATCCTACCAACACCAAAATAGTAGCAAAAGTTACCATTTTTACCGAGCCCATTTTTTCGCTTATACCATCACCTAAAAATCTCCCCAAGGTCATGGTAACCTGAAAACCTAAAAATCCGGCGCCCCAGAGCAATTCGGGTGCCAGGCTTATTTCCTTTAAATAAAGTCCGCTCCAGTCTACAATGGCGCCTTCACTCCCCATCGCTACAAATGAGATCAACCCAAGAAACAGCATCGGCTTAAATAACTTTAAACTGAATGCTTCCTTTTCTTCAACTGCTGCCACTACATTCTTATATTTTCCGTGGAAAATAAAATTCACGACCAAAACCAGTATCACCGCCAGTAACATATGTAAAGGTGGATTGTCCAAAGGACCGATAAGAAAACTACCAAGACCGGCCAATACCCCTCCCAAACTGAAAAAGCCATGAGAAGCACTCATAAAATTTTTCTTATCCTCCTTTTCCAGCTCCGTTACCAAGGTATTCATAGAAATATCCGTAAACCCATTGGAAGCCCCTAATAGAAAAAGTGCGGCCATAAGGGTATAATAACTAGGTGCCAACAAAGGCAAAAGGGCAGCTATACTGCTCAACACCACCCCGTACCATGTTGCCTTTCCTACCCCTATCTTATTAATGATAGATGAAGCCATAGGAAACACCGTAAATACCCCTAGAGAAAGAAAAAATATAGCCAAACCCAATTGGGACTTGTCTATTTGAAGCTGCTCCTTTACAGTTGGTATATAAATTGCCCAAGTACCAAAAAGAATATTTATACTGGCAAATACCCAGGCCGCACCAAAATAACGGGAATTGGTAAGTATAAGGCGTAATGATTTCATGAAACGAATTTAACATCTAAGGTACTTTAAAAACGCCAACCTATAAATCAAAAAAAGACCATCTTCCATAGATGGTCTTTGAGTTCGTTTCTGGCCCATATTTGGTTTTAGCTACATCGTTTAATATAATTCCAGCGTGTATAGTCCCGTTGGTACAAACGACCGTAATAAAGCACATAATCCCCTACCCTATAGCTTTTACTTGAGGAGTAATTAGCAGTAGTATCGCATAGGTCTTCCTCTGGTTGCGGATTACCGCCACCACCGCCCGAAGAAGGGTAAGCAGCATTGGTTCCTTGAATATCCAAAGTAGACAAACGTGCTTGTCTTTGTGGCAGCGTATTTCCGTTCAGGTCCGTTATAGTAGGCTGTCCGTTTTTACTGAATGTGTAGCTACCATACATCATTATTGAATTTACATCAAAAGAACCGGTAAGGAAGGTTGCGGAAGTACTTTTGTAGAACTGGTCCTGAGCATTGGATTGAATATTTTCCGTACGGATTATAATATGGTCATCCCTATCTGCCCTGTTCTGTTCATGAATATAACCCAAGGTATGCCCCAGTTCATGTATGATAACAACGGCCGTAGCACGAGTCCCTAATCTAATATAACCACGAGAATTGTACATTCCTAAAGTTGCCACCCCTGAATTACTATTGGAACCTGAAGAAGATATGGTAACGTAATTAGATTGATTGGTACGTTCTTTAAACCTAACGTTGGTTTTATTGGACCATTCGTCAAAAGACTTTTGCAACTCACTGCGCACGCTAGAACTTAAACCGTTAATTACATAATACACCGTATTATCCGGCCATTTTCTAATGCCGCCCGCCAACGCCAATCCGGACAATTCTTCTCCGGGAACAGGATTAGGATTATAGCTGTCAGGGGAATCTGCCAGTTGCTCCTCGAACAAGCGTGTGTCCGTACCTGCCAAGCTATAGGTGCCATCCTCTTCTAGTTGTACCTGTACGGTATCGCCCATAAAGTATTTTGTAATAAATTCAGCATCTTGATCAACCGGAACTTCTGCTTTGGGAGCTACAGAAGTTTCGGCATCAAGCTCAGTGGTATCATTGGAACAGGAGGCTATTACCAATGTACTTACTGCCAATAAAAGCATAAGACGAGTAGGGAACGTTTTGTTTTTCATATTTTTCAATTTAGTGTTCATTTTAAATTTTGGGGCCAAAACTTACTTTATACGTACGAGATGAACCACCATAATAGCCGATGAATGGTCAATATTATCGATGAAATACACTAATTAAAAAGTTTGAAATACCTAAAAATCGCTCCTATCCCCTTAAAAATGGGGTAAAAAAGTCTATGGAAAGAATATAGAAATTACAACGTCTTGATGCCTTCTTTTAAAATCTGACCAAAGCGGTACATATCTTCATACGAACAATAAAAAGGAGCTGGTGCCAAGCGAATAACATTAGGCTCCCGCCAATCCGTAATGACTCCGTTATCCATTAAATAATCAAAAAGTGGTTTGCCCTGTCCGTGAAGAAAAACGGATAATTGGGTACCTCTATCCTCTGGAGTTATAATCTCAAAAGTGGTTCCGTCTATTTCGGCATCTATTTCATGAAGAACAAACTCCAAATACGCCACAATGCGATCTCTTTTCTCTAGTAAGGCATCCATACCCACTTCTTCGAACATCTCCAAAGAAGCCAAATATGGTGCTACGGATAGTACCGGAGGATTGCTCAACTGCCAAGCATCGGCATTTGCCATGGGTTCAAATTCCGGTTTCATTAAAAATCGGGTTTCCTTTTTGGTTCCCCACCATCCCTCAAACCTGGGTATGTCTTTTTTATTCAAATAACGCTCATGGATAAATACACCGGAAGCATTTCCGGGTCCGCTATTCATATATTTATAGCTACACCACGCGGCAAAATCCGCATCCCAATCATGTAGTTTTAATTCTATATTTCCGGCACCATGGGCCAAATCCCAACCTACATTGGCACCTACGGCCTTACCCGCCTTGGTAATAGTTTCCATATCAAAAACCTGACCGTTGTAATAATTTACGCCCCCAATAAGAACCAATGCCAACTCATCTCCCAACTCTTCTATCTTTTGAAGAACATCTTCGGTACGCCAGAAATGCTCACCATCCCTTTTCTTTACCTCTACCAAAGCATCATTGGGGTCTAACCCATGATTTCTTACCTGACTTTGCAGCATATACTGATCTGACGGAAATGCTTTTTCCTCACAAAGAATCTTATAACGTTTGCTCGTAGGTCTATAGAAAGTAACCATCAAAAGATGAAGGTTTACCGTTAGGGTGTTCATTACGGATACTTCCTCTGTTTTTGCCCCCACTACCTTGGCCAGTGGTGCCGCTAACTGCTCGTGATAATCCCACCATGGTTTATCTGAGTGAAAGTGACCTTCTACGGCAAGCTCTTTCCAGTCGGTCATGACCTCATCTACAAACTTTTTGGTACGCTTAGGCTGTAATCCAAGGGAGTTTCCCGTAAAATAGATAACCTGTTTTCCATTTACTTTAGGAAAATAAAATTCATCGCGATAGCTTCGTAATTTATCTTCAGAATCCAACTTTTGGGCAAACGCTAAGGTGTTCTCGAATGTCATAAAGGTCTTTTTTTCAAAAATACAATTTCAGAAGGGATATTAAAGCTATTGCAGGGCTACTTTAAATCAACAATTCGCATCTCAATAATATGCTTTTTAAAACCTGCTTTTTCATAGGCTTTAATAGCTGCATCATTTTCATCATAAACGGTAAGGCGTATTTCTGTAATACCATTTGAAATGGACCAATCTCGCAAGGCTTTCACCACCTTTTTATTGAGCCCCTTCCCCCTAAAATCCGGATGCGTGTACATAAACCCCAAATAACTATAGGTTTCATGATTAAGGTACGGTTTGGCCGGTCTGATTTTAGCATAGCCAGATGCTACCAAACGCCTATTGAATTCAATAACTACCACCTGGGATTCATTACTTTTTATCAATTCCCCCAAATCATAATAACTGATCGGGTCCTTCTTTAAGGTTGGGTCATACGGCCTTTCAAAAGCAATGATTCCTTGCTCAAATTCAAGCAATGTTTCCAAATCTTCCAATGAGGCACTTCGTGTTATAAATTCACTCATAGTATTTACGGTTATAGGCTACGGTTCTGAAGTTCTAAAATACTATATATTTGCAGAAATTTCAGGCATGCATTTCTTATCTGCGGATTTAGAGGATTATATTCAAAACCATTCAGAAAACGAACCTCAATTACTTCAAGAGCTCACCAGGGAGACACATCTTAAAGTAGTTCGCCCACGTATGCTTACCGGACATTTTCAAGGTAGGGTTCTAAGCGTATTATCCAAAATAATCTACCCGAAGAACATTCTAGAAATTGGCACCTATACGGGATATTCTGCGTTATGTCTGGCAGAGGGCATGCAGAAAGATGGCCATTTACATACTATAGATATCAACGAGGAGCTACAGGAGATACAAGAGCGTTATTTTTCACGGAGTGCCTACAAAGACCAGATTATACAACATATTGGGGATGCCAAAAATATTATACCGCAATTAGAAACTACCTTTGACCTTGTTTTTATTGATGCCGAAAAAGAAGATTATCCCGATTATTTTGAGCTGGTCATGAAAAAGACCCGACCCGGCAGCGTTATCCTATCCGACAATGTATTATGGTCCGGAAAAGTAGTTGAAGCTGTGGACAAAAAAGATAAGGTAACCCCTATTCTGTTGGACTTCAACAAAAAGTTAAAAGAAGACCCTCGCGTAGAAACCGTTCTACTTCCTATTAGGGATGGCTTAACCCTAAGTAGGGTGCTATAAACCTAACATATAGATTATAAAAGAACAGTGCGGAAAGAACACCAACGGTAGAACCCACTATAATATCCGTAGGAAAGTGCACGCCTACAAATATACGGCTGAATACAAATAATAATGGCCAAATATAAAACAGCCAACACCATTTAAAGCGGTTCCTTAGAAACAGCACCACGATAGTGGTAGCCGAAAAAGAACTAGACGAATGTCCGGAAAAGAAACTATAACTGGAGGAAGGTTTAAGAATACGAATCAATGTATTCATAGTTTCGTCATTATTAGGCCGTAATCTGGCTACTACTTCTTTGGTTAAATCAGTAAGGGTGGTCACAAAAAAAATCATTGCAACTATAGTGAGCACCACATAAATTGCTTCCTTTTTTGGATATTTTATAAAAATAAGAATGAAGAATAAAGCAAATAAAGGAATCCAAGTACTAAACTGGGTTACAATAAGCCAAAATTGATCATACTCTTCAATGCCTAAATTGTTCAGGTAGATAAAAGTTTCCCTGTCCCATTCTAGAATACGATCCAGCAAATCTAACTTCTTTTGATAGTTCCCGTAACATCATCAACGCTCTTCTTAACGTCGCTTACTCCTTTTTTGATGTCGGTACCGATTCCTGAAGTAATATTATCCTTAACCTCATCAATATCCTTTTTGATGTCGGTTATAAAACTGGTGTCTATCCCCTGTTTATCGGCGCTTTTCTGAATTTCTTGTTTAATATCTTCCGTAGCGTCCTTTAATTGACGCATGCCCTTGCCCAGCCCTTTGGCTATGCCAGGAATCTTATCGGCGCCAAAAACCATGACCACGATGAACATGATAAAGAATATTTCGCCTCCGCTAATGAATAAAAAGTGCAATGAATACATATCACAAATATAATGAAGTTTACATAGAAAGACCTGCTAGGTTACGAAAACCTAGCAGGTCTTTTTGTGATATTAACAAAAATTTATTTGCCTTTAACAGCGTTTTCTTTCATCTTATCAAAATCAGATTTCTCTTCTTTCTTAGGCCATGCATTGTTAGAGGTATCTATATCTGCCGTTTCTGCCTTTGGATCAACAACAACACCGGTAAGTTCTGTCTGCGAAGATATCACTACGCTCACCTCTTTATCGTTCTTGCGCCAGATTTCCGGTGGGTAGGTAATATTCTTAGTAGTCCCGTCCGCATACGTATACTCAACAATTAAAGGCATAGGTATTCCGCCCGGTTTATCATAAGTAACCTCATAAAAATACTTAGGCTCTTTAACAGCCGCTCTTTCTTCGGCAGTTAAATTATCCATCATAAACTCCTTAAGCGATTTTGAGTTTTCCGATGGCATTTTTCCTTTTATGTTAGGGTCAATTTCTTCACTACCTTCCTCTGCCATGTAAACCAAAGGTGGTAAATCGGCCTCAGAGATACCCCTTGCCGCCATGTACTCTTGCATTTTTTTGGTAGGCTTATCCGTAACATAGTACTTCTTAATGCCTTTTACGCCAATATCTACAAAATCAGTTGTATAGAACCATCCTCTCCAGTACCAATCCAAATCTACGGCAGAAGCGTCTTCCATAGTTCTAAAAAAGTCCTCTGGAGTTGGGTGCTTGAACATCCAACGGTGCGAATATGTCTTAAAAGCATGATCAAAAAGCTCTCTGCCCATTACGGTCTCACGAAGAATATTTAAAGCGGTAGCCGGTTTTCCATAAGCATTTGGACCTAACTGGTACACATTTTCCGGGTTGGACATAATAGGTGCAATGGTACTCTGATCACCTGCCATGTACGGAACAATTTTAGAAGGATCTCCCCTTCTTGACGGGTACTTGTCATTAGGCGCTATGGCTTCAGGGTATTTTTCCCCAAATTCTTGCTCGGCCATAAACTGCATGAACGTATCTAGACCTTCATCCATCCAACCCCATTGGCGTTCATCGGAATTTACGATCATAGGAAAAAAGTTGTGTCCTACCTCATGAATAATTACGCTGATCATCCCGTACTTCACACGGTCCGAATATGTACCATCTTCATTGGGACGCCCATAGTTCCAGCAAATCATAGGGTACTCCATACCTTGTTGCTTGGCATGTACCGAAATTGCTTTTGGATAAGGATAATCAAATGTGTGTGATGAGTACGATTTTAAGGTATGCGCCACGGCCTTGGTAGAATACTCTTCCCACAATGGGTTTCCTTCTTTTGGATATAACGAAACCGCCATAACATCTTTGTTGCCCACCTTTACGGCCTGCATATCCCAAATAAACTTTCTAGAGGTGGCAAAACCGTAATCCCTTACGTTCTCCGCTCTAAACTTCCAGGTCTTTTTCTTTTCCGAAAACCCTTTTTCTGCTTCCTCTGCTTCTTCTTGGGTTACGATAAGTACCGGTTTATCATACGATTTCTTTGCCTTTTCATAACGCTTCATCATTTCCTTTGAAAAAACTTCCTTTCTATTCTGAAGTGTTCCCGTAGCATCCAAAACGTGATCGGCAGGTACCGTAATGTTCACATCATAGTCCCCAAAGGTAAGGGCAAACTCGCCACTACCCCAGAACTGATGGTTCTGCCATCCTTCTACATCACTATATACCGCCATTCTAGGAAAGAACTGAGCTATAACATAAGCTCGGTTTCCGTCTTTCTCAAAATATTCATACCCAGAACGAGCACGGTTTATAGTATGGTTTGGGATATTGTAATCCCATTTGATAGAGAATGAAATTTGTTCTTTACTTTTTAATGGCTGTGGAATATCTATACGCATCATGGTCTGGTTGATGGTATATTTTAACGGTTTTCCGTTAGCGTCCTTTACGTACGCTATGTTAAACCCGCCGTCAAAAGTTTCTGTCATATATTTTTGTGCAAAAGCACTGGCTTGTTCGGCCATAGGTACACCGTCACCGTTCCGTAAGGGCGACTTTGACGTTTTTGCCCGTACGTTTTGATCCAACTGCAACCAAAGGTATTCTAGATGGTCTGGAGAATTATTGGTGTAGGTAATAGTTTCCGTACCGTAGATTTTGGCATTTTTATCATCTAGCTCAATATCCATTTTGTAATCGGCTTGTTGCTGATAATAATCCGGGCCCGGAGCTCCCGAAGCGGAACGATAGTTGTTGGGAGTCGCAAACTCCTCGTACAACTGTTTAAACTTATTCTGATTGTAATGACCGGGTTCTTTGTCTGCATTAACCCCTTTCTGTGCCATTAAAATGTTGGCAAATACAAAAAGTAACGTAGCTAGACCGTACTTTAATCTATTCATTTGTGTCTGTGGTTTTAAGCGTGGGAAAATATAATATTTTAAGGAATAGTTACCTAAATGTTATAATTTTAACATTCCTTTAGTACGAGATTTGACTAAAACAAAGCTTTTTTTGTCTCCATCTATTTTTAAATGAACAACATTCTGCTGTTCTTCGAACAAATCTGTCAAAACTTCATTTTCTATTTGAACGGATTTTAAGGTGGCTAAATCCACATTGGGGACTTCCAGATAAAATATGACCACGTCCGCATCATATTTTTTTCCAATATATGTGTAAGAAGCATTGCTACCATTAACCTGCACCACAAATTTGGACCTCAAATATTTTTCTAAATATTCATCTGCCAAGACAGACTCTTCATCGGTTGCCAACTGGGCTTTAAAGTCATATCGTTCTAACAACAACTTCTCTAAATCATCAATAAAAACGCGGGACGTAATCTGTAATGCCTTGTCCTTTTCCGAATAATTTACATTGGTTACGCTAACGTAAAACTTATGGGCAGCAGTAAAGGCCAGTAGAGGTAGCACCAATACCACCAATAGTTGTTTAAAAGAATTCATAATCTCATTTTCTACTACAAAAATAGGCAAATGTTATGCCAAAATAGTACTAGTCTAGGTTGTTGTTTTTTCTATACAATTGCCCTTTGGTTTCTAACAACTCATACAGAGCGGACATCTCATTTGCGTTTGCCAATTCCTTAAAATCCGCATCAACCATACAATAGTTCAAAAAGTCAGGTATTTGGTGTTCCGGAATTTTAAGGGTCTCTATAAAAACAAAGTCCGTAAAAAACAATCGTATCTCTTCTAACTGCTTATTCTCATTTTCCAGAGTTGCGTACCTCTTTAATTCCTTGGTTCTTCCAGATATATCTTCCGATAGTCTAACAATTTTTAAATCTAGCCGAAACTTTGGCTTTAAAGTGACGGTATCATAGCCCGTAACTAAATCTAAGTATTTATTTATTCGAAGTTTTTCACCTACACCTTTTGGCCTTAGTCGTCCCTTCTTGTTTTCCAAACCCAACGATTGAGATGTTATGATCGAACCAACAGGAATTCTATTTAAATCCCTACTCATATCTCCCGTTAAATTATAGGGCATTACCACCACCTCCTCTAATTGATTCAACACCTGTTGCAACGGTACAACCAGCAACCTGCTCTCTAAAATGGATTTGGTTACCACCACTTCTTTTCGTTTGAATTGGATTGCCGAGAAAACCAAAGTGTCATTAAGTTGAACATCTATATCAAAAAAACCATCGGCGTCTGTAATGGTAGCCTTATTTGAAGACGTATTTAACACATGGGTGGCCATAACTTCTTCGTTCTCGCTAAAAACGCGTCCGTTTAAGGATATAGTTTCTTGGGCGCATGATGTGTTTGCCACCACAGTCATGACACTCACAAAAACTAATTTTTGCAATGGTTTCATAGGATATGCTTTTAGCAATCTTCCACACTGAAAATTGCTTTTTATTACCTACATCACTTATTCCTCTCCCTCATAATTCTCACGGTACACAACACTTTTCCTTTTCATAAAAGCCCAAATACGCAGCCGGTCATGAGAGTCTACAATTTGCTGAAAAGAAGAGTCTATCTCACAGAAATACATAAATTCATCAATCTTCTCCAGAGGGATTTTCAATTTTGTTGTATAGAGTGAATCTGCATAAAACCCCCTGACTCTTTGCGTTCTCTCATATTTCGCATTTCGTTTAACGCGGGCTTTCAACATTTTTTTTCGGCCTGTAACCATATTGATCAGCGGGTCCAAACTCATATACGGGTTTGCCGTTGCGGCCTGAAATTCACGTTCGGCCTTGCTTATGGGCTTTACATAGGCATTTGGCAATCCTAAAGTTGAAGCCGTAACTACAGGCTCTGTTTTTAAAGTATTTAGATCACTGGCTATGTTTCCCGAAAGACTATACGGCATAACTATAACCTCATCCAGCTCCGTTAGAGCTTCTTCTAAAGGAATCATAAGAAGTTTACTCTCCAAGAGACTCAGGGTTACCACAATTTCCTTGCGTTTGTACTGTACCGCAGAGAATACAAGCGTATCGTTAAGCTTTGCGGCAATATTAAAAAACCCGTCAATATCCGTAATAGTAGCCTTTTTTGTAGTGGAATTTAAAACGTGGGTGGCAGCTACATCCCCATCTTTACTATAAACACGACCTTGAATTTCATCAGAAAATAAATCTTGAGCACATAAACGTGTCAAGAGTAAAAAAGAAATTAGAAAAAGAAATTTACTTCTCTTCATTCAATTGTTTTCGATAAGCCTTGCTTTTGTTCACCAGAAAATCGATCAATTCAAACTCGTTCTTCTTTAGCAACAATTGGTATTCTGGCTCATGCGTGTCTACATATTGCAAAAAATCATCAATAGCATCTTGAGACAGTTTAAGATCGGTCACAAAAAACTCATCATCATACACCTGACGAAGCACTTGGCTCATTTTCATACGCGGGCGCTCCTCTGCATCCTCTTTTTTACCGGCTTTGGCCAGAGCTTTAAAAATATTCACAAAATTGGCACCATCCTTCATACCCCTTTCAGACTGACTTAAAGCTATATTTTCTACTTCCGAAGAACGATCAATATCATACTCTACCTTCTTAAATTCCTCATTTTGCAACTGTATAAACTTCTCCTCGTTCTCTGGGCTTACCACAACCTCGTCCAATTCGGTAACCTTTTCGTTTACTTCAACCACCAAACGACCGTTTTCTATAATTTCATCTGTAATTTTAACCACTTCCAGTTGGTAGTTTACTGCCGTAAACGCCAATTCATCGCCCGCTTTTACCCGTATGGCAAACTGTCCCTTTTCATTGGAAATTACCGCACTTTCCGTAGTAATATTTATAACGTTCTCGTTAGGTACACTTATATTCCGGTACAACACCGTACCGCGCAGCAAGGAACGGTCATCATCTTGCGCATTCACTACTATAAAAGAAAAAAGTACACATATTAGAGTAGGGATAATCTTCATTTGGTTGTTTTATAAATGTCCTCGTTAGGGATATGGTTTTTTATTAAATCAATTTCAGGGCAACTTTATAAGGAGTACTTTCGTACTATATTAGAGTTACCCGTAAGATAAATTATGTGGATAAAGAAAGTACATGTTTTGGTCTTAAAAAAACCATGGCGGCTAAACTTTTGTTAATTCGTATGTACAGAAATTTTTACATCATAACTATCAGGTAACCAGTACGTGCAATCCTTTTAGCCAGATGAACCTGTAGTTTGTCTTGTTAAATTAGTTAAGTACCAAGATAATTTTATTTTTGTTCACCCTAATACCTTAAATTTTAAACTTTATGCAAAAGCGCATCTCGATACCGTTATTTTTTGTCGGTTTTTTCCTCATCAGTTTTGCACAAGCACAAGTAAAAATAGGTGATAACCCTCAAACAATTGATCCCGCTTCCATTCTGGAACTAGAAAGTTCGGACAAGGTTTTGGTCATTACAAGAGTAGACTCTTTGCAAATGACAACCATTGTTCCCAACCGTGGGGCTTTGGTTTACAATACTACTGCAGATTGTGTGTATTATTATGATGGTGCGGCATGGATCAGTATGTGCGAAGGCGCAGATGGTGGTGCCCTCACGGCAACGCCCATTGTAAATTCAGAAAGTACTATTGTTATTACCCCTACAGCGGGTGGTAACAATTTTGAAATAGCTCCCAATAGTATTACCAGCGATCAAATATTGAACGGGGGAATTAACGGGGTAGACATACAAAACGGATCGATTGGACGGGGAAAATTAGCGCCAAATGCCGTAGATAAAGCTAGAATTGCACAAAACGCGGTTGGCCCTTACGCCATTGATCGCGATAGCCTTCCGTTAAGCTTTTTTAATAACGATGCCGGTTTTATTACCGGTGCCAACGTAGTAAGTGGTGATGCGGACAATTCCATTAGTCTAGGTAGTGATAGTGGCGCTTTCTTTGATGCTACTTCTTTGGAGGACGGCATTGCCGCAAATACAGCTGCTATTGCTGCAGATGGTGATAAAAGCAATACTAACGAAATACAGACCCTTTCCATTTCTGGAAATCTATTGTCCATAACCAATGGTAATGCGGTTACTATTCCCACTGCAGATGGATCGGACACTAATATAAACCAAGGTAATAACATAACTATAACCGGTAACGGTACGGCAGCAACACCATATGTTATAAATGCCGCAAACGAAGTTGATGGCAGCATAACCAATGAATTGATAACAGGTGCTGTTTTAAATGCCGCTAACGAATTGGTTATTACAGAAGCAGGAACCAATACCACCGTAGACTTAAGTTCTTTGGCCGGTGGAGGTGGCACAGCAGATGGGGTTATCTCAAATGTGGTATATACCCCAGCGGATAACAATCTTACATTTACAGGTACTGGCGGAGGTTTTAACGGCGTAATCAATCTAGACGATTTAGATGGTGGTGGAACCGGTACTACTCAAAATGCCGCACAGGTGCCAGTTGCAGCCATTCCAGTAAATTATACGGCAGCTACAGCAGATGTAGAAGCTCATTTGGCCGGAATAGATGCTGCTTTAACCGGAGGAAGTACGGACGACCAAAATGCGGGCGAAGTACCAGTAGCACTTACAGCTACTAACTATACTGCGGCTACACAAGATGTTGAGGCTCATTTAGCCGGGATTAATACAGCCTTGGGTACAGCAGGAACTGCTCAAAATTTGAGTCAAGTTTTAACAACGGGTGCTAGCGCTGGAAATCTTAAAATTGCAGACCTTTCTGACCCAACTTTAGATCAGGATGCGGCCACCAAGAAATATGTAGATGACGAAATTACCGCTAATAATACATTGGCAGATGGGGATATTCTTGTAGGTGATGCCACAGGAGTGGCACAAGCCGTTACCCTAAGTGGTGATGCTACAATTGATAATGCAGGAGTTCTTACCGTTGAAGATGATGCCATTGACACAGATAAAATATTAGATGCAACTATAGGTCTTACGGATTTAAGTGATATGGGAGCCACAGCAGACGGTCAAATACTAAAGTGGGATACCGCTACAACTTCTTGGATTGTATCAAATGGCTCCAGCCATTTTGGTACTGAGAACGCTATATTTTTTGGAGATGACGTAGATGGCTCTCCAACAGATGCTGGAAATGAATTTTTCTGGGATCCAAATGCCAGAGAAGAAAATGGCGGTAATTTTGGAGCACTTGGAATAGGTCTGGACGGTGGAGTGATGAGTACTAAAGCTAAAGTACATGTAGCTGAACAACTTAACGGTAAACTTTCTTACCCATTAGAAATCCAAAATAGAACAAATCAAAATTCTAACAATTCATCTGTTGGATTACTATTTTCAGTAGATTTAGATAATGCCCACGGTAAAGGTGCCCTATCCTACGAAAGAACCGGAGCATGGGGGGTAGGCGATTTTCATTTCTTACAAAATATCATTACAACTTCAACAAACCCGACTTTAACCGATAAAAGCTTTAGTATACGAAGCAATAAAGACATCGTCCTTTATAATGGTATCGAAATTGCTGGAGACCGTGGAGATGCAAATCAGGTATTGACCTCTAATGGGGCTGGAGCCGTTTCTTGGGAAGATCCAGGTGAACTTTCCATTACTGATGCTGATGCAAATGATGCCTTAGTAGTCCAGACTGATGGTAAGGGTTATAATATTGGTGTTGATGATACTACAATAGAAATAATTTCGGATGCATTACAAGTTAAGGATGCGAGTATTAACTCTGCAAAAATCACAAATGGCACAATAGCTCTGGAAGACCTTAGTAATATGGGAGCAACAGCTAATGGAGAGGTTTTAAAATGGGATCAAGATAATCTAGTATGGAAAATAGGAACGGATGATGCCGCTTCTACAACCTATACTGGTGGAGCTGGTATAACGCTTACAGGAACAACTTTTGCTGTGGACAATTTAGCTGGAGAAGTAACCGGACCAACTACGGCTACAGTTATTGCCAATGATGTAATTGGAACCGATGAGTTAGCTGTCAACGCTGTCTTTGAAGAAAATATTAATGCTAATGCTGTTACATCAGCTAAAATAGCACCTAATACAATTGCTATTGAAGATCTTAGTCCAATGGGCGCAACGGCCAACGGACAAGTTCTAAAATGGGATAATGATAATACAACATGGACTATTGGAACAGACAATGGCGGATCTACAGCCTATACCGCGGGTACTGGACTTACTTTAAGCGGAACTAATGAATTTAGTGTAAACGCTTTAGCAGGTGATGTTACTGGCTCAACTACGGCAACGGTTATAGCAACTGATGCTATTACTTCTTTAAAAATACTAAATGGTGAAGTAAAAACGGCAGATATTGCAGCAGGAGCTGTGGTTACAAATAGTATTGCCAACGACAATGTTACTCCTGATAAAATTTCACAAGGAACGGACGGTCAAATATTAACAACAAACGGCACCGATGTTGTTTGGGCCGATGCTCAAAATTTCGCAAAATCTGATTTAACTCAAACTTTAGGTCAAAAAAGAATATATGATTTAAATGGTTCTAATTTACAATTCGCTACCAATGGTGGAAAAATTGGAATTGGTGCCTTACCTGGAGAACCACAAGATCAATTAGATGTACGTGGCTCTATTAGAAGTAGAGAAGGTTTCAATGCTACAGGAGGGGATGCCGGTGGCCCTGGTTATGGTTTTTACACCAATGATGACAATGATACAGGAATGTTCAGGGCTTCTGAAGATAATTTAGGTTTTTCAACAGGAGGCGTAGAAGTTCTTAGAATTGATGATGCACAAAACGTAGGTATAGGAACCGATACTCCCACAAGAAAATTACATATAGCAGGTGATCTTCAAGTAGACGGAGGAGTTTGGGTAGCAGCTACACAAGTTCACCCTGACTATGTATTCGAAAAATACTTTAATGGTTATTCAAACTTAAAAAGTTCTTATAGTTTTAGAAGTTTAGAGGAAATCGAAATTTTTGTTAAAAAGAACAATCACTTACCTGGAATTTTATCAGCTGAACAAATTAAAAATGAAGGCTCATATAACCTAAGCAATGCTAATACTGTACATCTAGAAAAAATAGAGGAACTTTTCCTTCACACCATAGAACAGGAAAAGGAAATCAAAAAACTTAAAGCAGAAAAAGAAGCCATGGCCAAAGAATTAAAGTCCATGAAAAATGATATAGAAGAAATTAAAGCACTTCTAAACAAATAAAACCGAGCCAATAAAGCGCAATCTGCATTGAACATGAAGAAACATCTTTACATAGCGGCACTTATTCTGGCAACGGGCATACAAGCACAATCGGCTTTGTACAATACCGGCAACCTTCGTATTCACGATGGCGGTGTCATGGGTTTACACACCAATCTGGTCAATGACGGTAGTTTTGACGAGAATTTGGGTTTGGTAGGTTTTTATGGAGACAACCTCCGTACCATTAGCGGAAGCCTGCCCGCAACCTTGTATGATGTTGAGTTCGTAACTGGCGGTGGTACCGTAGTGCAGACCTCTCTAAATGTCTTGAACAATGCCAATTTTGTTACCGGAGATATTATTACCGATCGCGTACAACCTTCCATAACCCTTAACTTTTTGGCAGATGCCTTTCCCAACGGCCAGAGCGATATTAGTAAGGTAGACGGCTATGTAAGTGTTAATAACCAGCAGAACTTTATTTTTCCCGTTGGTGATTTTCAACAGTTGCGTCCGCTTATCTTAAATTCAGAAGGTATTAATAACGTGGCACGTTGTGCCTACTATATAGAAGACCCTAATAGCCCAAGTGTACTGCCACGCGCATTCAACACGAACAATAAAGCCGTAGAAATAGGTGATATTAGTACGGTTGAATTTTGGCATCTGGAAGGCTCTGTAGCTTCTTCCATTCAACTATCTTGGAACGAACGCAGCAACATGGGCCTTTTGACCAATGACGTAAACGAAATTGTAATTGTAGGTTACAGCAAATCTGCCAACCAATGGGTAAGTCTTGGCGGTCCCGCACCTGCCGGAAACCTAAATGAAGGTGTGGTAGCTTCCGGTTCATTTATTCCGGACGAGTATGAAGTACTTACTTTTGCGGCAATGGGTGAACCAAGGGATTATCTAGACTTGGAAAACTATTTTGTTTCGCCCAACGGAGATGGCATAAACGATTTCTTGGAAATTCCGGAATTGGCCCTCTCCCCTAACAACTTTATGCAGATTTTTAACCGTGAGGGACTCAAAGTATTTGAAAAAGCAAACTACACCAATGAGTTTAACGGACTTTCTACACAAAATAATTTTGTGGTAACAAGAGGTAAAGGCCTTCCTTCGGGTGTCTATTTTTACATTGTTACCCTAGAAGATTTGGACCTTGAGTTTCAAGGATTTTTATATTTGGCGAACGATTAATTACAAAAAGAGACCTAAAATGGTCTCTTTTTTTACCGTTCATCGATCTTTTATACTACCCAGTTAGGTTGACAGAATATACCTACAACTTATTCTTCTTTCTTCACTACACTTTCCCTTGACTTCACAACAAATTCTGTGCAGTTCGTCGATCAGGGTATAATTTTACATAAAAATTGAAATTTCCCTGCCTATAAGAGAAAACGGTTTTACGAATTGGTCTTACCAAATACAAGCCAGATTCCATAGTGCATTCTTTTTTTTAATAAAATGATTAAACCCTTATCACCTCTAACATTTAGGTAATACCTAAACAAAGAAATTCCCTTTACAACCTACCAACGGGTTTGATCATAATTGATTTTAGAATTGAATAATTGAAATATATAACATTAACCGCCCAGCATTTTATTCAAAAAAATAAAATGTTAAACAAATCTTAAATAAAGATGAAAAACGTTCCCCTAATCGTTCTCCTCTTTTTAACACAGTTAGCCTACACACAGGTCAAGATTGGAGACAACATCAATCAAATTGATGCGGCCTCTCTTATGGAGTTGGAAAGTGCCTCGCGCGTGCTGGTCGTTACTCGGGTAACCAATGCCCAAATGAGCGCAATTACACCTTTAAATGGCGCACTGGTTTTCAATACGGACGAAGACTGTCTTTTTCAGTATAAAAACAACGCATGGTCCAACCTGTGTGTTAATGTAGCCGCAGGAGAAACGGTCACCGCTTTACTGGACAATAATGACGGCACAGTAACCTACACCAACGAAGCCGGAACGCCCGTTACATTTTCAAAAGCCAATTTAACGGACAATCTAGACGGTAGTTTCACCTTTACCAATGGTAGCGGTGCGCTAAATTTTATAGGTACGGACAACCAAAACCTAGAGAGTGCCACACTAGACCAAACTTCCTCCTCTTTATTAATTGAGATTGAAAATGGAAGTAGTACCAGTGCCGATCTTTCCGCTTTAGAGGAATCTGCTGATATTGCCGCCGTGCAAAACGACGTGGACCAGAACGAAGCGGATGCAGACGCAGCAATACTCGCAGTTCAAAACGATGTAAACCAAAACGAAGTGGATGCTGATGCAGCAATACTCACAGTTCAAAATGATGTGGATCAAAACGAAGCGGATGCAGATGCAGCGATACTTGCCGTACAAAATGACGTAGACCAGAACGAAGCAGACGCAGACAACGCCATCGCAACGGTTCAATCTGATGTTGATCAAAACGAAGCGGATGCCGATTCAGCCATCCTTGCCGTACAAAACGACGTAGACCAAAACGAAGCCGATGCAGATGCAGCAATACTCGCAGTTCAAAACGATGTAAACCAGAACGAAGCAGACGCAGACAACGCCATCGCAGCGGTTCAATCTGATGTTGACCAAAACGAAGCGGACGCAGATGCAGCCATACTTGCCGTACAAAACGACGTGGACCAGAACGAAGCGGATGCAGACGCAGCAATACTCGCAGTTCAAAACGATGTAAACCAAAATGAAGCGGATGCAGATGCTGCCATCGCCTTGAAAGAGGATACCGCGAACAAATCCGATGACGTTACATTGGCCGATGCAACAAACACCAAGTTTCCAACGGAACTCGCCGTAAAGACCTATGTGGACGGGCAAATTGCAGCCACTGCAGATGACGATATAACAGGTGCTTCAATCGATGCTTCCAGTGTCTTGAAAATCGACGAAGGGACTTCTTCCGTAACCGTAGACCTTTCCGCTTTGGAAGAATCCGCAGATATCACAGCAGTACAGAACGATGTTGATCAAAACGAAGCGGACGCAGATGCAGCGATACTCGCAGTACAAAATGACGTAAACCAAAACGAAGCGGACGCAGATGCAGCTATTCTTGCCGTGCAAAACGACGTGGATCAGAATGAGGCTGATGCCGATGCGGCAATCGCCTTAAAGGAAGATTCCGCGAACAAATCCGATGACGTTAACCTTGCCGATGCCACAAATACAAAGTTCCCAACGGAACTGGCCGTGAAGACCTATGTGGACGGACAAATAGCCGCAACCGCAGATGACGATATTACAGGGGCTTCAATCGATGCTTCCAGTATTTTAAAAATCGATGAAGGGACTTCTTCCGTAACCGTAGACCTTTCAGCTTTAGAGGAATCCGCTGATATCACTGCAGTACAGAACGATGTCGACCAGAATGAAGCCGATGCTGATGCAGCTATTCTAGCCGTTCAAAACGACGTAGACCAAAACGAAACTGATGCCGATGCGGCAATCGCCTTAAAGGAAGATTCCGCGAACAAATCCGATGACGTAACACTAGCCGATGCCACAAATACAAAGTTCCCAACGGAACTCGCCGTAAAGACCTATGTGGACGGACAGATCGCCGCTACCGCCGATGACGATATAACAGGAGCTTCAATCGATGCTTCCAGTGTCTTGAAAATCGACGAAGGGACTTCTTCCGTAACCGTAGACCTTTCAGCTTTAGAGGAATCCGCTGATATCACTGCAGTACAGAACGATGTCGACCAGAACGAAGCCGATGCAGATGCTGCGATACTTGCCGTACAAAATGACGTGGACCAGAACGAAGCGGACGCTGATGCCGCAATACTTGCCGTGCAAAACGATGTTGACCAGAACGAAGCCGATGCAGATGCGGCCATACTTGCTGTGCAAAGCGACGTAGACCAGAACGAAGCCGATGCTGATGCAGCGATACTTGCCGTACAAAACGATGTCGACCAGAACGAAGCAGACGCAGATGCGGCTATTCTTACTGTGCAAAATGACGTTGACCAAAACGAAGCTGATGCTGACGCTGCAATACTTGCCGTGCAAAACGATGTCAATCAAAATGAAGCAGATGCCGATGCGGCAATCGCCTTAAAGGAAGATTCCGCGAACAAATCGGATGACGTTACCTTGGCCGATGCCACAAATACAAAGTTCCCAACGGAACTCGCCGTAAAGACCTATGTGGACGGGCAAATTACCGCCACCGCAGATGATGATATTACAGGAGCTTCGATCGATGCTTCCAGTGTCTTGAAAATCGACGAAGGCACTTCTTCCGTAACCGTAGACCTTTCCGCTTTGGAAGAATCTGCCGATATAACAGCAGTACAGAACGATGTCGACCAGAACGAAGCCGATGCAGATGCTGCGATACTTGCCGTACAAAATGACGTGGACCAGAACGAAGCGGACGCTGATGCCGCAATACTTGCCGTACAAAATGACGTGGACCAGAACGAAGCGGACGCTGATGCCGCAATACTTGCCGTGCAAAACGATGTTGACCAGAACGAAGCCGATGCAGATGCGGCCATACTTGCTGTGCAAAGCGACGTAGACCAGAACGAAGCCGATGCTGACGCAGCAATACTCGCAGTTCAAAACGACGTCGACCAGAACGAGGCCGATGCAGACGCGGCTATTCTTGCCGTGCAAAATGATGTAAATCAAAATGAAGCTGACGCCGATGCTGCCATCGCATTAAAGGAAGATTCCGCGAACAAATCCGATGACGTTACATTGGCCGATGCAACAAACACCAAGTTTCCAACGGAACTCGCAGTAAAGACCTATGTGGACGGGCAAATTGCAGCCACTGCAGATGACGATATAACAGGTGCTTCAATCGATGCTTCCAGTGTCTTGAAAATCGACGAAGGGACTTCTTCCGTAACAGTGGACCTTTCCGCTTTGGAAGAATCCGCAGATATCACTGCAGTACAGAACGAGGTCGACCAAAACGAGGCAGACGCAGACGCAGCAATACTCGCAGTTCAAAACGACGTCGACCAAAACGAGGCAGATGCAGATGCGGCCATATTTGCCGTACAAAATGACGTTGACCAGAACGAAGCAGACGCCGATGCAACTATTCTCGCAGTTCAAAACGATGTAGACCAAAACGAGGCTGATGCTGACGCCGCGATACTTGCCGTACAAAACGATGTAAATCAAAATGAAGCTGACGCAGATGCTGCCATCGCCTTAAAGGAAGATTCCGCGAACAAATCCGATGACGTAACACTTGCCGATGCCACAAACACCAAGTTCCCGACCGAACTGGCCGTGAAGACCTATGTGGACGGACAAATCACCGCTACCGCAGATGACGATATTACAGGGGCTTCAATCGATGTTTCCAGTGTCTTGAAAATCGACGAAGGCACTTCTTCCGTAACCGTAGACCTTTCCGCTTTAGAGGAATCTGCCGATATAATAGCAGTACAGAACGATGTTGACCAAAATGAAGCCGATGCTGACGCCGCCATACTTGCCGTGCAAAATGACGTTGACCAGAACGAAACCGATGCAGATACTGCGATACTTGCCGTACAAAATGACGTGGACCAGAATGAAGCAGATGCAGACAACGCTATCGCAGCAGTTCAATCTGATGTTGACCAAAACGAGGCTGACGCAGATGCTGCTATTCTCACAGTTCAAAACGACGTGGACCAGAACGAAACTGACGCAGATGCTGCCATCGCCTTAAAAGAAGATTCCGCGAACAAATCCGATGACGTAACACTAGCCGATGCCACCAATACCAAGTTCCCTACGGAACTTGCCGTAAAGACCTATGTGGACGGACAGATCGCCGCCACCGCAGATGACGATATTACAGGAGCTTCGATTGATGCTTCCAGCATACTAAAAATCGATGAAGGAACTTCTTCCGTAACCGTAGACCTTTCCGCTCTGGAAGAATCCGCGGATATCACCGCAGTACAGAACGACGTAGACCAGAATGAAGCCGATGCTGACGCCGCCATACTTGCCGTACAAAACGACGTGGACCAAAACGAAACGGATGCAGACACAGCTATAGCTGCGAATGCCGCTGCCATAACTGCTCACAATTCTGCCGATAACGATTTAAGCGAAACAAACGAAATTCAAACTTTATCCATTTCAGGAAATGATTTAAGTATATCTGGAACAGGCGGAAATACCGTAACCCTACCCTCTATTTCCGGGACACAAGGTTCTCTATTTTTCGCGGATGCGAGTGGCAATCCTACCGAAAATAATTCCCAATTATTCTGGAATGATACTAACAACCGATTGGGTATTGGAACAAATGAGCCAGACAACAAACTTCAGGTTACCGGTGCCATCCGGTCACAGGGGCTACTTAATTCAGATGGAAATGCCAATGAACCTTCCTACCGATTTTCGGATGACACAAATACGGGTATGTACAGTCCGGCTGCAGATGAAATAGGGTTTACCGTTGGAAGTATTGAGGCTTTACATATTGATGAAGTATCTAACAAAACTACTGTTACTATAAATGAAACTTTAGAGCTAAATGGTCCTGTGTTAGATGAAAACGATTCTCCTGGAACCGCTGGACAAGTTCTATCCGCAACCGCAACAGGTACGGAATGGGTAGACCCGGCAACTTCAACAGGAAATGCCAGTATTAGCGCCGATGCCGGAAACAGCATAACCGCAGGTTCAGATTCCGGTGTTTTTTACGCCAGTCCTATCAAAGCTTTTGGAAAAGTTTCTGCAACGGGTGCCATTGTTAAATCCACTCCTAATATTATTGTAACAAAACTTGCAGGGTTAGGCCATTATCTTATTACGTTACCTATAGGTATCACTTTAGATTCTGATTATATCATTCAATTGAGCCAACCGGGAAGAGATGGTGCTGGAAATGATGACCCAGGTATATCGTACAGTAACCAGACCGTCCGGACGTTTGAAGTAATCATTGGTGATAATGACAATGGAGGAACGGACCGAGCTCGATTTGATTCCGAATTTATGTTTACCGTTTTAGATTTATAGTCCTATGAAAATTAATAAAATCTACGTAAAGACCGACCTACTAGTTTCTATTGCTTCCTATTCGCAGCGGAACCTAGCTACCCGAAAGCTGCAATTTCAGCCATTGGTTTCTTCCCCCAAGCATTTCCATCATTCAAAAAACAACCGCACATGAACAAAATTATAGTAATGACCGCGGCAATCGTTACTCTTGCTTCGGCAGAAACCATTGCACAGGTAGATGGCAACTATTTATTGGGACTTACCAATGCAACAACATTAGAAATGAATGCTGGAATAAACCCAGTGGTAGGCTCTCTTTTGTACAATACCGATGAAGAGAAAATGTATTTGAACACGGCTTCGGGATTTAAAAAAATACCATCAATAGATACCAATTCTATTGATTTTTGGGGTGCTACCGGAAATACGGGCTCAAATACCGCAACCCACTTTTTGGGTACTACAGACCTTCAGGATTTTTTAATAAAAACAGATAATTCAGAAAGAATAAGGATAGGAGCAACGGGTAACATTGGTATCAACAACACTACTCCCAGTGCCCAGCTTGATATAGAAAGTACAGCAGTGCCACTTAGAATTCAGCCTAGTGCCTCTACCCCTACCGGGACCGAAAGCGGTCAAATTTTTATGGGTGATGATGGAATCCTTTACACCTATGATGCTATTAGAATGAAATGGCTAAGTATTGACCGAACCATGATCGGGTGGGGTATGAACAGTGCCACAACCACAAATACGTACTTAAGACAGTTTAATGGCGCAAGTTCAGATAATACCGGGTGGCGTATGCTTAGAAATGGTACAATAACCGGAATTTCGGCACAAACCAATGCCGCTAACACATGGACTCTGGAAATTAGAAAAAATGATGGGGCTATTCCTATAACGGCCCTTGTAATTACCGCTGCCGATGGCAACCAAGATGCAACTTTAAACGTTGATTTTAACGAAGGTGAGTTTTTACAGGCGTATTGTAACGGAATTGCCGTAGAGTACCCAGAAACATTAATTGAAATAGCTTGGAGAAAGTAATTGAATAACAATGAAAAAGCATCTAATCTTCCTTGGCACCTTTGCCGTTAGTATGTGCAGTCTCCAAGTGATTGCGCAGGACTCATTTCATAATTTCGGAAACATGAAAATGCATGAAAATGCGCAGATTGGTTTCTATCAGGATTTGATAAATGATGGTTCTTTTGACGAAAACAAGGGATTAGCCGGATTTTACAATGAAGACGTAGCTTATATTAGTGGTGCTTTTAGGCCTGTGTTTGAAGATTTAGAAATTGTTGTAGACAATGACCTTGTTCTAGAAGTTGGTATTGGTGTTACCAATAATAGCAACTTTATTTCGGGAGATTTGGTTACCCCTAGATATTCGGTAGACACAAATATAGAGTACATTAACAATTCCTTTTATAATGGCGAAACCGACTTTACAAAAGTGGATGGGTATGCTTCCGTAAAAAATAAAAAGGATTTTGTTTTTCCAATTGGCCATTTTGACAAATTAAGGCCGCTAAAACTAGCTTCGGACCAAATTAACGAAAATGCCAAGTCGGCTTATTTTTATGAAGACCCTAATAGTTCCTCTACCTTTCGCACGTCTTTTTACACTGAAAATAGAACGGATATACTTATAGCGATTAGCCATCATGAATTTTGGGATTTAGATACGAATACACCATCTAAAGTAACCCTAGGATGGGATACAGCCAGTAATTTACCTAGTTTCCTTGATGCCATAGAAAACCTGAGAGTAGTAGGTTGGCATACCGAAAGAAATATATGGGAAGATTTAGGAAACACGGGGTTGGATGGTGATTTTGACAAAGGTGAAATAACCTCGGATGTGTTTACTCCGGACGATTATACCGTTATTACTTTTGGCGGCAGTCTTAGCATGCAAAGTGTAGATTTGGGCAATTATCTATTGACCCCTAATGGGGATGGCAATGCCGATTTTTTTGTTCTGAAAGCTGTTTCAATATCGCCTAATAACAAACTTACCGTTTTTAACAGGTGGGGACGTGCCGTCTACGAGGCCACCAACTATGACAATACCTTTGAAGGCACCGCTAATGTTAATGGAGTTTATAATACTGCCAAAAAATTACCTGCTGGTGTTTATTTTTATACTATAGATTTAAAGGATATTGGACTTAAGCACCAAGGCTTTATATACATAAACCAAGAATAACTTTTCCTTGCGCATATAAAATCAGAATTCAGCTTAGTTCGGGTAATTGGATACCTTTATGATATGAGGGATAACTATAACCTGCTTGGAAATTTATACTAACCCTCCCATTCATTGCCCCTACCCTATTAACAGAACCCGAGCTATCCATTCTTCTCGCTTCATATGAGTTCTTCTCATGGAATAGTTGCATCGCAAGTATATTTTTTAATACCCTTTCCTGTTCCTCAAGAAATACAAATCTAGTTGAAATAACAAACCAAGAGCCTTTATACAATTCCAATTCCCTGCTTAATTCTATAAGCATTAACACCTGTGTTCAGGTAAAAAATAACCCCTCAAGCTTAGCCAGAGGGGTTACTTATTTCAGTGTGGTTTTTCTTATCGATTAATATATAGATATCCGGATAAACTTTGATTATTATCACCGGCTACGTATTCAATTATATAGAAGTACACGCCTACCGGAAGCTCATCATTCGCCCTGATGGTTATCCTGCCTGTAGACCTACCCATAAAGACATTGGCCTCATTGTCGTATCCGTCTATCTCAAACACTTTAATACCCCATCGGTTAAAGATCTTGACCGTATTCTGTGGATAACTCTCTATGTTTTCAATAAGGAACCTACCTTCATTGAGCTCTGGAGTTACCAAGTCATTCTCTACCGAAATACCACAGACTGCAGTCTCTGGCGGAGTACCCCCTTTAGAACTACATGCGTTTAATGGGTCCGTACTATCCAAAACTTCCTGACCATCCAAAATTGTATCTTCATCGGTATCAGCAATATTAGGATCCGTTCCTCTAATTTCTTCCTCGGCATTGGTAAGTCCATCGCTATCACAATCCGAACTATCTAGAGGTGTACCATCAATTGAATCACAATCATCCAACGGATTAGTTGCATCCAATACTTCTTGACCATCATTAATACCGTCACCATCAGAATCCGGGTTATTAGGATCCGTTCCTAAATCATCTTCCTCATCATTGGTAAGTCCATCATTATCTGGATCATTATCTACAACATCAACCATATAAGACTTGGTTTCGTTTACCGAAGTGCTGTTACCTGCGGTATCCAAAGAGGTAAGGCTTACTTCAATTGAAGTATCATTATCTGCTACCAAATCACTTCCAGGAACATCAATACTAAAGTTTCCAAGAGCATCTACCGTGCCTGAATAGGTGTTCCCATTGACAACTATGGTTACCGGCTCATTCTCATTAAAATCTCCACTTACCGTTCCTGTTATTGGAATATCAGAACCTGCTTCAGCAGCATTAATACTATTATCGCTTGTAATATCATCAACGGTCACTGTTACAACAGGTGCTGTTACATCTACACTATATGTTTTTGTTTCTGTGGATGTGCCTGTATTTCCATTAATATCAGTTGTAGAAATACTGCCGTCTACAGTGCTATCACCATCCGCAGCCAAAGCACTACCAGGAATGTTGATACTAAAGTCACCTGAAGCATCTACAGTTCCGGTATAATCCGTACCGTCTACAGTTAAAGTCACCGTATCCCCAGCATTAAAGTCACCTGCAACCGTTCCTGTTACCGCTACGTCTGCTCCTGCTTCTGCCGCGTTCAATACATTATCAGCAGTAACATCATCAATCACTAATACTGGAGCAGGGTTTACCAAATCTACAGTATACGTTTTTGTGTCAGTAACTGTAGCACTGTTACCGGCTCCATCCGCTGTTACAAAACTTCCGTCGACCGTGGTATCACCATCAGCGGCCAATGCGCTGCCCGGGATATCGATGCTATAATCACCCAAGGCATCCACCGTTCCCGTATAGTCCGTACCGTCAACCGTTAAGGTGACCGTATCGCCCGTATTGAAATCTCCAGTAACAGTTCCTGTTACCGCAACATCTGCACCCGCCTCGGTGGCGTTCAGTATGTTGTCCGCCGTGATATCATCTATTGAAAGTACAGGAGCAGGACTTACCGTATCTACCGTATATGTTTTGTTATCGGTTACCGTTGCACTGTTGCCCGCTACATCCGTTGTTACAAAACTTCCGTCAACCGTAGTATCACCATCAGCAGCCAAGGCACTTCCCGGGATATCGATGCTATAACCACCCAAGGCATCTACCGTTCCCGTATAGTCCGTACCGTCAACCGTTAAGGTTACCGTATCTCCTGTATTGAAATCTCCAGTAACAGTTCCTGTTACGGCAACATCAGCGCCAGCTTCTGCCGCATTCAGTATGTTGTCCGCTGTAATATCATCTATTGAAAGTACAGGAGCAGGACTTACCGTATCTACCGTATAGGTTTTGTTATCGGTTACCGTTGCACTGTTGCCCGCTACATCCGTTGTTACAAAACTTCCGTCAACCGTAGTATCGCCATCAGCGGCCAATGCGCTACCCGGGATATCGATGCTATAATCACCCAAGGCATCCACCGTTCCTGTATAGTCCGTACCGTCAACCGTTAAGGTGACCGTATCGCCCGTATTGAAATCTCCAGTAACAGTTCCTGTTACCGCAACATCTGCACCCGCCTCGGTGGCGTTCAGTATGTTGTCCGCTGTAATATCATCGATAGCTAACATTGGTACCGGAGCGACAGCATCATGTTGAATATCCCTGGTTCCCTGTACTGCGGGATTACCTCCTAAATCACTTACATCTGCTGTGATAGTTTCATTAGTTCCCAATGCTTGGGTATCCAATGCAGATATATCCAATGTCCATACATTTCCTGCAACGGTAGAGAAATAATTTTGTCCATTCAAGGTCACCGTTACAATCTGTCCGTCTTCTACATTCGAGGTAGTCCCTGATATTGTTACTGGACTGTCATCTTCCGTATCATTTATAATATCATCCCCGGCCACAACATCTATGGAGATTACAGGCGATGTGGTATCTACCGAGTATACTTGCGTGTCGGTTGCGGTTCCTACATTACCTGCGGTATCCGTTGTCGTTACACTTCCATCTACCGTCGTATCACCATCGGCAGCCAATTCACTACCTGGAATTGCTATACTATAAGCGCCTACGCCATCTACAGTTCCCGTGTAATCGGTACCATTGACCGTTAAGGTTACCGTGTCCCCTGTGTTGAAGTCGCCACTTACCGTTCCGGTTACATCTATATTGGTAGCAGCCTCTGCTGCATTCAATACATTATCTGCCGTGATATCATCGATTGCCAGTACAGGGACCGGGGCGGTCGTATCTACCGAGTATACTTGCGTATCCGTTACCGTTGCGCTGTTTCCGGCGGCATCCGTAGTGGTCACACTTCCATCGACAGTCGTATCGCCATCGGCAGCCAGTTCACTGCCTGGGATTGCTATCGTGTAAGCTCCTGCGCCATCTACGGTTCCCGTGTAATCGGTACCGTTGACTGCTAGCGTTACCGTATCCCCGGAGTTGAAGTCGCCACTTACCGTTCCGGTTACATCTATATTGGTAGCAGCCTCTGCTGCATTCAATACATTATCGGCCGTGATATCATCGATCGCCAGTACAGGGACTGGGGCCGTGGTATCTACCGAGTATACTTGCGTGTCGGTTGCGGTTCCCACATTACCATTGGTATCCGTTGTCGTCACACTTCCGTCTACCGTCGTATCACCATCAGCAGCCAGTTCACTACCTGCGATTGCTATACTATATGCACCGGCGCCATCTACGGTTCCCGTGTAATCAGTACCGTTTACTGTTAGGGTTACAGTGTCCCCTGTGGTGAAGTCGCCACTTACGCTTCCGGTTACATTAACGTTTCCTCCTGCTTCCGTAGCATTCAATACATTATCTGCAGTGATATCATCGATCGCCAGTACAGGGACCGGGGCGGTCGTATCTACCGAATATACTTGGGTGTCGGTTGCGGTACCGATGTTTCCATTGGTATCTGTGGTAGTCACACTTCCATCGACAGTCGTATCGCCATCGGCAGCCAGTTCACTGCCTGGGATTGCTATCGTGTAAGCTCCTGCACCATCTACGGTTCCCGTATAATCGGTACTGTTTACTGTTAGCGTTACCGTATCTCCTGTGGTGAAGTCGCCACTTACTGTTCCGGTTACATTAACGTTTCCTCCTGCTTCGGTCGCATTCAATACATTATCGGCCGTGATATCATCGATCGCCAGTACAGGGACCGGGGCGGTCGTATCTACCGAGTATACTTGGCTGTCCGTTACGGTTCCTACATTGCCTGCGGTATCCGTTGTCGTTGCACTTCCATCTACCGTCGTATCACCATCGGCAGCCAGTTCACTACCTGGGATTGCTATCGTATAAGCTCCTGCGCCATCTACAGTTCCCGTGTAATCGTTACCATTGACCGTTAAGGTTACCGTATCCCCGGAGTTGAAGTCGCCACTTACGGTTCCGGTTACATTGACGTTCCCTCCTGCTTCCGCAGCGTTCAATACATTATCGGCCGTGATATCATCGATAGCCAGTACAGGGACTGGAGCTGTGGTATCTACCGAGTATACTTGGGTGTCCGTTGCTGTTCCAACATTTCCATTGATATCTGTGGTACTTACACTGCCATCGACCGTCGTATCGCCATCGGCAGCCAGTTCACTGCCTGGGATTGCTATCGTATAAGCGCCTGCGCCATCTACGGTTCCCGTATAATCGGTTCCGTTTACTGTTAGAGTTACCGTGTCACCGGAGTTGAAATCGCCACTTACCGTTCCGGTTACGTTGACGTTTCCTCCTGCTTCGGTAGCGTTCAATACATTGTCCGCGGTGATATCATCGATCGCCAGTACAGGGACTGGGGCTGTGGTATCTACAGAATATACTTGCGTATCCGTTGCGGTTCCAACGTTTCCATTGATATCTGTGGTACTTACACTGCCATCGACCGTCGTATCGCCATCGGCAGCCAGTTCACTGCCTGGTATTGCTATCGTATAAGCGCCTGCGCCATCTACGGTTCCCGTATAATCGGTACCGTTTACGGTTAAGGTTACCGTGTCTCCAGAGTTGAAGTCCCCACTTACGGTTCCAGTTACATTGACGTTTCCTCCTGCTTCCGTAGCATTCAATACATTATCGGCCGTGATATCATCGATCGCCAGTACAGGGACCGGGGCGGTCGTATCTACCGAGTATACTTGGGTATCCGTTGCGGTTCCTACATTACCTGCGGTATCCGTTGTCGTTACACTTCCATCTACCGTCGTATCACCATCGGCAGCCAGTTCACTACCTGGAATTGCTATACTATATGCGCCTGCACCATCTACAGTTCCCGTGTAATCGGTACCGTTTACTGTTAGCGTTACCGTATCTCCCGAGTTGAAATCGCCACTTACCGTTCCGGTTACATCAACATTTCCTCCTGCTTCGGTAGCATTCAATACATTGTCTGCGGTGATATCATCAATAGCCAGTACAGGGACTGGAGCTGTGGTATCTACCGAGTATACTTGGGTATCCGTTGCTGTTCCTACATTACCATTGATATCGGTGGTTGTGACACTTCCATCGACCGTCGTATCGCCATCGGCAGCCAGTTCACTGCCTGGAATTGCTATACTATATGCACCTGCGCCATCTACGGTTCCCGTGTAATCGGTACCGTTTACTGTTAGCGTTACCGTATCTCCGGAGTTGAAGTCCCCACTTACAGTTCCGGTTACATCTATATTGGTAGCAGCCTCTGCTGCATTCAATACATTATCGGCCGTGATATCATCGATCGCCAGTACAGGGACCGGGGCGGTCGTATCTACCGAGTATACTTGGCTGTCCGTTGCGGTTCCTACATTACCATTGGTATCTGTGGTAGTCACACTTCCATCTACCGTCGTATCACCATCGGCAGCCAGTTCACTACCTGGAATTGCTATACTATATGCGCCTGCGCCATCTACGGTTCCCGTATAATCGGTACCGTTTACTGTTAGCGTTACCGTATCTCCGGAGTTGAAGTCACCACTTACCGTTCCAGTTACATCTATATTGGTAGCAGCCTCTGCTGCATTCAATACATTATCTGCAGTGATATCATCGATCGCCAGTACAGGGACCGGGGCGGTCGTATCTACCGAGTATACTTGCGTATCGGTTGCGGTTCCTACATTACCTGCGGTATCCGTTGTGCTCACACTTCCATCTACCGTCGTATCACCATCGGCAGCCAGTTCACTACCTGGGATAGAAATACTATATGCGCCTGCGCCATCTACGGTTCCCGTATAATCGTTACCGTTGACCGTTAAGGTTACCGTGTCCCCTGAGTTGAAGTCACCACTTACGGTTCCGGTTACATCTATATTGGTAGCAGCCTCTGCTGCATTCAATACATTATCGGCCGTGATATCATCGATCGCCAGTACAGGGACCGGGGCAGTCGTATCTACAGAATATACTTGCGTATCCGTTGCTGTTCCGATGTTTCCATTGATATCTGTGGTACTTACACTTCCATCGACAGTCGTATCGCCATCGGCAGCCAATTCACTGCCTGGGATTGCTATACTATAAGCGCCTGCGCCATCTACAGTTCCCGTATAATCGGTGCCGTTTACTGTTAAGGTTACCGTATCTCCGGAGTTGAAGTCTCCACTTACTGTTCCGGTTACATCTATATTGGTAGCAGCTTCTGCTGCATTCAACACATTGTCTGCGGTGATATCATCAATGGCCAGTACTGGGACTGGGGCTGTGGTATCTACACTATACACTTGCGTATCTGTTGCGGTTCCTACATTACCTGCGGTATCGGTAGTACTCACACTTCCATCTACCGTCGTATCTCCATCGGCAGCCAATTCACTGCCTGGGATAGAAATACTATATGCGCCTGCGCCATCTACGGTTCCCGTATAATCGGTACCGTTGACCGTTAAGGTTACCGTATCTCCGGAGTTGAAGTCACCACTTACCGTTCCAGTTACATCTATATTGGTAGCAGCCTCTGCTGCATTCAATACATTATCGGCCGTGATATCATCGATATCCAGTACAGGGACCGGGGCGGTCGTATCTACAGCATATACTTGCGTGTCGGTTGCAGTACCTACATTACCTGCGGTATCCGTTGTCGTTACACTTCCATCTACCGTCGTATCACCATCGGCAGCCAATTCACTACCTGGGATTGCTATACTATAAGCGCCTGCGCCATCTACGGTTCCCGTATAATCGGTACCGTTTACGGTTAAGGTTACCGTATCCCCGGAGTTGAAGTCGCCACTTACCGTTCCGGTTACGTTGACGTTCCCTCCTGCTTCCGTAGCATTCAATACATTATCAGCAGTAACATCATCAATCACTAATACTGGAGCAGGGTTTACCAAATCTACAGTATACGTTTTTGTGTCAGTAACTGTAGCACTGTTACCGGCTCCATCCGTTGTTACAAAACTTCCTTCAACCGTAGTATCACCATCAGCGGCCAAGGCACTTCCCGGGATATCGATGCTATAATCACCCAAGGCATCCACCGTTCCCGTATAGTCCGTACCGTCAACCGTTAAGGTCACCGTATCCCCAGCATTAAAGTCACTTGAAACCGTTCCTGTTACGGCAACATCAGCGCCAGCTTCTGCGGCATTCAGTATGTTGTCCGCGGTAATATCTTCTATCTCTAAAACTGGTACCGGTAATGTGGTATCTACAGCGTATACCTGTGTATCCGTTGCAGTTCCTACATTACCTGCGGTATCCATTGTCGTTACACTTCCATCTACCGTCGTATCACCATCGGCGGCCAGTTCACTACCTGGGATAAAAATATTATATGCGCCTGCGCCATCTACGGTTCCCGTGTAATCAGTGCTGTTGACCGTTAAGGTGACCGTATCTCCGGAGTTGAAGTCGCCACTTACCGTTCCGGTTACGTTGACGTTTCCTCCTGCTTCCGCTGCGTTCAATATGTTGTCCGCGGTAATATCTTCTATCTCTAAAACTGGTACCGGTAATGTGATATCTACAGCGTATACCTGTGTATCCGTTGCCGTTCCTGTATTCCCTGCGGTATCCGTAGTACTCACACTTCCATCTACCGTCGTATCACCATCGGCAGCCAAGGCACTTCCCGGGATATCGATGCTATAATCACCCAAGGCATCCACCGTTCCCGTATAGTCCGTACCGTCAACCGTTAAGGTGACCGTATCGCCCGTATTGAAATCTCCAGTAACAGTTCCTGTTACCGCAACATCTGCACCCGCCTCTGCTGCATTCAATACATTGTCCGCGGTGATATCATCGATTGCCAGTACAGGGACCGGGGCGGTCGTATCTACCGAGTATACTTGCGTGTCGGTTACTGTTCCTACATTACCTGCGGTATCCGTTGTCGTTACACTTCCATCTACCGTAGTATCACCATCAGCGGCCAAGGCACTTCCCGGGATATCGATGTTATAATCACCCAAGGCATCCACCGTTCCCGTATAGTCCGTACCGTCAACCGTTAAGGTGACCGTATCGCCCGTATTGAAATCTCCAGTAACAGTTCCTGTTACCGCAACATCTGCACCCGCCTCTGCTGCATTCAATACATTATCGGCCGTGATATCATCGATCGCCAGTACAGGGACTGGAAGTGTAGCAATATGCTGAATATCCCTAGTTGCTTGAACAGCAGCAGTCCCCAAACTGTTGGTAACATCTGCCGTTATAGTTTCCGTAGCACCTAATGCTTGTGCATCTACAGCAGGAATATTCAAAGTCCATGTATTACTGGAAACCGTAGTGGTATACGTTTCTCCATTTAAAATAACTGTTACCGTCTGTCCATCTTCAACATTGGTGCTTGTTCCGCTAATAGTTACCGGACTATCATCTTCTGTTGCATTGATGATATCATCTCCAGCCACTACATTAATTGCGATTGTTGGTGTTGGTACTACCGTTACGTTTACCGTTGCCGTATCCGAATCATTGTTGGCATCCGTAATCGTATAGGTAAAGGAGTCTGGTCCACTATACCCAGCTGCAGGTGTATACAATACCGTATCATCTGTTGGGTCTAATGGCGTACTATTAGTATTAATAGAAACCGTTCCTCCATTTGTTGATGAAGCGCTTGGAAGTGTAATTGCACCAGCATTTGGTCCATCTCCACCAAAATCATCAGGGCCATTACCATTATTTGCCAATACATTTAAACTATTGTTGTTCGAATCTTGTGCTACTGAAATAGCATCATCTTGAGCAATTGGCAAACTATTTACGCCAACATTTACAGTAACTGTTGCTATATCGCAATTTGAAGGATTTGCGGCATCACAAATTTGATAGTTTACCATGTATGATCCCGTACCCGTGTTATTCGCTACATCTACAGAACCATCTCCATTTACCGTTAAAGGTCCGTTTGTAACCGGAGTTATGGTAACACTTGCAGGCGTGAGAATTACACCATTAAACTCATCGTTATCCAATACATTTAAAACGTCGTTTACTCCAGTAAATCCTTCAACAGCAGTTATACCTGCCGAATCGTCAATAGCATCTACATTGTTTATAACTGTTAACTTAGCTTGTGCCTCTTCTGGACAAGAATTATTTGCACTACTAACCAAAACCTTATAGATATTCCCATCCATGATGAGGGTAACATCTGAAATAGTTAAACTAGAATTAGTTGCTCCTGAAATGTTAGAAAACGTAGATCCAGAATTGGTGCTTACCTGCCATTGGTACGTTGGACTAGCATTTACATCATAGGTTGGTGTTCCCGAAGTATATGCCGAAGCATCTAAAACTGAAGCTGCTACAGTAAATGTGGCATCGTCACCAACTCGCTCTTCTTGGTCTGTTGGTGCTGTATCAATAGTTGTTTCTGATGCCGTTGTCACTCCGTTTGTAGTACCTGTATATGCCGTTGTAGCACCAGTTACTTGGCCGTTTGCATCGTACCCAGAACCATCTACTTCACCGTCGTTATCCTCGTCTAAATGCCCCGCTTCTACAGCATCATTACAACCATCGTTATCGCTGTCTATATCCACATTGTCCGTAAGGTCATCATCATCCGTATCTAAACAACCGATTGGCACAAAAGCAAATCCCTCATTTCTAGTCAAAACACTAGAGACCGTATGATAATCAACGTTAAAAGGATAAGTAGCTCCATCAAGATTTAAATCTATATACCATTGTGAATCTCTTACAGCGCTACCTCCTGTGTCATAATCTAAAACGGTGCCTGAAGTAATGATTGCTCCGTGGGCATAATTTAAGATTTCATTTAATGGGTCATTAAGAACGGCTACATTTCCCCCTGGCCATGTAAGTGTAATTTCTTTTGTGGCATTTTGAGCGCCATATGTAGAACTTGGAGCGTTGTTTCCTATTCGCAGAGAGAGTAGTTCTCCATTTTGAGCTTCATTTAAGGTGAGTGTCATATCAAAAACACTACCTGGGTTTATTGACCCTTCGTCCCAAATAACTAAAAGACCGTCTGTAACTCCACTAGTAAAAACATTAAGTTCTACAGGTTCTGGCGAACCTAATGAAATTTCTACTTGGGAAGGGGATGTTAGGGAAAAATTCGTGTTCATGACACCTGCTTCATATAAACCGGAAATTGTATTCGTTCCTTCTCCAGATATACCAGTAGCCAACAAAGGAACCCCGCATTCATTAGCATCTAAAATACCATCATTATCATCATCTAAATCACAGAAATCACCTATTGTATCACCATCACTGTCTACATAAGAAGGGTGAGAAGGGTCACATTCACTACACTCATCTGCTTGTTGCGAGTTGTCTATTGCCGTTCCAATAGCCTGTGAAGTACCTCCTGGAAGACCAGCGCCATCTACAGTAGTCGTTAATCTATACTGAGCATCCAAATCTGCATAATCATAATTTGCCGCACCTTCAAGGGCATCTGGACATCCATCGCCATCACTATCGTTATCTAAATGATTAGGAGTTCCATCAGAATCTGTATCCAAGACTTGAAGCAATAAATCGGGATTGGATGGGCTTGAGTAAATATTGTAGGTACATGGGTCAAAATTAATTGAGAAAAGACGATTTACATTAGAGGTAGGGTTTGCTCCTATTCTCAATTTAAACTGGCTTCTGTCAAAATACCTAGCAGTAACCATAACATTGGTTGCATTTACGTCTATGCCTGTAGCCGCATCTAGAGACCCCTTGAATAATTTACCATAAGAAGTATTATAAATAGTAAGATCACTGGGATTTTCTACAGTTTGAACTGAAGCTCCATCAACATCTAACTCGACAAATTCTCGTCCTCCAACTCCATCTCCATCAACATCTATAGCTGTCAAATAGAATTGGGATATTTTAGTTGGGGTAGATGACCCCGTTAAAACAAATTGAAAATCGAATTCAACCAAGGAACTTTCAGTTTCCAATATGGGCTGAAAATTGGCTGTATTGGTTGCATCATCATCAATAGTAGTTATTCCCGGATTTGGTGTTGAGGATACAATGGTAACTAATGCGTCTACACCCGTAGTAACCGATGCAAATCTATATACTGCCCCTGAGGTCAAATCAGTTCCACTTTCTAATGATGGTGAACTAAATGACAAGGCGGGGTAAGCATTACATACCTGAGATTGCATCTCATCTGTATCCAAAATACCATCATTATCATCATCTTCATCACAGTAATCTCCAATCAAATCTCCATCGCTATCGACATATAAAGGATTAGAACTATCACACTCACTACATGCTGCAGATTGCTGCAATTCATCTTGAGATGTACCTACACCCTGTGAAGTCCCTCCTGGAATACCATTACTATCTGATGTGGCATTTAAAGTAAAATCTTCATTTAAATCATTATAATCATAATTTGAGTTACCTTCAATTGCATCCGGACAGCCGTCATCATCACTATCTAAATCTAAATAGTTAGGTATGCCGTCATTATCATCATCAATCTGCTTACAGGCAAATACGATCATTTCAATGCCATCTGCGGTACCTGATGTGGTTGATGCGGATGGAAAGGTTAAAGTAAAAGTGCTAACCGTTCCCTGAATTTCCATACTACCTGCAGCCGTACCGTCTATATCATTCTGGGTAGATTCCGGGCTATACCCATTAGCCTGAATACCCGCAGTTGATCCCGCACCACCATCACTTGCTGTTGTAGAAGTCGCCAAAAAATCATCGGTACCTGCCAATTCTACCCAAGTTAATCCGTTTTGCAAAGTAATTCTTGCCGAATTTTGAACATTATCCGCCGAGCCACCGATTCTATCAAAATGTATAATTGGGTTAGACACTTGTACAGGGTTTCCAGAACCATCCTCAAAACTTACAGTAACACTTTCCCCGAACAAAAAATCACATTGAATAGAGGAATCCCCTGCTAAATCTTCCGACCAAAACCCAGTTCCTCCAGGGTTAAAATTTCCTAGAGCAAAACCGTTTGTTGCCGCAGTGGTCATTCTAACTATTACCCCATTTCCATAATCATAGGTAACATTGTCAATAAAGCCTCCCCATGTACCTGATTGAATTGGAGTGCAAATACCTTCATCCGTATCTAAAATACCATCATTGTCATTGTCCAAATCATCTGCATTGGCTATACCATCCCCATCCAAATCTTCTGGAGTTCCCCCTGCAATAGTCCACGGTGAGAACTCAGCAACACCAGAAACACTAACTTTATTGCTGGCGAAATCAGAGGAACTAGCGCCTTTAGGTTCCCACTTATTTACTGTAGTATCATATCTATAGGAAGAAAGATTATTCTCTCCGTTACTAGGTACTTCTGCATCTGCATAAGAAAAAGTAAGGTTGGCAACCCCGGTTCCGGTTTTATCTAACTGCCAAAATCTATTAACCGAATTCCCGGATAAACTTTGATCATTAGTATCTACAATACTTGTTACATTTTCGGGTTGCGTAGGATATGGAGTCATATCCAGCCCCGTAGGATAAGTAGATACCGTAATTTCCCCTAAATTACCTGTGGCCCTTTCTACGGTTAAAGGAATACGTTCACCAGCAGCAGTACCAAAAGGAATGGTATAAGCGCCACCGGTACCGGAAGTTTGCCAAAGTACTTTACTTTGGTTCAATACATCTTCACTAATAATGTATCCTTCATCTGAAATAAGTGCCCCTATGAGTGAATTTGTAATCTGTAAAGTATTGGAATTTAAGTCTAGTCCCGAATTGTTAAGATCTATAACCCCTAAGTTCGTACCTGAAACCGAACCTCCTACAATGGTGTTCACCTCTAATGAAGCCTTATTTACTTCTAGAATTAAATTATAAAAAAGGGTTGTGGTTGTTCCGCCAACGGTAGTAACATCTGTAGTTTTGGTAAGGGTTACCGTTCCTTCGGAATCTGTTGTAAAAACTTGACTTGTACTATTGTTATTCAACCAGTTGCCGTCTACACTTATTGCAGATTCATTTTTTATTTCAGCATCTCCTGAAATTTGCAAATCTCCTTTATCTACGCGAATGCTTGCTCCTGAGGTTATTGAAATATTGGCTCCTGAAATAGTTAAGCCGCCCTGCGCAGATAGAGCAAAACAGTTTAAGATTAAAAGCAATCCAAATAAATGGTTGGTTCTCATACTAATGTGGTTATTTGTGAAAAGGGAAAATAATTTAGATAGTAAGCTAAACTGCTATCTAATTTCTAGCATAACTAGACCTAGGCCTGCCTGCGTAATGATTCCTCCGGTTGCCCGACCTACCAATCTAAGCTGTACATCTCCTTTAGCTGCAGTATCAATATCGGTCCATGGAGTTACAATTAAACCATCTACAGAAATTGACAATGCAGGCCCGAAACTACTGCTATTAACATAGGTCCAGTTAGACCCCCCATCAGTAGAGTATTGCAGTGCTATAGACAATTCGCCACCCAAACCAAGTGTTAAACCAGTAACATTAGCAACTATGCGAATTTCACTTGCATCGGATAGATCCATTTGAATGCGATGAACATCTAATCCTAAAAATTCTGTTAGAGATAAATTACCAATACTAGTCCAAAATGTGGGAGCTATTCCACTTAAAATTGTAATAACCGTACCTGCTGTTTTGTTATATAACTCGTATGGAACACCCTGCACGAACATCATGCTATTGTTCAAATCCGTATTATAGACCATGAGACCATCTGGTGGACTAACCAATGCGTCCATTTCTACTGTAGTCATCCTAGGCATTAAGAGACCACCTGTTGTAGATTGAATATCCAATGCCGCAGCCGGGTCGGGAGTTAAAGTATTTATACCCACGGATTGAGCTTTAGCGGAGTATGAAAAAACTATGAGAAGAATGACTATGAAATAGTTTTTGAATAATTGGAATTCAGGTTTAAATACGGCTACTGATTTCATGTTGATGTAAGATTTACAAGTTAGGTTGTTCAACTAATTTTAAAAGGTTTTCTGAATATACTTAATAATCCGAAAAAATTGTAAGATTATTACTATTTAATAATTACCAAAACAAAAGTATCATCTTAATTATTTAATGAAATAGAATGTTGTAAAACCTACTTAAAATTGATGTAAACAAACGATTTTTGTTATTTAAAAAAATTACAAATATCATTATATCAATTATTTAAATACCTATTTTAAAATTGACGAAATCGTTGTAGTCATCGGGATTTGTAGCAGTTTTAACTGTGTTATTAGTAGGAATTTTTACATAACTATAAAAAACCATTTGTAAGAATTATTTTAACCCGCATAATTTGGGATAACTATGAAATAGCCCCTATTTTTGTCTCTTTGGTCTCAGAGAGGCATATTAATGAAGCACTTACTACTCATTTTAGCGGTATCCATGTTATTAAAGCCTTTATGGCCTTTAATCAACTATGCCGTTAACTATGATTACATTGTTACCAACCTTTGTGAGAATCGGAATCAACCTATGCTTCATTGTGATGGTAAATGTTTCTTAGCAAAACAGCTGGCCCAAGAGTCTGAAGAAAAAGAGAAAAACCCGTTTGAAAGCGAGCTTTCAAAACTGAAGTTACCAATTATAGATTGGTTCCAATCCTATCAATCCCAGTCCCTCCCATTAGATTCCGTACAGGCCAATTACAAGCGATATCTTGCGTTGGTTCCGTATGAACTTATTTCCGAAACCGGACAACCTCCCCAATTCATTTAGCAACACTCCGCTATTGCTGCAACGTTCACTTTCGCAATTTCCGAAGGTATTCTTGTTATTCCATGAACACTGTTCACAGGACACTTGCGGCATAGAATTCAAATCATATTTTTTATTCAACCTGATTGCAAGACGAGATTGTTCTGCAATAGTTCTCCATCTCGCTATTGCTTTCAAAATGTAAAACCAATGAAATTTTTTACCGTATCCAAGAGACTCAAACCACCTTTTAGTCTCTCCTTAAAAATAGGCTTAGCGCTATTATTCACACAGCTTTCCTCTCAAGAAATAAAGGCTAATACAGCTGTTTACCTATCAAGTTTTGTTCAAACCCATACTATTAACGGCTCCATTACAGATGAAAATGGCACGCCCCTACCTGGAGCCAATATTTTGGAAAAAGGCACTTCTAACGGAACCCTTTCCGATTTTGACGGAAATTTTTCCCTCCAAGTTACCTCTGATGCTGTTTTAGTTGTTTCCTACTTGGGTTATATCACCCAAGAAATAGACGTAAACCAACAATCTTCTATTTCTGTCCAAATGCATGAAGATGCCACGGGTCTGGATGAAGTTGTTGTTACGGCCTACGGAACATCCAACAAAAGGAGCTTTACAGGGTCTGCTAAAAAAGTAGCCACCGAAACCTTAACGCGAACCTCAACAGCAAGTTTTGAAACCGCCTTGCAGGGTAATGTTTCAGGCGTTAATATTTTTACTTCCGGCCAACCTGGAGGTGCATCAACCGTGCAAATAAGAGGTGTTGGGTCCATAAACGGACTTACAGAACCTTTATACGTGTTAGATGGTGTGGTCATCAATACGGATAAAACACTTAGGGCTAACGGTTCCGGAGCTACTGCCTACAACCCTTTGTCCACCATTAATTCTCAGGATATAGCCAATATCACCATATTAAAAGATGCAGCAGCGGCTTCCCTTTACGGTTCCAGAGCCGCCAACGGCGTGGTTATCATCACTACTAAAAAAGGAAAAAACGGAGATACGGAAATTACGTTTGGTATGGAACTAGGCACTAGCCGAAACCTTACCCAAGAGAAAAACGTAAATAATGAGCAATTTAAAAGCCTGTGGCAAGAAGGACAGGTAAACCAGTACATTCAGAATAGTGAAAATGGGGAATTTTCCAGAGTGTATGACGATGATACACTTTATGCCTCGTATCAAAACCAAGCTCAAAGCGATTATGAGAGTATTTATGGCACCTCTGATGCCAACTCTGATTGGTTGGATGCCATTTACCAGCCGGGTACTCTTAGAAAATACAATCTATCCGCTAGAGGTGGAAGCGAGAAAACATCTTTTTATATCTCTGGAGACTACTTTGACCAAGACGGAACCATTATTACAACAGGCTTAAAACGGTATTCGGGAAGGGTTAATTTGGAAAATCAAGCCAAAGATTGGTTGCGCATTGGCATTAATTTATCCGTTGCCAAAACCGACAGAAATGCCGGGAACTATGACAGCGGTTATGCTGGCGGACTCAATCCGTTGTACATGGCGCGCGTATTACCTCCAGCTGCACCAATTTACGACCCTAATGGCTATGAGGGTATTGCAGACCTACCCAACGCCATAGAAAAAAATGCCAACCCCGTGGGTGTTCTTGAAGTAGGGAAATACTCCAATACCGAGTTTCGCACCCGTGGTGATATTTTTGCCGCTATAGACCTGACCAAAGACCTTAAGTTTAAATCAACTTTTGGGGTAGACCATCAATCTAACGCGGAAACCTTTTATGACAACAAAGAATTTGGTGCCGGTGGTGGTGTATGGAACGGTGTTCTCTACGTGGTTAAAAGTGAAGTTTTGCAATACACAACTTCCAATCTGCTCACCTATAACAAGCAACTGAACAAACATGGCTTTGGTGCGCTTCTAGGTCTTGAACTACAAGAGTCGGAAATGAGCTCTATTAACAATTCCGGGTATGATGTTCTAGACAGCAACTTACTTTCTTCCAGTTCTATTGGAACGCTTTGGTCATGGAACGGGTACAGCGAAAACTATTCGCTTTTATCCTACTTTTCCCAGTTCAATTATAATTTTGATCAGAAATATTACTTAGCCACTAGTTACAGAAGGGACGGCTCTTCACGTTTTGGCGAAGATTCTAGATGGGGCGATTTTTGGTCCGTTTCCGGAGGATGGATCGCCACGGAAGAAAAGTTCATTGACCTTAATGGTCTAGATTATTTTAAATTGAGAGGAAGCTACGGAACCAACGGAAACTTACCTCCGGAATTTTACGCTTCTTTAGCTTTCTTTGATACCAGCGGCAAAGGTTATGGCGGTTCTTCTGGACTTTCATACGGACAATTGGCCAACCCAGACCTTTCATGGGAGTTGAGTTACAATTTTAATATTGGTTTTGATGCGGTGCTTTTCAACAAGTTGAATATGACCGTTGAGTACTTTTCCAAAAACACAGAAGACCTATTGTTGAACATTCCTGTTTCCGGTACAACAGGTTTTAGCGACCAATTACAGAATTTTGGGGAAATGACCAATAAAGGCTGGGAATTTGAACTGGGCTACTCCCCTATTGCAACCGATAGGTTCTCTTGGAATTCCAGGGTAAACCTAACACTTCTAGACAATGAAATTACTAAACTAAAAAGCGATTTGATTCCCAGCTACGGTTCACGATATGGGCAGGACCCGACCATTATAAAAGTAGGCGAAAGCCTGAACTCTTTTTACTTAAGAGACTATGCCGGTGTTGATAAAACCAACGGTAGCGCCCAATACTATGTTCTTGAGAACGGTGAGCGAACAGGCGCAATTACTACCAATGCAGAAGAAGCCGGTTTTGGTATTTTCGGAAAAGCGCTGCAAGATGTTCAAGGCGGTTTCTATAATCAATTTACGTATAAGAACTTTAGTCTTGACTTTCTTTTCACTTTTGGTATAGGTGGCAACGCGTATGATCGTACGGCATTTAAAAGGGACGATGACGGTTTTGCCCCACAGTTTACCAACACCGTAGCACAGTTAAATCCTTGGAATCCAAATAATCCGGACTCCCATGTGCCTATCCGTATAAACGGAAACACAAGTTTCTCCAATGACGTATCTACTAGACATTTGTACAATGGGGATTATTTAAAATTGAGAAATCTAAAACTGAGTTTCAATTTACCGGAACTGAAGTTTATTAAAAGCGGAACGCTATATGTACAGGGCGATAATTTATTCCTTGCAACCGAGCTGGATGACTACGACCCTGAGGCGGTTTCCAATGGAGTTAACTTTTTTCAAGTACCAACGGCCACAAGTATTTTATTAGGTCTTCAAATAAAATTATAATCAGATGAAAAGTATCCAATATATAAAAATAGGCCTTTTGGCAGTCGTCCTTACAATCCAACAAGGTTGTAATGAAGATGTTTTGATCCAAGAACCAGATCACGTTATTTCAGAATCATTAGTGATTAATTCCGTAGAAAAACTTCAGGATTTATTGAACGGTTCGTACAGTGAAATTTCGGATGGTTCGTATTTAGGAAGAACCCTGTACAAAAGAGCGGCCGTAAAAGGCACGGATTTTAGATTTGTAAAAACTACGTTCAACCCAAGAGATTACGAGCAGACCGAATATCGTTACGAAGAAAGCAGTAACAACAACGGTAGCGCAGAAAGTATGTGGCTACAATGCTTCAAGGCAATTGGCAACCTCAACCTAATTCTTGATAACATTGAAACTGCGGAAGGCAACGATAACGAAAGACAACAAATTAAAGCACAAGCCCTAGCATTAAGAGGGATGATTTATTTTGATCTTACCCGTACCTTTTCTTACCCGTGGATACGTGAAGGTGCCAGTGCTCAAGGAATGCCGCTGAATTTATCCTCTACCGAAACTATTACCGAACGGAGTTCACTTGGAGAAACATACGAACAAATCATTGTAGACCTTAACGCGGCCCTAAATGAAATCGAAGACAATACTTGGGAACAGGGCAGTACAAAGTATATGACCAAAAGTGGCATTCATGCCCTTTTGGCACGTGTGTACCTGTACAAACAAGATTGGGAGAACGCACTCACCTATTGTAAACAGGTGCTTAGCGTAAAAACCGAAGCGGATTTAATGGATATTTCCACCTATATTTTTGATGATTATACTACGGAATCTCTTTTTGAACTGAGCATAACTACAGATAACTCGGTAGGAAGTAACGGCCTTGGAGCACAATTTGATTTAAGGGATGGAGGCCAAGGAGATGTCATTGCCACCCAAACTTTTGTTGACCTTTTACAAGCATATGAGGGCGACCCACGTGCCGATTTGTTACTTGAGGATAAAGAAGGTACCAATGCCGCATTCGTAAAATACATTAACCGAAGTGGTGGTAGCGGATTAAGTATTCACAACATTCCTATTCTACGCCTATCCGAAATTTATTTGATAGCTGCGGAAGCATGTGCCAACGGGGCAACCGGTGGTGACACCCAAGCTTTGGTTTATTTGAACACCCTGATAGCTAAACGTACCACAGATTTTGACACCTATAAAGCAACAGAAACCGGCGAAGCCTTAAAAGCAAGAATTGCAGAAGAAAGAAGACGAGAACTTGCGTTGGAGGGCCACGCAGTGTACGATTATATACGAACAGGAAAGAATATCAACAGACCTGAGTTCGACCACATAAACACGGGCGTAAACGTAAACAATCTTAATATTGAAGCTACATCGGCAAAAACCATCTATCCTATTCCTGCAAGCGAGATAGAAGCTTCACAAATGCAACAGACAAAAGGTTACTAAACACTATACCATAATTACCTTTTGAAAATAGCGGAGCAATGCTCCGCTATTTTAATTTTTAAACCCCCATGTGCCCGGAACTAAAAATCGTTCAAGAATATGTAAGCCGTTTTTATGGTTGATAGGTCTTCGGTAACATCTGTCCATGCAAAATAAACCTTATCCCCAACTAAAGTCATCTGTGGAAATCCTGTTTTCCTAGAAGCACCAAGCTTACTAACAACAATCGCTTTTGACATTTCACCGGAACGATTCACCTTTGCCGTCTTAATCTGAGCTTCTTCGTCAACAGTCTCCATCCAACTAACTATAGCATTTTCCTTATCAAGCAAAATAAGGTCTACCCTACCCATAGTAGTGTTATCACTAATTAGAATAGGAGCATCAAAATTTTCACCTCCATCCAAAGAAAAAACCAGTTTTACCTTTGGTTCGTTGTTTACGGCAGTAAACCAAGCAACGGCTAGGTTATTATTAATAGCATCGGCCTTGGGACCATTAACGGGACACCCGTTTATCTCCCATCCGTCATCAAAAATAAATTTAGGCTCCGTCCATTTTCCATTTACCTGTCTCGTAATGGCAATATCCCTTATTTCAGCATCAGTTCTATCCCTATATAAGACAACCGGGCCATTATCTGTAATTGCCGCTGTAGTCTGACAGCAACTACATGTTTTGGCATCCAAAAGCACCTCATTACTGACCGTTCCATTTACTGCTATTTCCGCAGCGCGGATATTCATGTTCCCTTCATGACCGTGGCCTCCACCTCCGGTGTTTCTACCATCTAACCACGTAACAAAAAATGCATCTTCGTTATATGGCAACATGGTTACAAAACCGTGTTCCGTTTTAGTACCGTCCGTATGCAAGGGCAGATTCGTACGCCAAGAAACATCCGTATTAGACTTTAGATGTAACTGAATGTCATACGAAAAAGTTTCTTTGGAAGATTTCCTGAGTACATGCGATAATAAGTTTCCGTTGTTTTCCGCAATCGTTGGAAAATCGGCCCAATTAATAAACCAATCGGAACCCTGAACAATGGTTTCCGGTTCCGTCCATTCGCCTTCAGCTAATCGGGTAAATTTAAACTCGGCCAAAGAATCATTTAGTTCATGAACCCATGACAGTAAAGCCCCATCATTGGCAGTGAATAAACTAGGTAATGAACTACCGCTCTTTACAGGCGAAACCAGAGGGTTTACAATTTTCTTCTTGCTTTCCGTATTACTAACCTCTTCTTGTTTGGGAACCTCTTTACAAGAAACCAGCAAGACCATAATACCCATTGCGGCATACCCTACACTTTTCATTACTCTATAGCTTTTAATTTTTTGATCATTTCCGGTGAATCCCACGTAGTGGCACCTATAATTTCATGAACCTTTTCCCCAGATTCGCTGAAAATAAAGGTAGTAGGAAGTGCGTGCACACTAAATTGGACCAATCCTCCTGTATACCTTAGATATTTAAATTTGTACGGTACGGTCTGTTTAAATTTCTGAATTGTTTTCAGAGATTCTTCCGAAGCCAAAAGAATAACATACCCTTCTTGTTCCAAAACGGGTTTAGCCTGCATTAAACTGGGCATTTCTTGAATACAGGGTTTACACCATGTAGCCCAAAAATTAAGTAAAATGCGTTTCCCTTTAAAATCGGACAACGAAACGGCATTCCCCTCCAAATCCATGAATACTGCCTCCTTTTGTTCAGTTTCAACGGAAATGTCTTGACTTTTTTCGGCTGAATTCTTCTCTTTACCTATCTTCTTACAAGACATCGTCCAGAATAGACAACCTACTAAAAACATCAAACGTATCTTCATTCTTCAGTTACGGAATATAGATTGTAAAGATACCTAAAGTCTGTAGCCTAGCGGAAGTCATTTTCCTAAAAATGGTACAGAAGAAAATAATTTTTAAATAGTAAATAGGTTCATTACACGATAAATGCACCTATGAACGTTATCAATATAACTACAATCTAATCTTGGCACCAAATTTGGGTATCTTTGTTTGGATTGTGAACACGATTAAATTCAAAAATGGTATGATGGAACGACGAGCATTCATAAAAAAAAGTGGAATTGCAGGCATTACTTTAGCAGCATTGCCCAATTTGGCATTCTCCAAAGATTTTGAGTATAGCATCTTAGAATTAATGGGCAAAACAGATATAAAGCTTTACGGAAAAGGCATAAACTTGCGCAAAGAGGCCCATGATGCTTTTATTGAAATGAAAAAAGCCGCGTACAGTGATGGCATTGATTTAAAAGTGGTTTCCAGCTACCGTAATTTTGAGCGTCAACGTTCTATTTGGGAACGTAAATATTTAAAATATACAGACGACAATAATATGGAACCTTTAGAGGCCATTGACAAAATTATAGAATACTCTACTATACCCGGGACCAGCAGACATCATTGGGGAACGGATATTGACATTGTTGATGGAAACAGAAATGTAAAAGGAGACATGCTCGTGCCTTCCAAGTTCGCCGAGGGCGAACCTTATGCCGATTTTAAAAAATGGATGGACGAAAACGCAAAGAGTTTTGACTTTCATTTGGTTTACACCGATGTTCCTGGACGAAGAGGGTTTAAATACGAGCCATGGCATTACAGCTACGCCCCTATTTCCGTACCTATGTTAACCGAATTTCGCAGAAAGAACATTATGCAGTTGCTAAAAGACGAAGATTTTTACGGCAGCGAACATTTTACCGAAGGCTTCTTAACCAGCTATATCCAAGACAATATCTTGGATATCAATACTGAACTTCTGTAGGTCTTTTGTATATTGAGCTACAAAAGAACACTATACCATGCGAAGAGGAAGTTGGAAAATCAGGATATTCATTGGCTTGGCCATTGTTGCATTCGCCTTTATTAAGCGTTGTAGCAGCAAAGAAGAAAACCCATATACAGGAAGGGTACAGACCATAAACATGAGTGCCGAACAAGAGATTGCTATCGGTCTCCAAAGCACTCCGGAAATCGCACAACAATATGGCGGTCTTTATCCAGACGAAAAACTACAGGCTTATGTAGACCAGGTAGGCAACAAGCTTGTACAAAACAGTATAGCGCGGGAAACTCCCTATCAGTATGATTTTCATTTATTGGCCGATGATCAAACTATTAATGCCTTTGCATTGCCCGGCGGCCCTATTTTTATTACCTATGCTCTATTCAAACAACTAAATGAAGCACAATTGGCAGGTGTACTTGGTCATGAAATAGGCCATGTTATTGGTAGGCATTCCGCAGAACGTATTGCAGAAAGTGAGCATTGGCAATTGCTTGCCACCGGTGCCTCCGTGGGTGCAGATGCAGGTAATCTTATTGGTGGTATTGGGCAGAACATTCTTTTAAAAAATGGTCGCGGCGATGAATTGGAAAGTGATGATCTAGGGGTTCTCCTCATGATGAATTCCGGCTACCAGCCAGAAGAAATGATCAAAGTAATGGAAATTCTAAAAGCGGCCGCAGGTCCAAACCGGGTTCCCGAATTTCAAAGCTCTCACCCTGACCCAGAAAATAGAATAGAAAAGATAGAGGAATCCATAGAAAAATACAAGAACCAATAAGTTTCTTAGAAAGTCTTCTAAAGCCTTTATTTTTTTATTTTACAAATCCCTTGAACGGTTGTTAAATTCGTTGAAATGCAAGGGCTTGTGTGCTAATTTAACTATCTTTACGGCTCCCAAATACTACCGTTGCTAACGCAGCAATTTAACTCCTTATAGCTTTTAAATTAACCGATGTCCCTAGACAAGACATCTAAAATAAAACTATATGGGAACACTATTGCATCTTAAAAATTTGTATACCGAAGCATTCGAGAACTGCAAGCCTGAATTAGTAGTACTACTTTTAAAGGTTTACTCGGTATTTTGTGGATTAATGTTGTTTATGGCTGTTTACGCGTTTGTACACAGAGCCCTGAACGGATTTGAATTTTAATTCGCACCGCTTTACCGCTCTTTTACGAGATACTATATGAAAAAAAACCCGACCATATGTTTATGATCGGGTTTCTCGCTTTAAAGAGCAATTAGCTAATTCAAAATGTTTAGCTTCCCATAGCTGTTTCAATAACCCTTAGGGCATCTGTAGCATTGGAAAGTTCTGCGTATTTTTTAACAGAGTATCCTTTATCACTTTTAATTTTAAGATTAGCCCCGTTGGCAATCAAAAGTTCTAAAATCTCTGCTTTGTTATAACGTGCGGCAAAAATTGCCGGTGTCATACCCATAGATTTTTTGTTAACATCCTCTCCTAGCTCTATAAATTTCTTTACAGTATCCAAATCTCCCTGCATAATTGCTTTACAGAAAGAACTTAGTTCTACGGTTCTGAACATTTCATAAGTTGAAGTGTTCATGGTCGTAATAGTGTCATTTGCCATTATGGCGGAAGTTCCGACCAAACAGGCCGTTGCGAAGGTTAAAAACGTTTTTCTCATGATGAATGATTTAAATTGATGAATTGTATTTGATTGTATAAAGTAGACTGGAGAATTCAGATTTTGTTACAGGAAAAAACAGACGATAACTTAACTTTAACATTTAGGACGCCCCAAAAACTAAGTAAAACACTGACGATTAGCGACTTAAACCAAGTCCTAAAATCCTTTTTTTATATCCACTTAAATTACGGGCATATTCTATTTTCATTAAAAATATTCACCAATTTCCCTAAAATGTGGCATCTCTAACAAAGCTAAAATCACTTTAAAAAAGCCCTTTTATAATTGGCATTTCCTCTTAGATCACTGTACTTTTGAAAATCTAATTTATCATAGCCATGAACAAAAAAGTAATACTTATGATTCTTGATGGTTGGGGCAAATCACCCAATCCCGAGGTCTCCGCCGTAGATAATGCAAATACTCCATTTGTTGATTCCCTATATAAGGACTATCCAAACGCAAATCTTCTTACCGATGGTATGAACGTTGGCCTTCCCGAAGGTCAGATGGGGAATAGCGAAGTAGGTCATATGAACCTAGGTGCTGGCCGTATCGTATATCAAGATTTGGCAAAAATTAACTTGGCCGTTAAGGAAAACACTTTAAAAGATGAGAAGGTCCTAAAGGATGCTTTCACCTATGCAAAAGAAAATAACAAGCCCGTACATTTCTTAGGTTTGGTAAGTGATGGCGGTGTTCACAGTCATATAAATCACATAAAAGGTCTTATTGAAGCCGGTAATGAGTCCGGTGTAAAAAACATGTACGTTCATGCCTTTACGGATGGTAGGGATGTTGACCCCAAGAGTGGGAAAAAATTCTTGACCGAACTTAGTTCATTTGGCGCCGATAAAAATGCCCAATTAGCCTCTGTAGTGGGAAGATATTTTGCTATGGACCGTGATAAACGTTGGGAACGCGTAAAAAAAGCATACGATGTTATGGTAAATGCCGAAGGCGAAAAGACTACGGACATTGCTGCTAAAATGCAAGAAAATTACGATAACGACATTACCGATGAATTTATAGAGCCTATTGTCATGACCGATAGTAACGGGAACCCAGTTGCTAAAATCACGGAAGATGATGTGGTTATTTTCTTTAATTTCAGAACAGATCGCGGCCGAGAACTTACTGAGGTATTGAGCCAAACAGATATGCATGAACAGAACATGCACAAACTAAAACTGTACTACGTTACTTTAACCAACTATGATGCTTCTTACAACGGTGTTCATGTGGTTTATGACAAAGCAAATATTGAAGATACTCTTGGTGAAGTCTTAGAAAGGGCCAATAAGAAGCAAATACGTATTGCAGAGACTGAAAAATACCCACACGTTACTTTTTTCTTTAATGGTGGTCGTGAGGAACCTTTTAATGGTGAACAGCGCCTATTATGTCCTTCTCCAAAGGTTGCTACATACGATTTAAAACCGGAAATGAGCGCTTATGAGATTAGGGATGCTATTATTCCCGAACTGAAAAAAGGCGAGGTAGATTTTGTTTGCCTGAACTTTGCCAATCCGGATATGGTAGGGCATACAGGTGTTATGTCTGCCGCTATTAAAGCATGCGAAGTAGTAGACGAATGTGCCAAAGCGGTTGTAACTGCAGGTCTTGAAAATGGTTATACATCCATTGTTATAGCTGATCACGGTAACTGCGAAACTATGGTCAACCCAGATGGTAGCCCTAACACTGCACACACCACTAATCCAGTTCCACTAATCTTGGTAGATAAGGATATAAAAGAAATTAAAGATGGTGTTTTAGGTGATATTGCCCCTACCATTTTAAAATTACTGGGCGTACCACAACCGGAATTAATGACGAGAGAAGCTCTTGTATAAAGAATACATCAATTATTTTTACCTTTGCCGCTATGATTAAATTAAAAACACCCGAGGAAATAGAACTAATGCGCGAAAGCGCCTTAGTCGTATCAAAAACTTTGGGCATGCTGGCATCGGAAATCAAACCAGGTGTCAACGCCCTATATCTTGATAAACTAGCAGAAGATTTTATCAGGGAACAGGGCGCTGAACCAGGTTTCTTAGGTATGTACGATTTTCCGAATACACTAAACATGAGCCCTAACGCTCAAGTGGTTCACGGTATACCTAATGCAGAACCTTTAAAAGAAGGCGATATAATTTCTGTGGATTGTGGTGCACTAAAAAACGGATACTATGGTGATCATGCCTACACCTTTCCTGTTGGTGAAATTGCACCGGAAACCGCAAAACTTTTAAAAGTAACCAAAGAATCCTTATACCTTGGTATTTCAGAATTTAAGGCTGGTAACCGCGTTGGCGATGTTGCTTTTGCCATTCAGAATTACTGTGAGAACCACGGGTACGGTGTTGTTCGTGAGTTGGTAGGACATGGTTTGGGCAAATCATTGCATGAAGGCCCGGAAATGCCCAACTACGGTAAACGAGGCCGCGGCAAGCAATTTAAGGAAGGTCTGGTAGTAGCTATTGAACCTATGATCAATATGGGAACCAGACGTATAAAACAACTTAAGGACGGTTGGACCATCTTAACTGCAGATGGCAAACCAAGCGCGCACTTTGAGCACAATGTGGCTATTGTAGATGGTAAACCTGAATTGCTCTCTACGTATCAGTACATTTACGATGCTTTAGGCATTGAAACTGATGAAGAAGACAATTTCCGAAAGGAAAAATTGGTTCTTTAAGTTAGGGTGAACAAAGCTAATTTGTGCTAATTGATGTAATAGGTGTCCAAAATTTTCAAGTTTATTCTAAATGCCGTTCCTAGGCCCTTACTTATTAAACTAAGTTACCTGGTGAGGCCATTATTGGGTTTATGGATGCGCGGAAATCGTTATGAGGACCCTATTGACGGTAAAAAATTCAAGAGTTTTCTACCCTATGGATATGAAAGCCCTAGAGAGAACGTACTGTCTCCTTTTACTTTGTCCTTAGAAAGACATCGGCTGTTATGGCTTTATCTAAAAAACGAAACTAATTTCTTTACCAAGAGACTAAAAGTGCTTCACTTTGCACCTGAGCAGGCTTTTTACAAACGTTTCAGAAAACTTAAAAACTTAGAGTACGTAACTACCGATCTTTTATCTCCTTTAGCAGATGTAAAAGCGGATATTTGCAACCTTCCCTTTGAGGATAATTCCTTTGATGTAATTCTTTGCAACCACGTACTTGAGCACATTCCGGACGATACAAAAGCTATGCAAGAGCTATACCGTGTATTAAAAAAAGACGGATGGGCCATATTGCAAATCCCTCAAGATCTAGAACGCGAAACCACATTTGAAGACGATTCCATTACCGATAAAAAAGAGCGCACCAAAATATTTGGACAATACGATCATGTACGTATTTACGGCTGGGATTATTTTGAAAAATTGAGAAGTATTGGTTTTATTGTGGAGGAAGTAGATTACACAGCCATCCTTTCTCCCGAAACCATTGATAGGTATCGTTTGGCCAAAGGCGAAATAATCCCCTTAGTTAAAAAACCACTTTAATTCTTGGTCACCAACTCTTTAAAGCCAGGACTCATAAACTCATCTGTTTCCCCCTTTTCATTTATAAAAATAAGATAAGCCTCAAGTTCGGGATTAAGGGTCAATACTTTGGACACTTGGTCCAAATCCATAGCCATGAACGAAGTGGCAAAAGCATCTGCCTTAGCACAATTATCTGCAAGAACCGTAGCCGCAAGTGTATTGGCATTTTTGGTAAAACCCGTTATAGGGTCAATAGTATGTACATACTTGAATCCGGTGACCGGGTCCTTTCTAAAATGCCTGTAATTGCCCGATGATGCCAAGGCCCTGTTCTCTAATCGGATGGTTGTCTTTAACTTTCTTTCATTTTCAACCGTTGGATCATCAATACCAACGATCCAAGGCTTTTGCTTTATTTGATTTTGTCCCTTTGCTACCAGCTCCCCTCCTACTTCCAACAAATAATTATCAATTCCATTTGCGTCCATTAACTTTGCCAATCGATCTATGGAATATCCTTTTGCAATTGCATTGAAATCAAAGTAGATGTTAGGGTCGGATTTTTTTATTCTATTTTCTGCTGTAAGTTCCACTTTATCAAACCCCACATATTGCAACAAACTATCCACACGGGTGCTATCCATCTGAATTTGCTTGCCAGGCCCAAAACCCCAAGCGTTTACCAGTGTACCTACAGTAGGGTCAAAATACCCGTTTGTAGCACCATACACTTCCTGTGAGAGCTCAAAAACCTCTTTGAACATATGATCAACAACCAAAGTAGAATCGCCTTTATTGATCTTAGAAATGTCCGAAGCCGAAATATATGTAGATAATGAATGATTAATAACGTCAAAAACGGAGTCTACCTGCTTTTGAAGGTCCAGATTTTCCTTGGACAGGTATATTAGGTTATAGGAAGTTCCTAACGCAGCACCGGAACTTTCATTTCGCACCATGCCGGATGGATTACCTCCACAGGAGCATAACAACAACGTACCAAAAAACATTAAAAATCTATTCATCCTTTATTTCAATTAAACCGATATAATCTACAGCATAAGGCTCATTCAAGTACACCGGTAATTCTGGATTTTCAGCGTTAGAAAGTCCCACACCAGCGTAATAAGTCCTGGCTTCGTGCTTGTTCGCATGGTTCTTCATTTTTAACATAAGAGCCTCATCATACACATGAGGATTTTGTGGATATGGTACATGACGCACCACAATAAAATGCAATATTTTATCCTTTAGACAAACAAACTGCGGATTCCTTTTAGGTTCGCTATTGACTCCCATAAAATCATACCCTTGTGCCTCAAGCTCCTTGCCTACAATATTCATGGCTAGGTTATGTAGTTCTCGCTCAGTTAATGGTTTTCCCATAACGCTAGAAAGATTAGATCAAAAAAACCGATGCGTAAACATCGGTTTTTCTATTTATTCGTTTTGCTCGGGAGCCAGATTCAATCTGAACTCCTTTGACAATAAAAATCGTATTATCCACCGAAATCATCAAAGCGGATGTGCTCATCGGGAATACCAAAGTCTTCACCCATTTTTTGCACAGCTTTGTTCATCAATGGAGGACCACAGAAATACAATTCAATATCTTCTGGTGACTCATGGTGGCTTAAGTAGTTGTCAATAACACAGTTGTGAATGAAACCTACAAAACCATCTCCAGGAGCATCTATGTTCTCCTTAACCTTCCAATTATCCTCTTCTAACGGTTCGGACAATGCTAGGTAGAACTTAAAGTTTGGAAATTCTTCTTCAAGCTTATAAAAGTGATCCAAATAGAACAACTCTCTTTTTGAACGACCACCGTACCAATAGGTAACTTTTCTATTGGTCTTTAATGTTTTGAACAAGTGATATAAATGAGAACGCATTGGGGCCATACCTGCACCACCACCTACATATAACATTTCTGAATCAGACTCATTGATAAAGAACTCACCATAAGGTCCAGAAATGGTACATTCGTCACCAGGTTTAAGGTTAAAAATGTATGACGAAGCAATACCTGGGTTTACATCCATCCATCCATTTTTAGCACGATCCCATGGTGGCGTAGCAATACGTACGTTCAACATAATCTCTCTACCCTCTGCAGGAAAAGAAGCCATGGAATAGGCTCTTTCAACCGTTTCCGGGTTTTTCATAACCAATGGCCAAAGGTTAAACTTGTCCCATTCGGCTTGGAATTTATCCGGAGTCTCGTGTTCTTCCGGGTGTGCAGTAATATCTATATCCGCATATTTTACCTCACATTCTGGAATTTCAATCTGGATGTAACCACCAGCTTTGTAACCCATATCCTCTGGAATCTCTACTACAAATTCCTTAATAAAAGAAGCAACGTTATAATTACGCACTACTTTAGCCGGCCATTTCTTAATACCGAATACCTCTTCAGGAATGGTAATTTCCATGTCCTGCTTTACTTTTACCTGACAGGCCAAACGAGCACCAGCGTTCAATTCTCTTTTAGAGAAGTGAGGTGTCTCAGTAGGAAGTGCTTCTCCACCTCCCGAAAGAACGTGACACTCGCACTGAATACAAGTACCACCTCCACCACAGGCAGATGGTAAAAATACTTTTTGGTTACCTAAGGTTGAAAGTAACGAACTTCCCGAACCAACTTCTATTTTCTTTTCTCCGTTTATTGTAATGGTAACCGGTCCTGATGGAGACAGTTTTTCTTTGGTGAACAATAAAAGGGCCACCAATACCATCAATAGTATCATAAAGGCGACAACGGTAATTAAAATCGTTCCTCCAGTGCTTGTAGCTAATAGCATATCTATTTGTTTATGGCGTCGTTATAAGAGACCTCTTTACTATCGATCTCTTCTTTATTTTCTTTCTCTTTATTTTCGGATACCTTATCGTAATCCATACGTTGTTCCTCCACAGGAGCAGCATCGTCACCTCCAGTTAACATACCTCCAAAACTTTGAAAACCGATACCCATTAAACCTGTAATGATAAATGTAATACCCAAGCCTCTTAACGGAGCGGGTACATTTGAATATCTAATTTTCTCACGAATAGCAGCTATGGCCAAAATAGCCAGGAACCAACCAATACCAGAACTAACACCATAATTAAGTGCCAGACCTAAAGTTTGAATATCCCTTGCCTGCATGAACAGAGAACCACCCAAAATAGCGCAGTTTACCGCAATTAATGGCAAGAAAATACCCAATGAGTTATATAATGATGGAGAAAACTTTTCTACTACAATTTCTACCAATTGAACCATTGTTGCAATGGTTGCGATAAAGAGAATAAACGAAAGAAAGCTCAAATTGTAATCTGCATATTCAGGCCCTAACCATACCAAAGCACCATCTCTCAATAGATATTGATCTAACAACCAGTTCAACGGTACGGTAACAGCAAGTACAAAGATTACAGCCGCCCCTAAACCTACGGCAGTAGCTACTTTTTTGGAAACCGCTAGGTAAGAACACATCCCCAAGAACACGGCAAATACCATGTTATCTATAAAGATGGATTTAAAAAATAATTCTATATGCTCTAACATAATTCTATCTTTTTACCTTAATTAATTATCTTCTACAAGTGCAGGATTCCTTGAGCGCTGTACCCATATGATAATACCCACAACAATAAGTGCTGCCGGTGGAATAATCATAAATCCGTTGTTCTCATAGCCTGTTGCGTATAATCCGGTTTTGGCAATTGGATCGCCTAAAACTTTATACCCTAAAAGAGTTCCTGAACCTAAAAGCTCTCTGAAAAAACCTACGATTATCAAAATAACACCGTACCCTAGCGAATTTCCTATACCATCCAAAAAGGATCTCCATGGACCGTTAGCCAAAGCAAAAGCTTCAAAACGTCCCATAATAATACAATTGGTAATAATTAAACCAACGAATACGGATAAGGTTTTACTAAGCTCGTAAGCAAAGGCCTTAAGCACTTGATCAACCACAATCACCAAAGTAGCAACTACAATTAACTGTACGATAATCCTAATTTTTGAAGGAATAACATTTCTCATTAAAGAGATGACCACGTTACCTAAGCCCAAAACGAACATTACAGCAACAGCCATTACAATCGAAGCTTTTAGTTCGGCGGTAATTGCCAAGGCGGAACAGATACCCAATACCTGAATGGTAATCGGGTTATTATCCGCTAACGGATCCGTTATTAAACTTGCATCTTTTTTTGTTAATAGTGCCATATTATTTTACGCTAACGGTTTGTAAATAGTCCTTATAGAGATTTAGACTCTCTTTGATCATAGCAGAAACACCGTTACCAGTAATTGTGGCTCCAGCTAAAGCATCTACTTCATTATCATCCTTAGTATTGTTCAACGGGTCATTATTACCCTTTGCAACAGCAATACCAGCATATTCGGTTCCTTTAAGAATGCTTTCTCCTGTGAAGTCATCCATAAAATAACGTTGCTTGATGTTTGCACCCAAACCTGGAGTTTCCCCCTTGTGATCAAAGTAAACACCTTGTACAACCATTTTATCATCCAAAGCAATAAAGCCCCAAATAGCATCCCAAAGCCCTTTTCCGTACATAGGAATGATGTAGTATTTTTTACCATCCTTCTCTCCTATCATTAAAGGAAGCTTAGGGGTCTCGCCTTTTCCAGCGATTGCCATTTGCTTTTTCATGTCTATTAAATAAGCTTCATCATTTTCAGTGATTTTATCACCTTCAATAACCAACTGCTCTTTAATATAGTTTTTAAACTCTCCCTCTACCTTATCGGTCGAAACAAAATTTACACTACCCTCATCAACATTATCGTTTACGCCCATGGCATAAAGAATGTTCTGTTGTTTTTCGAACCGTTCGTTCTCGGTAATTCTATCTTTTAAGCTCGAAGACATAAAAGCAAGAATAGACCCTACGATCACTACCATAACGGCAGCAAAAATAACGGTGTATGAATTTTTATCTGTATTGATTGCCATGATTATACGGTTTCTGCGTGAAGTTCATTTGCCTTGCCAGCTGAATCTTTTGGCAAGATGGTTGCATTTTTCAATCGTTTCATTCTACGTTTTACGTTTCCACGAACCACATAATGGTCAATTGTTGGTGCAAATACGTTCATTAAGAGAATCGCTAAGAAAACACCTTCTGGATACGCTGGGTTAAATACACGGATCATTACCGAAAGGAAACCGATAAAGAAACCGTAAAACCACTTACCACGGTTGGTCTGTGCACCCGTAACCGGATCGGTTGCCATATAGACAATACCAAAAGCCAAACCACCAACAATAAGATGCTGCCAGAAATCAAAACTCATTAAACCGTAAAATTTACTGGTTTCTCCAATCCAACCCGCATCAACTACGCCGTTAAATATCAAGCCCATTACCAAAGAACCTATAACGGCACTTAACATAATACGCCAGCTAGCAATTTTACTAAAGATCAAGAACAACCCTCCTAAAAGAATCAAGAATGTTGAAGTTTCACCTACTGAACCAGGAATAAAACCAAAGAACATATCAGAGATAGAATACGACATTTCCGCCCCTTTATTCTGTGCCAAATAACCTAATATAGTTTCACCTGAAATAGCATCTGGGCCACCAGCACGCTCAACAGCTTCATAGACCCAAACTTTATCTCCACTCATCCAAGTAGGATAAGCAAAGAACAAGAAAGCCCTAATCGTCAACGCTGGGTTAAGAATGTTCATTCCCGTACCACCAAATACTTCTTTACCGATTACCACACCAAAGACTACGGCTACAGCCAACATCCAAAGTGGTGTATCAATAGGAACGATCAACGGCACCAACATACCAGTAACCAAATAACCTTCCTCTACCTCATGGCCTTTAATAACGGCAAAAATAAATTCGATCAACAGACCTACCCCGTAGGATACAACTACTAACGGAAGTACTTTTATAATTCCGATCCAGAAATTGTCCCAAGTAAGAAAATCGTTCATTAACGAAAATTCCGCAGGAAAACCGTTAATAGCCGAATAATGCTGATACCCTGCATTGAACATTGAAAAAAGCAATACCGGAACCAAGGCCATAATAACCGTGTTCATGGTACGCTTTAAATCATCTGCTGCCCTAACATGAGAACCCGAATGTGTGGTTTCATCTGGAGCAAACAAAAATGTGTGCAACGCATTAAATGCAGGAGCCATTTTTTTGCCCCTATAATGGTGCTTTAAAATGTGCAACCTTTTTTTGAAAGTCAGTTTTTTATCACTCATCTTTTATCCTATTTCTTTATGCAATAGATCTAATCCTTCTCTAATAATCTGTTGATGTGGTTGCTTGGAAACACAAACAAACTCAGTCAACGAGAAATCTTCCGGCGCTACTTCATAAAGCCCCAGTTGCTCCATCTCATCTAAATCCTTCACCATACAAGCCTTAAGCAACTGCATAGGAAAAATATCCAACGGAAATACTTTTTCATACATTCCGGTAACCACAAAAGCACGGTGCTCTCCGTTTGTATTTGTAGTAAGGTCGTATTTTTTATTCGGTTGCATCCAAGAGAAAGTTAATGCTCTTGTAGCCGATATTTTATTGAAGATTGGCTTATTCCAGCCAAAAAACTCATAATCATCACCCTCAGGAATAGCGGTCACTGTATTGTTATAATACCCCAAATAACCATCAGGAGCTGATTTTGAACCCGTAAGCACATCACCGTTTATCACCCTAAAGTTATCACCTTCTACACCGCTACCATATAAAAAGGTAGAAATCTCAGTTCCAATTTTAGTTTTGTAATATTTTGGCGCTTTAACCGAAGAACCAGCCAAGGCAACAATACGCTCTGCATTAAATTTCCCGGTCAATAGTAATTCTCCTATTATCACTAAATCCTGAGGCGTTACGGTCCAAACCGTTTCCCCTTTATTGATCGGGTCTATTTTATTTATCTGCGTTCCTACCAAACCAGCGGGATGCGGACCCGAAACTTTATGCAGTTCCACACCGTTTAAACCGGCCAATGGCGAGTTTTCAGATTTTCCAACGGAAACATGAACCTTACCGGGCGTTAATTTACCCAAAGCGGTAATGGCCGCCTGAAGTTCCTTTTCTTTTCCTTGCAAAACATAATTCAAGTCGGCTGCCAAAGGAGCGGTAACATAGCCCGAAACGAAAATCGCTTTTGGATTCGTATCCGGATCTGCGATAATATCGTACGGACGTTGCTTAATAAAAGGCCAACACCCTCCTTTTAAAAGGTATGCTTTCACTTCTTCTTTAGAAGCACCTTCTACGTTCAACAAATCATGCGCAATACCCGTTTGCTCTTTGTCCGCTAAAATTTTCAATGAAAGAATGCGTCTTCGCGCTCCTCTTACAATCTCAACCAGCTCGCCACTAACAGGCGAAACGAAAAGCATGCTTTCCTTGTTTTTATTGTAAAAAAGTGGTTCTCCCGCTTTGACTTCAGCACCTTGCTTAATTAGCATTTTAGGTGTGACTCCGTGAAAATCGTTTAAGTCTATTGCATAAACGTTACTTAAAACGGCTTTTGAGGTAGTTTGCTCTGCAGCTCCAACAAGTTTTATGTTCAAGCCCTTTTTAATCCTGATGTCTTTAGACATATTGTTCTAGACCTTAGGTTAACAAAATTTCGAGCAAAAATAATACTAAAAGGATTGTTTTCATAATAAATGCCTAGAAATTTGGACAACACACCGATCTAAATTTTTTAGGTACGCTTTTTGTTTACCTTTACAGCAAAAAATAGCAGGTAATGCGCTTGAATATTATATTGGTTTTTCTCCTTACCCTAACTTCATCTTTATACGCTCAGGTTCAAACGGAAGTTAACCCGCCCGAAAATATTAAGACAGTTATTTTTGGCGGACCTACGGAAGACCAATTTCCTGTTGTGGAGCTCGGAGAGACCATAAAACTGGAGTTTGATGACACAACAGCCTCCGAGAGCGACTACTATTACAAAATCATACATTGTAATTACGATTGGCAACCCTCCCAACTTTTAAAATCGCAATACTTGAACGGTGTAGACAACCAACGCATCATTAATTACGAGAACAGCTACTCAACACTACAGTCCTACTCCAACTACAAATTATCCATTCCTAACGAAAATGTAGGCCTAAAAGTTAGCGGAAATTACGTTCTAGAGATATATAATGACAGTTATGAGCTTCAATTTTCCAGACGCTTTGTTGTGTTTAAGGATATCGTTACCGTAGGCGGAAGCATTAAACGTTCCCGTGATTTCAATTTTATAAATGAAAAACAAGTTGTTCAGTTCAACATTAACGCCGGCAACTTTCAACTGGTAAACCCTAAAAAAGAAGTGAAAGTAGCTATTGTGCAGAATCACCAATGGGAAACCGCTCTTTATGACGTGGCCCCGCAGTACACAATAGGTACAGAACTGGTATACAAATATGATCAGGAAACCAGTTTTTATGGAGGCAACGAATTTTTAAATTTTGACACCAGCGACCTGAGGGCACCAACTTCTCAAATTTCAAGAATAGAAATCAACGATCTTTACAATCACTATTTATTTGCGGACAGCTACCGATCGGACCATCCCTACACCTATTATCCGGATATTAACGGAGACTTTGTAATTCGCACGTTACAGGGCGAAGACAATTCTAGAGAAGCCGAATACACCATGGTTCATTTTTCCCTACCTTATGATGAAAGGTTGGAGCTAGACGAAGTTTATATTTACGGAAAATTCAATAACTACGCCTTGTCCGATGAAAATAAGATGAACTACAACGAGGACAACGGCATGATGGAGGCCCACATAAAATTAAAGCAGGGCTTCTACAACTACAAGTATGTTATTAAGCGTGAAGACGGCACCATTGAAACCAATACAATTGGCGGAAACTTTCATTTTACCGAAAACAACTACCTTATATTAGTTTATTATAGAAATTTTGGCGATTTATACGATAGTATTATTGGCGTTGGTTCGGCAAACTCAAGAAATATCAGTAATTAGATTATATTTATCCTTGAATACCCTTTGGATAAATGACCAACAAACCCACCGTCTCCGGAAAAGGAAGATATAATTTAAACTACCGAGGCACAGAATGCCTTAACTGCGGACACCCTCTAGACCTGAGCGATAAATACTGTCCTAATTGCGCGCAGGCGAACAGTACAAAGAAAATTACCATTAAAGATTACCTTGACGAGTTTTTTGGGACGTTAATTTCCTATGACTCCCGATTGCTTCGCACACTCTCTACCTTGCTGATAAAACCGGGAAAAATCACCAAAAGTTATATAGACGGCAAACGCATTTCCTACACAAATCCTTTTCGGTTTTTATTAAGTCTTGCCATAATCTATTTCTTGATCATAAACTTTAGCAGTAATTTCTCAAAATACGACAAGTACGGTTCTCAAGACTTTTCAAAAGCGGAAAACTTGGTCTATGAATGGGCCAATGAAATAAACGAAGAAGACACTGCTGAACTTTCCGTAACAATAGACTCCCTTAGAAAGATAGTGCACTATGATAATTATATAAAACAAAAACGGAAGCGCGATTCTACAATACTTTTAGACCCCATAATGTATTTCAAAAAAATAGACCAAGGTTCTTTAAGTGACCGCAACAACAAAAAACGGGAGTTTTTTACCACGCTCTTAAAAAATGATACTATATATGACTTTCAAGACGTGACGAACACATATCAAATTCCCCACACCTTTGAAAATAAAGTAATTTTCAACATTGCAAACGGATTTTTAAAGTTCCAGAGGTCTCCCGGAACTTTTCTAAGCACCCTAATATCTAAATTACCATTTGTCATATTTTTCTTTTTACCCGTGTTTACCCTGTTTATTTGGCTGATGTATATCAGAAAAAAATATAGTTATACCGATCATTTGATCTTTAGTTTTCACAACACAGCGTTATTGTTTATCTTGCTCATTATTAGCTATTTGATTGATTCTATTTTCAAAATTCAGAGCAATTGGATTTTCTTAATGATTTTTTCGACATACCTCTTTGCTGCTATGCGAAATTTTTACGATCAGAGCGTATTTAAAACTATTGTTAAATATCTATTTCTGAATACTATTTTTTTTATATTGGCTATATTATCAACGGTACTACTATTTACCGGTAACATTATCACCTTTTAGAAGGAAAACATATGACAACACAAGTAACCAAGGGCATCAAAATTTCGGTAAACACTAGTTTTGAAGGTACATTCTTCAAGAACTATAAAATGCATTTTGCTTTTGGCTACACAATTACCATAGAGAACCAAAGTAAGGACTCGGTTCAACTTACTTCCCGTCATTGGAAAATTTACGATGCGTTAAACGAGCTAGAAGTTCTAGATGGCGAAGGTGTAATTGGCAAAAAGCCGGTTATTAAACCTGGAGAATCGCACACCTATACTTCTGGGTGCCTTTTAACTTCTCCTATAGGAGCCATGAAAGGCCACTACAATATGGTCAACTTTAGCTCTACCGAAAAGTTCAGGGTATATATCCCCACTTTTAAATTCCATGCACCTTTTGCATTAAACTAGGCCTTCTACTTTCAATATTTATAGTGATTTTGATTCTTGCCTAACAATCTGTTAGCAGACTGCTTACGCAACAAGAACAAAAACATTTGCCTTTAATTTAATTAAGTTTTTTTTAGCACTTTTCATGTGATTCATTAGTGCTTCAGCAATTTTTTATTCGCTTTAAGAATCCTACCTTTGGACTCTATTAAAACTTAATTATAGTATTATGAGCAAAGGTTTTTTTCATGTACCGACAGCGATTAACGAACCCATAAAAAGTTATGCGCCGGGCTCTCCAGAAAGAGAAGAAGTCCTAGAACAGTACCGTTCTTATTTTAACGGCAACGAGGATATACCATTATATATAGGTAGCCAAGAAATTAAGACAGGCAATACCAAGCCAATGTCTCCCCCACACGACCATAAACACGTTGTTGGCCACTATCATGTTGCAGAAAAAACACATGTAACCAAAGCTATTGACAACTGTTTGGCATCAAGATCCGCATGGGCAGACCTAACTTGGGAGCAACGTGCCGCTATTTTCTTAAAAGCCGCCGAATTGATTGCCGGACCTTACCGTGCAAAAATCAATGCGGCAACAATGATCGCACAATCAAAGAACATTCACCAAGCAGAAATTGATTCGGCATGTGAGTTGATTGATTTCCTTCGTTTTAATGTAGAATACATGTCACAAATCTACGAGGAACAACCTGATTCCGCAGAAGGGATTTGGAACCGTGTAGAATACAGACCTCTTGAAGGTTTTGTATATGCCATTACCCCTTTTAACTTTACCGCTATTGCCGGAAACCTTCCTGCAAGTGCGGCTATGATGGGTAACGTTGTGGTTTGGAAGCCCAGCGATAGCCAAATTTTCTCCGCAAAGGTTATTGTTGACATCTTTAAAGAAGCCGGTCTTCCTGATGGGGTTATTAACGTAGTTTACGGTGACCCCGTAATGATTACCGAGACTGTATTGGCCAGCCCAGATTTTGCCGGTATACATTTTACAGGTTCAACCCACGTGTTCAAGGAACTTTGGAAACAGATAGGAAACAATATTCACACCTACAAAACATACCCAAAAATAGTTGGTGAGACCGGTGGAAAAGATTTTATCATAGCACATCCTTCGGCCAAACCTCAACAAGTAGCTACAGCTATTGTTCGTGGAAGTTTTGAGTTCCAAGGTCAAAAATGTAGTGCCGCATCTCGCGTTTACTTGCCAAAATCCCTTTCAGAAGAGATTCTTGAATCAGTAAAGAAAGACATAGCATCTTTCAACAAACCGGGAAGTCCAGAAGATATGTCCAACTTTATAACGGCGGTTATTCATGAAGGTTCTTTTAATAAATTGGCCAAATATATTGACCAAGCCAAGAAGGATGACAATGCAGAGATTATTGCCGGTGGAAACTATGACAAATCCAAAGGTTACTTTATTGAACCAACTGTTATTTTAACTACAGACCCCAAGTATACAACTATGGAAACCGAACTATTCGGCCCTGTTGTTACTATATATGTATATGAAGATAAAGATTGGTCCAAAACTTTAAAACTAGTTGACGAAACCTCTGAATATGCCCTTACTGGTGCCGTATTAGCCACAGATAGGTACGCAATTGACGAAGCTACAAAAGCACTTCAGAACTGTGCGGGTAACTTCTACATAAACGATAAGCCTACAGGCGCCGTAGTCGGCCAACAACCGTTTGGCGGAGCAAGAGCATCCGGAACAAATGACAAAGCCGGTTCTGCACAAAACTTATTAAGATGGGTTTCACCTAGACTTATAAAGGAAACATTTGTAACCCCAACGGACTACAGATATCCTTTTTTAGGATAAAAAACCATTAAATAATTCTGACCATAAGAAAACTATGGTCAATTTTAATTAAATTCCCCAATCCCATTTTTTAAAAAGAAGGATTGGGGAATTTTTATAACCACTAAAAATGAAAAAAATGAAAAAATTGGCAGTGATTGCATTTTTCATGGTAGGCGCCATGACCTATGCACAAGAAAAATTAACACAGAGCACCATTCAAGGTGTATTACAAGGTAACCAAGGACAAGTAGTTGCACTAGCGGAAGCATTTTCCGAAGAACAATACGACTGGAGACCTACCGAAGGAGTTAATTCCGTTGCAGAAGCACTATTACATGTTGCCGGGGCAAACTACTACTTAGCTTCAAAAATGGGATTCGCCCCACCAGAAGATGTTGATATGATGAACCTGTCTAAAATAACAGGAAAAGAAAATATTATTGCCGCACTTAAAAAATCTAATGAATTTGTTCTTGAAAAAATCGTTCTAGTAGAAGATGATCAATTTGCCACCGAAGTAGATTTTGGCTTTGCTAAAATGAATATGCTTGGCGGACTTCTAGCCATGATGGAACATAATGGAGAACACAAAGGGCAGTTAATAGCCTACGCACGCTCAAACGGAGTTACTCCGCCTTGGAGCAAATAAGAACACGAAAAAAAACTAAAAACCCCTGCCGTATAATTATACTTCAGGGGCTTTTTTATGTCCTGTTTTCAAATTTTACCGACAAACTGCACAATTTAGCCCTCTGGTTAACGTTATATTTACATTAAAATAACAAACACACTACATATCGCAATTCAAAAATTGCAACAATGGAGAACTTATAAGTAACAAAATACTGATTTACAATTACTTAAATCACTATTCTTCTAAGCATAGATTTGGTTTTTAATATCAAACACAACGTGAAAAAGTAGTATATAAAGCTGATTTTCAGTTCTAAATTGAGTAAAAAATCAGCAAAACATACTTTTAGTGTAAATTTAACGTTAAGTAATTGTAAATTAAACGTAATAATTACGTACTTTGTAGTAACTGTAAAAAATGAAGATTATGGACATGCAGAAAACATACAGTAGATCACGAATGATAGCAGACTGTCTAATCATACACGTATGGGGACATTTAAAAATTTATGCTAGAAAATACAGAAAGGCGTATTATCACCTATTGAGCTTATAGGCTAACCCTTAAATTTCATAGGTAAATAGACCACTTTTTTAGTTTCAAAAAAAGCTTCATCAAAATAACTCGTAAGGTCATACATCTCTATGGCCTTATATTCTTTAAGCTCTTCGGATAAATCTCCTCCCTTTAAATAAAGAATTCCGTTTCGTCTTTCATGTTGTGACTCCTTCTTTATTTTGCCCTTTACCCAATGTACAAAAGTTGGCATTGCCGCAACAGCCCTGCTCACAATAAAATCGTACTGGCCTTTTACCTCTTCTACTCTAGAGTTCACTGTAGTGACGTTATCAAGCTCTAACCCATCAACAACCTCATTGACCACTTTTATTTTTTTTCCGATAGAATCTACCAAAGTAAATTGTACTTCGGGAAACAAAATAGCCAAAGGAATACCGGGAAAACCACCCCCAGTGCCAACATCCATGATGGAAGAACCTTCCTTAAACTGCTGAACCTTAGCTATTCCGATGGAATGAAGAACATGCCTTAGATAAAGTTCATCTATATCTTTCCGGGAAACAACATTTATCTTTTGGTTCCAATCTTTGTACAATTCTTCAAGTAAGATGAAACGTTTTTGCTGTAGATCTGATAAATTGGGAAAATATTTAAAAACTAATTCGGCAGTCATGTGTATATTTGTATGGTTGCAAAACTACTATATTCATCGATGAAATAATATTTTATCGATAATTAAAGCTTTACATTTCTACGATATCTATCAATAATATTATTCATATGGACCAAAAAACAGTACGATTCTCCAGAAAAGATTCCGCACAGTTCTTTAGAACCTTGAACAAGCGGGTCAACGATTATTTTAAGGAGAACAAGATAAAAAAGACAGGCAACTGGCGCTTGCACCTTAAAACGGTAATTATGTTCGCCATTTTCCTAACTCCCTATTTCCTGATACTAACCTTAGGTTTGCCTACTTGGGCCAATCTTCTTCTTACCATAGTTATGGGGGTTGGTATGGCCGGTGTTGGCATGAACGTAATGCATGACGGTAACCATGGCGCCTATTCCAATAAAAAATGGGTGAACAAACTTATGGGAAGTAGTATATACATCCTAGCGGGAAATGTCTATAACTGGCAAGTGCAACATAACGTGCTGCACCATACCTATACCAATATTCATGAACACGATGAAGATATGGAAGCAGGGCGTATTCTGCGTTTCTCCAAACATGCAGAATGGCAAAAGCATCATAAATTTCAACACTTTTATTCTGTTTTCCTGTATGGACTTTTAACTTTTAACTGGGCCATAACTACAGATTTTCAGCAGATGTACCGCTACATGAAACGAAAGCTTTCATACGGCAAATTACCTAATCCGGTCGTAAATTGGAGTACTTTGGTAATTACAAAAATACTTTACATAACTATATGGATTGTTCTACCCCTTATTTTTGTTGATATGGCTTGGTGGAAAATACTTATTGGCTTCTTTATCATGCACTACGTTGCCGGTGTTATTTTAAGTGTAGTATTTCAATTGGCACATATAGTTGATGATGCAGACACCCCATTACCTGATGAAACGGGTACAATGAAAAACACATGGGCCATACACCAGTTATTCACTACGGTAAATTTTGGCACTAAAAATAGGATTGTAAATTGGTTTACAGGTGGATTGAACCATCAAGTAGAGCATCACATTTTCCCAAATATTAGCCATGTACATTACACAAAAATTGCAGAAATTGTGAAAGAAACGGCAAAGGAGTTTAATTTGCCTTACCACGAGTATGAAACTACCCGAAAAGCTATAATTTCGCACTTTAAACATTTAAAGGAACTGGGTAAAAGACCTGCCCTGAACCTGCAATAAACGTAATTTAAGAAACTTTATTAGCACAAGTAATTTAGAGAGTAACGGTCTATGAGTTATTTAATTTGCTTCGTGTACAAACCTTAGTTTTATTATGACACCATCAACTGCCACAAAAAATCAACTTTCTGACCGTATCAATAGCCTTACACCTTCGGCTACTTTGGAAATGGCCGCTAAAGCGCGCGAATTACGTGCTGCGGGAAAAGATATAATCGGTTTAAGTTTGGGCGAGCCTGATTTTAACACTCCTGATTACATCAAGGAAGCCGCCGTAAACGCCATAAACCAAGACTATAATTCCTATACACCTGTAGACGGATATGTAGACTTAAAAGATGCTATTATCACCAAATTCAAGAGAGATAACGGTATTAGCTACGAACCTTCTCAAATTGTAGTATCTACAGGAGCCAAGCAAGCTTTGTACAACATTGCACAGGTGGTTCTAAATGAAGGTGACGAAGTTATTCTACCTTGTCCTTACTGGGTAAGTTATAGTGATATTGTAAAATTAGCGGACGGTGTTCCTGTTGAAGTTGCTACAAGCATAGAGAGCGACTTTAAAATGACGCCCGAGCAATTAGAAGCTGCTATTACACCAAAGACCAAAATGCTTTGGTACAGCTCTCCTTGTAACCCAAGTGGTTCTATCTATAGCAAAGAAGAGTTACGCGCATTGGCAGATGTTTTACAGAAACACCCACAAATCATAGTCGTTAGTGATGAGATATACGAACACATTAACTACGGAGTAACCAAGCATGCCTCTATGGCCGCTTTTGAAGATATGTTTGACCGTACGGTTACCGTAAACGGAGTTGCAAAAGCATTTGCCATGACCGGATGGCGTATTGGTTACATTGGAGGTCCTACCTACATAGCCCGTGCCTGCAACAAACTACAAGGCCAAGTTACTAGTGGTGCCAACTGTATTGCACAGCGTGCCGTTATTACCGCATTGGTTGAGTCTCCAGACCGCATAAAATATATGGTAGACGAGTTTAAGGAACGTAGAGCTATTATCCTTGAGCTATTGAACGGTATAGAAGGATTTAAATGTAACGAACCTGACGGAGCGTTTTATGTTTACCCTGATGTTACCGCCTATTTTGGAAAAACCTTAAATGGTGTTACCATTAACAACGCTTCGGATTTTGCCATGTACCTATTGGAATATGCAAATGTAGCTACTGTTACCGGAGATGCCTTTGGGAACGGCAACTGTATTCGTATTTCTTACGCTGCCGCGGAGAGCGAAATTAGAGAGGCTATTTCTAGAATTAAAAAAGCACTTCAATAGAAGTAACTTAAAAATTTTTTGAAACCCCGTTAATAGTAACTATTAACGGGGTTTTTTTATATCTACTCTTTCAGCGGAAAGCTATTTAACCTAAGCTTCCGTAACAAAGGACTTATCATTTAACTAAGTACGTTTCCAGAAATAAGGGGTCAGTAGAATAAGAACCGTAAAAAGCTCCAACCTACCTGCTAGCATAAGAAAGCCGCACCACCATTTTGCAGCATCCGGCAGACCGTTAAAATTACTTAGCGGGTATAATCCCCCAAAAGCTGGACCAACATTCCCCAGAGAAGATGCAGAACCACCAATGGCTGTCACAAAATCGATACCCATGGCACCCAACACTAAAGCCCCTATGATGAACAACAACATATAGAGTACGAAAAAAGCAATGATATTATATACAATTTGCTCCTTTACCGTCTTATTATTGTACCGTACAGGAATTATTCCATTAGGATGCAATGTTCGCTTAAACTCCAACAATCCGTTCTTAATAATAAGAATATGGCGCATTACTTTTATACCTCCCGAAGTAGAACCGGCAGAACCGCCCAAAAACATCAAACCAAAAAAGAAAACGGTTAAGAAAGGAGTCCAACTTGTAAAATCGGCCGAGACAAAACCTGTAGTAGTTATCACGGAAATTACCTGAAACAAGGTATGTCTAAAAGCACTTTCCCCACTTCCCAGAACCATAGGATGGTACTCGGTTACCGGCACTTCGGCTTTCAAATAAACCACTAGGGCCGCAATTATCGTAAACACAATAACAAAACCACCGTAATACCTAAACTCCTCATCCTGTAACACACGCTGTACCTTACCCTTAAAAGCAAAATAACTAAGTACAAAGTTACTTCCGGCAAGAAACATAAATAAGATTATAATATACTGTATAAGAGGTTGGTCATTCCAATAGGCCACACTTAGGTTCTTAGTAGAGAAACCACCTGTAGACAAAGTAGCTAAAGAATGGTTAATGGCATCAAAAAAGCTCATACCGGCCAATTTCAAAAGCACGGTTTCCGCTAAAGTATACCCTACATAGATTAACCAAAGTCGCTTTGCGGTATCCGTAATTCGGGGATGTAACTTATCGGCACTGGGCCCAGGTGCTTCGGCAGCAAACAACTGCATTCCTCCAATACCCAACAAAGGTAAGATTGCAATGGCCAAAACTATAATCCCCATACCTCCTATCCAATGGGTAAGACTACGCCAGAACAACAAACCTTCCGGTAGAACTTCTATATCATCTAAAATTGAAGCCCCGGTGGTGGTATAGCCGGAAACCGTCTCAAAAAAGGCATTGGTAACGGTAGGTATTTCACCCGAAAACAAATAAGGCAGCATACCGGAAAAGGACATCACCAACCAGCCAAAAGTAACAATAATATACCCTTCTCTTCGCTTTACTTCTTTCTTATGCCCCCTAGTATAGAACATAGCAAAGGTACCCACGAACATGGTTGTAATAGCCGCCAGCGCAATACTTAAAGTTGCACCATCATCATAGATGCCACTTACTAACGCTGCTAATAGCATAAAGCCCCCGTTGCACAACAACAGCAGCCCCATGATATGAAATATTATTTTTGAGTTTAACTGCATTAAAGAAACAATCGTTCTATTTTAGGAATAGCCTCTGGCAAACAACAAACCACAACGCGGTCTCCCGCTTGAATTTCAAATCCCCCTAAGGCAATAATTCCTTCCTCTCCGCGAATGACCCCGCCAATGGTAGCCGCTCTCGGAAACTTAAGTTCACGAATAACACTACCTGTTACCCTTGAATTGGGCTTAACCACAAACTCTAGGATTTCTGCGTTCAGGTTGTTTAAACGCATTAACGCCACTACCTCACCTTTACGGATATGTCTAAATATATTATTGGCGGCAAGTAGTTTTTTGTTTATTAAGGTATCTATACCAATGGAATGCGATAACTGAAAATAGTCCATATTTTCAACCATAGCAATGGTTTTCTTGATATGCTTGGACTTTGCCACCAAACAGGACATGATATTAGTTTCTGAATTTCCGGTAACTGCAATAAAGGCATCCATAGATTCCAGACTTTCTTCCTCAAGCAATTCAACGTTTCTACCATCGCCATTAATTACAAGGGCATTGGGCAGGTCATCTGCTAGGTCAAAGGCTTTTTCTTTGTCCTTCTCTATCAACTTTACGTTAAACTTGCTCACACAAAGATCACGAGCCGCTTTAAACCCTACTTTACTACCCCCAAGAATCATTACATTTCTAATGGATTCTTTCTTTTTACCGGTAAGTTTGTACAACTGCTCAACACCTTCCTTAGTCGTAATAAAATAGACCTGATCACCATGTTTAAAAACGGTATCACCCCTAGGCACAACCGTATACTGGGTTCCGGTTCGCTGTAAGGCTATTGGCATAAAGTTGAGTTCCGGAAAGACCCTTGCCGCTTCTTTTACCATTTTCCCCACAAAAGGCGCGGAAGCAGGTAAGGAAACACCCACCATAATTAGTTTACCCTCCTCAAATTCATAGGTATCGTTAAAGGCCGATTTATTTAACAAAAGTTGTATTTCCGTTGCAGCCAATTCTTCTGGAGATATCAATTCATCTATTCCAAGATTAGCAAAATTAATATCTTCTTGATTTTCTATGAATTCGGTATTTGAAATCCTGGCAATGGTTCTTTTACATCCCATTTGCTTTGCCAACATACACAAAGTAATATTGGTTGTTTCTGAAGACGTAACCCCAATTACCAATCTGGAATTTTGCACATCTGCATCCCTCAAAACTGAAATAGAAGTAGCATCGCCACGTAACACGCGAATATCCAAGTGAGTATCGGCATAGGCCAAACTCTCCTTTCTAGTATCAATGAGTGTAATATCCTGGGATTCGTAAGATAGCAGTTTAGCCAAGTGAAAACCAACTTCACCAGCACCTGCGATTATAATTTTCATTTATCAGCAACTTAATTCGGGTCTGCAGTTTATAAACCCTTTATGAATGTAAAAACTACATGGCTGTTTATATTTTGCTGCGCAAAATTACATAATATTTTGGTTGCCTATTTAAAATGGCGATAAAATGCACTTTCATTCATTTGTTGGCTTGAAGGTTTACTTGAAACGATATTGTATCTTTGCCCAAAAAATTGCCCATTATGGCCAAAAAGGTTACACCCTACAAAGATTCTGAACTTGGCAAGAAAGACCAAGTTACCCAAATGTTCGATAATATATCGGAAAACTACGATGGCCTAAACCGTGTAATTTCGTTTGGAATAGATATTAAATGGCGTAAACGGGTGGTTGCCATTTTAACGGCCAAAAAGCCCAACTCCATCTTGGATATAGCCACAGGAACAGGCGATTTAGCCATAAATTTAGTTGAAACAGGGGCCAAAAAGATAGTAGGGCTAGACATTTCTCCGGGAATGCTAGAGGTTGGCAAAAAGAAAGTAGCACAGAAAAGTTTGGACAACACCATTGAAATGGTTGTGGGCGATAGTGAGAACCTACCTTTTGAAACCGGTAGTTTTGATGCCATTACCGTAGCTTTTGGCGTTCGTAATTTTGAGACATTGGAAAAAGGCCTTGCCGAAATACACAGAGTGCTCGCTCCCGGCGGTACTTTTGTTGTTCTGGAGACTTCCGTTCCTACCAAAACACCTTTTAAACAGGGTTACAATCTCTATATAAAATATATGTTACCTGCTATTGGAAAATTGTTTTCAAAGGATAAATCTGCCTACACCTATTTAAGTGAATCTGCTTCTGTTTTCCCCCACGGAAATGCCTTCAACAATATTTTACGGAAAATCGGGTTTATAGAGGTAGAGAACAAGCCCCAAACATTTGGGGTTGCATCTATATATGTTGCTACAAAATAATTTCGCAGCCGAAAGGCCAGTAAAAATAGCGGTTCTACTTTTTTGACCAGAAAAGCGAACGGATAATATTTTTTTGAATGAAAAGATTTTTTTTGCTTTTGGGAGGTATTTTATTCCTATCCCTACCGGCGAATGCCCAATTTAACTCCAACCCCGTTCTTAATATTGAGAACAAGGATAAAAAACTTCTGAACTACGGATATTTTCTGGGCTTTAATAGATATGGGTTTAAATTTGATTACAAACAAGATCGTGGCAACCAAGGCACGGATATCCAAGTTTTGGAGTCAACGGGCTTTAATGTAGGTCTTATTGGCGAGCTGCGTTTAAATGAATTTCTTGATGTACGTTTTGAACCAGGCCTGTATTATAACGCACGTACTTTAGGTTTTCCTGGCTTTACTGCTACGGAAGAAGGAGAACGCGATGCCATTACCGAAGTAAAATCTACCTACATTAATTTTCCTGTTCTGTTAAAAGTAGGAATGCGCCGTTTTGGCAATTTTAAACCATTTTTGGTAGCCGGGCCTTCTGCTTCCCTAAACCTTGGAAGTAACGAAAAGAGCCTTGACGACAACAGCAGCGGCACATTTAGAATGAAAAAGTGGACCTATAATTACGAGCTCGGTTTTGGAATTGACTTTTATCTGGAATATTTCAAATTCACCCCTTCCATACGTGGTGTTTTTGGGCTAACGGATGAAATCATTAGAGACAACGCCCCCAATAGCCCATGGACCGGAAACATAGAATCTATGAAAACCAGAGGCTTGTTCATAAACTTTACTTTTGAATAACCCTAACCCCGTCTAATTTCATTCAATAAAATAGCGGTAGCGGTAGCTACGTTCAGGCTTTCGGTAGTACTCCTCCCAAATTGGGGAATACTAATTTTTTTAGTCACCATAGCTTCCACTTCCTTGGAAATGCCGTTGGCCTCATTACCCATTACCAAAATTCCGGAACTAGGCAACTCTTCCCCATATACGTTCTCACCCTCCATAAAGGCACCAAAGACATCTACCGGAGCATCCTTTAAAAAGCTTAAAATATCCGTATACCCAATATTTACACGAGAAATGGAACCCATTGTAGCCTGTAAGGTCTTGGGGTTATAACAATCTACCGTATGGGAAGAACATACTAAATGCTCTATTCCAAACCAATCGCACAACCTAATTATAGTTCCTAAATTTCCAGGATCACGAATATCATCTAAAACCACCACCCAGTCGTCAAAATTAGGTCTTTGAGTCTCGGGTATTTCAAACACGCCCAAAATCTTGTTGGGAGTAGTAAGCGCACTCATTTTTTTTAAATCGGCCTCACTAACTACCTCAATAACATCCTCGGTTCCCAAATCAATATGCACATCCGTACTAAAGAGGGCATTAACCTTAAAACTGGAATGCACTAACTCCTGAACAACCTTTATACCTTCGACAACGAAAAGATTATGACGATTTCGGTACTTTTTTTGATGTAGACTTTTTACAAGTTTGACTTGATTTTTTGAAACCATAGTAATCTATACTTCTATCCGATGATTTTTATTTGTGCAAAAATGTTATTTTACCCCTTATATTCACGCTGTACTAGAAAAATAAGTTCTCAAGACTGCCTAAAATGACTCATCCCTTAGAAAAACTTATATTTTCAGCTTCAAATAAAAAAGTTTAAATGAAATCAATGTATTTTTGATCTCTATGGGCAAAATGTTACGCTTTACTAATACCGCTGCTAAAATAAGCCTATTATTTGTAGTTCTGGTAATCAACTCTTGTAACACGTTAAAACGGGTTGACGAAGATGAATTCTTGCTCAAAAAAAATACAATCTTTGCAGATAGCGTAGAAGTAAAAGATGAGGATATTGAAAGCCTTATCATTCAAGAGCCCAACACCACCCTTCTTGGCTACCCGCTGCGCCTTAACCTTTATAATTTAGCAAAAAAGAACCCTGATTCTTCATATCAGGCCTGGCTGGATAAAAACGAAAAAAGAGAACGACGGCTAAACAACATTCTATCAAAAAAACAAGTTGACCGCCTTGGGGAATCTTTTCTAGTGAGCGGACTTAGCGAATGGCTTAAAAAAGTGGGCGAGTCTCCATCTATACTGGACACCACAAAAACAAAACGCACCTTAGAAAGATTAAGCGCTTATTATGGTAGTAAAGGCTATTTTAACAACAATACGCGCTTTGAAATCGATAGTCTAGTAGAGAAAAGAAGAGCTTCCGTATCCTATAAAATTGATTTAGGAGAACCATTTATTATCGATTCCATATCAAGAAAAATAGAATCAAAAGCCATAGATTCTATCTACCTGCTCAACAAAGACGATGCGTTCGTAAAGGATGGAGACCAATTTGACCTCTCTAAATTTGCCAATGAGAGAGAACGTTTAAGCACAATTTTTAGAAATTCCGGTATCTATAATTTTCAAGAAAGCTCTATTTCCTATGATATAGCCACAGATACCACCAAGTTGGCCAATGACCAAAAAATGAACATTGAACTCAACATTGACAATTTTAAAAGACGAGGAGACAGTGCGGTAACCAGTGCTGAGTATAAGGTTTATAAATTTGATAAAATCAATATTTATACGGATTTTCTATATGACGAACGCGACAGCGAACAGAAATTTATACGCTACGGAGACTACACCATATTTTACAGGAACAAGCTAAGATTTAAACCTAAGACCTTGGCAAATGCCGTATTTTTTGAAAAAGACAGTATTTATAAAGATATAGACCGTACACGTACCTACAGACAGATTACCAACCTAGGTGTTTTTAAGTACCCTACTATAACGTCTACCCCAACAGACAGTTCCGCAACATTAGATGCCAACATCTATCTAGCGGCACGCCCTAAATACTCATTGGGAACATCGTTTGAAGTAACAAGATCCAACATTCAGCAGGTAGGATTGGCCCTAAGCCCTTCATTACAGGCACGAAACCTTTTTGGCGGAGCCGAAAACCTAAATTTAGCAGGTAGATTAAGTATTGGTTCCTCAAACGATCCCAGCATTATTGATAGTAGGTTTTTTAACATACAAGAATTTGGTGCAGACCTAACACTGGATATCCCTAGAATCTGGCTACCTTTTATCAACACCAATAAAATTATCCCCAGTTACACCCTGCCCCGTACACGTATTTCCATAGGTACAAGCTTTCAAAAAAATATAGGTCTGGATAAGCAGGCTTTCAATACTGTATTGGGATACAATTGGGTTCCCTCGGATTTTATAAAACATGATGTTGAACTCCTGAACATACAGTTCGTTAGAAACGTTAACCCAGACCGTTTTTTCAACGTTTACGGCAATTCATATAACCAACTTGATGATGTTGCAGATAGTTTTGACAGCTATAACGATGCGGTAGACTACCCTGAACTAACACGATATTTTGAAACTTCAGAGAACTCGGATAATCCACGCCTACGTATCCCCTCCGGAACTACTGAGTTTACAGAAGCAGTTCTTAACGGAGATGTACCAACTACTACGGATGAATTCCAAACCGTAAGCCGTATTGAAGAAAGAAGACAACGCCTTACTGAAAACAACCTTATTTTTGCCAGTAATTACAGTTTTAACCTAAACAATAGAAAAGGCCTGACGGACAACAACTTCTTTCAGTTTCGTTTTAAACTAGAAAGTGCCGGCAATGCCCTATCCTTACTTTCCAATATAATTCCGTTTAACGAAAATGATAATGAGGACCAACTAGTATTTGGCGTTCCTTATAGTCAATATATAAAAACGGAATTCGATTATGTAAAATATTGGGCCACTTCTAGGACCAACGTTTTAGCATTCCGCAGCTTTTTTGGTATTGCCATTCCGTATGGCAACTCCAATAACATTCCGTTTGTACGGAGTTACTTTGCTGGTGGCGCTAACGATATTAGAGCATGGTCTCCCTATTCTCTTGGGCCGGGCCGTACGGATGCAATTAACGATTTTAACGAAGCAAACCTAAAAATTGGCCTCAATCTAGAATATAGATTTCCTCTTTTCGGTAATCTTAAAGGAGCACTTTTTGCGGATGCCGGCAATATTTGGAATGTTTTTGACAACGTAGAAGACCCCGAAGCCACATTTACCAGTCTAAAATCATTAGAAGATATTGCCTTGGGCACAGGTTTTGGCCTTCGTTATGACTTTACATATTTTGTATTACGTGCAGACTTAGGATTTAAAACCTATAATCCTGCGGAAGTAATCTCAAAAAGATGGTTCAGAGATTACAATATAGCCAATTCCGTACTGCAAATTGGAATTAACTATCCTTTCTAAAGGAGCAGACCAATGCGGTATGTACTTCAATAGAAAATGAACATATCTCGATCAGATTTAACGTAAACAATGGTTATAGCCCCTTCAATTTATAACAATTTTACGCCGTAAAATTGAGAAACTTATAAACACCAATCTTTTTAGACCTATTTATTTTATTACATTTGTCCTATTCATTTTTTACAAATAACATAGACTAGAAACATTATGGCTCACAGTATAAAACCAGGTGTCGCAACAGGTGACGAAGTACAGGCAATCTTTAACTATGCCAAAGAAAAAGGGTTTGCCCTTCCAGCAGTAAACGTTATTGGTTCTGACACGATTAACGGTGTTCTAGAAACAGCAGCAAGCCTAAATGCTCCCGTAATCATTCAATTTTCAAACGGAGGTGCTCAGTTCAACGCAGGTAAAGGCTTATCCAATGACGGCCAAAAAGCAGCTATTCTTGGTGCTGTAGCAGGAGCAAAACACGTTCATCAATTGGCCGAAGCCTATGGTGCTACCGTAATTCTCCACACAGACCACTGTGCAAAGAAATTGTTGCCTTGGATAGACGGACTTTTAGATGCTAGTGAAAAGCACTTTGCCGAAACCGGCAAGTCTCTTTTCAGCTCACACATGATAGACCTTTCAGAAGAACCTCTTGAAGAGAATATTGAAATCTGTAAAGGATACCTAGAACGCATGAGCAAAATGAACATGACGTTAGAAATAGAACTTGGTATTACAGGTGGTGAAGAAGATGGTGTTGACAATTCAGATGTTGATGATTCTAAATTATATACACAACCAGAAGAAGTAGCTTATGCTTATGAAGAGTTATCAAAAGTAAGCCCAAAATTTACCATTGCAGCAGCTTTTGGAAACGTTCACGGTGTTTACAAGCCAGGTAACGTAAAACTGACTCCAAAAATTCTTAAAAACTCTCAAGAATACATTTCTGAAAAATATGGAGTAGAACACAATCATATTGATTTTGTTTTTCACGGAGGTTCAGGTTCTACTGTTGAAGAAATTAGAGAAGGTATTAGCTACGGCGTAATTAAAATGAATATTGATACTGATTTACAGTATGCATTTTTAGCAGGTGTACGTGATTACGTTCAAGACAATAAAGATTATCTTCAATCACAAATTGGCAACCCAAAAGGAGCTGACGAGCCAAATAAAAAGTTTTACGACCCAAGAGTTTGGTTACGTGAAGGTGAAAAATCTTTTGTAGAGCGACTAAAAAAGGCTTTTGAAGACTTAAACAATGTAAACACCTTATAGTAAATTGCATCCCCAAAACTAATTATGGAAGATATGACGGCTTGGTTCAGAAGAAAGGAAAAGGGAATACAGACAGCTACCGAAGAGAAAAAAGACACCCCAAAAGGGTTGTGGTACAAATCTCCTACGGGAAAAATTGTTGAATCAGAAGTACTTGCTAAAAATTTTTACGTAAGTCCTGAAGACGATTATCACGTTCGTATAGGCAGTAAAGAGTATTTTGAAATACTTTTTGATGATAACAAGTTCAGGGAACTGGATGCCAAATTAACATCTAAAGACCCTTTAAAGTTTGAGGATACCAAAAAATATTCTGAACGTTTAAAGGCAGCCCAGAAAAAAACCGGACTTAACGATGCCGTTAGAACCGGTTTTGGTAAATCCTTAGGCAAGGACGTTGTAATTTGCTGTATGGACTTTAACTTTATTGGAGGTTCTATGGGTAGTGTGGTAGGTGAGAAAATTGCACGAGGTATAGATTATGCCATAAAAAGAAAGGTTCCTTTTGTAATGATCTCAAAATCCGGTGGTGCCCGTATGATGGAAGCGGCCCTGTCTTTAATGCAATTGGCCAAAACATCGGCTAAATTGGCGCAATTGGCAGAAGCCAAACTTCCTTATATATCACTTTGTACGGACCCAACTACGGGAGGTACAACAGCATCTTATGCCATGCTAGGAGACATAAACATCTCCGAACCTGGCGCTTTAATTGGTTTTGCCGGTCCTAGAGTTGTAAAAGAAGCTACAGGAAAAGATCTTCCTGACGGTTTCCAGACTGCAGAGTTCGTAAAAGAACATGGCTTTCTAGATTTCATCTCACATAGAAGGGATTTAAAAAAGAAAATCAATCTGTATATAGATTTAATTCAGAACAACCCTATTAGAAAGGAAAAAGCCTCCGCATGAAACCTTTAGTTTACACACTAGTTTCATTTTGGTTTTTATGTTGTTCAACAGATAAGGAAAAAATGCTTGCCGCAGAATCTGACGCGGCAGGCATTTTATCTGAAACAGCAGGAGTAATTGCACTTAAGGTTACCGGAGACGAAAACTCCTATACTTTTAACACCACGGTACAAAGTCCGGATACGGGTTGCGAGCAATACGCAGACTGGTGGGAAGTTGTTGATTTAGAAGGAAACCTCATTTACCGGAGAATCCTTACGCATAGCCATGTAGACGAGCAGCCCTTTTCTCGCTCGGGAACCAATATACCTCTAACAAAGAACACTCAGGTTTACGTACGTGTGCATATCAATACCTTGGGTTATGCTTCTGCCGTACAAAAAGGCTCTGTTGAAAATGGCTTTATGCCAGCTCAACTAGACTCGGAATTTGCCAAAGAATTAGAAAAAGAAGACCCCTTACCTTCGGGTTGCGCTTTTTAGCAAAAATTTATTTACAATACCGACGACTCCTTAAATAAAAAAAGCCTCACTATTTCTAGTGAAGCTCAATAATTCCCTGTTCAATACTATACTAGTTTGAAGAAGTAGCAATACCCTGCAATGCTGCCAAAATAGTTTCAAGAGTAGCATCACTACCTGTAATACCATGCCTTGACCTTAACAACTCAGGACTATTAAATGCTATGTTAACTTCACCAGCCGCATTTTCATATACCAATATTTTTTGTGGTAGATCTAGAGCTGTGGTTTGGCTGTTTTGCATTAACGGTGTACCCAGCTGTGGATTACCAAAAATAATAACTTTAGTAGGTAACAATTCTAAATCAACATTAGCCGCATTGGTCTGATGATCTAATTCAGCTACAAGTTTTAAGTTTGGATTTCCATTAATTACACTCATTATATTGTTGTAAGTATCATCAAATGTTCGTGTACTTGCAACCGTTAGTACATTATAATCTGCCTCTACATCACTAGTTTGCTCCGTAACTTCGGCCATTCCCGCATTTTCACTTAAGTTTTTTAATGCTCCTGCTATTGTAGGTAAAGTAGGCACATCACTAAGTGTATGGCGGTTAGCTAAATAAACCGTAGAATTATAACCTACGTAAACCTCCTCGCTTTCATTTTGATAAACCAAAATACGCTGTGGTAAATCTAGACCTGCCTGTTGGTTTACCTGCATTAACGGCGTTCCTAAGTTAGGATTTCCAAAGAAAATAATCTTAGTTGGGTTCAACTCCAAATCTGCAGAAGCCCCGTTAGCTGAATGATCCACCTCCGCTACAATTTTAATATTCTCATTTGCCTCTAGACTAGCTTTAAGTACAGCATAGGTTTCGTCAAAAGACTGTGTACTTTTTAAAAAATTCATACCCACCACATTTGGAGCAGTATCCATTGTTCCAGGTTCTTTTGTTTCATCTTCATCGCAAGCAACGAAAGCTAATGCCAAGAAAATACTTGTAAAAAATTTCAATTTCATAACTATATTATTTTTGGGGGGACTTAAGTCTATATCTATGTTCTATTCAACAGACCGCCATTCATACTATAATTATATACGCACGGTAGTGGTAATCGGTTTTTCTTACATCACAAAGTTTTGTTTGACACACCAAGCGTTTACTGAATTTAATTGTAGAAATCATTTGTTTTATGCACATTAATCGTATATTTGCAGCTTGATTGAAAATCAGTCATATACATAAAAATCATTTAAAATAATATTGGAATGTATTTAACAAAAGAAGTAAAAGCCGAAATCTTTAAGAAATACGGCGGTAGCGCAGAGAACACAGGTTCTACTGAAGGTCAGATTGCATTGTTTACACACCGTATCAATCACCTAACTGGTCACTTAAAGAAAAACCACAAAGACTTTAACACAGAGCGTTCATTGGTAAAGCTCGTGGGTAAGAGAAGAAGCCTACTAGATTATATGATAAAGAATGATATTGTAAAGTATCGTGAGCTTATCAAAGAATTAGGTATTAGAAAATAAGTATTTACAAAGGGCTGAAATTTTCAGCCCTTTTTTATATATATTAGTCATCCTAAGTATTAGGATTTTTTTACAAAAAGCTGCACCCAGTTTTTCATTGGTCAACACAACACAACAACTTCGGCCATAACACGCCGATAAGACCATTGTTTAACAATTCGCCGGCTGGCGTATTTAATTAAAATTTATGATTCCAAAAGTATTTAAAGAGGTCATAGACCTTGGTGACGGTAGGGAAATTTCTATCGAAACCGGAAAATTGGCAAAACAGGCCCACGGTTCTGTTGTTGTTCAATCAGGAAAATGTATGCTATTGTGTACCGTTGTTTCCAACTACAAACAAAGTGATGTTGACTTCCTTCCGTTAACGGTAGATTACCGCGAAAAATTTGCAGCTGCGGGACGTTACCCAGGTGGTTTCTTCAAAAGAGAAGCAAGACCTAGTGATGGTGAAGTATTGACTATGCGTTTGGTGGATCGTGTTCTACGTCCACTTTTCCCAAAAGATTATCATTCTGAAACTCAGGTGATGATTCAATTAATGTCTCATGATGATGAGGTAATGCCAGATGCAATGGCCGGTTTGGCTGCATCTGCGGCAATTCAATTATCGGATTTCCCGTTTGAATGCGCTATCTCGGAAGCAAGAGTTGCCCGTGTAAACGGTGAATTCGTTATAAACCCAACCAGAGCTCAACTAGCTGAATCTGACATTGATATGATGATCGGTGCTTCTGCTGATTCTGTTATGATGGTTGAAGGTGAGATGGACGAAATTTCTGAAGAAGAAATGACCGAAGCCATCAAATTTGCACACGAAGCCATTAAGGTTCAATGTGCAGCTCAATTAAGGTTGGCCGAAGCTTTCGGAAAGAAAGATGTACGTGAATATGAGCCAGAAAGAGAAGATGAAGATCTGGCCAAGAAAATTCATGACATGGCATATGACAAGGTATACGCCGTTGCCAAAGCAGGTTCTGCCAAACATGAAAGAAGCGCTGCCTTCTCCGAAATAAAAGAAGAAATCGTAGCTTCTTTCTCCGAAGAAGAACAAGCCGATTTTGGTGGTATGATTTCTAAATACTACAACAAAGCTGAAAAAGCTGCCGTTCGTGACCTTACCTTAAATGAAGGTTTACGTTTAGACGGTCGTAAGACAGATGAAATCAGACCTATCTGGTGTGAGGTAGATTACTTACCATCTACTCACGGTTCTGCCATATTTACACGTGGGGAAACTCAAGCATTGGCTACCGTAACTTTGGGTACATCTAGAGATTCGAATAAAATAGATATGCCATCTTACGAAGGTGAGGAGAATTTCTATTTACATTATAACTTCCCTCCTTTTTCAACAGGTGAGGCAAGACCTATACGTGGTACCTCTCGTAGAGAAGTAGGGCACGGTAACTTGGCACAACGGGCATTAAAAGGAATGATTCCTGCAGATTGCCCTTATACGGTTCGTGTAGTATCAGAAGTATTGGAATCTAACGGTTCTTCTTCTATGGCTACCGTTTGTTCCGGTACAATGGCCCTAATGGATGCCGGTGTTCAACTGAAAAAACCAGTTTCAGGTATTGCCATGGGACTAATTACGGATACTGAATCTGGAAAGTACGCTGTATTATCGGATATTTTAGGTGATGAAGATCACTTAGGCGATATGGACTTTAAAGTAACCGGTACTGCCGATGGTATTACCGCTTGCCAAATGGATATTAAAGTAAAAGGTCTTTCTTACGAAATCTTGGTGAATGCCTTGAAACAAGCAAGAGACGGCCGTTTACATATTCTTGGAAAATTGACGGACACAATAGCTGCACCAAATGCAGATGTGAAGCCTCATTCTCCAAAAATGGTTACACGCACTATTCCTAACGAATTCATTGGTGCCCTGATCGGACCTGGTGGAAAAGTAATTCAGGAACTTCAGAAAGAGACGGATACTACCATTGTTATCAATGAAGACCCTGTTACCGAAGAAGGTATCGTTGAAATTTTGGGTACAGATCAAAACGGTATCGATGCTGTATTGGCAAAAATCGATTCGTTGATGTTCAAACCGGAAGTAGGTAGTGCTTACGAGGTAAAAGTTATCAAAATGCTAGATTTTGGTGCTGTTGTAGAATATGTTGATGCCCCAGGCAACGAAGTATTGTTACACGTATCCGAGCTGGCATGGGAAAGAACTGAAAATGTTTCCGATGTAGTAAACATGGGCGATGTTTTTGATGTAAAATACTTTGGTATAGATCCTAGAACCCGTAAGGAAAAAGTTTCTAGAAAAGCATTATTACCTAAGCCAGAAGGTTTTGTAGAAAGACCACCACGGAATGATAAAGATCGTGGCCGTGGTAGAGATGATAGACGAGGTGGTGGTAGAGATAACCGTGACCGTAAACCTAGAAGAGACTAATACTTCTAAAGTTTAACACACATTTTAAGCCTCAACTTGTTAAGTTGAGGCTTTTTTATGCGACTCATCTAAAAAATAAAGTTTTTTTAGCCCGTTTGTAACATTTCTGGCTTTTTTACGTATAAGTATATGCAGTCTATGCAAACTGAACCTAATTTATTTACATGAGACAGCTTAAAATTACAAAACAGGTCACCAATAGGGAGACCGCATCTTTGGACAAGTACTTGCAAGAAATAGGCAAAGTAGACTTGATTACAGCAGATGAAGAAGTAGAATTGGCACAACGCATCAAGGCAGGCGATCAGGTCGCTCTTGAAAAACTCACAAAGGCCAATCTTCGATTCGTTGTATCGGTAGCCAAGCAGTACCAAAACCAGGGACTTACTTTACCCGATTTAATTAACGAGGGTAACCTTGGCCTTATTAAGGCCGCACAACGTTTTGACGAAACAAGAGGATTTAAGTTTATTTCTTATGCCGTGTGGTGGATTCGTCAATCTATATTACAAGCTTTGGCAGAACAATCTCGTATTGTACGTTTGCCATTGAACAAAATTGGTTCGATCAATAAAATCAATAAGACTTTTGCCTTTCTTGAGCAAGCACACGAACGTATGCCTTCTCCTGAGGAAATTGCAAAAGAACTGGATATGACGGTTGAGGATGTAAAGCAATCACTTAAGAACTCCGGTCGTCATGTATCTATGGATGCTCCATTGATCGATGGTGAAGATTCTAACCTTTATGATGTACTTCGTAGTGGAGAATCTCCAAACCCGGACAAAGAGTTGTTGCATGAATCTTTGCGTACCGAGATTGAGCGCGCATTGGAAACCTTAACACCTAGAGAAGCAGATGTAATCCGTTTGTACTTTGGTCTGGCAGGACAACACTCCATGACCCTTGAAGAAATTGGTGAGACTTTTGACCTTACAAGAGAAAGAGTTCGCCAGATTAAGGAAAAGGCTATTAGAAGATTAAAACACACTTCTAGAAGTAAAATCCTTAAAACGTATTTGGGCTAAGAACCCTAAAATTACACGTTAAATAATCCTTAAATTGGAAATTTGGCATATATATTGTAATTTTAATACTGACAACAGTTTATCATGACTGTTCGTTTTTTGATTGATGAATAAACTCCGGCTGATTACCGGAGTTTTTTCATTTATAACAGACTCTTAAAATCTTTTGAAACCCCTATATTTAAAGGGTCTATTGAAAATAACGCACGCAACACTTTACTATGGAACCTGACAAAAAAACACCCAACACCCAACCTAACAACCCGTTACACGGTGTAAAATTAGTGGACATTTTGGAACAGTTGACTGAAAAGTACACTTGGGAAGAATTGGCAGACCGTATAAATATTAATTGTTTTAAAAGTAATCCTACCATCAAATCTTCGCTTAAATTTTTAAGGCGTACACCATGGGCAAGAACCAAGGTAGAACAGCTATATTTGAAGTCTTTTTACAAATAGATTAGATTATGCCCTTCAATATTGTTCTTGTAGAACCAGAAATACCCAACAATACCGGAAATATTGGTAGACTTGCGCTGGCAACGGGCTCTACACTTCATCTTGTAAAACCTTTTGGATTTGAATTGGATGACAAACGTGTAAAACGGGCCGGTCTTGATTATTGGCAACATTTAGATTTATGTATTTACGAAAGTCTTGAAGATTTTTTATCCGAACACGGCAACAAAAATTTGGCACTATTTTCAAGTCATGGCGCGGAAAATCATTGGTCCATACCTTTTGAAGACGGGCAGTTTCTTGTTTTTGGCAAAGAGTCGGTAGGTTTGCCCTCCTCCCTACTCTCCTCGTATGAAAATGATATCTATAAAATTCCGCTTTATAGCAACCATGTACGTAGTCTAAATTTGGCCAATGCCGTGGGTATTGCAGTTTATGAAGGGTTGAAACACTTACAGTAAAACCAACATTCATTGGAGAACCGAAACATAATTCCCCAATAGACCTTGTTAAAAGCCTATATTTTTATAAAAAAACGCTTAAATTGGTGGTAACTGCTCATTTCTATATAATAACATAACCGCTCTATGAAAAATTCTGTCCTTTACAACTTTATCTCAGGTCTACCCAAAACAGAATTACACTTACATATTGAGGGTACTTTTGAGCCGGAGCTCATGTTTAAGATTGCAAAGAGAAACAACCTTAAGATCAAATATGCCAACGTAGATCAAGTTAAAAAAGCATATAGTTTCAACAACCTGCAAGAGTTCTTGGATATCTACTATGCAGGAGCATCGGTATTGCTTAAAGAAGAAGATTTTTACGATCTTACTTGGGCCTATTTAACAAAAGTTCATGAGCAAAATGTTAAGCACGTAGAAATATTTTTTGACCCTCAGACCCATACTGATCGTAATGTTCCTTTTGACTACGTTTTGAATGGTATTTACAACGCTTTAGAAGATGGTCAAGAAAAACTGGGCATCAGCTTTAAGTTAATTATGAGTTTTTTAAGGCATCTAAATGAAGCATCGGCCTTTAAAACTCTAGAACAAGCTTTACCCCATAAAGACAAAATTGTAGCGGTTGGGCTAGATTCCTCTGAAGTAGGTAATCCGCCTTCAAAATTCAAAAACGTCTTTCAAAAGGCCCTTGAAGAAGGATTTTTAACCGTTGCCCATGCAGGTGAAGAAGGTCCATCCGAATATATATGGGAAGCACTGGATTTGCTTAAGGTTACACGTATTGACCACGGCAATCGCTGTCTGGACGACCCTAAGCTATTGCAGAGGTTGGCCAAAGAACAAATGCCCCTTACCCTTTGTCCTCTATCAAATTTGGAACTTAAAGTAATTCAAGATTTAAAGGAATATCCGCTGCTTACAATGATGGAGCACAACCTCTTGGTTACCATCCACTCAGATGACCCAGCCTATTTTGGTGGATATATGAACGAAAATTTCTGGGGCGTAGCCAATGCCTTAAACCTTTCTAAATCTCAAATCGCGGAACTGGCAAAAAACGGATTTAAAGCTAGTTGGTTGTCCAATCAGAAAAAACAGGAGTTCATTAAAGAAATTGACCTCTACTTACAAAACCATTAGCCGCTATTCTTATAAGTAGACGTCTTTTGCCCATATGCGTTACCCCGTACAATCACAATTCATTACTTTTGTATAAATTGTATTTAACTGACACAAAATGAGCAAAACAAAAATTGCACCGTCCCTTTTGGCTGCCGACTTTGGCAACTTGCAGCGTGATATAGAAATGGTTAACAATAGTGATGCAGATTGGCACCATATTGATGTAATGGATGGTGTTTTTGTACCTAATATATCGTACGGTATGCCTGTGGTTAAAACTATTGCCGAGCACGCTACAAAACCATTGGATGTGCATTTAATGATTGTTGACCCTGACCGTTATATCAAAACTTTTGCAGAGTTGGGTGCCACACATCTAACCGTTCATTATGAAGCCTGCACACATTTACACAGAACTATACAGGCCATCAAGGCCGAGGGCATGAAAGCCGGAGTTGCCTTAAACCCACATACCAATGTTAACCTGCTCAAAAATGTTATCAAGGATATAGACATTGCCCTTATCATGAGTGTAAACCCTGGTTTTGGCGGACAAAGCTTTATTGAGAATACTTACGAGAAAGTTTACAACCTTAAAGAATTGATAAAAGAGTCCGATGCTTCTACCTTAATAGAGGTTGATGGCGGGGTAAATTCTAAAAATGCCAAAGCCCTAATCAAGGCCGGTGCCGATATTTTAGTTGCGGGCAGCTTTATTTTTAAGACCGAAGACCCAATAAAAACAATTCAAGAACTTAAAAAATCTACCGATAGATGGAGCATTTTCGAGTTGTAATTATAGGAGGAGGACCTATAGGAATTGCATGCGGACTTGAAGCCAAGAAAAGAGGATTGAGCTATGTTATTTTGGAAAAGGGGCCTATTGTAAATTCCCTTTTTAATTATCCGCAGAACATGCAGTTCTTTTCTTCTTCGGAAAAATTGGAAATAGACAACATTCCTTTTATAAGCACCGAAGCTAAACCCAAACGTAACGAAGCCCTGGAATACTACAGGAGAATCGTTACTTCTAACGAGCTTAATATTAGGCTGTTTGAAAAGGTAGATAAGGTTGAAAAGACCGAAAATGGTTTTTCAATAGCATCTAGCAAGAATAGCTATGCAGCGGACAAGGTAGTCGTGGCCACAGGTTTTTATGATTTACCAAATAAGCTTAATATACCTGGCGAGGACCTTCCTAAAATAGCGCATTACTATGACGATCCACATTTTTACGCCAGTCAAAAACTGGCCGTTGTAGGCGCCAGTAATTCTGCTATTGACGCTGCTTTGGAGTGCTGGCGAAAAGGTGCTGAAGTAACTTTGGTGATAAGAGGAGATGAAGTAGGGCCACGGGTAAAATATTGGGTTAGACCGGATATTATAAACCGCATAGAAGAAGGCAGCATAAAAGCGTATTACAATTCTACGCTAAAAGAAGTGCGCCAGAATGAAATTGTTATTAATACCCCAGAAGGCGCCATAACCCTAGATAACGACTTTGTTCTAGCCTTAACCGGCTATATGCCCAATTTTAATTTCTTGACCCAGATGGGAATTGCACTCTCTGACGATGATAAAAAATTGCCGCAATATGACCCGGAAACTATGGAAACCAATGTATCCGGAATTTATTTGGCCGGTGTAATCTGTGGTGGCATGGAAACCCATAAATGGTTCATAGAAAATTCAAGGATACATGCTAAAATAATTATCGCATCCATTCTTAAAGAAAAAGAGGTAAGCAAAGTTTAAAATTTACATACCCCCGTTTTCAGGGGGTATTATTTCACTGTTACGGGTATAGTTCTCAGAGGTACAAACCATGAAATTTGTACCAACAAAGAACCCGAACAATGAAATACATTTATCCAAAATTGCTTTTCGTCTGTCTATCCGTAGCTATCTATTGCAACAATAAATCTCAAAAAAGAGATTCGCTTGCTAACTCGGGGCATACCAACCATTATTCTTTGTTGGTCCAAAGGGGTGCGTTTCATTTTGATTCGTTCAAAATCGTAAAAAATAAAATTTCCCACATTCCGGGAATTTCGTCCAATTTTGAAACAGCTACCTATAACAAAAACAGTCAAAGCTTTTTAGACACGTTGCAAACCTTAGGTTTTTTCAAAAAAATAGAGGCAAAAGGCTTTTGGGACCTAAAGCCCCATTACGGTTCAGAAACTTCATGTAACAGTCAACTTATTGTTACCCTGACCTCCAACGGAAAATCAAAAACCGTAATTTGCGATGATTACCAAACCAATTGCCCCGACCTCATAAAATATATAGAGAAAAAAGTTGTTGAATTGGAAGGAAACGATTTAAAACGGATCAACCTACCAGGATAAAACCATACCACTGAAAACAAAACGTAAATTTCACACCATAAAAGCCCTAAGCCTTTTCAACCTATTGGGCCTACTACTCTTATGTGGTGCACCAAACCTCTACGCCCAAAAACACAGTGTAGATTCCAGCAATGTCAATACGCAACAGCGCATTACGTTTTCCACCATTCCAAATAATAGGGAGGCATCATTAGAACCCTACTACAAAGCCTTAAAAAATGCCGATTTCGGGAGTCAACGGTTCTCCGTATTTGAACAACTAGCAGAATTACACATCCAAAAAGGAAATACAGATTCTATCCTACATTATGGCAACCTCTATGTAAAGGAATTGGGCAACTGGGACAAACCGGAAACCAACAAACAGTTGCATTATGCCAAAGCTCATTACTTTCTAGGCATTGGCAGCCATTTTAATGGTCTCTTAGACAAATCTATAGAATGGCATATTAATGGCCTGCAAGACGCAGAAGCCGGCAATTCAGATGAGCTTCAGTACCAGAACAAAATAGGTCTTGCCCATAATTATATTATAAAATCAGAAAGTGACAAAGCCCTTGAGGTACTCACCAAAGCCATTTTAGATTTTGGCACTACGTTTCCGGACCTGACCATGCAGGCAATTATTTATATGGGTAACGCACACTTGGTAAAAGGGGAATTTGAATTGGCCAAAACTCAGTTTGATGAAGCCCTGCGCATGGCTACGGATTTTAAAAATTTTGAAAAGGAACTTACCGTTAAGTTAGAACTCGCCAAATTAGCGGAAGCACAAGAAAATTATGAAAAGGCATTTCAGGACTATGAATCCATCCGAAACCAGGCCTTGACAAACGGATTTACCGCCATTTACTTTGAAGGCTCGTTACGTTTGGCCAAGCTCTGCTATAAAGAGGAAAAATATGAAATGGCCAACATTGCCTTAAGTTTCGCCTATATAAACGCTATTGACCGCGAGAACTTACAATTCCAAAAAGAAGCTCTAGTAATACAGGCCAGAAGTTTTGCCAAATTAGAGGACTACAAAAATGCTTATGCCGTAATGACCCAACTGTTTGGTGTTAACGACCAAATCAATAGCAAGCAACAGCGAGAAATTATTAAAGAACTGGAGATACAATACGAAACCCTAGAAAAGGAAAAGGCCATTTCTTCTTTGGAAGAGGAACAAATAGCGAAGAACGCTGAACTGGAACGACAGAAAACCATTAAAAATGCCTTTCTAATTGGCTTCCTGATTATATTAATTCCCATAATAGCTTTGCTGTATGTGTATTACCAAAAAATTCAGACCCAGAGCGAACTTTCCAAAAAACAAGAAGAAATAAACCTTCAGAAAGTAGCGTCCTTAAAACAAAAACAAGAACTGGACCTGATCAAAGCTTCAATGGAAGGGCAAGATGAAGAACGGAAAAGAATTGCCCAAGAGCTACACGATAGTATTGGCGGAAATCTTGCAGGAATTAAGCTTCAGGTATCTACCATGACATCGGAGTCCGGCAAATGGAAAGAAATAAACGGTCAATTAGACGAGACCTATCAACTGGTAAGGGATATATCACATACCCTGATTCCCAAGAAATTTAAACAACACGCTTTCTCGGATTTAATCAGAGAGTACATTGCATCAATTTCAAGAAGCGGAAAATTAAAAATAGGTTTTCATCCACACCCGGAGGTTGATGTAAACGGATTGGACGAAAAAATTCAAATGGAGCTTTATAAGGTCATTCAGGAGTTAATGACCAATACGTTAAAACATGCCCAGGCCAGTAGCGTAGATATACACTTAAACCTACTTAACGCAGAGCTATCCTTACTTTTTGAAGACAACGGAAAAGGATTTGACGCTTCTGAAGTAAAAGAAGGAATAGGGTTTCAAAATATTCGCAGTAGAATCAAGGAACTGAACGGTTCGCTCCATATAGACGCTTCTAAAAATAGGGGTAGCGTAATCTCTATAGAAATCCCTTTAAAAAACTCATCTCATGAAATATAACCTCATCATTGCCGATGATCATAAAATGTTCATAGACGGACTACTAAGCATATTGAACGACGCTCCGGAATTCTCGGTTTCAACAACGACCAAAAACGGGGCACAGGTCATCAAATATCTGGATATTAACGGTACAAAAGACCTTCATCTTTTGATTACCGACCTCAGCATGCCCGAAATGGACGGTATTGAACTTAACCGTACCGTTAAAGAAAAGTACCCCACCTTAAAGACATTGATCGTAAGTATGCATATTGATGGTGGTATGATCGAGAAACTCATCCAAAACAATGTAGACGGTTATGTTCCTAAAAACGCCGAAAAAGATGAGCTCCTAACCGCTATGCGAACCATAGTAAAGGGCGAAAAATATTTCTCACAAGAAATTAAACGCGCCTACACGGATGCTATGTTCGAAAACAAAAAACAGGAGGAGATTCACCTTACGGACCGTGAAAAGGAAGTGCTAAAACTCATTGCCAATGAATATACCACTCAAGAAATTGCGGACGAACTATTCCTGAGCAAACACACCATAGAGAGCTACCGCAAAAATCTCATTTCTAAATTAGAAGTGAAAAATTTAGCTGGGCTCACCAAACACGCCATTAAAATTGGACTCCTGGATTCTTGATTAAACAAAAAGCAAAATAAGGGTAAGCACCAGACCGCCAAGAGCAAAGTAAATGCCCTTCTTAAATATGGGTGCGCTAGGGCGAAACATCCAAAAAGCGGATACCACAAAAAACAATAACGCAGCCCCAAAGAAGATATTTAGAAAATATAAAGGCTGGCTAGAAGTTGCCTTGTGTATTTTTGTCATCTTGTCTAAAACGAAGGGTAATTTCTTTTCGGTATAATTAGCCTCCCCGGTTTTACTATCGTACGTACCTCCTTCAAAATGAACCATATTACCTTCTTCTTTTTGAAGTTTAAAATGCTTTATTTTTAGAGCCTTACCTACTTCATTGGCCTTTATATTTGGCTTTATGGTCTTCTCAACAGCTACTTCTTTCTTAAGAAAATCGGTATTTCTATAAATTAACACAATACCGCTAATTGCATACATAGCCATTATACCCGCTAGGAAAAAGCCTAGGTATCTGTGATAAGTACGCATTTTTTCTTCAGTTTTTCTTCCCATTTTTTAAAAGTAGTTAGTTGATTTATCTTCGTCTTCCAGAATATTCCATGGCCTCTCCTTTACCAAAGCCATAGCTAAAGCCAAATGTAATAAACCTACCTCTTTGTCTCCGGTTATAACTTGAAAAAGTTTCCTGAAAAGTTTCGGACTCTTCTATACGTGAAGCAAATAAATCCCTGATGCCTAAATTTACGACTCCCTTACCCTTTAAAATTTTCTTACGTGCTCCAAGATCCAAGAATACGTTTTCGCTGGTCTTTCCCTGCACTGTTTCATAACTACTTTGATAATTGCCAGTTGTCTCAAAATCAATATCTGCAGGTAGTTTAATTTTGGTCATAAGCTTAGCGGACCACCTGTCCGCATCAAAATCGAACACCTGAGTACCCAGACTGCCGTCCCTAACAAACTTGTTATAGTTTAAGTCTGTAGTAACGGTAAACCATTTAGCCGGACTATACTTTCCATTGAACTCAAGACCTGTGGCTTTATTGGTTCCAATGTTCTCCGGTTTACTGATTTTTACGTCATCTTCAAAAGTAAAAATGCTCTCTATCACCTCTGTAGTGTAGCGATGGTAAATGCTAAAATTCAACGAGGCTTTTCCTAAAACATATATACTGGTCACTTCATACGAATCTGTAAATTCCGGTTGCAGATCCGGGTTACCTTGCCGGATATTAAAATTGTTCCTGATATTAAAGAAAGGGTTCAAATCCCACAGGCCCGGTCTATACACCCTTCTTGAGTATCCCGCCTGCATAGAAATCTTATCGTTAAACTTGTAAGAAGTATGTGCACTTGGAAAAAGGTTGGTGTAATTCTGTTCGTTTCTTTCGTTGGTGTTTTTCAACAACGTATTCAGGTTGGTCTGCTCTGCCCTAACACCAGCTTTAACACCCCATTTTCCACCCTCATATGCGGCAGTACCGTACGCTGCCAACACCTTTTGATCATACTCAAAAACGTTGGTCAAATCAGGATTGGATTGGTAATCTCCGTTCACAAAATCATCTACTTCATAATCATTACTTACATCGTTCATAACATATTGACCACCCGCTTCCATAGTCCATTCTTCATTGAACGGACGGGTGTAATCTAACTTAAAAGTATACTCGGCCTCCTTAAACTCTGTACGTGTGCGCTGCAAGGCATCATTATCCTCTCCAGAAATAGTAACATCTTCAAAATCCGAAGACTGGTCTTTTCCGAAAAAATTACCCAAAGCACTGAATAAAAGGTCATGATCTTCATGATCCTTAAAGTCGCTTTTATATTGAAGTTCATATTGATATTTAGGGTTGGTAGCTTCGGTGGTTTCTGTACGTTCCCATTCGGAGACCAATTGGTTGCCGGCATCAGATGACTTAAAATTTGTATTGGATGGCTGGTCCTCTATTTCATAGGCAAAATTCCCCGAAAGCGTTACTACATTATTCTCGTTAATGTAATAATCCGTACCAAGGATAACATTATAAAACTCCTCGTTTCTAAACTCCTCACCTACTGAAGAAATAGCTGTACCGTCAACCAAATTCCGGTTAATATTCTCTACATCGTTAGGCAACTCCCTATATCCTGCACCCAACTGACTGAACAGATTAAAACGTTCCGTGCGACGGTTGAGACTTAATCCAAAACTATGATTGTCCGGCGAACCTGTATTTAAGCTAATAGAGCCATTAAGCCCCTCGCGTTCTTCTTTCTTTATGACGATGTTGATAATTCCGGATGTACCCTCTGCATCATATTTTGCGGATGGGTTGGTAATGACCTCTACCCTTTCTATCATATCCGAAGTAATCGTACCCAAGGCATTCCCGCCTTCTCCCGTAAGAATTGAAGGTTTACCGTTAATTAAAACTTGCACACCTTGGCTACCGCGCAAGCTAATTTGGCCTTCTATGTTTACGTTTACAGAAGGCACGTTATTCAGCACTTCTAAAGCGCTTGCCCCGGTACTACTAATATCCTTACCTACGTTGAATACACGTTTATCCAACTTAAACTGTGTTCTAGAAACCTCGCCCTCCACTACCACTTCGGAAAGTTGTTGGGCGTCTTGATTTAACTGAACCACACCCAGCTCAATTTTTCCGTTGGCGGGCACGAGATTATCAAAACGCTTCTTCTCAAAACCGATAAAACTAATTTCTACGAAAAAATCCTGAGCATCTGTTTTTATACTAAAACTACCATCATCTAAAGTAGTGGTGCCGGTAATTCCTTTTTGAGTAGTCTTTTCTCCTATAAGTACCGTGGCAAATGCCACCGGTTGTTTGCTTCCTGTTTCCACTACCGTACCGGTAATCTCCGTTTCTCCGTTTTGGGACAAGCCCCATTCCGAAATCATTACGATACAAGCGAACACAAAAAATGTGCGGGTAATTTTCAAATTCATGGTCTAAGTTGTTTGGAACATAAAAATGCGCAAAAAAATCATCCAACGAAACTTAGAAACTGCTATTTAACAATTTTAACAATATCGCATGAGCCTGATAAACACAATGAATATCAAGAATTTGAACCATATCTCTAATCCCATTTCATGTTCTGTAAACGAACTGCATTTAAAATTGCCAATAATGCGACCCCTACATCTGCAAAAACAGCTTCCCACATGGTAGCCATACCACCAGCACCGAGAATCATAACCAAGGCTTTGACCCCAAATGCAAGACCAATATTCTGCCAGACTATTTTTCTGGTAGACTTCCCTATTTTTATGGCCTGTGCTACTTTGGCCGGCTCATCGGTCTGAATGATAATATCTGCGGTCTCAATGGCCACATCACTTCCTAAACCGCCCATAGCAATACCAACATCGCTTGCGGCCAATACCGGAGCATCGTTTATTCCATCACCAATAAAAGCCACTTTTGTTCCGGAGACACGCTTTAGATTTTCAACTTCGTTGAGTTTATCCTCTGGTAGAAGTCCACCCTTTGCCCAATCTACGCGCAGTTCGTTTGCCACTTTTTGCGTAATGGCATCTTTATCTCCAGACAACATTACAATTTTTGACACCCCAGTTTTCCGTATACGCTCAACAGCAGCCCCAGCACCCTCTTTAAGTGCATCGGAAATAACAACATAACCCACAAACTTTCTATCAACAGCAACCATTACTACACTTTCTACAACATCCTCCGTCTCTTTTGGAACTGATATTCCATTAGCAACCATTAGTGCCCTATTTCCAGCTAAAACGGATTTACCGGCTACCGTACCTACCAAGCCTTTGCCAGCAATTTCAAATACATCTTTTGCTTTACTGGTTGCATCTCCCTTCTTATACTCCAGAATGGCCTTTGCTATGGGATGGGTAGATTGTGCTTCAATGGCCATGAGATACTCCATAAAATCCTTTTCGGTTAAGGACGCACCAGATTCCTGAGCATTAGCCTGTAAAACAATTTCCTTAATTTGGAACACGCCCTTAGTTACAGTTCCCGTTTTGTCCATTGCCAAGGTGTTAATTTTGGTAATGGTATCAAGAAAAGAAGCGCCTTTGAACAAAATACCGTTGCGGGAAGCAGCCCCCAGTCCCCCAAAATATCCTAAAGGAATAGAAATTACCAAGGCACAGGGACAAGAAATCACCAAGAAAATTAAAGCACGGTACAGCCAATCCCTAAAGATATATTCCTCCACAAAAAAGTAAGGTAGCAGGGTTACACCAATAGCCAAGAAAACCACAATTGGAGTATAAATTCTAGCAAACTTCCGGATGAAAAGTTCTGTTTTTGATTTGCGGGCAGTGGCATTCTGGACCATATCCAAAATACGGGCAATGGAACTATCCTTAAATTCTTTAGTAACTTCAACTTCAATAACCCCATCCAGATTGATGCTTCCTGCAAATACTTTCTCGGTCTCAACTATACTTGACGGTTTACTTTCCCCAGAAATTGCCGCCGTATTCAAACTGGCCCTAGCAGACAACAATTTACCGTCTAACGGAACTTTTTCACCTACACGAACTTGAATACGCTCGCCAATTTCTACAGCCTCCGGAGCTACTGAAATAAAAATACCATCACGAAAAACCATAGCCGATTTAGGCCTCACATCCAATAACGCCTTAATATTTCCTCTGGCCTTTGTTACCGCGGAATGTTGAAACAGTTCTCCCACCGCATAAAAAAGCATCACCGCCACTCCTTCCGGATATTCCCCTATAGCGAAGGCACCAACCGTTGCAATGGTCATCAATAGAAATTCGGTAAAAAAATCTCCGTTCACAATGCTCTTCCAGCCCTGTTTCATTACTGGAAGCCCCACGGGCAAATAAGCAATACCGTACCAAACTATACGTACCCAATCCGAAAAAAATGGCACGTTAAAAACATCCAGAGTAATACCTGACACCAATAAAACAAAGCTAATACCAGCTGGAAGATATGGAGAAAACTTAGTGGGCTTTTCACTTTCGCCATTACCACAACAACTCCCACAATCACCATTAGCAGCTGTATCTGAATGTTGATGAGTATCTATATCCTGAAGGTTGACCTTCTTCTTTTTCATGATTTTTTCAAAATTGTAAATTCTTAAATACACTCCTTCACCTGAGCGGCACATACCTTAAATAAACACGAATACCAGTAAAATAAGGACCTCGAACACAAAAATTATTGAGCGAAACGGGTTCATTAACCATGCTATTGGCTTAGTGGCTATGTTCCGCTTCTCCTTTTTTCAACTCCGCCATTAAATAGTATGCATTATTGAAAGCAAACTTGGAACTATTGGCCATTGGGGCCAAAAAATTGACTGCCACCCAACCATCATCTTCAGTACCTAAAGTTACTTCATGTGGAACAAAACGAAACGTATCTGCCTCTTTTTCTACAGTAAAAACAAAGGTTTTATCTCCATCTTTGGCAATAGCACTTTCGGGAACGGCTTTTACCTCATTAACAGCTATCTGGATTCTCCCTTTTATATACATCCCGGGAATTAGGTTTCCCTCCTTATTTTCTATTTCGGCATGTACGTGTAAGGCCTTGGGACTTTGTTCAAAGGTTTTCCCAATAGAATAAATCTCTGCCGTAAACTCTTTTTCTCCTAATGATTGTACAAAGAACTTCACGCTCTGCCCCTCCTTTATCTTAAAAACATCCTTCTCAAAAACCATGAGATCGGCATGCACATGATGAGTGTCCACTACTTGAAACAGGTCCGTTTGGGGGTCTACATATTGTCCCGTCTTTACCTCCACCTTTTGCACATGGCCTTCAATAGGGCTACGCAATGCCACGCGCTGGTAAATAGTTCCTTTTTCTACTCCGCCTGCGTTTATATTCAACTGCCGTAATTGAGCCGCCAAACCTTTGACCCTACCTTGCGATGATTGATATTGGGCTTGCGCTTTCTGAAAATTTAACCCACTGCCCACACCGGCATCATACAACTTTTTTTGTCGTTCATATTCCCCTTTCAAAAACTGACTATTACTAAAAGCATCCAAATAATCGGTCTGTTTTTGAATAATATTGGGGTGCGATAAGTAGGCCACCGCTTGACCTTTGGCAACTTTATCGCCCTCAATAACCTCAATGGACACCACATTTGCCCCTACCACCGAGGTTATTGTAGCTTCGTTCTGCGGAGGCACCTCCAATTGCCCGTTTGCCTCAACATAACCGCTCATATTTCGCATATGCAAAGTATCGGTCTGCATTTGCAAAGCTTCAAACTGCTGTTGGCTAAGCATGACTTCCTGCTCTTCCTCTTTGTGACCTTCAGATTCCTCATGCCGGTGATTTTCTTCTGTGTTTTCTTTTGTCTTGCTCTCGCCACAAGACGTAACTGCAAGCATCAAAATGAAGAAGGCTAAAACTTTATATGTATATGGATGTTTCATGTTTTATTGATTGAAGTATTGTAATTCGTATATAGATTCTAGGTAATTGTCCAGCGCGTCCAGCGCGTCCATTTCGGTTTGTATGGCATCTCTAATAATCTGAGTGAAGCCCAAATAATCTACCGCGCCCTCTTTAAAGGCCAAAAGCGCCCCCTGGTGTTGCTGTTCGGCAAGCGGAAGTGCCTCGTTCTTATAGAAGGACCAAGACGTCTTCCATTTTTGATAAGAAACTAACGCTTGTTGATATTCAGACCTTAGCTGTTTCTGCTCAAAATCAGATTTCGTCTTTTCAATTTCGCTGTTGATTTTAGCCGATTTTTTCCTGCTACGTGCCGTTCCCGAAAAAAATGGAACCGACACGCCGGCCTGATAACTATAAAAACCATCCGCTCCGTTCACTTTCTGAATACCACCTTGCAAATTGAATTTAGGCAACAATTCCGCCTTTGCTGCTTTATAATCCGCCTGTGCTTCGTCAATACGTTTTTGTGATAATTGATATTTAGGGTGATTTTTCAAATTAGGTTGAACCTCAAATACCACGTCCATCCCATTACCCAAATCATCAGGAACAGAATAGAAAGTTTCAGAAGCCAACCAAAGGTTAAACCTTTGCAAGGCAATATCATAATCGGCCTGTGCTTGCTGGTATTTGTTCCTGATCTGTAAAGCCTGGTTCATAGCCGAAGTATATTCCAATTGGGAAATAGCCTCAACTTCATAGTTAAGTTCAATTGCCTTTTTGAACTGCCCATAGACGGAATCCAACTTTTTGTATAAGAGGTATCCTTTCTTCGCCTTATAGGCCTTAGCCCAAGCTTTCTTGACCTCCTGCTCTACCTGAAGTTCGGATAGGTTATATGCCGCTTCTGCAAGGGCAATCCGTTCTTGGTACAATTTTTTCTTCGCCCCAATCCTAAATAGGTCTATCTTTTGTTGGCCCAGACCTACCAAAGTATACACCGCACGGTCATCGGAAATTTCCTCACCTCCGCTAAACACCTGTGTAGTTCCCAAATCATAAATTTCGGCCTTTTGCACAGATTGTCTTTCTATTTCCAATTGTTCTGATTTCAGTAATGGAAAATTTTGTTTGGCGGTCTCTACCGCTTTTTCCAAAGAGATAAGAGGTAAAGAAGCTTCCGTTTCTTGGGCCAATCCATTGAATGTCATCGCCATAAAACCAATAACAAGAAAGGCTGTTTTTAACGATGGATTCAGTTTTAACTTTTGCTCTTCCCTATTTTCTACCCATTGATAAAAAATAGGAAGTATAAAGAGCGTTAATAAAGTAGACGTCAACAAACCACCAATAACCACGGTTGCCAGAGGGCGCTGCACTTCCGCACCCGCCGAAGCTGAAATGGCCATGGGCAGGAAGCCTAAAATATCCGTAAAGGCCGTTAGCATGATAGGACGAATACGTCTTTTTGTGCCTTGAACAATCCGGTCTTTTAAATTAACAACTCCTTCTTCCTTCAACTCGTTCAATCCGGATATCATGACCAATCCGTTTAGAACTGCCACTCCAAAAAGCACAATAAAACCCACCCCGGCTGAAATACTAAAGGGCATATCCCGCAACCAAAGGGCAAAAACCCCGCCAATAGTCGCCATAGGAATTGCCAAGTAAATCATAATGGTCTGAGGAAGCGATTGCAAAGCAAAATAAATCAGGATAAAAATGAGCAGTAACGCAATAGGGACCACCACTTGCAATTTTGCACTTGCCCTTTCCAAATTTTCAAAAGCGCCCCCGTACCGTATAAAATAACCCGCAGGCAATTTAAATTCCGCATCTAGCTTTGCTTGAATATCCTCAACAACAGATTTCACATCCCTATCCCTAATATTAATTCCCACATAAGTTCTGCGGTTGGTGTTGTCCCTACTTATCTGCATTGGGCCCGGTTCATAACTGATGGTCGCCAATTCACGAAGGGGAATCTGAGAGCCATCATCCAAGTTCACGAACAGATTTTGAACATCTTCAATACTGTTCCGGTTTTCTTCATGCATGCGCACTACTAAATCAAACCGCTTTTCGCCTTCAAAAATCACACCTGCCTTGCCGCCTGCAAATGCCGCTTGGATTAAACTATTTAGCTGATTGACACTAACCCCGTATTGGGCCAATTTGCTTCGGTTATAATGAATTGTAATTTGCGGCAGTCCGTTTGTGGCTTCGACCTTCATATCTGCCACACCGGGAATGTTGGCAATAAGTTTTCCCATTTCATCGGCCTTACTGGCCAACACCTCCATATCCTCACCAAAAATCTTAATGGCCACATCTTCACGAACTCCCGTAATCAGTTCATTGAAACGCATTTCTATGGGTTGGGTAAATTCATAATTCACTCCTGGCAGAATACTAATAGCTTCTTTGATTTCTTGTATTAATTCTGCTTTGCTTCGGCCGGACTCCCATTCAGTTTGCGGTTTCAAAATGGCAAAAATGTCCGCAATATCCATAGGCATGGGGTCTGTGGGAACATCTGCAACACCAATCCTGCTTATGACACGTTCTACCTCAGGAAACTTAGCCTTTACTATTTGTTCTATTTTTGTAGTGGTTTCAATACTCTCGGACAAGGAACTACCCGGTTTTAAAATGGCATGAAAAGCAATATCGCCTTCATCCAGTTGCGGAATAAATTCGCCGCCCATGCGGGTAAAAGTGAATACCGCCAAAAGAAAGAGTACCACCGCACTAGTAAAAATTAATCTGGACTTTGTCAACGATTTTAACAACAGAGGCTCGTAAGCCCTTTCTACCCCATGCACAAACCGGTCTCCGTAAGATGGTTTTTGAGATTTAGGAGCTCTTAAGAACCATGCCGAAATCATAGGCACATATGTGAGACACAAAATCATGGCCCCGATCATGGCAAAAATAAAGGTGAGTGCCATGGGCCGGAACATTTTTCCTTCTACCCCTTCCAAAGCCAAGATGGGCAGGAATACAATGAGAATTATCAACTGTCCAAAAAATGCGGCATTCATCATCTTTTTTGAAGCATTGGCTGAAATTTCATCTCGCGTTTCCGCAGTAACGGTTTTCTTTTTTACCACGTAGGAATACATTAGAAAGACCGTTCCCTCAACAATAATTACTGCACCATCTACAATAATTCCAAAGTCTATAGCACCCAGACTCATGAGGTTTGCCCAGACATCAAAAAAGTTCATTAAAATAAAGGCGAATAAAAGCGATAAAGGAATGGTAGAGGCCACAATAAGACCTCCACGCCAATTGCCCAATAAAAGAACTAACACAAAAATTACGATTAAACCACCTTCTAAAAGGTTGTTCCTTACCGTTCCAGTGGTCTCCGCAATCAGCTCGCTACGGTCAAGAAATGGTTTTATCTTGACACCTTCCGGTAAGGAATGCTGAATCTGTTCCATCCGTTGGATAACATTCTCGATTACCTCATTAGAATTAGCTCCCTTTAACATTAAAATCATGCCTCCTACCGCTTCTCCGGTACCATCTTTGGTTAGTGCCCCATAACGAACGGCACTACCCATACGAACCGTTCCTATATCCTTTATTTTAATGGGCACTCCGTTAACGGATTTAACTACCATATTCTCAATATCCGAAATGCTTCTGGCCAGACCTTCGCCTCTAATGAAATTGGCCTGATGATTACGCTCAATATAGGCACCACCTGTATTCTGGTTATTCCTTTCCAACGCTCTAAATACCTCAGAAATACTTATACCTATGGCCCGAAGCTCATCCGGGTCAACTGTTACCTCATATTGTTTTTGATTACCGCCAAAGGCATTTACCTCTACCACACCGGGTACCATGGCCATTTGTCTGCGGATGATCCAATCTTGAAACGTACGCAGATCCGTTATGGAGTACTTGTCTTTATGTGCAGCATCTACTTCCAGTACATATTGATAAATTTCACTAAGCCCTGTGGAAATTGGCCCTATGAAAGGTTTACCAAAACCTGCGGGAATTTGTTCCTGTACTTCGGGTAGTTTTTCCGCTACCAGCTGCCTAGGGAGATAGGTTCCTACTTTGTCATTAAAAACTATGGTTACTACGGAAAGTCCAAACCGGGAAACGGAGCGTATTTCCTCTACATTGGGCAAATTACTCATGGCCACCTCTACAGGATAGGTCACGAATTGTTCTATATCTTCCGTACCCAAATTGGGCGACTGCGTAATGACCTGTACCTGATTATTGGTAATATCAGGTACTGCATCTATGGGCACTTGGGTCATGCTCCAAACGCCGGCACCTATGAGGGCAAGCGTAAATAGACCCACAATAAACTTATTATGGATTGAAAAATCAATGATTCTATTGATCATATGGATTGCTATAATTCAGTTAGACAATGTCTGTTTCCTTCATGCTATAAACACAACAAAAACTAGGGTAATGAAACCCGAAACGGATTCATTACAACGGGATATAGGTATCCTATAAAAAAAACTGAATTATGCCCTGGGAGGTTGCAGAAGATCTAGAATAACATCTTTACCAAGACTATCAAAATGCGCCAATTCCTCCTGGGAAATTAGTGATTGAAAAGGCTCAAATGTTAGTATTTCGAAATTTACCGTATGTGTATGGCAACAATGACACATGCAGAAAGGAGAACACAAATCACCGGATTCATGTCCGTGATCCATACCATTATCAACAGATACCGTAACCTGATCTTTGGTAACGGAACCTTCATCACTACAAGGCACAACGTTAAGTGCCAAGAAGTAAACGGATAATATGATGGCGAATAATCTCACAATACAAAGATAGAAAGATTTTGATCGGTGACTGATACTCAAACCGTTAATTTGGCAGTAATCAAATCCGCGCCCAGTAATTTACGACAGATTCTTGGATAGATTCTTGTTATCCAATACACTTTAGAAATCCATGAATCCTTAAAACACCAAAAATCACACCCCTCATTTATCACTAGGGTTACTGCTCATATTCATTTATCTTTGCGGGCTCAAAACCAATTCATGTCCTACTCACTTCTATCCTCACCTTTGCAAGGTTTTACAGATGCCACGTTCCGTAATGCACAGCAAAAGTTCTTTGGCGGTATAGATACCTTTTACGCCCCTTACATTAGGTTCAATAGAAAAATGATCATTAAAGGGTCATACCAACGCGATTTAAACCCGGAGGTGAATACCAGCTTAGAATTGATTCCCCAGGTAATGACCGCAGATGTGGAGCACTTCCTATTCGTGATCAAGTACATTGAGTCCTTAGGGTATACCGAGCTTAATTGGAATTTAGGCTGTCCATACCCTATGGTTACGAACAGCGGCATGGGATCAGGACTCATTTGTAATACCGAAAAAATAGATCATATTTTAGATCGCGCACATAGCGAGACCAATGTTACCATATCTATGAAAATGCGTCTAGGATATGAAAACAGTACCGAAATTCTAGATGCCTTCCCCATTCTTGAAAAATACCCGCTTAAAAACGTAGCGATACATGCACGTCTTGGAAAACAATTGTATAAAGGTGGTGTAGACCTAGAAGCTTTTCAGAAATGCATAGACGTTGCCAAACACACTTTATACTATAATGGTGATATTACCACGGTAACACAATTTAAAGCCATGAGAGAGCGCTTTCCCTCAATTGAACATTTTATGATAGGCCGCGGTCTTATAGCCGACCCATTCCTACCCAGTATGATCAAAGCGGACACCACGGACTACCCTGCCAAACGATGGGACATTTTTAGAGAATTCCATGACACTATTCACCAACAGTATGATGCTATGCTCTCCGGACCTACCCCAATTAAAATGAAAATGCTTGGCTTCTGGGAATTCTTTTCACAATCTACACACAACCCCCAAAAAGTATACAAGGCCATAAAAAAAGCAGGAAACCCTATGAAATACAAACAAGCTGTAAGGGAAATTATAGCTACCCAAAAAAGAATGACAACAGCTTAGGAACTCCGAACAGGAAACGAAATACACCTAATAAAAAAGCTCTTTAAAACTAATGTTTAAAGAGCTTTGGATAAAATTGTGACCCCGGCAGGATTCAAACCTGCAACCCTCAGAGCCGAAATCTGATGCGCTATTCAGTTGCGCCACGAGGCCAATTTTATGCTAATTTCTGTTTTACTATGGCAGATATGGTTTTACCATCTGCCTGTCCGGCCAATTCTTTGGACACTATGCCCATAACCTTGCCCATATCTTTCATGCCGGATGCTCCTGTTGCATCTATGGTCTGCACTACTACTTTTTCAATTTCTTCTTCCGTAAGCTGTTCCGGTAAAAACTGTTCGATTACCGCAATCTGTGCCAATTCCGGTTCAGCAAGATCTGCTCTTCCCTGTTCCGTAAAAATAGCCGCACTGTCCTTACGCTGTTTTACAAGTTTTTGAACCAGCTGAATTTCATCTTCCTCTGTAATCTCCTTGTCCGTACCACTGGTCTGTGCCATAAGCAGGGCCGATTTTATAGCGCGAAGCGATTCCAAAGCAACACTATCCTTTGCTTTCATTGCCGCTTTCATCTGCTCCATCACCTTTTGTTGTAAGCCCATGCCTTTTTTATTTAGGACTGCGAAGATAAAAAATAAACCCGAAAAAAAATTAATTTTTTCGGGTTTAAGCTTGAGTTAGTTAGTTTATTTTAAAATATCTAATCTACATTATCGTGTAAAAAAGAATTGTTGGAACGTAACCTAATTTCATCGTTGCTATCCTCTCCCAATGTAGTTCTTGAAACCTTGCTCTCTTCTCTTCTAGCATCGCTTAAATCAATACCCTGACGTTTGTAAGCCGGCTCCTTTTCAATTTCGTCAATGCTGCTTACACTGTTTTGAAACTTATAGTTGAAGTCCTTTAATTTTCTTCTTCGCTCATCCGCTCTCTCCCTTAAAAGATCATCAATTGGACTGTTCATTGGGTCTACCTCTGCCGGTGCTTCACTTTGAGGTGTTTCAACACGCTTTACTTCCATTTTAGGCTCTTCCCTAACTACTGGTTTAGGTTGTTGCGGTCTTGGAGTAGGCTTTGGTGCCGGTTTGGCATTGGCAAGCTTTTCCTCCATTTCCATATAGTCGTCCAAACTATAACGCTTTTCGCCTTCCTCGTTATATTCAAGAACAGGAATAACTTCTACGTGACTGTTAACGTCTATATCCTTAACATCATCATCCAGACTAAAAGTAATAACATTATCCTGTGCTTCGTCTTCTACTTCATCTTTTTGAGTGAAAGGCATATCAAAACTCATGGTAATCTGCTCTTCCTTGAGTTTATCATAAGATACCGTCATTGGGTCTATAACCTCAATATCATTGATAGCATCTTGGGCATTAACGATTACAAAATCGTCTTCAGAAGTATTTACCTCTGCAACTTCTTCTAAAACTTCTTCATAAAAAACGTTGAAGTTTTTAATATAGCTAGTAGTCTCTATTAAATCCATGCCCGGCTCCTCTGGCGCATCTTCTTCAAGAGTGTGCTTGATCACCGGGGGTTCTTCCTTTACTTTTTCAATTGGCAATTGGTGAACTACGTTCTTTCTTGCCATTAAATCATGCTGGGCCCGTTGCTCATCTTCCAACGTGTGAATGATTTTTTTAGTTTCGGTATTTACAATTTCATCTTGCTGATCTACATCAAAACCCGTTGCAATAATGGTTACGGCAATAGCCTCTCCTAAATCTTCATCTTCACCTACACCCATGATGATGTTAGCGCCATGACCTGCTTCAACTTGAATGTAGTCATTAATTTCACCTATTTCATCAATAGTAATTTCTTGAGAACCGGAAACAATAAGCAACAATACGTTCTTGGCCCCACTGATTTTGTTATCGTTCAATAATGGAGAATCCAACGCTTTTGTAATGGCCTCATGCGCCCTTGCAGAACCTGTTGCCTGAGCAGACCCCATAATGGCAGTACCACTATTGGAAAGTACGGTCTTGGCATCCCTAAGGTCAATATTCTGAGTATAGTGATGTGTAATTACTTCTGCAATACCTCTAGCAGCCGTAGATAATACTTCATCCGCTTTAGAGAAACCGGCTTTAAAACCAAGGTTACCATATACTTCACGAAGTTTGTTGTTATTGATTACGATCAATGAATCTACATTGGCACGTAATTTTTCAATACCGATACGTGCTTGTTCGCAACGCATTTTACCTTCAAACTCAAAAGGCATGGTAACGATGCCCACGGTAAGCACGTCCAACTCTTTGGCTTGTTTAGCTATTACAGGAGCAGCACCTGTACCGGTACCACCACCCATACCAGCGGTAATAAATATCATTTTGGTAGTAGTGGCAAGCATCTGCTTGATTTCTTCCATACTTTCCAAAGCGGCCTGTTCACCCACCTCAGGGTTGGCACCAGCACCCAATCCTTCTGTTAGTGAAACACCTAGTTGTATTTTTGTTGGCACAGAACTATTGTTCAAGGCTTGGGAATCCGTATTACAAATTACGAAATCTACGCCATTGATGCCCGACTGAAACATGTGGTTAATCGCGTTGCTACCACCGCCCCCTACGCCGATTACTTTAATTACATTGCTTTGATTCTTTGGAAGATCAAAGGATATTCCATCAAATTCCGTGTTGTTGTTCATAGTGTATTTTTATTACTGGTTAATGTGTGTCATACTTTACTCGGCGTTATCCAAAAAGTCTTTCAACTTCTCGGACCATTTGTCAAATACCGTTTTGCGTTCTTTTTGAACTTTTGCCGTGGCTTGTTGTTGCTGGTGTTGTTCTTCTTCCTCATGGCCTGCCATAACAAGTTCTCCTTCGTCTACAACAGGTGCTTCTTCCACTTCAACAACTTTACCTTTTTTTTCATTTGCCACTGCGTTCATCAATAGACCAACTGCCGTAGCATATAATGGACTGGCGATTTCGGCATCTGAATCGCCCGCCAAGTGTTCATTAGGGTAACCGATACGTGTATCCATACCCGTAATGTATTCCACCAACTGCTTTAAGTGCTTCAACTGGCTTCCACCACCTGTAAGCACAATACCTGCAATCAGTTTCTTTTTTTGTTCATCATGACCGTAGTTTTTGATTTCGGCATAAACTTGCTCAATAATCTCAACTACACGTGCATGAATAATTTTGGATAGGTTTTTAAGGGTAATCTCTTTAGGCTCCCTACCACGCAGACCGGGTATAGAAACAATCTCATTATCCTTATTTTCTCCTGGCCAAGCGGAACCGAACCTTACCTTTAAAAGTTCTGCTTGTTTTTCAATAATGGAACATCCTTCTTTAATATCCTCGGTTATTACACCGCCACCAAAAGGAATTACCGCCGTATGCCGGATGATGCCATCTTTAAAAATGGCCAAATCCGTTGTACCGCCTCCTATATCGATCAATGCCACACCGGCCTCTTTTTCTTCCTTGCTCAATACGGCATCGGAAGAGGCCAAAGGCTCCAGTGTAATATTACCTAAATCCAGACCGGCGCTTTTAATACACCTACCTACATTTTTGATTGAGGAAACCTGTCCTACAACCACATGAAAATTAGCTTCCAAACGGCCACCGTACATACCAATAGGCTCCTTGATCTCAGCCTGCCCATCCACTTTGTATTCTTGTGGAAGTACATGAATGATCTCTTCGCCCGGAAGCATCACCAATTTGTAAACTTGGTTACATAGCTTATCCAAATCGTCATCATTGATAACTTCTTCAGAATCTGCTCTGGTGATATAATCGCTATGGTGCAGACTTCTTATATGCTGCCCGGCAATACCTACCACAACAGAACCTATTTTAAGACCTGAGTTAAGCTCAGCTTCTTCTACGGCTTGCTGTATGGACTGTATAGTCTGTGTAATATTGTTTACAACACCGCGATGCACACCTAAACTTTTAGATTTGCCGATGCCTAGAACCTCAATCTTACCATACTCGTTTTTCTTACCGATTATGGCTACGATTTTGGTTGTTCCAATGTCCAATCCTACCGAATAATTACCTACTTCCATAACTTAAATTTTGGTGCACACTACTTGATTGTCAAACTCTAAACTAACAACATCATAGTTCTGCAGAGTTTTGTCTTTATTTGCTTTGGCGTAAAATGCCTTGAAATTGCTAAACTTTTCTTTCAACCTTTCTACATCTCCCAAATTGACAATAAACTCTTCGGTTCGAAAGCGAAGCTGGTATTTCTCCTCGCTTACGATATGTAACCCAATGATGTTTTTCTTAAGAAACTCGTCCATATTGATGTAGGTCAAAACTTTATAGACATCCGCTAAGCCTTCATCCGTTATCCGCCCGGTAATTATAGGTACCCGTGCAGAATAGCTATTTGACAATGGCATTTGCTTTCCGTCCTCGTCAAGATAAAATTTTGAATCCCCTTCTATACGTCCGATTGGTGTGCGTTGAATGATTTTCGACGCTAATTCACCGCTTACTGTAAGATAAACTTGGGCACTTTTTACCATTTTGTTGGCCTCAATGGCCTTCTCCAGGTTATTCAAAGCTAATTTTTCTTTGGGCAAGTTTTCAAGGCTACCGAATTTTTGTATTAACAATTTATTAACCGAGCCTTCGGTGATGAATAAATTTTGATTTTCAACGAATTCAATCGTTATTCCTTTTACATTTCGCTTCGCGCTTCTTTGGTTAGAAAATGCGTAAAGCCCCGTTATTACAACGATTAAAGCCAAAAACTTTATGTAGTTATAATTAATACGCATGTTGCAACTCTTTTGTGATCTTACTAACTTCCAAACCTATATCTCCCGCACCCATGGTAATAAGAACCTGCGGATTTTGTTCTTTTATTTCGTTTATTAATTTGGATTTCTGAATTGTTTTTACTTGAGCTCCCTTCATCTTATCCAACAACCATTCCGAAGTTATTCCTTCAATAGGTTTTTCCCTAGCCGGATAGATATCCAACAACAGAATACTATCAAACTTTGAAAGGCTTTTCGCAAATTCATCTCCAAAATCCCTAGTCCTTGAGAAAAGATGGGGTTGAAAAATAGCCAATGTTCTCTTGTTCGGGTGCATTTCCATTACCGCATCATAAACGGCATCTATTTCTGTGGGATGATGCGCATAATCATCTATAAAAACAAAATCTTCGTTTTTTATTTTATAGGAAAACCGTCTTTGCACCCCTTTAAAGGTTGCCAGTGCACCAACTAATTTATTTGCGGATACACCAGTGCGCAAGGCCATAGCAAAAGCTACCAGTCCGTTTAACAGATTATGTCTTCCCGGTTTACTGAACTTCACATCTATTAAAGTCGCATCCGGAGTTTTCAAATCAAAAATATAGCTTCCATTCTCGATTTTTAGATTGTTAATACAGTAATCCGCATTATCATCTATCCCATATGTAATTCCGGCCAACGGCAACCCTTTTCTCACGAAAAGTGCTCCATCCGGCGCCACTCTGTTGGCAAACTCAACAAACGATTTCTGTAATTCCTCTGGGTTGCCATAAATATCCAAATGATCTGCATCCATAGAGGTTACGCAAGCCACATTAGGAAACAACCTTAAAAAAGACCTATCAAACTCATCTGCTTCCACAACGGAATAATCCGTGCCTTCAAAAACAAAATTACTATTGAAATCTTCGGAAATTCCACCTAAAAAACCTGTAAAACTAACCCCTGTTTCTTTTAGCAAGTGCGCCAAAATACTTGTCGTGGTAGTTTTACCATGTGTACCCGCAACCGCCAAACAGAAGCTGCCTTTGGTTATCAATCCTAAAACTTCTGATCGTTTTTTAATTTCAAAACCATTGTTCTGAAAATATTGATATTCCGTATGCTCAACAGAAACCGCAGGTGTATATACCACAAGGGTATTTTCCTTATTTTTAAATAAATCCGCTACATCATTAATATCATCTTGATAATGGATATCCATATCCAGACCGGAAAGTTCTTCCGTAAGGGGAGTTTGGGTTTTATCGTAACCGGCAACATTCTTTCGTATAAACTTAAAATAACGTGCCAATGCAGACATACCAATGCCTCCAATGCCAATAAAATATACGTTATGTATGCGTTTTAAGTCCATTTCTACCAATCTTCATGCCTCTAGTTACGGGCGGCATCCCCAATTAATTTTTCTATTTCGTCTACAATATCCTTGGTTGCATTAGGCAAGGCCAACCTTTTAATATTTTCGGCCAGACTTGCTTGCTTGACTTTATCTTGAAAAAGCTGCGTAAACTCGTTTTCAAATTTCGCGTCAAGCTCACTTTCCTTCAATAAAATAGCCGCATCTTCATTAGCAAGTGCGCGTGCATTTTTTGTCTGATGATCCTCTGCTACGTTGGGCGAAGGAATAAATATTACCGGCTTACCTACAATGCACAGTTCCGATACGGAACCGGCACCAGCGCGCGATATAATGATATCTGAAGCAGCGTATGCATAATCCATCCGGTTCATAAAATCCAACACCTTCACCGTTTCCGAGTTGTATTTGGCATACTCATCTATGTAAAGTTTACCACACTGCCATATTAGTTGAATACCCGTCTTTTCAAAGAAATCAAGGTTAGCCGCTATCAATTGGTTGATGCGTCGTGCACCAAGACTTCCGCCTAAAACCAAGAGTGTAGGCACTCCCGTTTTCAATCCAAAGAAATCCAACGCTTCATTTTTATCAGCTGTCATTTCCACTAAATCGCCACGAACCGGATTCCCGGTCTTCACAATTTTATCCTTTGGAAAAAACCGATCCATCTCATCATAGGCCACACAAATTTTGGCCACTTTATCCTTTAGTAATTTGTTAGTAATACCGGCATACGAATTCTGTTCCTGCAATACACAGGGCACGCCTTTACCGGAAGCCACACGCAACATAGGACCACTGGCAAAGCCGCCAGTACCTATTACGGCATGGGGCTTGAACTTTCGGACTATTTTACCTGACTTCAACAAACTACTTATTACTTTAAATGGAAACATTAAATTTTTAAGGGTCAGTTTCCGTTGCAACCCGCTAATCCATAATCCTTCAATTTCGTAACCTGCTTGCGGCACCTTCTCCATCTCCATACGGTCCTTAGCACCCACAAATAAAAATTGTGCGTCAGGATGCCTCCTTTTCAATTCGTTGGCAATGGCGATTGCCGGGTAAATATGCCCGCCCGTACCACCACCGGAGAGTATGAATCTATAATTGCCCACTTAGTACTTCTAAAGGATTAGTTTCATCTATATCTGCGGATGGTTTTTCCGCATTTGAATTTTTATTACTTACACTTAAAATAATACCAATGGCCAAACAGGTCATCCAACTGCTGGTACCACCACTACTGATCAGCGGTAAGGTTTGCCCTGTTACAGGAAAAAGCTCAACCGCAACGGCCATATTTATCAATGCCTGAAAAACGATAGGAAGCCCCACTCCAAGGGCTACGAGTTTCCCAAAAATAGTACCACTACCATTGGCCACTACCACAATCCGGAATAAAAGGAACATGTAAAAAAACATTAGCGCAAATCCTCCGACAAGTCCATATTCCTCAACGATTATCGCATAAATAAAATCCGAGGAACTCTGTGGCAAAAAGTTCTTCTGAATACTTTTACCAGCACCCTTCCCCACGATACCGCCTGTGGCAATAGCAATCTTGGCCCGTTCAATTTGATAATCTGCTTCCGTATCTTCTGCATCGGCAAAATTCTCTACCCTACTGATCCAAGTATCTACACGATTAGGAAACAAACCAGGAATTGCCTTGGCCGTTAGTATAAAAAATGCAAGGCTCAACACACTCGCACCTATAATTCCGATAAGATATTTAATAGGATATCCTCCTAAAAAACACAACAAAAGCACCATAGAAAATATAATGGCCGCAGTTGAAAAGTTTGCCGGTAAAATAAGGGCTACCGTTAGAAAAACAGGAATCCACAATGGCAAAATGCTCTCCTTAAATTTCACATCTTTAAGACGGATCTTACTGAGATACCTAGCTACATAAATCATTAATACCACGGCAGCCAGATTAGAGGTCTGAAACGAAATACCCACTAGCGGCACACTGATCCATCTACTAGCATTGGCACCTCCTATAGTAGTTCCTTGAGCCAAAGTAAACACTAACAAAACCAATACAATAGGCATGGCAATAAGAGAAAGTCCCTTAAAAAAATGCGAAGGAATACGATGCACCCCATATATAATACCAAAGCCCAATGACAACAACAATGCATGTTTTACCAAATAGCCAAAAGTAGTTCCGTTCCCCACAACATACACCAGGTTACTACTGGCACTGTACACCGGTAAAAACGAAAACAAGCCCAAGAGGGCCGCAATGGCCCAAATAGCTTTATCTCCTTTGATATTTTGAAAAAATGCGTTCACTCTATATACTTTTTACAATGCTTTTACAGCTGCTTTAAATTGGTCGCCACGATCTTCATAGTTCTGAAACAAATCAAAACTGGCACATGCGGGAGACAACAAAACCGTATCGCCACGTTCGGCAATCTTATAAGCTACCTTGACAGCTTCTTCCATAGCAAAGGTCTCCACCATCAAATCCACCACGTTACCAAAAGCATCTTTGATTTTTTCGTTGTCAAGTCCTAAACAAACTATAGCCTTAACTTTTTCACGCACTAATGGCATCAATTCTTTATAATCATTGCCTTTGTCCTGTCCTCCAACAATCCAAACAATAGGTGTTTTAACGCTATCCAATGCGTAAAATACAGAGTTTACGTTGGTTGCCTTAGAATCGTTTATATACTGTACGTGATGTATTTTCAATACGTTTTCAAGGCGATGTGGCGCTCCCTGAAAATTAGCGATACTCTCACGGATCGATGCTTTTCTTATCCCTACTAATTTTGCAGCAGTCATTGCCGCCATGCTGTTCTTTAAGTTGTGTTTTCCTTCTAGTGCTAATGTCTCTTTTGTCATTTCCAATGTCTCGTTAGTTGAGTTCAGTATTATGTTGTTGTTCTTTAAGTAAGCTCCTTCTTCCAATTCTCGCATAATGGAAAAAGGGAGCAATTTTGATTTAAAGGGGTGCTTTTCAAGCCACGCGACAATCACCGGATCATCTGCGTCATATATAAAAAAGTCGTCTTCGGTCTGGTTCTCCGCTATGCGGAATTTTGAAGCGACATAATTTTCAAATTTGTAATCATACCGGTCCAAATGGTCCGGAGTAATATTTGTTAGAATGGCGATATGCGGTTTAAAATCTACAATACCATCCAACTGAAAACTGCTTATTTCCAAAACATAGAAATCAAAATTGTTCTCCGCTACCATTTTGGCATAACTATCACCAATATTCCCCGCCATTCCTACATTTGCACCTCCTTCTTTTAAAAGGTGATTTGCCAACATAGTTGTGGTGGTCTTACCATTGCTTCCGGTAATTCCTATTAAAGTAGCATCTGTATATTTTGATGCAAATTCGATTTCCGAAATAACAGGAATACCTTTTTCCTGCAAGGCCTGAACCAATGGCACCGTATCAGGTATACCCGGACTCTTCATTACCAAATCCGCATTTAGGATTTTCGCCTCGGTGTGCTTTTCAGCTTCCCAATCAATATCAAAATGTTCAAGAACGTTTCTATATTTTTCTTTAATTTTTCCTCTGTCGGACACAAAAACCTCGTATCCCTTTTTCTTTCCCAAAATGGCCGTGCCTACTCCACTTTCGCCTCCACCTAAAATCACCAACCTTTTCATCTTATCTTACTTTCAAGGTAACGATGGTAATAATGGCCAATAGGATACCTACAATCCAAAAACGGGTTACGATCTTACTCTCATGATACCCTTTTACCTGATAATGATGATGAATGGGCGACATAAGAAAAACACGTTTCCCCTCTCCAAATTTCTTTTTGGTATACTTGAAGTAACCCACCTGTATCATAACCGATAAAGACTCGGCAAAAAAGATTCCGCATAAAATGGGAATCAATAATTCCTTTCTAATAATGATGGCGATTACCGCAATGATTCCTCCAATTGTTAAACTACCGGTATCTCCCATAAACACCTGTGCAGGAAAGGCATTGTACCAAAGAAACCCTACCAAAGCCCCTACAAAAGCAGTTATAAAGACCACCAACTCCCCTGAATTGGGTATAAACATGATATCTAAATAATTGGAAAATATGACGTTACCGGATACCCACGCAAAAATGCCGAGCGTAAATACGATAATTGCCGATGTACCCGCTGCTAGCCCATCTATACCATCCGTAAGGTTGGCTCCATTGGAAACCGCAGTTACAATAAGTATTACGATAGGAATGAATATCAACCACGCATAATCCCTAGCACTTTCTCCGGCCCAACCAATAAAATCACTATAATCCAGTTCATTGTTCTTGAAAAAAGGAACCGTAGTCCTTACGGATTGAATTTCCTTCCCCATAACGTCACGTACTTGAAGCTCCTCCGTAATCATAGTGCTAGAGTCTTCTCTCATGGTTACTCCAGGGTGAAAATATAGGGTAGCTCCAACACCAAGCCCTAAAACTACCTGACCCAAAACCTTAAACCTGCCTTTAAGCCCTTCTTTGTCCTTTTTGAACACTTTAATGTAATCATCCGTAAAACCGATGAAACCCATCCAAAGCGTGGTGACAATCAACAAGATGATGTAAATATTATCCAACTTAGCGAACAGAAGTACCGGTATTAAAGTAGACATGATAATGATGAGTCCGCCCATGGTAGGGGTTCCCGCCTTTTGTTTCTGCCCTTCAAGACCAAGGTCTCTTACACTTTCCCCTATTTGTTTCTTTTGAAGAAAAAGAATAACGCGCTTACCATATACCGTAGCGATTATCAATGAAAATAGAATAGCCATAGCCGCTCTAAAGGTGGTGAACTGAAACAAGCTCGCCCCCGGCAACTGGTATTGTTTTTCTAAATATTCGAATAGGTAGTATAGCATCTTTTAAGCTTCTAGTCTTTTTCTTATTTGGTCCTTGTTATTTATCCAAACTTTTGAGAACGTCTTTGACCATTTCAAAATCGTCAAAATGAATACGCTTTCCGTTGGTCTCCTGATAGGTCTCATGACCTTTACCCGCAATGAGGATAATATCTTCGGCATTGGCCAATTGGCACGCCGTTTTTATAGCCTGTTCCCTATTTTCTATGGATAGGATTTTCTTTACGTTCTGTGGCTCCACTCCCTCTTCCATAGCTTCAATTATGGAGGACGGCGACTCACTTCTAGGATTATCCGAAGTAAAAATGGCCTTATTGCTCATTGCCGAAGCAATATGACCCATTACCGGACGCTTAGATCTGTCTCTATCGCCACCACACCCCACAACGGTGATGACGTTTTCATTTCCAGTTCTCAAAGTGCTGATTGTTTCCAACACATTTTTTAGCGCATCCGGCGTATGGGCATAATCCACTATGGCAGTAATCTTTTTACTAGATATAAAATATTGAAAGCGGCCATCTACATTGTCCAATTCACTCAGCAACCTTAAGGTTTCCAGAGTTTCCATACCCAACAAATCCGCGGTAGCGAAAATAGCCAACATATTATAGGCATTAAAATGACCTATTAACCTAGACCACAGTTCATGCTCGTTTATTTTTAATAGTGTACCGTTAAATTGACTCTCCAATACTTGCGCACGATAATCCGCATACGTTCTTAGCGCGTAGGTATATTTTTTTGCTTTCGTATTCTGAAGCATGACAGCCCCATTCTTATCGTCTATATTGGAAATGGCAAAAGCACTTTTTGGTAATTGATCAAACAGTATCTTTTTGGTATCCCTATACTCTGCAAACGTCTTATGGTAATCTAAATGGTCATGGGAAAGGTTCGTGAAAATAGCCCCTTCAAAGACCAACCCTTGTGTTCTTTTTTGGTGAATTCCGTGCGAACTGACTTCCATAAAACAAAACTCCACACCAGCCTCGTTCATAAGGTACAGGTGCTCATTAATTGTCAATGCATCCGGAGTGGTATGGCTTGTTGCATAAACCTCATCATCTACCATAATTTTGATAGTTGATAAAAGACCCACTTTGTATCCTGCTTTTTTAAACAATTGATACAGTAAGCTAGAAATAGTGGTCTTACCATTGGTACCCGTTACCCCAACTAATTTTAAATTCTTTGAAGGATTACCATAAAAATTAGAAGCCATCATTGCCAAGGCAGTATTGCCGTCCTTTACCTCTACATAGGTAACCCCATCTATGGTTTGCTCTGGTAGCGTCTCGCATACAATAGCTTTTGCACCAAGGTCTATAGCCTTAGCTATGTACAAATGACCATCTGTTACCGTGCCTTTTATAGCCACAAAAACATCATCCATCTTAACTTTTCTAGAGTCAAAACAGATAGCGTTCACCAATACATCGGTAGAACCGATTACGTTGGTGAGGCTTGCACCGAACAATATGTCTTTTAGCAACTTCACGATAATTCTAGTGTAATTTTTTTGATATCCTTAATATCCGCTCCTTGTGAAACGGACTGTCTTTTTACTTTGCCATTGCCCCTTACCTCTACCTCAATCCCTAAATTTTCTAGAATGGAAATAGCATCCATACCGCTCATACCCTTAACATTAGGCACTTGCTTGTAGCTCTTTTGGGCCTCCGCATAATATTTTTGGTACGATTTATCCAATCGTTGGTCTTTCATCTTTTCCATATCTACCTCATCTACCAACGGCGATGTAGCGTACACCTTCTGAGCAACAGATTTAAATACCGGTCCGGAAACATCCGCCCCATAATACCCCACACTCTTGTCCGGTTCATGAATAACCACTATACAGGAGTATTTTGGGTTTTCCGCCGGAAAGTAACCTGCAAACGAGGATATGTATTTTAATTTGTCCGGATCCTTGGACACATAGTTTTTCTGTGCCGTACCCGTTTTCCCTGCCATTGAAAAATTAGGTGAATACAGACCGTGACCCGTTCCATATTTTTTCTCCACTACATTCTTTAACAACTGCTGAACTTTAGCCGCCGTTTCTTTAGAACAAACCGAAGGATTAATCACCTCTTTATCAAATTTCTGAATGGTAAGATCCCACTCACGCACTTCTTTTATCAACCTAGGCTTTACCATTTCACCATCATTGGCGATAGCGTTATAAAATGTCAACACTTGTAAAGGCGTCATTGAAACCTCATACCCATGGGACATCCAAGCCAACGAAATACCGGACCAACCTTTATCTCCAGGAAATCTAATAACCGGCTCTCCTTCACCCTTTATAGGCAAATCAAGCTTTTTGTTGAGATTCATACTCATAAGACGATTGACGTATTTTTCCGGATCGTTCTTGTAATTGTTATGAATCATTTTTGCAAACGCCGTGTTAGAAGAAACCTCAAAAGCATGGCCTGCAGAAATCTTACCGTAACCGCCCCACTTGGAATCCTTTACAATTCTATCATAGATTTTCCAGCGTCCTTTTTCCGTATCCATTACGGTACTGGTATCAATTACCTTATCTTCTAATGCGGCCACAAGCGACATTAACTTAAAAGTAGATCCGGGCTCACTAGACTCCCCAATAGCATAATTTAAGCGCTCATAATACTTACCGGACTCCGTTCTTCCCAAATTTGAGATAGCCTTTACCTCTCCGGTTTCCGTTTCCATTACAATAACACAACCATGGTCCGCTTTGTAATGCTCCAGCTGCCCCAGCAAAGCGTGGTGGGCGATATCTTGAATATTAATATCGATGGTAGACACCAAATCATACCCATCTTTAGGCTCTACGATATTCTCCCACCCTATTGGCTTCCACTGGCCTTTGGCAATCTTTTGTTTTAGTCTTTTTCCTTCAACACCTCTCAAATATTCCCCATAGGCCCTTTCCAGCCCCACACCGGAATAGTACCCATCCTCATCTACATTCTCGTACCCAACGCTACGTTCGGCAATCTTACCTAACGGATGCTCCCTTACCGTTTTCTGCTCAATAATCAATCCTCCTTTGTACGGACCTTTATTGAACAAAGGAAAATCCTTAACCATTATATATTCTGAATAATCCAGGTTTCTAGCGATAAGTGCATACCTATTTTTATTCACTTTAGCCTTGCGCAATAATTTTTGATAATGCGATGAAGGCTTACCCAACATTTTTGAAAGCGAATTGGACAATGGCACAATATTCTTTCTAAAATCCTCATCGCTTACGGTAACCGCATCAAAACGAATAGTGTAACGCGATACCGAAGTAGCCAACAAACTACCATCATCCGAGTACAGATTACCCCTATTAGGCGCAATAGTGAACATTTTCTCCGTACGCTCCATAGCCAAAGCCTTATACTTCTCTCCTTGCACGAACTGAATGTTCACCAATTTGAAAAGTACTGCTACAGCAAACAGGAACATGAACGCCGACACAACGTACAACCGGGTCAATATGCTTTTTTCGGTTACAGCCACTATTCTTCCTCTTTGTTTGATATTACCCTAATCTGTTTGGGCGGCACCTGTGAAGGAAACAACCCTTTCTCCGCAACGATCTGCATCACGGTAGATTCCAACTTTAATTGCTGAACATCCGATCGTGCATCTACAAATTCATTCCGAAGCTCTTTCACCTCTTCGTTCAAAGCGGCAATTTGATGTACTTTTTTATCCGCACTATGCGAGCTACCGATCATTACTGTAGCCAGAAAAGAAGTGAAAATGATGAACAACCAGTTCTTAGGCGCGTCATCACTCACCAAAAACCTACCTTTAAGTATGTTCAACAATCCTTTTTTCATGTTTTTCTTCTCTCTTTTCAATTTTTAAGATTCACTTTTTCTATGCGCTCCGCAATTCTCAATTTGGCACTTCGCGCACGATTATTCTGTGCTATTTCCTCTTTGGACGGAACAATTAACGGCCCCACTTTTTTAAATGGAACATCTATATTTCCATAAAAATCTTTTGGCGCCTCGCCCTGAAACTGCCCTTCTCTAATGAACCTTTTTACCAAACGATCCTCCAATGAGTGATAACTTATTATACTCAGCCTACCTCCTACATCTAGCAACTCCCGAGTTTGCAACAAAAATTCCTCTATTACAGCAATCTCCTGATTGACCTCAATACGAATAGCCTGATAAATTTGGGCCAATATTTTATGCTCTTTCGCATTGGGCAGAAATGAGCGCAACACCTCTTTTAACCTGTCCGTTGTCTTTATAGGCTCTTCTTCTCGCTTTGCCAAAATGGTCTTTGCCATGGCATTCGCATTTCTTAAATCGCCATACTGAAAAAGAACTTTTCTTAAATCGTCATAATCATACGTATTGACCACATCATAAGCGGACAAAAGATTCCTTTTGCTCATGCGCATATCCAAATCCGCTTCAAAACGGGTAGAAAATCCGCGTTCAGCTCTATCAAACTGATGTGATGAAACACCAAAATCGGCTAAAATTCCATCTACCTTTCTAATGCCATAGAACTTAAGAAACTGTCTAATGAACCTAAAGTTCTCATTGATCAATGTAAACCTTGGGTCTCCTAGCGTATTTGCAAGCGCATCTTCATCTTGATCAAAGGCAAACAATTTACCCTCGCTTCCCAATTGCTTCAATATGTGCTTGGAATGCCCTCCGCCACCAAAAGTGACATCAACATACACGCCGTCTTCCTTTATATTGAGACCGTTTACGGACTCTTCCAATAAAACAGGGTTATGATACATAGCTTTCGTCATCTCCGTCATCCCCCATCACCTCTTCTGCCAGTTCGGCAAAATCCTCTGCAGTTTCTTCCAATACTTTCTCATAACTATCCTTGTCCCAAATTTCAATAATGTTGATTGCCGAACTCAAAACCACCTCTTTAGAGATATTGGCAATCTCCACAAGGTTCTTAGGAATTAGCATTCTACCTGTAGCATCGATCTCTATGACCTTTACCCCAGCAGAAAAACGACGGATAAAATCGTTATTCTTTTTCTTGAAACGGTTTTTCTTGTTCATCTTCTCCATAAGAAGATTCCACTCTTCCATAGGATATAATTCCAAACAAGGCTGAAAAACAGATCTTTTGATGACAAAACTTTGATTTAAAATAGGAGACATCTGATTTTTTAGGGCAACTGGTATCATTACCCTACCTTTGGCATCGGCCTTACAATCGTATGTCCCAATGAAATTTATCACTTAAAAAAGCTGTTTTACAATACTATAACTCAAAACTACAAATTTTATTACCACATTTTACCACTAATTACCACTTTGTTAATAACTAGTGGCTTTTGGGCATAAATTATGGGCAATTTAGTGCCCTGAAAAAAGAGCGAATTTTAGTCGTAATCAAAAAATAATGGGCAATTCTCGCTTTATTGGCCTATACTTGTATAATAGTCATTGTAGGATTATGTCTATCTTTGACGAACAGACCAAGAAGTATCTTGAATGGAAGAAAATTTAATTAAGGAAGGAAAATTCCGGTATATAGAGATAGGCGAAGGTACACCTATCATTATTTTACACGGTCTTATGGGAGGGCTTAGCAACTTTCAAGGTGTTACTGAATACTTTCCTAAAAAGGGTTATAAAGTACTTATTCCAGAATTACCTATCTACGATATGCCCATGCTTAAGACGAACGTCAAGCAATTTGCTAAATTCCTAGCCAAATTCATTGAGTTCAAAGAGCTTAAAGATGTTATATTATTAGGAAACTCTCTAGGAGGGCACATAGGTCTACTCCACACCAAGCTGTACCCTAAACTGGTAAAAGCCCTCGTAATTACAGGCAGTTCCGGTTTATATGAAAGTGCTATGGGAGACGGCTATCCAAGACGTGGCGATTATGAATTTATAAAGAAAAAGGCCCAAGACGTTTTTTATGATCCCGCCATTGCCACCAAAGAAATTGTAGACGAGGTATTTGCTACTGTAAACGACCGAAAAAAAATTATAAAAACATTGGCTATCGCCAAAAGTGCCATACGCCACAACATGGCCAATGACCTCCCTAAAATGAATACACCAACCTGTATCATTTGGGGCGAGAACGATGGGGTTACCCCACCGGACGTGGCCGATCTTTTTCATGAATTGCTACCTGATTCTGACCTTTATTGGATTGAAAAGTGTGGTCATGCCCCAATGATGGAGCATCCTGATAAATTTAACGAAGTTCTGGACAACTGGTTGACCCAACGTAAATTTTAGCAACCACACTACCCAATTAAATAGTTTCCGAAGGTGAATATTAAAACGGCTAATTTTATAATCAGTAATACTGATGTGGCAAGATGCCCAAAAGAACCCCTACCCGAATATGCTTTTATAGGCCGATCTAATGTAGGGAAGTCTTCTTTGATAAATAGCCTTACTGAAAGAAAAAGTCTTGCAAAGACCTCTGGCCGCCCCGGAAAAACCCAATTAATCAATCATTTCAAAATCAACGAAAATTGGTTCCTTGTAGATTTGCCAGGCTATGGGTACGCCCGTGTTTCAAAAAAGAGCAAAAAGACATTTCAGAAATATATAACCGATTACTTTCTTAAACGAGAGCAACTGGTCTGCGCTTTTGTTTTAGTCGATATTCGTCATGAACCGCAAAAAATTGACATGGAATTCATGGAATGGCTTGGCGAAAACGGCATTCCGTTCTGTATTATATTCACCAAGGCCGATAAACTGAAGCCTAACGCCATTGAGAAAAATGTAAACAGTTACATTACCGAATTACTGAACGGTGTTTGGGAAGAAGCCCCAAAATACTTCATAACCTCATCTTCTAAAGGATATGGTCGTGATGATGTTCTGGACTTTATAGAAAACATAAACATAGATTTTTTCAAAGACAAAAAAATCTAGGCTTCCATCCTCTTTGTAATTAAATCTACGAGCGATTCCGCATTTTCAATCGTATTCATCTCTTCAGTACCCACAAATACTTCCAAATCATTGTTTGTCCGGGCCAAAATAATCGGAAACGTAAACTTGTTACCAAACTTAGAGGCATACTGTTTTTTGTATTCGTCCCTGTGCAGAAACTCCATTTCCATACTTGTAGACTCTCTAAAACCCTTCCAAACTTTGTTCTCCGTAAAAACTCCGAACGTTATGTCGCACAGGTTGCAATCATACGTACTAGGGCTTAAGATTTTATGAGCACTATCCAATAGAGAGTTTTTTAAACCTGAATCTGCATTATATATAAAAACGAGTTTTTGAATATCTGAATCTTTCATTAGTGCAAGGTAAAACTATATATTTATGAAACTTAAAGAACAAAACCTCATGAACTACAAATCGCCACTTATAATTTTGCTTTTTTCTGTTCTACTACTAAGTTGTAAGTCCCAAAACGGAAATAGAACTTACAGTAGCGAAACCCTAAAAATAATTCCTGTTTCCCAAAACAGCTATATTCATGTTTCATACCTGCAAACAGAAGATTATGGCAAAGTAGCTTGTAACGGATTAGTTTACATGAACGCCGGTGAGGCCGTAGTTTTTGATACACCAATAGACACGGAGACTTCTAACGAACTTATTGATTGGATCACAAAAACGAAGGAACATAAAATTAAAGCAGTGGTCGTAAATCATTTTCACGATGATTGTCTTGGGGGAGTTGACGCTTTTCATCAATTGAACATCCCATCCTATGCCAACAATAAAACCATTGAACTAGCAAAGAAAGAAGGAAATCGGCTGCCACAAATAGGTTTTGAACAAGTAAACGAAATCATCCTAGGAAATAAAAAAATAATCAACCGGCATTTTGGGGAAGCCCACACCAGAGACAATATTGTTAGCTACATTCCAAGTGAACACCTCCTTTTTGGTGGATGCCCCGTTAAATCCTTGAACGCCACAAAAGGATATCTGGGTGATGCCAATACCGATGAATGGAGCAGCACTATCTCTAAAATTAAAACAGCATATCCTGACCTAAAAATCGTCATTCCAGGACATGGAGACCATGGTGGCACGGAGCTGTTGGACTATACCATATCACTATTCAAAACCGAATAACAACCTTTACAGAACCATAACGAATATGAAAAAGAGTCTTTTAATCCTGGTTTTAACCTGGTTCTTCACCAATCCTATAGCGGCACAAGAGCAAAAACCTCCTATAATTGCACCTTTTGACAATGTAGACAAACTATCTACAAACGATTGGTGGAACCGCGATAAAAACCCCATTATCAATCTAAAGGTAAATCGCGATAGTGTAGTTGCTTTTGGCATCTATACCGTTGCCCAACAAACATTGAAACTCAGCGCACAGCTCTACCCTCTTTACCCCAACGAAACACGGGTGGTACGATTGGAAATTAAAGAGAATGGTTCATGGAAAGAGATTCAGAAACAAAACGTAAACGATTTAGGATGGTCCGCTCTTTTTCGTATTGAGAACTGGGACGACACAAAAGACATAAAATATCGCATACGGCATGGTAACAAAGCCACTTATGAGGGATTGATTCGCAAAGACCCAAAAGAGAAAGACGAAATTGTTCTTGCTGCCCTTTCCTGCAACTCTAATCAAGACCGGGGCATGAGAGAAAACTTTGTCCGCAACATTAATCATCAAAATCCGGATCTGATATTTTTTGCCGGGGACCAATCCTATGACCATACCGAACATACGGCGGCTTGGTTAAAATTCGGTCTTCAGTTCAAGGAAACTTTCCGCAACCGCCCTGCTATCAGTATTCCGGACGACCATGATATTGGGCAAGGAAATCTTTGGGGAGAAAACGGAAAAATATCACTCGTAAAAGGGTCTAACGATGGTGGTTACACCTACCATCATGAATATGTAAAAATGGTAGAGCGTTGCCAAACAGCACATTTACCAGACCCTTATGACCCTACTCCCATTCAACAAGGAATTGGTGTCTACTATACCAATTTACCTCTTGGCGGTATAGACTTTGCCATTCTGGAAGACCGAAAATTCAAGTCTGGACCTAATGGAAAAATACCCCAGCAAGGCCCACGACCGGACCATATTAGAAATCCCGACTATGACCCGGCATCTATAGATTTGCCCGAACTTAAATTGTTGGGCGACCGTCAGCTTACATTTTTGGACAACTGGGGAAAAACAAATACAGAGTCACTTAAAGTAGTTTTATCACAAACCGGTTTCTGCGGTGGCGCACATATTCACGGTTCTTTGGATAACAGGCTTCATGCCGATTTGGACAGTAACGGATGGCCGCAGACAGGGAGAAACAAAGCCCTACAACTTATAAAAAACGCCAATGCCGTTCACATTGCCGGAGACCAGCATTTGGCAACCGTAATCAAGCAAGGCATCCATGAATTTGGAGACGGGCCATGGTCCTTTATCGTTCCTGCTATCGTAAACGACTACTATAGTCGTTGGTGGTGGCCAGAAGATGAGAAAGCTGGAAAAAAACCTAATACCAATACATCACTTCCTTGGACGGGCGACTATCTAGACGGATTTAACAATAAAATAAGCATGATGGCCTATGTGAACCCGGAAAGTAATTCCAAGGGAGGTGGTTATGGTCTGGTTCGGTTTAACAAAAAAGATAAAATAACCACATTTGAATGCTGGCCCAGATATGTAGATGTAACGCAGCCAGATGCCCAACAGTTTGAAGGGTGGCCCTTCACAATTCCTATGGAATACCCAAAAAATTAAAGACATGAAAAGTACACTTCACAAAGCCAATACCCGAGGCCATGCCAATCATGGCTGGCTCAATAGTTATCACACTTTTAGCTTTGCCAATTACCACAATCCAGACCGTATGAACTTTGGGGTCTTACGTGTCTTAAACGACGATGAAGTTGCTGCGGGAATGGGTTTTGGAACCCACGGCCATAGCAATATGGAAATCATCTCTATTCCACTTGAAGGCGACCTTGAGCACAAAGACGATATGGGAAATACCACCATTATTCGCCAAGGAGACATACAGGCTATGAGCGCAGGTTCCGGAATACAACATAGCGAAAAGAACAAAAGCCGAGAGAACAAGGTAAAGTTTCTACAAATCTGGATACTTCCAAATAAGGTTAATGTTACACCACGTTACGATCAGATAACCCTAACTTCGGGCAGTTTAAGCAATCGCTTGCAGCAAATTGCATCTCCCAACCCCGATGATGACGGTATTTGGATTCATCAAAACGCTTGGTTTCATCTAGGGGAGTTTCACAAAGGAAAAACCCACACCTATACATTGAAAAACACGAACAACGGAGTTTATGTTTTTCTACTTGAAGGTAAATGTACCGCAAACGGTATCGCATTGGAAAAAAGAGATGGACTTGGAATTGAAGCCACCAAGACAATTGACTTTAACTATAGCGAAAATTCAAAAATCCTTTTAATGGAAGTCCCTATGGCCAATTAGAATTTTTATTTTTTCAACTCTAATTTTTCAGCAAAATATTCACAGAAATCTTTCATGGTAGCCGTCATTTTTTCATCTTGGGTAGCCTTCATGAAAGTATCGGACAATGAAACTAGGGTCTGATGAAAGAATATTTTCATCTCGTCTACAGGCATATCTTTGGTCCAAAGGTCTATTTTAAGGGACTCTTGGTTTTTGCTGTCCCAAACGGACAATAGCATTGCTTTGGCCTTTTCATTGTTTATTCCACCGTCTTGAGCGGACCACGTAAGTTCTTCGGGCACGCGGTTTTCATCTAAACCTACCTTTAATGTTATTTCTGAAGTATAAAGATTTGCCATGTTATTTTTTAGGTTTGTAATTAGATTTTTTAAATATTTCATCTGCAGGTAAGCTCAACATCTGTTGTAACGTTACCTCATTCTTATCCATAAAGGCACGTACAATCTGCCAACCAATATAGCGACCAATACGCCCTGGAGACTCATTGTCCAACTCCAACCCAAACTTGGAAAACGGAGCCGGGTCTAAAAAACGTCTCGCCAAGGTATTATCTGTACTGTATAGATATTCACTCTCAATAAAATTCCTCCAAATGGGTTGCTCATTAGCTTCCGACCAAATCCACTGCTCTTCTGAGAAATTTATCTTTTGAGCATCCGTGGCCAAAGGAAGCAACCTATCCTTTAAATAAAGTTCCTTGCCATAGTAGATAAGTTGCGCAAGAAAGCTACGTTCTTGTGGCTTGGGCACCACCTTTTTTGCAAAAGCACTGGCAACGTCCACAGCTAAATACTTCCTATCCAAATCTGCGCTTATATACCTTTGGATATCCCGGTAAAACCTATGTTCCGGCCCCAAATAATTATCTAGACCAATGAGCAGCAAGGTGTCCGTTAAGATAATTCTGTTACTGTAATCCACATCCGAAGTTACGGTCACTACTTTAGGTGCCTCAAACTTTGGAAAATAGTATTTGATATGCTTAAAGAGGAGTTCTAAAGATTGTTCTTCTTCTGAAAAATCCGAAAATGTCTTTTGCACTTCGGACAATAGCTCCATCTGTATGGTATCTTTCATTTTGGCCACCCAGACACTATCCAGATATTGTGCGGGAAACAGATATGGATATTGTTTTTTTAAAACAGGAAGATCCTCTGGTGTTGTTTCCGCAAACTGCGTATCAAACCTATTAACCTGCAAATCAACTTTTATTTTCTGTACATCTTCAGAGACCTTTGGCCCCTCATTACACCCAAAAAAGGCGAATAAAATCATAAAAATGGCAAAAACTGGTATTTGTTTGCAAAGTAATTTCCGATACATTTCAATATTTAACCGCAAGACGTTATTTTTAAGCTCACAAAGTTAGTCGATCTAGACATAATGAACATCCTATGCAGACAGAAAAGGTAGTAGATTATATAGTAAACTGGTTAAAGGAATATGCGGTAAATGCAAACATGAAAGGTTTTGTCATTGGAATATCAGGCGGAATAGACTCTGCAGTGACCTCCACGCTCTGCGCCAAAACCGGTCTTGAACTCATGTGTTTGGAAATGCCCATACACCAAGCTGAAAACCAAGTAACCCGAGCATCACGCCATATAGACTGGCTGCAAGCTAATTTTAACAAGGTAAGAAGACAACCGGTAAACCTCACCCCAGTATTTGACAGTCTTGTATCCTCTCTTCCAAAAGTAGATAATGAAGAAGAACGTTTTATGTCATTGGCCAATACAAGAGCCAGATTACGCATGACCACCCTTTACTACTTTGCGGCTCTGGAAGGCTATTTGGTAGCAGGCACAGGAAATAAGGTAGAGGACTTTGGTGTAGGATTTTACACCAAATATGGTGACGGAGGTGTAGATTTGAGCCCCATTGCAGACCTTTTAAAGACTGAAGTATACGAAATAGCCAAACACCTGAATATCAATACAGATATCCAAAATGCAGCCCCAACAGATGGACTTTGGGGAGACGACAGAACCGATGAAGACCAGATAGGAGCAAGCTACCCTGAGCTAGAATGGGCTATGAAAATGCAAGATGAAGGAAAAAAAGTGAGCGATTTTACTGGCAGAGAGAAGGAAGTATTCTCAATATACACGAAATTTAATTCAGCTAACCAACACAAGATGAATCCGATACCCGTTTGCGAAATTCCTGACGCTCTATTTTAGCGATATATCCGTAAATAAGGTAATCTAATCGAATAAATTCATAAAAGAGGCTAATTTTATGAAAAAAACACCAATTTTGTTTAAGTAATTAGATTTTTAAACCTTACATTGCATGTCAGTATTTTAGACGGGCGAAAGAACGTTTATAATCTAGGTTAAAACTATCAACATGATTAAAGTATTAATTGCAGACAACCATCCCATTATTAGAATGGGTGTGACTAATGTTCTTGAATCTGCTAATGGATTTGAAATAGTGGGTGCGGTATCCACTACTTCTGAGCTCTTCGATAAGTTGGAGAAATCAAATCCTGATGTAGTAATGCTGGAGATGGACATTCCGGAAATTAACGGGATTGCCACGCTGCGAAAAATCAAAAAAGAACACCCGAGTGTAAAGGTATTAATGTATAGCGGTCAATCTGAAGACGTTTATGCACTAAGTACTATTCGCGCAGGTGCCTTTGGATATCTTTCAAAAGCCTCAGACATAGACTACATCATAACAGCAGTTAAAAAAGTAAGCGAAGGCAACATGTTCATTACAAATGAACTTGCACAACGTTTAGCATTTGATGAAGGTACCCAAAAACCCAGAAGGTTCTTTAGAAAACTTTCTACCCGTGAGGTTGAAGTACTTAAATTATTGGCTAGCGGTAAGCGTAACAAAGATGTAGCCATCGGTTTGAACTTAAACGAAAAAACAGTGAGTACCTACAAGGCTCGTTTAATGAAAAAGTTAAACGTAGACAACATGGTAGATCTTTTGCAACAGGCAAAAGCATTGGAACTTTATTAAGAAGTTAACATTCGTAACGTGTACAGACCCTGATGATTTCGTTAGGGTTTTTTTATGCCCTAAAATCAAGCTTTCGCCACGTATTCTTAAGAGAATACTCTATTCAACTTTTTATTTAGCAATTTGTTCAGTTGAAGATAATTCATGATTTCTTCAAGCGTTTCCCTGTGATCTTGTTGACTTTCCTTAGTATGGTCTTGCAAGGCCGTCATACGTTTTTTTATTAAAAAACACCGCAAGGTCAGGATAGTTTCACTTACCAATTGGGCCACGCCTACCTTCTTTTCCTTTGGATAAATATCTTTCCTTTCCCAACTGTGCAATGTATACTTTTCCTCTTCCATTAAAATAGAAGACACTTCAGAAACCAACTGTTGCTCTAGTCCGCTTAAAAATGTACTTATCGTAAAATCGGAATCTTGGTTTAAGGCCTCAATAAGTTTATAGTAAATCTGCCGGAATTGTTCATTTGCCAATTCAATCTCATCATCCTGTAGATCCAAGAAAATCTTTTCGTACACCTTAGCTTCAACCGACTCAGGCTCCAGTATCAGGTCTCCAGATTCATTTTCTTTTAGCACCAAATCCTCAAACTCTTCTTTTTCATTCCCATACAGCAGCAACAGTTCAATAATTTTGCGTTCCAGTAAATACTGCACGTCTACTTTCTCCTGCAGAGCCTCGTTCTTGACTACATCAAAAGCTTTTTGTTCCGGTTTTTGATTTTTAGAATCTGCTGAAGCTCCCTTTTTGCCCATTTGTGCCAACGTACTAAAGAGTACGCCCTCGGAAACCTTCATGATATTAGCACATTCTTGAATGTAAATTTCCCGCTTTATGGCGTCCGGTATTTTGGAAATACTCTGAATAATATCCCTGACCGTATCCGCCCGTTTTATAGGGTCATTGGCCGCTTCTTGAGCCAAAAGTCCCGCTTTAAATTGTATAAAATCCTGCGATTTTTCTTCTAAATACTGTTGAACATCCTCAAGGGCATTGTTTTTAGAAAAACTGTCCGGGTCTTCTCCTTCAGGAAACGTGCAGACCTTTACGTTCATGCCCTGCTCCAAAATTAAATCAATACCACGTAAAGAAGCCCTAAGGCCCGCTGCATCACCATCAAAAAGTACTGTTATATTTTTTGTAAGCCTGTTGATTAGACGTATTTGCTCTGGAGTAAGTGCCGTTCCACTTGACGATACCACATTATGAATACCACGTTGGTAAAACTGGATAACATCCGTATAGCCTTCAACCAAATAGCAATTGTCCTCTTTGGCAATAGCCTGTTTAGCATGATAAATACCATATAACACTTTGCTCTTATGATAAATATCGCTCTCTGGCGAGTTTAGATATTTTGCCGCCTTTTTATCATTACCTAAAATTCTACCTCCAAAACCTAAGACCCTACCGCTCATGGAATGTATAGGGAACATTACCCTTCCTTTAAAGCGATCAAAAGTTTTTGGGCTGTTGGGGTTTTGTGCATCCTGTTTTACAATGGTCAGTCCCGTTTGCTCCAAGTACTTTAATTTATACCCTTCATCAAATGCAGCTTTTGTAAAACCGTCCCATTGATCCAAACAATAGCCTAGATTGAATTTTTTTATGGTCTCCTCGGTAAATCCCCTTTCCTTAAAGTAACTAAGACCAATGGCTTTACCTAATTCTGTATCCCACAACATATGGGAAAAATGCTTTTGCGCAAATTCCGAGACCAGGTACATGCTTTCGCGCTCATTGGCTTCTTGCTTTTGCTCATCCGTACGCTCTGTCTCTTCTACTTCAATGTTGTATTTTTTGGCAAGGTATTTTATGGCCTCTGGATAGGTAAAATGTTCGTGTTCCATTAAAAACGCCACTACATTACCCCCTTTTCCACTACTAAAATCTTTCCATATCTGTTTTACCGGAGACACCATAAAACTTGGTGTTCGCTCATCTGAAAACGGACTGAGCCCCTTAAAGTTAGAGCCAGATTTTTTCAGTTGGACAAAATCGCCGATCACCTCCTCTAGTCGGGCGGATTCGTAAACTTTATCTATGGTAGTTTTTGATATCAAATCAGTAGAAAATAAAAATAGTGTCTAAAGATAGACACTATTTTTCATATAAAATTCCGCTCTGTTTTATTTGGCCTCAATTCTCCAAATGACACCACTATCATCATCATTTACTAAAAGAGCACCATCGGTCGCAACCGCCACACAAACAGGTCGTCCATACACCTCACCAGCCTCTTCATCAGCAATAAAACCGGTTAGAAAATCTTCCGGTTGTTGTGGCTTGCCTTCTTTGAAGGGCACAAACAAAACTTTGTACCCAGAAAAGATAGCTCTGTTCCAAGAGCCGTGCTGCCCTACAAAAGCACCATTTTTATACTTCTCCGGAAACTGATCAGCCGTGTAAAAAGTGAATCCTAGAGAAGCGGTGTGACTACCAACGGGAACATCCGGAATAATTGCCTTACCCACCATTTCTTCATGTGGATCATCTTGCCAACGTGGATCCTTAATCTGACCGTAATAACTATATGGCCAACCATACCATCCTCCTTTTTGGACGCTGGTCACATAATCCGGAACCAAATTATCCCCAATTTTATCCCTTTCATTTACTGCTGTCCATAGTTCACCGGTTACAGGGTTCCAATCCATACCTACGGGATTCCTTAATCCGCTAGCGTATGTGATTTCTCCAGAACCATCTAGATTCACCTCTAAGATAGTTGCACGGCGTTCTTCTTTTTCCATACCTTGTTCCCCTACATTACTTGCCGATCCAACAGAAATGTAAATCTTATTACCTTCTTTATTGGTTATGATGTTACGCGTCCAGTGGTTGTTATACCCACTGGCGGATAATTCTACGATTTTCTCTCCTTCACCTTCCAGTTTAGTCTGTCCCGCCTTATACGGATATCTGAAAAGTCCGCCTGTATTAGCTATATAGAAATAATCACCTATTACTAACATTCCAAAATTCTGATTCAATCCCTCTTTAAAAACATAGTGACCATCAACTACACCGTCTTGATCCTTATCTCTCAACAACGTAATCTGATTAGCGCTGTTCTTGGTATTGGATTCCGCAACGAATATATCGTTATTAGGTGCTATATACGTCCATCTGGGATGCTTTAAACTATCTGCAAATTTGGTGACGTAAAAACCTTCCGGTGCTTTTGGTTTGACATTTTCAGGCCAACCGATAACCTTGCTTTCCTTGGTGACCGATTCAGTTGAAAAGGGCGCTACCAACTCTAGCGGACCGATAGCTGTCTGCACCGTAGTGATTCCGCTTTCTGCCAAGTCCTTTTTTTCTTCCTTCGAAATTTTAGCTGTCTCTTTACAAGATAGGAACGTCCCACAACCTATTAGTAGTAAAAGTATTTTTCTCATATTGTAAGTTTTACCTGAAAATAAAATTTACAATTCAGAAAACTGAACACTATCAACCCTAGTAATTGCTCAATCGATAGCTATCGAATTTAAAGCTCCACATCTCGCTTATCCCTGTTTTCAGGGATGGTATTTTCACTACTACAAGTGAAACTTCGCAACTCATATAGCCGCAACTTTGTCCTATATATTTTTAACCCTATTACAAACCTAAAAACAAAATTATGATCTGGGGAATTGCATTAGTATTATTAAGTATTGTAGCCGTACCATCTTTATTGCTATCAAAAAAACCGAATGCGGGAGAACTTTTAGAAAAAATTGAGCCTTACCAAGGATGGATCGGAATTATATTCTGTTTCTGGGGTGTTTGGGGCCTTATCACAGCCGTTCTTAATTTAGGGTGGTTAAGCACCTCCCCTATTTGGTGGGCCACGTTTTTAGCCGGCAATCTGGTATCTGCCGCTTTAGGCTTTATGTTGGGATCAGGCCTAATAAACAAATTGCTCTTGTCCAACAGCCAGGCCGCACGTGTACGAGCCGAAGAATTACGTGCCAAAATTGCCCCGAAACAAGGAAAATTGGGTATTCTGGGCATAGTTGTTGGCAGCTGGATGATCGTTGCTTCATTTTTATACTCGGCAGTATAAGTTTCCACCTATAAAAGTCGTTAATCACTTAACAGAAAAAATCTAAAAATAATATCATGAAAAAATTAATAACAGGTATTGCACTACTAGCTTGTACAGTTATGACTTTCGCACAGAGCACTTTTCAAAACAACATTAATGTAAATGGCTCACATGAGTACAGTATAACACCTGAATACTCAAGTAAAATGATTGTTAGCCTTAACAACGTATACTATGATGCTCAGACCATGAGTCTTGATGAAGTTAAGACAGGATATATGGAGAAACTTAAAAAGGCCAATATAGATACATCTCAGCTTGTAGAAGCTCCTCTTTATTATGCGCTTCTAGGATATGAGAAGGAAGGTACCGTATATGAATTTAAAACTAAATCTTTAGAGGAAATGCAGAAGTTCCTTAGTGTGAAAGCTATTGGTGTTACGCGTTCGGACACCAACTTAGAAGCCGAACTTAGTGAAGCTCAAATGGCCGAATATGCCAAATTAGCTTTTGATGACGCTAAGATCAAAGCCACTGCCATTGCTAAAAAAATTGGGAGGAAAATTGGAAAAGCCATTTACATTAACGACACGAACGTAAAAAAAATAGCCGAATCTATGTACTATGGAAATGCTGAGCAGAAAAGAAACTATTACTTATCCGTTTCCTTTGAGTTATTATAAAATAACTTGTTCTTAAAAACAGTCCTTCGTAAAGCAGTCAAAAAAGGCTCTTTTACGGAGGATTATTTTTTTCGGTCTACTACATAGTTTACCATTAACTCTAGAGAATCCCTATAGGCAGATTCTGGATATGTGGCTAGTATTTTTAATGCCTCTTCTTTGAAATAAAGCATTTTTTGAACAGCGTAGTCCAAGCCTCCATTATTGCGAACAAAAGCAATTACCTCTTTTACGCGCTTTTTGTCCTTATTATGGTTTTTTACCGAATTGATAAGCCATTTTTTATCCGCTTTTGAGCAGGTATTTAGCGTATGAATCAGTGGCAAGGTCATTTTTTGCTCTTTAATGTCAATTCCGGTAGGCTTTCCTATTTTATCCTCGCCATAATCAAAAAGGTCATCTTTAATTTGAAAAGCCATGCCACACAACTCCCCAAACCTTCTAAAAGTCTCTACACTTGGGGATTCCGGCTGAACAGAACATGCTCCCAAACTACAGCAGGCCGCTATTAAGGTTGCCGTTTTTTGCTTGATGATGTTATAATAGACGTCTTCTGTAATATCCAGTCTACGTGCCTTTTCAATTTGCAGCAATTCTCCTTCGCTCATCTCACGTACGGCAACGGATATGATTTTCAGAAGGTCAAAATCTTCGTTGTCAATTGATAATAACAGCCCCTTAGACAATAGATAATCACCAACTAGCACTGCAATCTTATTTTTCCATAGGGCATTTATGGAGAAAAAACCCCTACGCTTGTTACTTTCATCCACCACATCATCATGTACCAATGTAGCGGTATGAATTAACTCTATAACGGAAGCGCCACGGTAGGTCCGTTCGTTTACCTCTCCGTTGTTTAGCATTTTGGCCGTAAGAAATACGAACATAGGCCGCATTTGTTTTCCCTTACGATTTACGATGTAGTAAGTAATACGATTAAGTAACGCCACTTTTGAGGACATTGCCTCACGAAACTTTTCCTCGAAAAGTTCCATTTCGTGATTTACCGGCTCCTTTATCTGCGATACTATTTTCAAAAACCTGTGTTTTGTTCGCTACTTGCTTTAGCGTATAAATTTAGGAAAAAACAAGCGAGTACCCTGTATGCTTCAACCACTATTCGTAAAAAGTATAAAAGATAATTCTTTTAAGGAATTTCAGGGAAGAAAACACCTATCACATAAGACCAATAAAAAAGCAAATATCTTGTGCGTCCTATTGTTTATTGGCCAACTGACCACATGCCGCATCAATATCCTTGCCCCTAGATCTTCTAACCGTAACCACAATGCCATTACGTTCCAAAGTTGCCACATACATTTCTATTGCGCTATTGGCCGCTTGTTGAAACTCACCATCATCTATGGGGTTATACTCAATAAGATTAACTTTAGAAGGTGCAAATTTACAGAAGTTCACCAAAGCATCTACATCCTTCTGGGTATCGTTAATACCCTGCCAAACCACATACTCATAGGTAATTCTGCTCTTTGTTTTTGCATACCAATATTCCAACGCCTCCCTAAGGTCTTCTAAAGTAAAGGTTGCGTTAAAAGGCATTATTGAAGTACGTATTTCATCTACTGCTGAATGCAGGGAAACGGCAAGTTTAAACTTTACCTTATCATCGGCCATTTTACGTATCATCTTGGGCACACCAGATGTAGAAACCGTAATGCGCTTGGGAGACATACCCAAACCCTCCGGAGATGTAATCTTATCAATAGCTTTTAGCACATTGTTATAGTTCATAAGCGGCTCGCCCATGCCCATAAAAACAATATTGCTCAAAGGTTTATCAAAATACAATCTACTCTCATTATCTATGGCCACTACCTGATCATATATTTCATCAGGGTTTAGATTACGCATACGTTTTAAGCGAGAAGTAGCACAGAACCTACAATCCAAGCTACAACCCACCTGACTGGAAACACATGCCGTAGTTCGTGTTTTAGTTGGAATAAGAACCGATTCTACCACTAGATCATCATGCAAGCGAACGGCATTTTTTATAGTGCCATCACTACTGCGCTGCATTTGATCTACCTTAATGTGATTGATCACAAAATTAGCCTCTAGCATATCTCTTGTTTCTTTTGAGATATTGGTCATTCCCTCAAAAGAATGTGCTGCCTTTTGCCATAGCCATTCATACACTTGGTTACCTCTAAAAGCCTTATCTCCATTAGTAACAAAGAAGTCTCGTAACTGCTCCTTAGTAAGTGCCCGTATGTCCTTTTTTTGTGTCTTCACGTTCTAAAAACTAAAAAGCCCTTCTATACTTTCAATAAAATATAAAGAAGGGCTTTAAATTTATGTTTTTACCTTTTGGGTAAAACTAGATTATTAGCATTGCATCACCATACGAATAGAACTTGTACTGCTCTAAAATGGCTTCTTTGTACGCTTTTTTCATTAAATCATGCCCAATAAAGGCAGATACCATCATCAACAACGTAGATTTTGGCAAGTGAAAATTCGTTACCATACAGTTGGCTATACTGAAATCGTATGGAGGGAAGATAAACTTGTTCGTCCATCCATCAAAAGTATTTAAAGTATGCTCGGAAGAAACAGCACTTTCAAGGCCACGCATTACCGTTGTACCAACAGCGCAAATACGTTTTTTGTTCTTCTTGGCATTGTTCACTACCTCAGTAGCCCTTTCGTCAATTACCAGCTCTTCACTATCCATTTTGTGTTTGGATAAATCCTCAACCTCAACCGGGTTAAAAGTACCCAAACCTACGTGAAGGGTAACTTCGGCAAAGTCAACACCTTTAATTTCCAATCTCTTCAACAAGTGCTTTGAGAAATGAAGACCTGCGGTTGGTGCAGCCACAGCTCCTTCATGCTTGGCATAGATGGTCTGGTAACGCTCTTCATCTTCCGGCTCTACATCTCTTTTAATGTATTTAGGCAAAGGAGTTTGACCCAAATCACGAAGTTTTCTTCTAAAGTCTATATACGAACCATCGTAAAGAAAACGTAACGTTCTACCTCTTGAAGTAGTGTTATCAATAACTTCCGCTACTAATGTTTCATCTTCTCCAAAGTACAATTTGTTACCAATACGTATTTTACGTGCTGGATCAACCAAAACATCCCAAAGGCGTTGTTCTTCATTCAGTTCACGTAATAAGAATACTTCAATTCTTGCACCTGTTTTTTCTTTGTTACCGTATAAACGGGCTGGAAAAACTTTGGTATTGTTCAAAACCATTACATCGCCTTCATCAAAATAATTGATAAGGTCTTTGAACATTTTATGTTCTATTTTTCCGGTTTCACGGTGAATGACCATTAATTTAGACTCATCCCTATTTTCAGCAGGATACTCGGCCAATAGATTATCTGGTAATTCAAAATTGAAGTGCGATAGTTTCATCTATGAAATTTTGTTAAAAGTTTTGCGGTTGCAAATATACGATGTGCAGATAGGGGTTGTCAAGTAAAACGCAGATTATATTGGTTCTTACCTGTTTATCATCTGTCTTTAACAGGGAAATTTACAGCACAAACAGCAAAACAAACTCGCAAATTACTAATTACCAGCTAACTAAATATCTTTAGACACAAAACCCAATTTCTCAAGGTCATTCCAAAAATCAGGGTAGGATTTAGAAACTACACCAGCATCGTTTATGTACAAAGGTACTTTTAGTGCTAAAGGAGCAAATGCCATGGCCATTCTGTGATCATTATAGGTATCAATTGCAACCTCTGTATTGAATGCTTCGGATAAACCTAGAGTTAATTCTTTATCGGTAACCGCTATATTCGCCCCCAATTTAGAAAGCTCCGTATGCAATGCTTCCAAACGATCGGTTTCTTTGATTTTAAGGGTATGTAGTCCTGTTAGATGACATTCCATTTTCAGACCAAAACAAGTAACGGCAATGGTCTGTGCTATATCCGGAGCATTGCTCAAATCAAATTGAGCTTTCTTCTCAGCAGGATTTTCAACCTTACGTAGCACTACATTGTTTCCTTCAAAATGGGTTTCCACACCAAACTCAGTATACAATTCTTGAAGTACACTATCTCCTTGCAAGCTATTGTTCTTATATGCCGATAAGGTAATTTCGCTTCCCACATCAGAAAGGGCAACAATACTGTAGTAGTAGGATGCAGAACTCCAGTCCGACTCCACTACCAAGTTTACATTCTCTACACTAGCCTTTGGCGCAACTTTTATGGTATTGCCCTCAAAAGAATTTTCTACCCCAATCTGTGACAACAGGGCCAAAGTCATTTTTATATAAGGAACCGAAGTTATTTTTCCTACCAGCTCCAATTCCAAACCGTTTTTAAGGCTAGGAGCAATCAATAATAAAGAAGAAATATATTGACTACTGATATTCGCAGGAAGACTCACTTTGCTTTCAACCAGCTTTTTACCCTTTATTTTAATTGGCGGATATCCCTCATCTTTCACGTATTCTATTTCCGCGCCTAAACTCTGGAGCGCCTCCACCAAAACCTTTACCGGCCTTTCGGTCATACGCTGTGATCCAGTAAGCGTTACTTCTTTTCCCTCTTGAGAAGCAAAATATCCCGTTAAGAAACGCATTGCGGTACCGGCATGGTGAATATCCACTACTCCATTCTCAATTTTAAGCCCTTTTTGCATCACCTCCGCATCATCTGAATTGGAAAGGTTTTCAATACTAAGGTTCGGGTATAAAGCTTGTAGCAATAATGACCGATTAGACTCACTCTTTGAGCCCGTAATCTGGATGCTATTTTTTAATAAGGTATTGGACGGCGCGGATAAATGTAGTTTCAAAAGTAATTCTCTTTATAAGGTTCTTAAACGGAACAGGTTTGTTTTTAAACCATTCCGCAGCCCCACCTGTTATGGAGCACAATTTAAGTTGCCAAAGATAATACTATTTGAGCTTTTCATTGTTGTGATGACGGTCATGATCTCGTTTTGTTTTTAAATCGAGTTTTTTGTCAAAAGCCGTCTGTAGATCTACACCGGTCTGGTTGGCCAAACAAAGGGTTACAAAAAGCACATCTGCCAGTTCTTCTCCCAGGTCTTTGTTCTTATCTGATTCTTTTTCACTTTGCTCACCGTACCTGCGGGCTATAATACGCGCTACTTCACCAACCTCTTCCGTAAGCTGTGCCATGTTCGTAAGCTCATTAAAATAACGCACCCCGTGCTCCTTAATCCATTTATCTACCCTTTCCTGTGCTTTCTGTAGTTCCATTGGAAGTAATTTTTGATAAAACTACTTTTTCTGTTTGTTTTTCAACTAAGTTTTTGAAGAATTCTTTTAAATAGGAATAGTGTTCCGCCCCTATTATCGGTTGGTTCAACTTTAAGTCGGCCACAAGCTGCAATTTCTGCCCGCTACCCATAATCTTGTACTGAAATGTACCTATACCATCAATGAGGCCAATGGCCATATCTTCAGGCTTGGAGATAACTTCATAATTCTCCGGAATAGAAATGCTCACCAAATATTTACTTCGCTTAGGAAATGTAAAATCTACGGGATATTTTCTCTCATCCAGTTTAAAAGGGTTCTCGGCCTCTACCAGATGAAACAAAGGTGAAAAATAAATTTTATCGCCAATTACATCTGCCTGCCTGTCCAAAACAAACTCATAGCTCTCTTGAACAGGTTTGTTTATATTCATTTTATTCTTGATTTCATAGTTTGAAATCTCCATGCCACTGTTACGGTTCTCCAACTTTTCCAAATAATCTTCTTCATTACTATTTGCATATTTATTTCTGAACAAATAAGCATTGTAATAACGGTTGGTCTGTCTTAATTTTCCACTAAGGCTTCCATTATCGTTGAGCTTAACGCTCATTTGTATATTATCTTCAGAAAGTTGTTTAGGAAAAAGATTTATGGAAACCGAAGACCCGTCTTTTTCTATTTTCTTACCAAACCAATTTAATGTCCTTGTTGGTAAAAGGTTTGGCCTAGTGTATTTGTTAGTAGCATCTAGCAACACCATTTCACCATCTATCTCTACCGAAGCAATTACATAATTAAAACCTTCCCTAGTTGGAAACATTGGCACACCATGACTCCTGGTACTTACTAACACTGGACTAGCATCTAGACCTGCCTCCTGAAGCATAGCCGTAAGTATAAGGTTGATATCCCCAACATTGCCCGTTCTCTCTTTATAAGCCGTTTTTACACCTTTGTCTACATGATAACCGTATATATTGTTCCAATTCATGTGGTTTTGAACGTGAAAAAATATACCGGCCAATAACTCAATCGGAGAGGAAGCTTTACTTTTTATAGCTTCAAGGTCGTCCTTAAAATACCTGTTGGCTTTTAATTGCACTCCAAACCCTTCGCTCTCATATATTTTTTTGATTACAGCTTCCCATGTGGTTGCATAATTTTCCATCATCTGATGTGGAAACTGAATATACTGCAATTCATAATCTACAGAACTTCTGTAATTGTCCATATCGTTTACGAACGGCTCTTCTTTTAAGGCTGGCACATTGGTCATAATGTAGTCTGTAGTATTAATCTTAAAATCAATATTTTGATTTGAATATTTTGTAGATGTCACATCAAACCCACCACCAGTAGTTCTATTTTTACTTGTTAAATTTATATTTCCTGATTTTGCCGTGTACTTGGGTGTTACGGCCAAATACCCTTTCATACTTGTCTTAAAATTGAAATACTCCGGAGTAGCAATGGTTATTTCTTGTTTTTTTATGGGAATATCATATTGCAATACTATTTCGTCTATAGAGTAGTAAAAAGGGGAAATGATTTTATACTGAAATTCTATAACAGAACCTTCCTTTATATTCGGAAGAGTAAATTTTTCTTCATTCCTATACTTGTTCAATTCAGTAGTAAATACAGCAGATTTTTCCATTTTACTCTTTTCAACCTTACCGTTCATTAAACTGTAAGTACATGCCTTTAGCCCAGAAATAGACTCCGCATTACTATCACTTTTATACAACATTTGTGAAATAGTAGCATAGTCAAATCCCGCTTTATTATATATTTTTATACGTTCAAAAACATCGGTAATAATAGTAAAACCAGCTCCCTGAGCATAATTGAACCTAACATTCTTACTTCTATATAAAACCGTAGCTGCTGCTGAGGAATCACTGGGGTTAAAGGTTTCTCTTAATTCTGCCTCGGAAACTTTTCCGAATTTATAACTCTGGGCATTTGCCGTAAATACTATGGTCAAAAGAACCATTAGCAAGGTTATTCTAATTTGCATCATGTTATTGGTTTTATGTAAAAAGTGGCTGTTTATTTCTTTAGAAGTACAATCTGCGCATTGTCCGTGCTGGCAACTTCTTTTCTAAAGTCGCGATACGCATTATATTTTTCTTTGGGATAAAATCCTTTTTTCAGGAAAAAACTTCGTTTGTAACTCACGGTATTCTCCGCTTCGTTATAATCAAAATCTACAGTGTATACGCCAAATTCATTTTCGATTTTCTTAGCACTAGGCAGCGCCTCTACCACGTATCCTTCAGGAAGCGTGATAACCGAATTATCCTCATCTAGGTACCCACGTTGAATTTCAAATGGCAGCTTTCTATTGCGGTAACGGTCCGGGACAACATTACGGTTATTAAAGGCATTGGCCGTAAACAAAATTCTATTTCCACTTAAAGAAGCATAGTTAGATGCGCTCAAAGAAACATTTTCATTAAAGACAACTTCTTTTTTATTATTATCAAAGTTATAGTTGGCAACGGTTAGGTTGTTTATGGAACTCCATCTGCTTTTAATCTTTTTTACAATTTCTTCTTCGGTTTCTTCCTCTAACCTAAAATGACTATTGTATCTACTTCCTTTGGTCATGAGATTCGTTTCTCCAACAATGCTGCCATTAGGTTTTAGCTCATATGATGATGTAATAGATTGATAATTGTTCTCATTAAGGTAGGCTGTTGTAGTAACAATTTCACCACCTTCTGGTTTTACGATCATTACTTTTCTATCGTCCGTAAAACTGCCAACATAACCAAATGGAAGAATCTGGGATGTGCAGTCTACCCAATAGTACCTATCATTATACGGTATGGCAAGAATGACATGATTGCCCTGCGCCAAATCAGCAAAATCATCTTCAAAATCTACCTTATCACCTCCAGCTTGGACCACTGCATAATAAGAGGTAACCCCTACTTCTTTTAACAATGCTTTGGTATAGTTTGAAAGCCCCTTGCAATCTCCATACTTTACGCGGTCTACCTCAACAGCCGCTATAGGCTGAAGCCCCCCTATTCCTATTTGCACACTAATGTATCTGGTATTGTCCTGAACGTATTTATAGATGATTTTCGCCTTTTCCAAATCATCTTGAACGCCATCCACCAATGACTTGGCCTTTGCAACAGTTTGCGGACTTAATTCATCTCTGCCGGACAACAATTTTTCATCTACCCAAGTACCTAAATCTTTCCAGCTATCTACAGAAGCATCAAATCCTTTATAATGAAAATTCTTTATCCGGGTCATTAACCTGGGACAGATTTTCTTAAAAGAGGGACTCATGCTTTCCCGTTTTATAGCTTTAATACTATTTGCAGTATAGGTAATTGAGTTGTTTGTTTCCTCTATATCAAAATCAATGTTTTCTAAGTTTTTCTCTATGATAGTTGGCTTCAAATTCGCATTTGCATAGGTTATGCTATAGCGACTTTTTTCCACACTTACCAAAAAGCCATTTAAGAAAAACCATGATGGAATCGTGCCCGTATCCGGTGTCTCGTATTCACTTTCAAAAACTAGGGTATACGGGTAATTGACAGGGGTATAATCATAATATAAATGGCGATAATCATTATATAACGAAAACCCGTCAGCAGCGTTAACATCCTTAAAATCCTTCCTTTTAATTTTCTCTATTTCATTGCCCATGGTATCATAGACACGAACCTGAATATCCTTTATTTTTTTATCACTGTCATACCCCATACCGGTTCTTGCATGGCGGTCTCCAAGACGATTTAACACAGTAATTACCTGCTTAGTTTTAACCGTCATCTTTTGCTGTGAAAGAAGCTCAATCTCAACTTGATCTAAACGGACTACTGCATTTGCGTTCTCCGTAAGTTCTTTTTTTAATAAGAGGGCATTGTAATTTAATTCTTGAGCTGTAGAAATAATGCTCGTAAAAAATAAAAATGTTATTAGAGAAAGTCGCATTGCCTGTGATTGTCGTGAGAATTCAGAACAAAACACATATTTTTCTTACAAATTGAAGAAAAAATTCGATAAAGAGAACCTATTCCTTGCTCTTCGTATCTATGGCAATAGTAACCGGGCCATCGTTTAGCAAATCCACTTTCATATCGGCGCCAAAAATACCGGTACCAACCTTTTTGCCTAGATCCAGTTCAATTTGCGCAATGAACTTCTCATAAAGAGGAATGGCCACATCCGGTTTTGAAGCTTTTATATATGACGGCCTATTACCTTTTTTTATAGCGGCATGTAAGGTAAACTGACTGACAACAATAGCATCTCCGTTTACTTCCTTTAGCGATTCGTTCATAACACCATTGGCATCATTAAAAATTCTAAGGTTGACAATTTTTCGGGACAGCCATTCAATATCCTCTTGTCCATCGGCATCTTCAATGCCCAACAAGATTAAAAGTCCATTCTGTATTTCTGAAATTATTTTTCCCTCTACCGTTACACTGGCCCTAGAAACTCTCTGAATAATAGCTCGCATTGCTCTTAATATAATATTTGATATTCCTAGTGACGCTATTTTTTTACGTCATGGATATCTACCCTGTAATTCTCTTCTTCTCCCGTTACCATTTGCACATAGCTACGATAGCGGCTCCATGCTACCTCTTCTGCCTCCAGTGCCTCTTTTACGGCACATTTGGGTTCGTCTAGATGAAGACAATTGTTGAATTTACACTCCCCTTTCAATTCAAAGAATTCAGGAAAATAATCCCCAATTTCCTCTTTTTCCATATCTACAATCCCAAAGCCCTTGATGCCTGGAGTATCTATGATGCGAGCACCAAAATCCAAATCAAACATTTCCGCAAAAGTAGTGGTATGTTGGCCCTGAAGATGCTGACCCGAGATTTCCGTAGTTTTTAAATCCAGCTTTGGCTCCAATGCGTTTACCAAGGTTGACTTGCCTGCACCGGAATGACCTGCGAACATGCTGGTCTTACCCACCATCATTTCTTTTACCTTATCCACATTTTTACCGGACTTTGCTGAAATTCCAATACACGTATACCCTACATTCCTATAAAGTTCAGCCAGGTATTTAATCTCTGCCAATTCTTCAATAGAATAACTATCTACCTTATTAAAAAGTAAAATAGCAGGAATATCATAGGCTTCTGCTGTTGCCAGAAAACGATCAATAAAAATGGTATAGGTAGTAGGATTGTTTAAGGTGACCAATAAGAAAACCTGATCTAAATTGGCCGCTATAATATGGGTTTGTTTTGAAAGGTTTACGGATTTCCGAATAATGTAGTTCTTACGATCTTCAATACCGTGAATGGTACCTACGGTATCATCCCCTAGCTTTTCTATTTTGAACGCTACTTGGTCCCCAACGGCAATAGGGTTCGTACTTTTTATCCCCTGAATTCTAAATTTACCTTTAATACGGCATTCGTAAAACTCACCCTCTGGTGTCTTTACGGTATACCAACTTCCGGTAGATTTATATACAGTTCCCTTCATTATTCTCAATTTCACTACAAAGAAACAACTTTACTTCATACTATCCGTGTAAAACAGGCTGTCTTAAAGGATATTGCCGCAAAAAATTACTTGACCCATTCCTAATTTACTTCTCTTTAATGCAACCTTTTATGAGTTCCTGTTGTCCTTATTAGCATAACTTAAAATTTATATGATGAAAAAAATAGCAGTAATAGCCCTTATTTTGATTGCCACAACTTTTAACGTTAACGCGCAGGAGATAAAAATAATTACCAGTGTTGAATCCATTGTTCCTAGTGGATTGGGCAGGTCCAGAATTATTGATGCGCAAGAGGATAAGGATTTCGAAGAATTCACTTCTGAGCAGACCGAAGAAGACAATACCCGTAATAAATCTAAAAGAGGTAATATTAGAGTAAAGAATTTTGAAGAAACCAAGCTCCTTAACTTTTATAATATTGCCGGTATCCGTTTTCAGAATATAGCTGCCAACGATGCCGTTATCTCATCAAAACTTACGGATATGTTAAAAGAAGGCTGGGAACTTATTTTCGTGACCAGTGGTGTAGAGGCCGATGCCGGCGATAGCGATTCTCAAGGAATTTTCATTACACGATATGTTTTCAAAAGAGATTAAAAACAAAAAACGGCTTGTTTTTCAACAAGCCGTTTTTTTATACATGCAATATAATCTGCATTATCCGTTTACAATCTTCTCTTGATGATTGATAGACTCTTGGTGAATGGCCTTGAACATTTTAAGAACGAATTCTTCGCTTAAACCACGAGCTTCACCCTCTAAGATCATAGCTCCTAAGATTTGGTTCCAACGGTTAGACTGTAATACCGCTACGTTCTTCTCTTTCTTAAGTTCTCCAATACCATCAGAAACTTTCATACGCTTGCCCATAGTATCTATCAACTGATTGTCAAGAATATCTATCTGCGCTCTTAAGTTGCTTAATTTAGCATTGTACTCCGCTTCACTATCCGATTCTTTTCTGATTTTCAAATCTTTCATGATCTGCACCAATTTAGCTGGCGTTACTTGCTGTGCAGCATCACTCCAAGCATTGTCCGGATCAAAATGTGTTTCGATCATTAAACCATCAAAATTTAGATCAAGTGCCGTTTGAGATACATCAAAAATCATATCTCGCTTACCTGTAATGTGAGATGGATCGCTGATCAATGGCAAATCTGGAAACTTGTTCTGGAACTCAATAGCCAATTGCCATTCAGGAATGTTTCTATATTTTGTTTTTTCATAGGTAGAGAAACCTCTATGGATAGCTCCCAATTTTCTGATTCCAGCGGTATGCAAACGCTCAATACCACCTAACCACAAGGCCAAATCCGGGTTTACCGGGTTTTTAACCAGTACAATCTTATCCGTACCTTCCAAGGCATCTGCCAATTCTTGCATGATAAAAGGGCTAACCGTTGAACGTGCTCCGATCCACAATAGATCTACATCATGTTCAAGTGCCAATTCTACGTGTGCACGATTGGCTACCTCTGTGGCTGTTTTCAATCCTGTTTCCGCCTTAACTTTTTGTAACCACTTTAAACCAAGTGCGCCAACACCTTCAAAGTTTCCTGGTCGTGTTCTTGGTTTCCAGATACCCGCGCGGTAGTAATTTACATCGGTATCTTTTAACTCGTGAGCAATACGCAACACTTGTTCTTCGGTTTCAGCACTACATGGCCCTGCTATTACTAGTGGATGGTCTAAACCCATATCATCCAACCATGTTCTCATTTCTTTTGAATTCTCCATTACTTCTTGTTTAGTGGTATTCCGTTTAAAATTTCCTTTATTTTATTAGTGTCGTTCATTTCGTTAAAAATTCCCGTGTAATCTCCTTTTTCCAGAAGTTGTTTAAACTCCTGAAGGTTCTGTATATATTCGGTCAAAGTTTCGACCACATTCTCTTTGTTCTGTTCAAAAATGGGCGTCCACATGGCCGGAGAACTCTTTGCCAGCCTTACGGTACTCTCAAAACCACTCCCCGCCATGTCAAAAATATCACGTTCATTTTTCTCTTTATCGATTACCGTCTTTCCCAACATAAAAGCGCTGATATGTGACAAATGCGACACGTAAGCAATGTGTTTGTCATGCGCCTCTGGATTCATATACCGAATCCGCATTCCTATTTCTTGAAAAAGCTCTAAAGCCCTTTCCTGAAGCTTAAATGCCGTTTTTTCAACTTCACATATAATGTTGGTCTTTCCTGCATACAAATTTTCTATTGCCGCAGACGGGCCCGAAAACTCAGTACCTGCAATGGGATGTGCCGCCAAATAGTTTCTTCGCTTTGGGTGCGCATCCAATGTTTTACAAATTAAACTTTTGGTTGATCCGCCATCAAAAACCACACAATCATCATTAACTGCATCCAATATCTTTGGAAGCTCCGTAACCATTACTCCTACTGGAATAGTAACAATCACCATATCCGCAATTGCCAAGTCTGCATAACTAGAGGCTACATCTATGAAGCCCAAACTTAAGGCCTCGCTCAAATGCGATTCGTTGGTATCTATTCCGTAAATTTTACATTCTGGACGTAGACGTTTAATATCCTTTGCAAAGGAACCTCCTATTAACCCAACACCTACTATAAAAACATTCATTTTATAAACTCTAATTTGTCCGTTTAAAACCGACTAATTGCTTCTTTAATTTTATCTTCCGTAACACATAAAGAGAAACGTATATACCCTTCACCATTGCTTCCGAAAATAGTTCCAGGTGTTATAAAGAGATTCTTATCATACAACACCTCGTCTATAAATTCTTCTGCAGACTTGCTTCCTTCCGGCAATTTTGCCCAAAGGAACATGCCCACGGCCTTTGTATCATACGTACAGTTCAACTTATCCGCTAATTGATACATTAATGCCCTTCTTGAAGTGTATACTTCATTCAACTTATCAAACCACTCTTGCCCACTTTTTAGGGCTTCAATGGCGCCTTTTTGAATTCCGTAGAACATACCGGAATCCATATTACTTTTCACTTTTAGTACCGCATTAATATGCTCTGCACTTCCCAAGACCATGCCTACGCGCCAACCGGCCATATTAAAAGTCTTGCTCAACGAATTCAGTTCCAAAGCAACATCCTTGGCTCCGTCTATAGCCAAAATACTAGAAGGCGAATGGTTAAGGACAAAGCTATATGGGTTATCGTTTACCAAAAGAATATCATTCTTTTTGGCAAAAGCTACCAGCTTCTCAAACTGTGCCTTTGTGGCCGTTGCCCCTGTTGGCATATGAGGATAACTCGTCCACATAATTTTTACCTTGCTCAAATCATGCTCCTGTAATTCCTCCAAATCAGGAAACCATCCGCCTTCGGCCGTTAGATTGTAATATTTTGCTTCTGCCCCTACCAATTTTGTAACTGATGTATAGGTTGGATACCCAGGGTTGGGGATCAATGCAATATCACCTTCATTTAAAAAGGCCATGCTTATGTGCATAATACCCTCTTTTGACCCCATTAGAGGCAAAATTTCAGTAGCTGCATCTGCTGTAACACCAAATTTTAAGCTATAAAAATCGGCTACTGCCTCACGCAATTCCGGCAAACCTTGGTAGCTCTGGTACTGATGCGCACCACCGTCCAAAACGGCCTCTTGAATGCTTTTTATTATAGCTTCCGAAGGTGCCAAATCCGGACTACCAATACCCATATTGATAATTGGTCTTCCTTCGGCCATCAAACCACGAACCTCCCTTAGCTTCTTTGAGAAGTAATATTCCTCAACTGTATGTAAACGATTGGCCGTACGTATCATATTCTCGCATTTTTATATTCACCCAACACCTTAAAGTCTTCCGACATGATGTTCAACAGTGATTTTGCCTTATCAAAATTGTTATAATCGTTAAAAGTTACATCCACAAAAAAGGCATATTTCCATGGTGTCTCTATTATGGGCAATGATTGTATTTTTGTTAGATTCAACCTACAATCACTCATAACATTAAGCACAGCCGCAAGACTTCCGCGTTTGTGGTCCGTTACAAAACGTACCGAGGCCTTATTGATTTCGCCTTTTGGAAGCTCTTTATTTTTTGTCTTTACAATAATAAAACGGGTTGCATTGTTTTGTATGGTCTGTATGTTGTCTGCTACGATGTCCAAATCGTATAAACCGGCCGCTACCTCAGGAGCAATTGCCGCAATATGCTTTAACTGTTGGTCTTGAATACGCTTTGCCGTTTCCGCCGTATCTACATCTTCCACCATTTTTATATGCGGATGATCGCCAAAAAACTCCTTGCATTGCAGTAAAGCCATGGGATGTGACCTTACCTCTTCTATATCCGAAATTTTTTGCCCTTTTAGCACCATCAAATTATGGCTGATGTTTAAATAATGTTCCCCAACAATATGCAGGTTTTTGTGGTACACAAGTGCATAATTGGGTATGATCGAACCCGCAATAGAGTTCTCAATTGCCATTACCCCAACATCGGCTTTTTTTTGCAGTAACTGATCTACCAAGAAATCAAATGACATACATTCTACCAAATCCACATTATCATCAAAATACTCCCGAGACACCTGATGGTGGTTAGATCCCTTGATTCCTTGAATAGCTACTTTTAGCTTCATAATTGACTTTTCTTCCTTGTGCTGACAAACTTTATCCTGAAATTTTCAATAGGTATTGAACAAAAAAAGTCCCGTTTATAACGGGACTCTAATTTGTTTATATCATGCAATATCTTACAACAGTCCCATACCTCTCTTAAAAAAGAAGTAAAAATAAAAACCGTTAAAAAAGAATTGCTTTGTCATAACACACTTAAACTTGGGCTAAAGTAATAATTTTATTTAAAAATAAAACCGATAGCGCTCATTTTTTTCGATTTTATAGTTATCTCGCAGTCAGACATTGATGTTTTTTTGAATTCTACAGTTTAGATATTGTTATAAAGAAAATACAATATTACTTTATTGCTTATTTTTGAAGTAACAATATCGTTTTACATAACAGCCTACGGTATTAAGCAACATTCTAATATTACATACTACACTCCACCATGTCTATAAGCGTTAGTAATATCACCAAAAACTTTGGAAGTCAAAAAGCATTGAATAATGTTAGTTTTGAGTTGAAAAAAGGAGAGATAGTCGGTTTTTTAGGTCCTAACGGTGCCGGAAAATCAACCATGATGAAGATATTGACTACCTATTACACTTCCGATGAAGGTGAGGCAAAAGTTAATTCATACGATGTTAAAGACGATAAAAAAAGTGTTCAGCAAAGTATTGGTTACCTGCCGGAACACAACCCTTTATATTTGGACATGTACGTTAAAGAATACCTTGCCTTTAATGCCGATGTGTACAAAACGGGCAAGTCTAGAATAGCCCAAGTCATAGAACAAACCGGACTTACACCAGAAGCCCACAAAAAAATAAGCCAACTTTCCAAAGGATACCGCCAACGTGTGGGACTGGCCGCTGCCCTGTTGCACGACCCCGAAGTACTTATTTTGGACGAGCCCACTACGGGACTTGACCCAAACCAATTACTGGAGATACGGAAACTCATTAAAGAAATTGGAAAAGAAAAAACCATATTGCTCTCTACCCATATCATGAAGGAGGTTGAGGCCGTCTGTGACCGAGTGCTCGTAATTAACAAAGGGGTTCTTGTAGCCGATAAAAAACTGAGCGAACTACGTGATGCAGAGGAACAAATTATTGAAGTAGAGTTTGATTATAGGGTTGAAGAGGCTTTCCTGAACAAATTACCCAATGTAACACACGTAAAGAATACGGGCGGTTTTGTTTATGAAATTACTTTTAATACCTCAAAAGACATGCGCCCGGCCGTTTTTGACTTTGCTCATGACAATGAGCTTAAAACATTGCAATTAAGCCGTAAAAACAAAAACCTGGAGAGTTTGTTTACTGAGCTTACTTCTTCCTGAAAACAAAAATCCGGAAATCAATAATTGACTTCCGGATTTTTTTTTGTGAGACTTTTTTAAAATTTCAGAGCTAGCCCAACTCCGTTTTCATTAACAGCAGGCACCATCCTGAACGAAGTTCCATTACCTACACTTTCATTATAGTTCAAAATTGCTTCCTTTTTGTTTTTCATGGCATGATGAAAGAAAATTGACCCTATTATTCCCGTTCCCGCAAAGGCTATTGCAGGCCCCGTAACAGGTTTATGGTCATTCTCATTGACCAAAAACCAAATAGCAGTTCCAAAGTTAGCTGCTCCGGCAATCATACCCCCTACCATTTGTTTTTTCGATTTTCCCCAGTTTAACTGAGCAACTTGACTTTCCGACATAATCTTATCAATCTCTTTCCAAGTCAGCTTGTTTTTATCTTGATAAAATTCTGGGCCCCACATGCCCGAAAAAGAAGTAATTTCCTGAGCGGTCATCGTCAGAGTTAAAAGACCTAACCCAAAGGTTAAAACCATTAATTTTAAATTTTTCATAGCTTTTTTTTATAAAGCTAGGTCATTAAAGTCTAGATAACAACAATCTAACGCTCAGAAAACGGGATGTATTAATTTTTTATGCGTTTGAATTAAAATCGAAAAAAATACTATGAAACTACATTATTGGAAGTAATCAACTTATCTATAATTGCATCCAACTCAGGTTGGATTTTAGGGTCCGTGCAATTGGTTAAGATGGAAAACACCATTTGCTCTTCCGGATACACAAAGAAGTTGGAATAACCGCCTACGCCATTGCCAACATGCCCATAGAAAGGTCTTCCTTTAGCATCTTCGCTTACTTGCCAACCCAGACCGTAATAGGTTGAACCATTGTTGACCGTTTGCGCTGTAAGAAATTCGGCTTCAAGATTAGGAGTCAATACTTCTTCATCCAGATAGGCTTGACCAAATCTGGCAATATCCTCAGCAGTAGACAGAAAACCACCGCCGGCCAGTTTATAAAAGTTGTCTACCGGAATGGCCTCCCTAAATCCCAATCTGTTTTTGGAATAGAATTTTACCACATTGTTTGATCTTGACTGAGTTCGTGAGGATATTTCTTTGTCCTCTTCCAAATCTGACTGAGCCACAGGAATTGATTCCTCGGGTTCTTCAAACCCAAACTGTATTTGACCTGACTCCTCTATAAGCTCCGGAGCAGATTCATTTTTACCTGGTTGGGCTGTACCCAATTCAGCGTTGGATTGGTCTTTATTTAGCTGAGTCAAATCTAAATCAGGCCAAAACGTATGGTTCATCTCTAAGGGCTGCAACACTTTCTGTGCTACATATTCCTCAAAAGGTATCCCACTGGCTTCCTGCATTGCCAAAGAAATCAACACCCAATCAAAACTGTTATAGAGGTAATCCGTTCCCGGTTCAAAAAGGAGTTCATCATCTTTAAAGATCTCAATACTTTCCTTAATGGAATAAGGTTGATTCAATCCATATTCAATACCGCGATATCCTCTAATACCGGCCGTATGACCAGCCAATTGCCTAATGGTAAAGTCATATTTTTTCTTTGGATAATAGGGCACATAAGTGTAAAAAGAAGCGTCTAAATCAATAGTTCCTTCTGCAACCAAATGAGCCAAAGCAGTTGCAGCAATAGGCTTGGAGACACTTGCTATCCGAAATACCGAAGACTGCGGGTTTACCGGAATTTCCTTTTCCATATCGGCAAAACCATATCCTTTTTGAAAAAAACGCTCCCCATCTTTTAAGACGGTAATTGCCAGCCCAGGAACTTTATTGTTCTTGACCAAATTTTGGAGTAGCATATCGGCCGTAACCAGATTATTCAAAGATGGTGCATCTCCTAGAATACGCTTTTTGGCGAATACATTTTTAATATATTTTAGAATGGGATTCATATCAGATGTTGGTCAGTGCAAAGTTACAGATTGCATCTGTGCCCGTACCAATTTCACCAACAGAACTTTTAACTCAAATGCAGAATTACTGAAAAACCAATCGGCCTTTATACAACTCTTCCACATCAACCTCTGCGGGTTGATTAGCACTAAAGACATTGCCCACCCCACGGATTACTCCTTTGATGGACAATTGTGGGTTTACGAACATATCATTGGAGCCCCTGTGATTTATAGTTACGTTTTGCGCAACTAAGCCCGAAGCTTCAATACGGGAATCTCCGGCGGCAATGGTTAAATTCAAATTATTAGTAGCACCTTTCAATTTAAAGTAAGCAATACCGTTCACCACCACACTTAAGGTCTGCACATCCAATTCCAGGTCAAAATCTCCATCTGTGGTTTGAGCTTCCGGATCCGCAAAGCTTTCGGACAAAAGCGTTAATCGTGGGAAGGCCAGTACACCATCACTAGAGACGGTCCAGCCCGTACTGCTTCGTATTTCGGTAATATTGGGTGCGGTTACATAAATTTTGGTAACCCCGTAATCCCTAAAATAATTACAATCATTGGTATCTCGCAAAAGTAAACGCCCTTCTACGACTTCTGCGGTAACCTCATTTCTTAGCACACTACCGGTTTCAATTTCTACTTTATGGGTATTACCCTGCTTTAAAACCAAGGTTACATTTTCATATACCGTGATTTTAGTAAAATCGGACACCGTTACTTCTTCGCGAACGATATCACCTGTACTCTGAAAACAATCCGATGCATTTTCTCCATTGCACGACACCAATACTACCAGACAAAAAAGAATTCCAAAAAAATAAGACATCGGCAAAACCCCACTATTGTCTAAACATGTGATTTTGGTTCCCTTATTTTTTAATTCTTTTACCATACTCCGTGTTTCTTTATAAACGAACGCCAATACCAAACTCTACTGCCTCCGCCGCCGCACCGTGAGATTTAAGGCTTACAACCCCAAAAACCTTCTCGCCAAAATAGCGCTTTAAACTAAACCTATTATAGACCTTTCCTTCAAAATCAAAAGGATAATACACGTAGTACCCTAACTGGGTTCCTATAGATAGTTTATTGATAAAGAGTTCATGCCCCACAAAAACACCTACCCGTTTAAAATCAGTATCTGCAGCAATATTATTTTCAGGAAATGCTATGGATTGGTACCGTATCAGTTCTTTTAAAAAGTTGCTAAAAAACACATCTGTCCCTAATTGTAGAGCACTTTTACGACCTAAACGCTTATCTGCATAACCGGAAAAAATATAAAACGGAAATTGGCCGTGACCAATATTATCACTCTCGTTCACTCCCGTTCTAAATATTAAATTACACCGGATAGGCTCCGTAACTTTTTTCTTTTCACGCCGAATATATTGGGTTTCCTCACCTTCTAGCGTATACGTCAACCCCACATTAAAGGCAAAGGTATTAGTAGAGGTATTAGGAGCCTTAACGTTGGCATTGGAATAATGCATGATAGAAAACCCCGCCTTAAAACCTAAACCTTTGTACAAGTTTTCCTTGTGATAATTAAGCATAAGATAGTTAGAACTCAGTATTCTGGTTCCATAGGCATTGTTCCTAAAATTGGTTTCCCGGTCATAAGGGTTGGTCATATAGGCCAAACCTTGAGCCACACGAAATTGAAGGTTACGTTTTAAGAAGTAAAAATTAAAATGGGCATATAGGCCATAGGCCTCTCCTAGTGTAGAACTGTTCGTATTTTGGTAGATAAAGGAACCTCCCAAATCCGGATAATTGTAGCCCTGCTGCCAATCTTCCAGGCCGTAAGTTTTTCGGTTATAGGCCAAAATAACTCCTGCAGGATGGTTCGTAATCAAATGCGAAATATCCGGATTGTGCAAAATAATGGAACCATAAAATTGGTTCGCATCAAATGTGTAGCTGTGTACGCTGCGGGTCTCCTGCGAAAAACAAGTCCCTACACACATTAGAAAAAATAAAAACACCCTTGGGTTCATGGAGCGCAAAACTAATACTATTCGTTATTTTAAACCCAAGGTTGGACTTATTTTCTTACAAAAATCAGTTCTCTAAAAAAGCTGCTCGGCAATGGCCTTAATATTATCGGACTTACCCATTGAGTAATAATGCAATACGGGAACCCCCGCCGCCTTTAACTCCTTAGATTGCTGAATGGCCCATTCCACACCTACCTTACGCACCTCTTTGTTGGACTTACAATCATCTACCGCATCAATCAAATCCTGTGGTAAATCTATCCTAAATACCTGCGGTAACAATTGCAAATGTCTCTTTACGGCAATAGGCTTAATACCCGGAATAATAGGAATGTTTATACCCATTTTCTTAGCCTCATCAACAAACTCAAAATATTTCTGATTGTCAAAAAACATCTGGGTCACTACATAATCCGCTCCGGCATCAACTTTTTCCTTCAGTCTTTTTAAATCGGATTTTAAAGAAGGAGCTTCCAAGTGTTTTTCAGGATACCCCGCAACACCAATGCAGAAATCGGCACAGTTATCCGTATCCACCGTATCATGCAAATAGTTCCCACAATTTAATTCGTGCACTTGCTTTACCAAATCTACGGCATACGTATGCCCTCCCTTGGTTGGCTGAAAATACTTCTCATCCTTCATGGCATCGCCACGCAGCGCCATTATATTATCAATGCCCAAATAATGGCAATCTACCAATAGGTACTCCGTCTCTTCACGGGTAAAACCTCCACAAAGCACATGCGGCACCGTATCTACATCATACTTATGTTTAATGGATGCACAAATACCCACCGTACCTGGGCGCATACGCGTCAACTTTTTATCCAACAGCCCGTCACGATCAATATAAACGTACTCCTCACGAGAAGTGGTCACATCAATAAACGGAGGTTTAAACTCCATTAAAGGGTCTATATTATCATAAAGTTCTTGAATCTGATGCCCTTTTACCGGTGGTATAATTTCAAAGGAAAATAGAGTTTTACCCTTCGCATTTGTAATGTGGTCCGTTATTTTCATGTATGCTGCCCCTAAAAAGGGAATTTTAATGTTTATTCTATATTTTGGCGTTCGGGCGGGCTATTCGCTAAATTTTTTAAGACCTATCGGCCTTAAAAAGATACCGCTGCTATCCCTAACGCATTGGTTTTACTTTTAAAAAACAACTCCGTAAGCATTTGCTTCACCTCCGTATAGCTTTCCAGATATTCCCAATAAATCCATCTGCCATCCAAGTAATCCGTAAGGATATACTTTTCACTAACGGATTTGATGCGGTCTACGGCAACAAGCTTTTTAGAAAAGCCATCTACCACAACCCTTTCCTCAATCTCCTTGTTATTTTGGTCGTACCCATGGCTGATCATAAAACTGCCCAAACTTACCTCAACATATTTTTTCATATCAGTCATCCGAAATATTAGGTGCCAGCCACTTTGTTGCTTTCTCCAACGGAATTCCCTTTCGCTCCGCAAAGTCTTCCACTTGGTCCTCTTTTATTTTACCCAATCCAAAATACCGGGCTTCCTCGTTAGCAAAATAATACCCGGAAACCGATGATGCCGGCCACATGGCCAAACTATCCGTAAGCTTAACACCAATACGTTCTTCCACCTTTAACATATCCCAAAGGGTAAGTTTTTCCAAATGATCGGGACAGGCAGGGTAACCCGGTGCCGGCCTTATTCCTTTGTATTTCTCGTCTATCAACTCGTCATTCCCCAAGTGTTCGTTAGCCGCATAGCCCCAATGATTTGTTCGTATCTCCAAATGCAGGTACTCTGCAAAAGCTTCCGCAAGACGGTCGCTCAGGGCCTTTACCAAAATGGAATTATAATCATCTAAGTTCTCGCGGTACTTATCCGCCAGTTCATCGGTTCCAAAACCTGTGGTAACACAAAAGCACCCTACATAATCCTGCTTACCCGTTTCCTTTGGCGCAATAAAATCTGCCAAAGCATAATCCGGGACACCTTCACGACGTCTTAGCTGTTGTCTCAGGGTCCTAAAAATATATTTTTCGGTGTTTGCACCATCCTCTACATCAACCTCAATATCATCATGGTTCCCTAGCGTATTGGCCGGAAAAAGTCCAAAAACACCTTTCCCTGTCAACTTTTTATTCTTCAGGATATCCTTCAACATTTTCTGGGCATCCGCAAAAAGTTCCGTAGCCTGTACACCTACCACCTCATCCGTTAAAATATCCGGATATTTGCCGTGTAGCTCCCAGCTTCTAAAGAATGGAGTCCAATCTATAAAAGGCACCAATTTCTCCAAGTCTACATCTTCAATCACCTGAATACCCAATTGATTTGGTTTAACAATAGTAGTAGCATCCCAATCAATCTTAAATCGGTTTTCCCGGGCGGCCCCTATTGTTTTATACTCTTTCTTCTTGGTACGGCTCAAGAATTTTTCCCTAAAGACGTCATAATCCTCTTTAATGGACTTCTTATAACTAGCCGATGTTTCCTTTTGCAACAGGTCGCCTACTACGGTAACCGCTCGCGAAGCATCGTTTACATGCACTACGGCCTCACTATATTGTGGGTCTATTTTTACGGCAGTATGGGCTTTACTGGTTGTTGCTCCTCCTATGAGCAAGGGCACTTTAAAATTCTTGCGCTCCATCTCCTTTGCCAAATGAACCATCTCGTCCAGAGACGGTGTAATAAGTCCGCTTAGACCAATAACATCTACGTTGTGCGCAATGGCCTCCGCTATAATTTTTTCTGGCGGAACCATAACCCCTAAATCTACAATTTCATAATTGTTACAGGCCAGTACAACGCTTACGATATTTTTACCAATATCATGAACATCTCCTTTTACGGTAGCCATCAAAATTTTACCGTTACCCTTATCGTCACCAACTTGAGGGTTCTTTAATTTTTCCTCTTCAATATAGGGTAACAAATAGGCTACGGCCTTCTTCATTACACGGGCAGATTTCACCACCTGTGGCAAGAACATTTTACCGCTTCCAAAAAGGTCGCCCACCACGTTCATTCCGATCATAAGATTCCCCTCAATTACCTCTATAGGCTTATCGGCGGCAAGACGTGCCTCTTCTACATCCTCAACTATATACTGATCAACACCTTTTACCAAGGCTCTTGTAATTCTATTCTGCAAAGGTTCTTCACGCCAAGACAGGTCTACCGTGCTCTCTTTGGCCTTACCTACTACAGATTCGGCAAAATCCAGAAGACGCTCTGTGGCATCGTCCCTACGGTTAAGTATAACATCCTCTACGTGCTCCAGTAAGTCCTTGGGAATATCATCGTAAATTTCCAACATTGTAGGGTTTACGATTCCCATATTCATACCCGCTTTTATGGCGTGGTACAAGAATACCGAGTGCATGGCCTCACGCACGGGATTATTGCCCCGAAACGAAAAAGAAACATTACTTACCCCACCACTAACATTGGCGTACGGCAAGTTTTCACGAACCCATTTAGTAGCCCTAATAAAATCTATGGCATTAAGTTTATGCTCATCCATACCTGTGGCTACAGGAAATATATTTAAGTCAAAAATGATATCCTCTGGAGGAAAACCTACTTGGTCTACCAGAATATCATAGGACCGTTTGGAAATCTCAATACGCCTCTCATAATTATCCGCCTGGCCTACTTCATCAAAAGCCATAACAATTACGGCAGCCCCGTACCGTTTTACCAATTTGGCATGATTAATAAATTCTTCTTCGCCTTCTTTTAAGCTGATAGAATTCACCACACATTTACCCTGCACTACCTGAAGACCTGCCTCAATAATTTCCCATTTAGAACTATCGATCATAATGGGTACTCTAGCAATATCCGGTTCAGCAATAACAAGGTTCAAGTACTTTACCATAGCTTCCTTACCATCGATCAGACCATCATCCATATTAATATCGATGATTTGGGCCCCACCTTCTACTTGATTCCGGGCCACATCCAAAGCCTCTTCAAACTTTCGCTCTTTAATTAAGCGCAAAAATCGTTTGGACCCCGCCACATTGGTACGCTCGCCCACATTTACGAAATTACTCTCGGGGGTGATGACCAGTGGCTCCAAACCTGATAGTTTAAGGAATCTGGCGGGCTTTTGGTTATTGGTTGTTGGCATATTTGAGTCGTTACTCATAGTACTTGATGAACTTCTTTAATTTTTTCTTTGTCGTAGCCCATTTACACTGCCGCTACCGCACGTGGGTCATACTTCCTTACCAACTCTGCAATAGCCGCAATATGTTCCGGGGTAGTACCACAGCATCCACCAACGATGTTTACCAGCCCTTTCTCTACATATTCCTTGATTTGTGCTGCCATCTGTTCCGGTGTTTCATCATATTCTCCAAAGGCATTGGGCAAACCTGCATTGGGATGCGCCGAAACGGCATGCTCCGTTTTATTGGACAATACTTCTAAGTGCGGCACCAATTGATCGGCTCCTAAAGCACAATTAAAACCAACCGACAAGATAGGAATGTGTGAAACGGAAATTAAAAAAGCCTCTGCGGTCTGGCCCGAAAGCGTTCTGCCCGAAGCATCCGTAATTGTACCACTTACCATTATGGGCACTTCTATATTTCGCTCTTCCTTTACTTCTTCTATAGCGAACAAGGCCGCTTTTGCGTTCAACGTATCAAAAATGGTCTCTACCATTAGCATATCTACACCCCCATCCAACAACGCCTCTACTTGCTGTTTGTAGGCTATACGTAGTTCATCAAACGAAACCGCTCTGTAACCCGGGTCGTTAACATCGGGGGACATACTGGCAGTTTTGTTCGTTGGCCCCAAACTGCCAACTACAAACCTAGGCTTATTGGGTTCTTTGGCGGTAAACTCATCCGCCACTTGTTTGGCAATACGTGCAGATTCAAAATTAAGATCGTACACCAATTCTTCCATGTCATAATCAGCCATGGCAATTGTTGTACTGGAAAACGTGTTGGTTTCTACAATGTCCGCACCGGCAGCAAAGTATTTTCTATGCACCTCCGCTATAGCTTCGGGCTGTGTTAGTGACAATAAATCATTATTGCCTTGAACAGGGGTTTTCCAATCCTTAAAACGCTCACCTCTAAAATCCTCTTCGGTAAATTTATAGCGTTGAAGCATAGTACCCATGGCACCGTCCAACACTAAAATGCGTTCTTTTAATATCTCTTGAATGTTTTTCATTTCTTTTCCTCCTCTAATTGAGTGTTCAAACGCAACCAAATTCAATTTATATTATATTGAAAATGTTACTCTAAAATCTTCCTACCAACAATTATCAAGCAAAAGAATAAGGACAATTGTAATTGCCTCTCTTTGTTATCTGTCCCAAAACATACCAGGATAGAATGTAGCACCTTCTTTATAAGAAAAGGGTTGCCAAGGTTTCACAGGGTCTATTCCCTCCACCTTTCTTGATAACAGTCCTATATTTTTAATGAACGATTTGCAAAGTAACACCACATCTCCTTCAAAACCAAAGAAACATGCCTGTTTTTGGCACTTTACATTAGATAAAAACCTTCCGTAAATTGAGATAACAGAAGGTTTTTATGAATTATATGCACACTACTAGCTAATTAAGAAATACTTTGAACGACCTCTTTTTTGGCCTCTTTCTTACTACCGTCAAAACCTTCTACCCCACCTACAGTGGTATACTTCATAACATATCTCTTACCAGGGTTGATCAATTGGTAAGCATATTGACACATTACGGCGGCCTCATGGAAACCGGATAGAATCAGTTTTAGTTTTCCTTCGTAGGTATTTACATCTCCAATGGCAAAAACACCAGGTATATTGGTTTGGTAATCTTTGGCGTTGTTCACCTTAATGGCATTACGCTCAATTTCCAAGCCCCAATCACCTATTGGACCTAATTTTGGAGAAAGACCGAACAATGGAATAAAGTTATCTACCTCAACATAGGTTTCTCCCTTTTCGGCATCGTTATGCTTAATAACAACCGCTTCCAAATGGTCATCTCCGTACAATTTTTTCACTTCGGCTTCCGTGAATAATTTTATTTTTCCTGCTTTTGCCAATTCTGCCGCTTTCTCAACAGAATCCAAAGCTCCTCTAAATTCATTTCTACGGTGTACCAAAGAAACTTCAGAAGCTACATCGGCCAAGAAAATAGCCCAATCCAAAGCAGAATCACCACCTCCGGCAATAACAACTTTTTTACCCCTATATACTTCAGGGTCTTTAATGATATAGGCTACGCCTTTGTCCTCAAAATCGGCTATGTTCTCAATAGGCGGCTTTCTAGGCTCAAAAGAACCTAAACCACCTGCAATAACAACTACCGGGGCATGGTGCTTTGTACCTTTATTAGTGGTTACGATAAAAGAACCGTCTTCTTGCTTATCCAATGTTTCCGCTCTCTCACCTAAGGTATAACCCGCTTCAAAAGGTTTGATTTGCTCCATAAGATTGGTTACCAAATCTCCTGCAAGAATTTCTGGGAAGGCCGGAATATCATAAATTGGTTTCTTTGGATAAATTTCCGAACATTGGCCACCTGTCTGAGGTAAAGCGTCTATTAAGTGACATTTTAGCTTTAACAAGCCTGCTTCAAATACTGTAAAAAGACCTGTTGGGCCTGCGCCAATGATGAGAATATCTGTTTTTATCATAACTATTAACTTAACTGTAATTCTTGATTCTGGGCAATTGATAAAATGGTTGCCCTATGTTTTACTACTTCACCTATTATAATTATTGCCGGATTGGTCAACTGTTGCCGCTCCACTTTAGCTTCAATGGATGCGATGGTACCAATTGCAATTTTTTCATCTTTTCGGGTTCCGTTCTGCACAATAGCAATTGGGGTTTCCGCTTTGCCCTCGGCTTTGAACAATTCCGCTATTTGAGGCAGTTTGCTCATCCCCATAAGAATAACCACCGTAGCGTTACTTTTAGCGGCCAAAGCAACATCACCCGAAAGTTTGTGTTCTTTGGTCGTTCCTGTAATTACCCAAAAACTTTCTGCGGCACCTCTTTTAGTAACCGGAATGTTCTGTGATGCAGGAACCGATAAACATGAGGATATACCCGGCACCATAGCAACGTCTAACCCATGGCTTGCGGCATATTCCATTTCTTCGGCGCCACGGCCAAATACAAATGGATCTCCACCTTTTAGACGCACTACATGAGCATTGGTTTTAGCCCTACTAACAATAAGCTCGTTTATTTGCTCTTGTTGGTATGCATAACACCCTTTTCTTTTGCCTACGAAAATGTGTTCGGCTTTGGGTGCATACTCCAATAACTCAACGGACACCAACGCATCGTACAACACCACATTGGCACTTGCCAATGCCTTGATGGCTTTGAGCGTAATAAGCTCAACATCACCAGGGCCTGCGCCAATTACCGTAAAGCGACCGCCTACATTGGATGAAGTGTTATTATTTTCGTTGGAATATTTCATGTTTAGGCTTCTGCCAATTCTTGTTGTCTAAATTTCTCAACTGCTTTTAAAAATGCCTTAGCATCTTCCAAATAGCTTTTTGCGAAAGCTTCAGTTGGTTCATTTTTATTCAATTGCAAAGCAAGTTCTTCAAAACCTTGTCCTAAATCTATTCTACCAGAGGCCACAAATTTGGTATCAAAATCCTTAATGATGCTTGCATGTGTATTTACTTTAGCCTTTTCTGAAGTTAACAGTGCTTTTGCAGAGTTAACCATTGAAGAATACGAGTGATAGATACTAGCCGCCCATTTCTTCTCATCAAAAGCTTCTTGAGCATTCTGAATTTTTTCTTCACTTTCAAAAAGTAAAGTCGCAATAAGATCGATTACCACACCGGCACATTCCCCGATACCAATCGCTTTTTCATAACGCTCCGTATTACCCCAATCAATAAAGTCTTCCGCAGTAAGATTTTCAACGTCCGATAATGGCGTTAGAAAATCATAGAAATACATCTGACCTTTTTCTTCATAGTAATCCGCATACGACTTTCCGTTTCCGTTTTGGTCGTAGTCATCCAAAATCAATCGTAAAGCTTCAGGACCTCTTTTAGAAGGAATTTTCACCACCTTATCAGCAAATCTTCCGTTACCGTTTCCATCGTTACCACCACCTAACAAGACTTGAAGTGCAGGTGCTACCAACTTATCCTTGGTTCTTACACTCATACCCTGAAAACCAATATTGGCCATGTTGTGCTGTCCACAGGCGTTCATACACCCACTGATTTTAATAACAACATCTGGGTTGCTTGTATACTGTGGATATTCCACTCTCATGATTCTTTCCAGTTCCTCTGCAATACCAGTACTACTGGCAATTCCCAAGTTACAAGTATCCGTTCCTGGACAGGCCGTAATATCTATTGCCTTATTATAACCCGCTTCTACGAAACCTAATTTCTTTAATTCATTGTAGAAAAACGGTACCAAATCATTGGCAACGTAAGGAATCAATATATTCTGACGCAAGCTTAATCTTAATTCACCGGCAGCATATTGTTCCACTAAATCTGCCAATAATCTTGCTTTATCTGTATAAAAATCACCTAAAAGTACTTTAATACCTATAGCCGAAAACCCTTCCTGTTTCTGAGGGATAAGGTTTGTAGATTTCCAGATTTCAAAAGCTTCCGTATCTTCAATTTCTACTTGTGGCGCATCAACTTTAGCAACCTCAACTTTTGGATAGGCTTCCGCATCAATAGGATAGCTTTGTACCGGAATTGCTTTTTGCTCTTCGGCCAATAGCTTCTTAAAACCATCAAGTCCTATGTCCTTCAACAAGAACTTCATTCTTGCCTTGGCCCTACTCTTTCTCTCACCGTAACGGTCAAAAACACGAACCACACCTTCCATTAAAGGAATGATCTGATCTGCCGCAAGGAATTCAAAAAGTAGCTCGGCATGACGTGGTTGTGACCCCAGACCACCGGCTAACATTACTTTAAAACCTCTTACCCCATCCTGAATTTTAGCAATAAAACCAAGATCGTGCATGTACGAAAGACCAGTATCCGCATCACTAGCAGAAAAGGAAACCTTAAACTTACGGCCCATTTCCTGACTAATCGGATTACGCAAGAAATACTCAAAAAGTGCATGAGCATATGGCGAAACATCAAACGGCTCATCTACATCTATACCGGCAGTTTCACTAGCCGTTACGTTACGGACCGTATTACCACAAGCTTCACGAATGGTAACATCATCCTTCTCCAACTCTGCCCAAAGTTCCGGCGTACGGTCCAGATCTACATAATGTATTTGAATATCCTGACGCGTAGTAATATGTAATCTACCTCTAGAATATTCATCAGAAACATCGCTTATACGCTTTAACTGCTTAGAAGTAACCTTACCGTATGGCAACTTGATACGAATCATCTGCACACCTGGTTGACGTTGACCGTAAACACCTCTGGCCAAACGCAAACTGCGGAACTTTTCCTCATCTAAATTACCTTCTTTGAACTGGCGTATTTTAGCCTCCAATGCCAAAATATCCTTCTCAACAACCGGGTTTTCTATCTCTGTTCTGAAACTTTGCATACTATATTTCTTCTAGCTTCTTACCGTTTATAGGTAGATTAATAATTGTATATTTTTCCTATAGGGTTTATAGGGATAATTAAACCAGTATCCTTGCCCTTTGGGTTAGAAACGGACTTCTTAGCTTATGAAGCCTGCCCCTACCGTACTATTGGTCTGCGTATCTATTAAGATAAACGAACCATTGGTACGGTGATCTTTAAATTTGTCGTAAAAAATTGGTTTATTTAACTTGAAAGTTACCTGAGCGATATCATTCATACCCAAACCATCTACATTGGTATCAATACCTGAATAATCAGGGTTGATTTTATGATGGATATTATCCACCTTGGCCAACACTTTATTTACACCGTGTTGTACCACATATTTCTTACCTGTAGTCAATTTATTGGAATCCATCCAAGAAATAGTAGCGGTAAACTGCTTATCTATTGTAGGTAGGTCTTCTGCCCGTACCAACATATCTCCTCTACTGATATTGATTTCATCTTCTAAAGTTATCGTTACCGATGACCTTCTTGAAGCCGTCTGGAATTTCTTATCGTAGAAGTAAATATCCTTAATCTTAGATCTGGTCTGTGATGGAAGTGCTACAACCTCATCACCCACACTTAATTCACCACCGTAAACTTTACCGGCAAAACCTCTAAAATCATGGTGCTCATCTGTCTTAGGACGAATTACATACTGAACCGGGAAACGAGGCGTACCCACGTTAAAAATATCCTTACGATCTAAAGCCTCAAAATGCTCCAATAAAGTAGGACCCGTATACCAAGGCGTCTTATCTGTTTTGTTCACGACGTTATCACCTTTAAGGGCACTAACGGGAATGAAAGTAATCTTTTGATCTTGGTAATCTCTCTTCGCCATCAATTCCTCAAAATCGGCTTTAATAGCATTATAAGTTTCCTCAGAATAATCTACCAAGTCCATTTTATTAATAGCTACCACCACATCTTTGATGCGCAATAGGTTATTGATAAAAAAGTGACGGTTGGTCTGCTCAATAACCCCTTTTCTAGCATCGATCAAAATAATCGCTGCTTGAGATGTAGAAGCTCCGGTAACCATGTTACGTGTATATTCTACGTGACCGGGAGTATCGGCAATAATGTAACTTTTCTTTGCAGTTGAAAAATAGATATGCGCCACATCTATAGTAATACCTTGCTCACGCTCGGCCACTAGACCATCCGTAGCCAATGAGAAATCTAGGTAATCGTACCCTTTGCTCTTACTGGTCTTTTCTATGGCTTCCAACTTATCGCTGGTCAATGATTTTGTATCGTACAGAATTCTACCGATCAAGGTACTTTTTCCGTCATCTACACTACCTGCTGTTGCTATCTTTAATACGTCCATCTTCTTTGGCTGTAATTTTTAATCAAATTTTTTAAACTAATTCCCTAAACGAGAATCCTAAAAGTATCCCTGTTGTTTTCTCTTCTCCATTGCCGCTTCAGACCTTTTATCATCTATACGGGCTCCTCTTTCAGAAATACTGGAATCGCGAATCTCTTCCACAACAGATTCAATATCGGTAGCATCGGAAAAAACGGCTGCGGTACAGCTCATATCCCCTACGGTACGGAAACGAACCATACGCTCTAAAACTTCTTCATCTTCTTCTTGGTACACATAATCCGAGTGTGACCAGATCAAACCGTCACGCAAGAACACCTTACGTTTGTGCGCGAAATAGATAGAAGGAATTTCAATTTCCTCATCTTTTATATACGACCAAACATCTAGCTCCGTCCAGTTTGAAATAGGGAACACACGTACGTTCTGTCCTAATTCTATCTGACCGTTCAACATATCAAAAAGCTCTGGGCGTTGGTTACGCTCATCCCACTGGCCAAAATCATCACGTACCGAAAAAATACGCTCCTTTGCCCTTGCCTTTTCCTCATCTCTACGAGCTCCACCTATACAGGCATCAAACTTGAATTCCTCAATGGCATCCAACAATGTAGTGGTCTGCAAAGAGTTTCTACTTGAGTATCTACCGGACTCTTCTTTAACCTTACCTTGATCAATAGAATCCTGAACATTACGTACTATAAGCTCCAAACCTAACTCCTCTACCAATCTATCTCTAAACTCAATAGTCTCAGGAAAGTTATGACCTGTATCAATATGCATTAAAGGGAAAGGAATTTTTGCCGGCCAAAATGCTTTTTGTGCCAAACGCACCAAAGTGATGGAATCTTTTCCACCGGAAAATAAAAGTACCGGTCTCTCAAATTGAGCAGCTACCTCTCTAAAGATGTAGATGGCCTCGTTTTCTAAGGCGTTGATGTGTGATGTATCTTGGCTCATAATTTTTGAATATATATTTTTCGCTACTGCTATGCTTCTATTATATTTTTTCCGCTAAATGCGGAATGTATTTTAAGTATGTAACCCACACTCACGGTTCTCAAGAACCTTTGTTGGATCAAAATATTTATGCTCGTTAGGCAATTCTCTTTTTTCCAAATAAGCATCCAACTGCGCGTCGCTCCAATGGTAAAACGGACTCACTTTAAGAACACCGTCTTTGCTTACACTTAGAATATCCAATGAATCTCTTAACGCAGTCTGTCCTTTTCTAAGGTTTGTAAACCAAACATCCGGCTTATGTGCCTCCATTGCCCTTTTGAAAGGCTCTAATTTAACCTGCTCCGTAAAAACAGCATGCTTTGGATCATCTATTTGAGGTATACCCATTACACTATCACGGTGCGCACTAGTTTGCTTGGGTACGTATAAATCTATCTGCAGCCCCAATCTTTCTATTAACTCCTCGGCATGTTTATAGGTATTTGGCGTGTTGTAACCTGTATCGCACCAAATAACAGGAATATCATTTTTCACATCGGTAACCGCATGCAAAATAGCAACCTCATAAGGTCTAAAATTGGTAGTCACCACGGCATTCTTTGCATTTTCTATAGCCCAATCAATAATAACTGATGGGTCTGCCTCTTTAAAACGCTCGTTAAGCTTTTGGATTTCTTTTTCTGAAAAACTCATATCCTATTTATTTACCCCAATTAATTTTATTCCATAAACGCTCGTGAAAGAAGTATAAGAACATCTTGGTCACAAAATCTATGGATGCTATAGAAGCAGCAATGGCCACTTCACTAGTTAACAAATAAGAAACCAGCAAGGTATCTAAAGTACCGATCACCCTCCAGCTTACCGCTTTTGCAATACTACGGATCGGCTTCTCGGATTTTTTATCTTCTGAATACTTCTTCTTGGAAGCTGCTTTATCTAAAATCAATTGATCTACAATCATTTTCGTGTTAATCTAATTACCCTATCAATCTAATAGAGTAAACAAATGTAGTATATTTTTATTGTGTTAGACGGCTAAAATCAGAAGAATTTACTTTTACCCTATAGATTTAGTAGATTTTTAATAAATCCCTGTAAATATTGAAGATTTTACACCGTATTTAGCTGAAGATCGGAAAATCAGGCTATTAAATCGGCTAAGGTATGGTTGCGGTACACCTCAAGATTGGCATCGCGTACCATAAGCATGAGTTTGTTTACCGAGCAAGTGTCCTCATCTGGGCAGTCCGCACATTTTTCATAAAAGTTAAGGCTTACACAGGGCACCATAGCTATTGGGCCTTCTAGAATGCGCATGACATCTGTCATTAAAACCTCTTTTGGGTCTTTAATTAAGTAATAGCCTCCACCCTTACCTTTCTTGGAACCTAAAAATCCGCTCTTGCGGAGAGACAACAGAATACTCTCCAAAAACTTTTGTGAGATATTTTCTGCCTTCGCAATTTCAGAAATCTGTACGGGCTGTTGGTCTTTCTGTGAAGCCAAGTAAGCTAAAGCCTTTAAACCGTATTTTGTCTTTTTTGAGAGCATGGGGTAAATATAGCAAAATTTGGAACGGGAATGTAGTCCCAAAAGGTGTAGTATTAATGCTTCCATACCCTTATATCCTATTGAACCAACCCCACTCCTTCCCGTTCCAAAAAAAGCTATGTACTCTTAGCCTCCTAAACCTAAAATTGTACTATCTAGTTCCAAAAGTCATTGTGCTGATGTATCTGGTAAAACAGGTTCAGAAATCAAATTCCTGCTTGCATTTTAAAATTGTAAGATTTCACCTAGCTTAGTTAATTATTAGCATCAATTATAACTAATGTTGAGTCAAGTAAAATTTACATAGAGCTTCTTATTAAAAATCACGATTTAATATTATTAACATATATCATTATTATAATTTAAAAGAAAGAAAACAAGACATTGAATTAAAAAAATCTATAACAAATGGGAAATCAACATTTTGACCGATCTAAAAAAAATCATTTTTCAGATTACAACCGTGAAGAAATACGAGGTAGCATTATTGACCACATGAACACTATTGAAACCAATTTAAATATTATTATTTGTGATTTTATAAAACCTGTTAACAAAGATGGTTTTAATAAGATCATACTTAATTCTTCAATCATAAGCCTCGGTGCGAAGTTGAAAATTTTAAGAAATATAGAAAGTTTTGACAATAAAATAATAACTCAAATCCAACAGTTATCATCCATAAGAAATGCATTTGCTCATGTCGAAATTCTGGAAAGACTAAAGCTAAAAAAGAATGGCACAAAATATGATTTTGAACGATTACCCGATGTGATGGACGTAATGAATTCTAGTGGAGAAATTAAGAGAAAAAAAACCCGAGAAGAGGCTAGTAAATTTTTTACCTTATCAGAAAGTACTAATACTTATTTAACTGAACATGTGAATGGATAAGACAAAATGAGCTTAACTATCAAGGCCTAATCATCCATTTTCAATTTAGCCAAAGAACCGAAAACATTCTGGGAAACAAATACCAAGCACTTTAAAACCCTTAAGGGTTTGCCAGACGAGACTATAGAGAAGTTTAACGCCCTACTGGAGCAATAAAAGTCAATAAATTATATTCCAAACATTTTTCAATTCATCCCTTAATTACTACAGTTCAGAAACATCCTCTTTTAAAAACCATGGTTTTGTCCGAGGTTTACTCTAGCAACCAACACAAACACCATGGAACAAACTATCGCTTTCTTTATTTACCTGCACGCTTTCTTAGGCGGAGTGGGATTGATTACCGGTATAGGCAGCATCATTGTTAAAAAAGGGAGCTCCTTACATAAAAAATTTGGTAAGTTGTTTTCTATAGGTATGATTGGTAGCTCAGTAATTTCCATGCCAATAGCCATGATGCCAAATCATGAAAATCTATTCTTACTGCTAATAGGTTTGTTCACCGTATATCTTGTTTTAATCGGTAATCGTGCGTTGGCTTTCAAAATAAAAACTGAAGCGGATGTAGTAGACAAAGTAATTTCAGGGAGTATGCTTTTCTTTTCGGCACTAATGCTGGGCATTGGTTTGTATACCCTTTTGAATACGAATACTATGGGTATATTATATGTATTCTTTGGAGGGTTTGGGCTTCTCCTAACTTTTAAAGATTTTCAGTTTTACAAAAACCCTCAGAAGACCAAAAATGGATGGTTAATCTCGCACATCGGTAAGATGATTGGTGCTTTGATCGCTTCCATTACCGCATTTATAATTGCTGGTCTCAGCATAGGAAATCTCATTGCATGGACACTTCCTACCGTTCTTGGAACTATCTACATTATTTATTGGAAGAGAAAGGTCAATCCCAAAACCGTGGCTACAAAAAGACTATAACCCCCAATATTAAGAAGACGCTACTCTCTCTTTGTAAGTTTCATTTCTAAAAATGCAGTTTTATCGTTATGTTTATCTTTGATAGGACTTTCCTCAAAAAGTATAGGAATCCACATTCAGTTAGCGCTAAAAATGTCTATAAAACTCCTAAAAGATAATATTCTAAAAAATGTCAAATTGGACAACGAAGAGCTTCGAACCTTTTGTGATGCTTTTCACCCTAAAATTATTGCCAAAAAACAATACCTATTAAACCAAGGTGACGTCTGCAAATTTGAAGGTTTTGTAACTAAAGGCTGTTTTAGGGTATTTACTTTAGATGAGGATGGTAAAGAACATGTGCTTTATTTTGCTACCAAGGACTGGTGGATAACTGATATAGATAGTTTTACAAACCAAAACCCTTCGTTCTTGACCATACAGGCTTTAGAAGATAGTGAGGTATTACTCATAAATCACGCTGATAAGGAACATCTATATGAACAAATACCACAGGTAGAGAAACTATTCCGGGTTATGACCCAGAAAACATTAGTATCGCTACAAAGAAGAATGATTGCCAATCTTAGCCAGACTGCGGACAACCGTTATCTAGGTTTTATTGAAAAATACCCGGAAATTGCCCAAAAGCTCACCAATCTGCAATTAGCTTCCTACTTAGGTATATCCCATGAATTTTTAAGCAAGATTAGAAGCAAGACCGCTTCAAAATAATCCTAGTGTTTCATTTATTGAACTAGTTCAATGTTTTGGATGGCATTGGCACGCACCTTTGTACCATCAAATTAAAACAAGTAAAAATGAAATCAATTTTTTCAACACTAGTATTAACAACTATAATCTTATTTAATATGGAAGTACAAGCCCAGAACACAAGAACAATTAAAACCAACGATTTTGACCTACAGGTTTATAATGCATCAGAAAATAGCTTTGGTGTAGCATCGGTTTTGGTGTCAGGAAAACAGGATGCCATTTTAATTGATGCCCAGTTTACTTTGGCAGATGCCGAAACTGTAGCGCAAGAGATAAAAGAATCAGGCAAAAACTTGAAAACTATTTATGTATCTCATGGTGATCCTGACTTCTATTTTGGATTACAAGTATTTAAAAAATATTTCCCAGAGGTTACCGTATTTGCAACTCCCGCAACCGTAGAGCACATTAAAGCTACCGCCCAAAAGAAACTAGATGTTTGGGGTGCTAAATTAGGAAACGCTATTACCACTAATGCTGTCCTTCCTCAGGTTCTTAAAGAAGATGCATTAGAACTAGAAGGTGAAAAATTAGAAATTATTGGTTTAGACGAATTCCCAAAACGAACTTTTGTTTACATCCCTTCTAGCGAAGCGGTTATTGGTGGCATCAATATTTTCTCCAATACTTTTCATGTATGGATGGCAGACGCCCAAACTGAAGAAGCGAGAAAAGATTGGATTTCCATACTAAACAAAATTGAAAGTCTAAACCCTAAAGTAGTTATACCTGCCCACGGAAATAAGGATACGCAACTTAACTTAACCTCTGTGGCTCACACTAAAAACTACATTACGTTCTATGAAGAAGCTTTAAAAACCAATACCACTTCAGAGGACTTAATCAGCACGATGAAAAAGGAATACCCAAATGCTACTTTTGAAACCGCACTTCAAATTGGAGCAAAAGTGAATACAGGCGAAATGAAATGGTAAAATCAATAGGAATAGGCTACTTGGCAATACTTATGGTATTGTCAAGTAGCTCTTTTAATAAAAATAAAATGACAAATTTAGAAATCATAAAAAGCACCTACGAAGGCAAATCTTCCGAAGAAAACGGAAAGAATTTAGCCAAGCATGTTGCGGAAGATATTCAATGGACAGAAGCCAAGGGCTTTCCATATGCAGGTACCTATACAGGACTAGAAGAGATTACTAAGAATGTATTTTCCAGATTAGGGTCTGAATGGATTCACTACCAGTTTACCCCAAAACAATATGTAGCTGATGGGGATACCGTCATTGCTATTGGTAATTACACCGGAGTTTATAAAAAAACAGGCAAAGGATTTGAAGCAAAAGTAGCACACTTATGGACTTTAAAGGATAGCAAAATAATCCGGTTTGAACAGATTGTGGACAGTAAAACGGTTACCGATGCCATGACTAAATAAAAATCGCGGTTGAGTTAAAGCAAAAAAGCCTCCCAATTGGGAGGCTTTTTTGCTTTAAATAATTAAGACTTAATCCAGACTTCAACGCCTCTATAAACAATGATTTTCAGATTTTTAGATAAAAGCACAAGTAACGGCAACTGATCAAAAACTTGACAAATAGTTTACAATCTCCAAAAAAACTCATTTGTTATACCCATTTAATCATTTGCTATTTGAAGCAGATCACTATTCTATTAGATTTGGTAAGACACCCATTGTTTAACCTGCTCAAATCCAAACAAATGTCAACTAAACAAAGTTCCCTTTTTTTAATTGTATTCCTTGTAAGTATAACCACTTTTTCAAGAGACATCTATGTTTCCAAAAATGGAGACGACTCAAATCCTGGCACTCAGGAAAACCCGTACTTGACCATTTCTAAAGCGGCAAGTGAGGCCATGGCGGGAGATATTGTATACATTAGGGAGGGCACCTACCAAGAGACCTTGACTCCGGCTAATTCCGGGAGTCCCGGCCAACCTATTGTTTTTCAATCCTTCCCCGGAGAAAAAGTAATCATTACGGCCATGGATGCATTATCTGGCTGGAGTCAAGATAGTGGCTCCATTTACAAGACTACCATCTCATTCACTTCTTTAGGACAAGAGAACTTTGTAATGAACGATGCCACCGCACTGGACTTGGCCCGATGGCCCAACAAAACAGACTCCGACCCTTTTGCCCTGGGGAGCATCCGGAATACGGGCGGAAGCAGCGGCGATGTAATTAACGGAGCTTATTTAGCGGAAGCTTCCATTCCGGGAATTGACTGGACCGGAGGTGCACTTTGGTTCTATGGCGATAAGCCCGGTAGCGGATGGTTGGCATGGAAAAGAATGATTACAGGTAGTTCTTCCGGCCGGGTAAATTTTGACCACACCACCACTACCAATGAAACTTGGGTCAGAACTTTTCATGCCCCAGCAGATTTAGGCGATTTTTATCTAGAGGGCGTAAAAGGTGCCTTAGACTATGAAAACGAGTGGTATTTTGATAAAAGCACAAGCACCCTGTACGTTCAGCTTCCCAAAGGTCAAGCTCCTATTGATGGCAAGGTAAAGATGAGACGCCGTTTAGAAACCATTAACCTTAAGGACAAAAAATACATAGAAATAAAGAACTTGGCCGTTTTTGGGGGGAGTATAAATATGGAAGACAGCTCTACTTGGTGGGCATCCAATGCCAATAGTAAAACTACCAATAACCTACTCTACGGGGTAACCTCTTTTTTTGGCAATCATACTCAAGGAATCACCAACAGCTCACGCACCAACAATGCCAATATTCATGTACAGGGCTCAAACAATAGGGTTGAAAAATGCGAGATTGCATTTAATGCCGGAGCCGGATTGGTCGTTAGGGGCAACAACCAACAAATTTTAGACAATTATATTCACGACTGCAATTTTCTTGGTTCGTACGATGGTCCTTTGGTCATTAGGGGCATCCAAAACAGTTTGGTAAAAAACAATACCGTTTTTAGAGGAGGAAGAGACGCGGTACAGTACAATGGTTCCAACAATGAATTTGCTTTTAACGATATTTCCCGTAGCAACCTAATCGCAGATGATTGTGCCCTTTTTTATACTGTTGGACCACAATACACCACAGAAATACACCACAACTGGTTTCACGACACAGCTTCCAGTAGAAAGAAATACAAAGCTGCCGGGATTTATTTGGATAATGATGCCGCAGGGTTTGTGGTGCATCACAATGTGGTCTGGAATACTGAATGGACCAACGTACAGATCAATTGGAATGGAACGGACATTGATATTTTCAACAATACGCTTTGGAACGGTTCAGAAGTAATGGGTGCTTGGCACAAAGATGGAACTGCCTTTTCTAACGTTCGGGTGTGGAACAACCTCGGAAGCGATTCTAATTGGGAGCCGCAATCGGACAAACAAAATAATCTGGTTGTTCCGGCCAGTACATTCATGAGCGTCGCCAATGGTAATTTCATTTTAAACGACGGTGCTTCTGCCATTGACCAAGGAAAGGATATCCCAGGAATAACCGATGGATTTTCGGGCGATCAGCCTGATGTTGGCGCGTATGAAAAAGGAGGTGAACAATGGGTAGCAGGCATTACTTGGCAACCTTTGTATGGAGCCGCAGGCTTAGGTTGTTACGGATTACCTGGTGAAGACTGCATTGCAGTTGACCCTAATGACAAAGACAATGACGGTGTAAACAATGCCGATGACGAATGCCCTGAAACTCTCTTGGGCACCACGGTAGATATCAAAGGATGCGCTATTTTTAGTTTAGCTGCCGATAATTTTAAGATAAAGGGAACTGGTGAATCGTGCAGCAATAGTGACGATGGAACTATTTCTATAAGTTCCACAGCTACCTCATATCAATTTAAAGGAAAAATAAAGGAGACCGGAACAGAAAAGAATTTTACTTCTGATGCCTTGTTCAACAACTTAAGCGCGGGAACTTACACGCTATGTATTACCACTACCGCCGATGCCAATTATGAACAATGTTTTGCTATAGCCATAGACGAACCGGAAGATTTGTCCGTATCCTCAAAGATAGACAACAGTACAAACCAGCTCACCCTAAGCTTGAAAGGCAGTGACAATTATAACATTGAACTAAACGGGGTCGTCACTCATACTACTCAAGATAAAATTACGCTAGACCTTTCCAAGGGTCAAAACAAACTTTCCGTTCAGGCGGATAAGTTTTGTCAAGGTGAATACACTGAGGTTATTAGTGTTTTTGATGGTGTCACCGTATTTCCCAATCAAGTAAAAGATGAGCTAACGGTTGCTTTTTCCCATGCGCTGGATTCTTTAGTTACCCTTGAATTGATTTCGGCTACAGGGAAGGTGGTACTGACCAAGACCGAATCTGCAGGTAACCAAACTACCACTGTGGATACGTCCAATCTAAGTTCGGGGATTTATTTCCTTAACATCACCGCAAAAAATATCAATTCCCAAGCTAAAATCGTTAAACAATGATATCCAATACACACCTCCGATTCACCCTTTTTCTTGTTCTTAGCGTCTTTTGTAGTTGTAGCAGTAGTGATGACGAGAACAAAAACAACATGACCCCCACAGAGAGCCTACCGCCCGAAGCCACAGTTCTGGTTTTTCCCGAGAAAGACGAAGAGTGCAACCAAGGTGATATCATCTCTACCGCCCAAAGCAAAGTAACCTTTAAATGGAACGCTTCCTCACATACGGACAGTTACACTTTGACATTAAAAAATCTGGAGACCAATGAAACGACCGAAAATGATGCAACCACCAATTCACTTGCATTGACTATTTCAAGAAACACCCCCTACTCTTGGAACATTATCTCAAAATCAAACGAAACAACTGATACGGCAACTAGCGAAACTTGGAAGTTTTACAATGCTGGAGAAGGTAATGAAAACTATGCCCCTTTTCCGGCTGAAGTTCTTACGCCTACCATGGGCGCCAATGTAGACCAACCTCTTACCCTAAGCTGGAAGGGAAGTGACGTTGACAATGATATTGCTTCTTATGATGTGTATCTAGACACTACCAATCCACCGGTTACCTTGCACGCCAATACAACAGATTCAAAAATAGACGATGTTGCTCTTAGCCCTGCTACTGCTTACTATTGGAGAGTGGTCACTACCGATGAAAATGGTTCCAGTTCACAATCGCCCGTCTTTAAGTTCAAGACCAAATAGAACTAATACTAATACACAAAAAAACCAAAGTGGAACACTTTGGTTTTTTTTGTAATCTCATTTTAGAATTGAACTTATTTTTTTATCAATTAAGATTATTATCCTACTTTTAATATGTAAGTTTTCTCTTAATAATTTTAGCTGCTTGACACAACAAAATATGCTGAACCATTTATTTTTAAGCTTTTATATTCTAGAAGCAAGACAAAAAAAAGACTATTTTGACCATAAAGAACTGGTTGATACTATAATTCCTAAAATAATTGGAGTACTGTTGATACTATTTTTTTATATTTTAAATGGATTCTTATTTCTTTTATCTAAAATAAACATACAAGTACCATTGCGCGAATATAAAGGGAGCTTAATCATCCTCTTTCTTGTAATTTCATTTTTGGGTATTTATTTTTTTAAAAAGAAAGTTCTTAAGAAGTACCCAAAATGTGTTAATCTGAAATCATTTGACCAAGAGCAAATTAAATTTTTTAAATGGACACTATACTGTGTCATTACTATAATATTTGTGCCAGTAATAATATTATCTTATTTCCTAATTAAAAGTATGAATTAAAAACAACCTCCTTTAAAACAAAAAAGCTCCCCAATCAGGAAGCTCTTTTTTGTTTAAGTAAAATATAAAATTAGGTTTTAAAATATTTCTTCTCTACCCTAACGCCTGAGAAATATCGGCAATAATATCATCTATGTGCTCCAGCCCTACGGAAACGCGCACCATACCGTCCGTAACGCCCGTTTCTGCACGCTCTTCTACCGATAGCTTACTATGAGTGGTTGACGCCGGATGTGTAACAATACTACGTGCATCACCCAAATTAGCGGAAAGGGATAACATCTGAATAGAATCGAAAAACTTCTGCCCAGCTTCTACGCCACCTTTTACCTCAAAGGCAACCACACAGCCACCGGCTTTCATTTGTTTTTTAGCAATTTCATGCTTCGGATGCGATTTTAAAAACGGATACCTTACCCAGTTCACTTTTTCATGTCCTTCTAAGAACTCCGCCAATTTTAACGCATTCTCGCAATGACGATCTACACGAACGGCCAAAGTTTCCAAACTTTTGGAAAGTACCCACGCATTAAAAGGTGATAATGCAGGACCGGTTATTCTAGAGAAACGATATACCTTATCTATCAATTCATTTGAACCTACCGTAATCCCGGCAAGGACACGCCCTTGCCCGTCCATTAATTTGGTTCCCGAGTGGATGACCAAATCGGCGCCAAACTTAATGGGTTGTTGCAGATAAGGCGATGCAAAGCAATTATCGATTACAAGAATCAAATTATGCTTTTTGGCAATCTTTCCCAATGCCTCCAAGTCCAAAACATCTACACCCGGATTCGTAGGTGTTTCCGCATAAATAATTTTAGTTTTTGGAGTGATTAAAGCCTCAACAGAATCTAAATCATCTATCTTAAAATACGTATGATCAATATTCCATTTTGGAAAGAAATTGGTAAACAGCGAATGAGTCGAACCAAAAATGCTACGAGCAGAAAGCACATGGTCTCCACTATCCAAAAGTGCGACCAAGGTAGAAAATACGGCGGCCATACCCGATGCAAAAGCAAAACCGTTTTCGGCACCTTCCATTTGGCACACCTTATCTATGAATTCAGATGAATTGGGATTGGAATAGCGCGAGTAAATGTTTCGCTCTTTCTCCTCCGCAAACGACGCACGCATATCTTCTGCATCTTCAAACACAAAACTAGAGGTCATGTACATAGGTACGGAGTGCTCTAAGTTTTTAGTACGTTCCAACTGCGTTCGGATGGCGTTTGTCTCAAATTTCTTTTCCATGTTCATATAAATTGATGAAAGCTAACTTTCCCTTTTTACTTTATTTATCCTTTTTCGGCTATACGGAGAATATCCCCAAAAACCCCTCTTGCCGTAACCGCTGCTCCGGCACCGGCTCCTTGAATCACCAATGGGTTCTCCCCATAGGATTCCGTATATATTTCTATTATTGAATCAGAACCTTTAACCTGCCCCAAGGCACTTTCCTTAGGTACGGATACTAGTTTTACATCTAGAATTCCCTTTTCTTCCTGAAGGTTTCCATGTAAATCGCCCACATACCGTAAAACATGACCCGGCTTTTGGTTCTTTTTGATTTCGTTGAATTTGGCATCTACCACATCTAGGTTATCCAGAAAATGGTTTACGTCTCCGTCCCTTAATTCTTCCGGAATTAAATTTTCAATATTGACATCCGAAAACTCATTGCTCAGATCCAATTCCCTGGCTAGAATCAATAATTTTCTACCAACGTCATTCCCTGAAAGGTCTTCACGCGGGTCCGGCTCCGTAAAACCACTTTTCATTGCCGCCTTTAATATGTTAGAAAACGGCTCTTCGCTCTCAGAAAAAGTATTGAAAATATAGCTTAACGAACCTGAGAACACCCCTTTTATACCCGTAATGTTTTCACCGGACAAGTGCAACAAACGAATGGTATCTATTAGAGGAAGACCAGCGCCCACATTGGTTTCATACAAATATTGCTTCTGATGTTTATCCAATTCTTCACGCAGCAACTGGTAATAATCAAAACCAAGTGTATTCGCTATTTTATTGGAGGAAACAATATCAAATCCGTTTTCTACAAACTCAAAGTAATGGGCCACAAACTCACTATTTGCCGTGTTATCCACCACAATGAGGTTTTCCAAATGATTTTCCTTGGCGTAGGTGATAACATCCTCCACCTTGTAGGCAACACCCTTGTCTTCTATGGCAGCCTTCCAATTTTTTGGAATTCCTTTTTTATTTAAAAGTATCTTTCTTGAGTTGGCTACGGCAAAAACCTTTAGATCAATTCCTTTTCGTTTTTGAATGGTCTTTGTAGATTTTAGAATCTGGTCAATTAGCGTTCCACCAACATTTCCATGGCCGAAAACTGCAAGATTTACTTTTCTGCTAATGCCAAAAATCTGTCCGTGCATTACGTTCAATGCCTTGTTCAAATCAGATTTTCTGAGTACCAGACTCACATTCTTACCAGATACGGTATTATTGAATAGCAAAGGCGCAATCTGATTTTTTATCAAAGCATTATAAGGTCTATGAAAGGTACTTAAATCCTGACCCACGATAGAGATCACGGAAACCTCGTCCAAGACCGTAATCATATTAATATCCTTGGACTCATAATCACTCTCAAACTCTCTGTCCAGCGCTCTTTTAGCATCTAAAGCACGGTCAGCATTTACTACCAAGCCAATACCCCGTTCAGATGACCCTTGAGAAATGATACTTACACTAATATTGCTTTTCTGAAGTGCACTAAAAATACGGGCATCTACCCCTACCTTTCCTAAAAGTCCTCTTCCCTCCACATTGATCATGGATACATTTTCAATAACGGACAGCGACTTTATACCTCCCTCTTTAGTTTTGGCACTGATCAGCGTACCTTCATTATCATTATTGAACGTATTTAAAATACGAAGCGGAATGTTCTTTTCTATTAAAGGAATGATGGTCTTAGCATGTAAAATAGTAGCCCCAAAGTTGGCCAATTCGTTTGCCTCACCATAAGAAAGATGGGAAATACGCTTAGCATCCGAAACCAAATCAGGATTTGCGGTATAAATACCATCTACGTGCGTAAAATTCTGAAGCTCCTCCGCATTCAAGAAATTGGCAAACAAGGCCGCGGAATAGTTACTACCGTTCCTTCCCAAAGTAGTGGTTTCCCCATTTTCATTGGACGCGATAAAACCTGTAATAATGGGCACGGCATCTGCATCTAGTTTTGCAAAACTGCGAATAACATTTTCCTTAGACAACGCCTCGTTTACTGAAGCATCACCAAAATTAGAATCGGTTTTAATCAATTCCCTAGAGTCCAACATTACAGCATTCAACCCTTTTCCTATGAGCAATTTAGTTACCAATTTGGCAGAGATCAATTCTCCAAAAGCAAGTAATTGGTCTTTAATTTTCAAGCTATAATCACCCAAAAGTGAAACGCCCTCCAGCAATTTTGCCAAATCCTTGAACTCCGCCGAAAGGTTCACATTCTTGAAGGTATGCTTTTGATATTTTTCAAAAGCCTCAAAATCTTTATAGTAATTTTCTCCCTTTGCCGCCTTTTCTAAAATGGCTTCCAATTGATCGGTTGCCTTTGCACGGGCAGAAAGAACTATGGCAATATTTTCGCCTTCATTTACTTTGTTGCAAACAATATCCAAAACACGCTCCAACCCTTCTCCGTTGGAAAGAGATTTTCCTCCAAACTTTAAAACCTTTGCGTTCTTGGACTTTCCGTTTCTACTGAAAACGGGTTCCAATAACCGCTCCATCTGATCAAACTCTATTAAAAAGGCATCGTGCCCGTGAAGCGAATGCACTTCGCCATAGGTTACATTTCCATTGGCCTGTGCCAAACGTTTAAAAGTTTCCTTGTTCTCTTTTGCGGTAAAGAACAGATCAGAATCTACCCCAATAATATGAATATTGGCATCACTATTTTGCAGGTCTATAAAATTCTGTTCGCCATTTCTCATGACGTCAATTGTCTTGAGTAATTGGTTCATTAATTTATAGGCCGAAAGCTGAAAACGTTCCTGTAATTTTTCACCATGGTGCATTAACCAACTCTCTACGTTAAAAACCTGAAGTTCCTCATTGGTACTTCTTTTAAAACGGTCCTTGAAAGATTCCGGCGTACGGTAACACAACATGGCATGCATGCGTGCATCGTGAACCGGTTGCTTACTATTCACCAAAAATTGCTCCTGAATCTGGCAATTACCTATCAACCAATCGGTAGACTTCCAGTCTGATGCCACAGGAATAAGATGATCCATAATCTTTGGGTTTATGGCTGCCATTTCCCAAGCAATACCACCTCCTAAAGACCCGCCCAAAAGAGCGAACAATTTCTTGATTTCAAGCTTTTGAAGGCCTAACAGGAAAATCCTTGCGATGTCTCCTGCCACGAAATCCTTATAATTATCAATCACAAATTTATCATATCCGTTACCGGGAATATTGAACGATAGGATTGTATATTTTTTGGTATCGATACACTTGCCCTCTCCAATAAGTGCGGACCACCAGCCCTCATCTCCCGTAACATTACTGTTACCGGTTAAGGCATGGTTTACCTGAACTATGGGTGCCGTGTGCAATTCTTGACCGAACAATTGATAAGACAGCTCAATATCTTGAGTTACCCCACTGATCGTGGTATAGTTTGCTAATTTCAAATGATGAAGCATACGATATATGTTAGACCTGACCTCTAATTAAACAGGTCAGGCCTTATTAATTTCTAACAGAAAATTTATATTGATTAAAGTGCTGCGAATGCGTTTTCCAAATCGGCCTTTAAGTCTTCAATATCTTCCAAACCAACGGACAAACGAATTAAATCCTGACCTACACCTGCGCCTGCCAATTGCTCCTCATTTAACTGTTGGTGCGTGGTACTGGCCGGGTGAATGATCAATGATTTAGTATCGCCAATATTGGCCAACAAAGAGAAAACTTTTGTAGCATCCGTAACTTTTTTAGCAGCCTCAAAACCACCTTTAATTCCAAATGTTACCAATCCGCTTTGACCTTTTGGCAAATATTCTTGAGCAAGATCGTAGTATTTACTACTCTTAAGACCTGGATAGTTTACCCATGCCACTTCTTCTCTTCCTTCTAACCAAGTAGCCAATTCAAGTGCATTTACACTGTGTTGTTTTATACGTACATTCAAAGTTTCCAAACCTTGTATAATCTGGAAAGCATTAAACGGACTCAAAGCTCCACCAAAATCACGCAATCCTTCTAAAATCAATTTAAAAGTAAAGGCCGCGGCACCTAAAGCTTCGCTATACACTAAACCGTGGTATCCAGCAGAAGGTTCTGTAAATTCCGGGAATTTCCCGTTGGTCCAATCAAAAGTTCCTGCATCAATAATAGCACCTCCCAAAGAAGTACCCTGACCGCCAATATATTTAGTAAGTGAGTGAATTACCAAGTTAGCACCGTGCTCAATAGGATTTAAAAGTGCAGGTGAAGCCACCGTATTATCAACAATAAAAGGAACCTGAGCAGCTTTGGCCTGTTTTGAAATAGCTTTCAAATCAAGCACATCTAATTTAGGGTTACCCAAAGATTCTACAAAAATAGCCCTGGTGTTATCCTGAACCGCTTTACCAAAATTTTCCGGATCGGAAGCATCAACAAAAGTAGTGGTGATTCCCAACCTTGGCAAGGTAACATTTAACAAGTTAAAGGTACCGCCATACAAACTACTGGAAGCTACAATATGGTCTCCCGCTTTCAATAGCGTTAATAAACCCGTTGAAATAGCTGAAGTTCCCGAAGCGAAAACTACCGCTCCTACTCCGCCTTCAACAGCTGCTAAACGCTCTTGAAGAATTTGATTGGTAGGGTTGTTCAATCGTGTATAGATAAAACCAAGTTCTGCCAATGAAAATAAATTGGCGGCATGGTCCGTATCATTAAAAACATACGAGGATGTTTGATAAATAGGCACGGCACGTGTACCACCTGTTTGTGCGGGGTCGTGTCCGGCATGTAATGCGTTGGTTGAGAATTTTTGATCACTCATAATCTTTGATTTTTAATTGTTATTTAAAATAATTAAAAGCCCGATACCTTGAACCGAAAATCCGATGCTAGGTAGAATATCAAAAAAGTTATAAGAAAGTAAAAGATTAGTATGAGTAATCTGATTTGTTATCTGTCTCATTTTTATAGAGATAGAATGTAGCACCTTCTCTGCACAGGTGGCAAAGGGTTGCTAAGGTTTCAAAGGGTCTATTCCCTCCACCTTTCTTGATAACTATTCAATACGTGTTTGAACTTTTGGAACTACAAATATATAGTTGGTGAATTTAAATTCACCAACATTTTTGAAAAATTTACAAATTAAACGCTTTTTTCACCTCACCTACCATATCCAACTTCTCCCAAGTGAACAATTCCACTTCTTTTTCGATACGACCGTTATATGGCGATTCAAAAACTTTCTTGATCATTCTTGGTTCTTTACCCATATGGCCATATGCCGCAGATTCCAAATAAATAGGATTTCGCAACTTTAGTCGCTCTTCAATAGCAAACGGACGCATGTCAAAAAGGGCTTTGGTCTTTTGGGCAATTTCCCCATCCGTAAGGTCTACATTAGACGTTCCGTAGGTATCTACATATATAGAGGTAGGCTCAACCACACCAATGGCGTAACTTACCTGTACCAACATCTCATCCGCAACACCGGCCGCTACTAAATTCTTGGCAATGTGGCGCGCTGCATAGGCCGCACTTCTATCTACTTTACTTGGGTCTTTTCCACTAAAAGCCCCACCACCGTGAGCTCCTTTACCTCCGTAAGTATCTACTATAATTTTTCTCCCGGTAAGTCCGGTATCCCCATGAGGACCACCGATTACAAATTTCCCAGTTGGATTGATGTGGTATTTTATTTTATCATCAAATAAATCCTGAATAGCTTTTGGCAATTGCTCTACCACTCTTGGGATTAAAATCTCTACAAGGTCTTCTTTGATTTTTGCCAACATTACCTCATCATCATTATGAAAAGCATCGTGTTGTGTAGATATAACAATAGTATCTATACGTTGCGGCACATTATCATCTGAATACTCAATAGTAACTTGCGATTTGGCATCGGGACGTAAATAATCTATGATTCTACCTTCCCTACGCAACTCCGCCAAATTCTGAAGAATTTTATGCGAAATATCCAAAGCCAACGGCATGTAGTTTTCCGTTTCCTTGGTAGCATAACCGAACATCATACCTTGATCACCAGCTCCTTGTTGCTCTTTCTCGCCACGATCTACACCTTGACTAATATCTTGCGATTGCTCATGAATTAACGAAATAACTCCACAAGAATCTCCACTAAACTGATATTCGCCCTTAGTATAACCAATAGCATTAATTACATCTCTAGCAATGGTCTGAACATCTAGATAAGTATCACTCTTAACCTCACCGGCCAAAACAACCTGGCCCGTAGTTACCAAGGTTTCACAAGCAACTTTACTTTCTGGATCAAAAGCCAAAAAGTGGTCCAATAAGGCATCGCTTATTTGATCGGCAACTTTATCAGGGTGTCCTTCACTAACAGATTCGGAGGTAAACAAATATGGCATAACAAACTTTTATTTTTTCTGAAAAGGATTTGAAAGAATGCCGGAAGAAGTATGATGTGAAAATTTTCAACATCAACTGCTTTAGCATTTTTTTGTTCTACAATCCCGCTTGGCAAAAACCAATCTTACATTGGCAATTCAAACAGGTTTAAAACAGAGGTTGCAATCAGTCAAATCCCTCCTCTTTAATTTAATTAGGACGCAAAAGTATAAAAAATGTTCAGATCAAAATATTAATATCGTGTTATTTATTATTTCCTTTTGTAAATACCATGCTCTTTGCACGGGTTTATCAACCATTACAAATCATATTTTAACGATAATAGCAGGTAGCGCGGCTGCACATAGTATACCTGCGTAGTAAAGAATAAATCATTGGTACTGTCACGGTTAAGCGTAGTGGTATTCAATAAATTGGTGCCTTTAATTCCATATTCCCATCGGCTGCCTTGCTTCTGATACGTTAGGGTAGATTCCAAGAAACTATATGTATTGTCAATTGTATTGTCCTTATCCGTGTAATTATAAAAATCATAATCCACATTAAAAATAAAGCTTTTAAGAAAAGAGGCATCAAAACGGGCATACGGTCTACTGGTATAAAATGTAGTTTCTAAATTTCCGTTTTCGTAATTGTTTATCGTATACCTGTATCCCAACTCTAAATTGGGTGCATTCTTAAAATTAGTACTAAGCGCACCCGTATAGTTCTGTGTGAACGAATTGGACATGCGTTGCTGACCGTCTATTAAATTATTGGTAGTAGACCAACCCACATTACCCCTTACGGAAGCTTTTACCTTTCCAAAAGTACGCTCATAATTTCCGCTAGCGGATAAAGATTCATCTTCAAAATTAGAGTTGATGGTACTACTTACCCTATTTATTCCAATGATATCCGCACTACTTTTTAATGCATCTATTCTTTTGGTATAGGCAACATTCGCAAAAATATTGGTAAGATTGAACATATTGAAACTAAAGAAATTCAGCGAAAGATTGTGGTTGAGGGCACTTTCTAAATCCCTATTACCATTATAGAGCGAATTGTAGTTGTTGAGCACGTACCCTTGAGCAAAGTTACTCACATCCGTAAAGGAACGGGTTACCCTATAGTTGAACCGCAAATTCTCCGATTTCTTCAACTGAGCGTTGATATACACATCTGGCAATAAAGCCGTGAGGTTATCCTCTACTACCGTGCCCGATTGTTCATTGGTAACATTAAACTGATGTAGAGTAAGCCCCGGGTTAAAAGTGAAAATTCCAGAAATAACTTTATAATGTAGCCCTAAGTACAAGTCCGAAACATTAAAGCTAACCTCATTGCCAAAGTCGCTCCCATCCATATTTAACGTTTCCTCATTATCCAGAATCTGAAAAATTCCCGAATTAAAATTCTGATGGCTTTGGGTGGTTCCCAAAGTTAAATTAAGGTTGCTTTTTGTTCCCAGCACACGGTAATAGTCTACCTTGGCATCCACTTTATTGGTTACCACATTTTTGGTCTGGTTTATATTGTATACATCCTGAGTTTCATCAACGGGAAAAATATCAACGAAAGCAAATTCATTACGGATCGCCTCATAGAACGGGTCTTCATCTTGATACATATGCTGCGCCTCTACAGCAAAGATGTTCTTCTCGTTAAGTGTATAGTAGAGGTTGAGATTTTGATTGACCGCCAAAGGCTTTTGTTTTTTCACCTCGGATATTTCATCCGTTATATTGGATATAGAAAGTACGTCTACCTCTTCATTATCATCGGACTGTTTCAATAGCGCATCATAATCTAACTGAAAGTTGGCATTGGGCTTATACCTAGCACTAAATTTTGCCAATCCAAGGTGCACGGTCTGATCTGTATTAGTGGTTGCATTTTCCACATCATTACTAGCAATATACGCGGTATTTCGCTCAGACTTCATTAAGGTTCCCGTATAGGAGTAAATTCCAAAACCACTTAAATCTAAACTTTCGGTTGGCGAATAACTGAAATTTGCCGCAGCAAATTTTGTATCTATGTCATTGGCCCTATTGTTTTGAGCGGTAGAAAGACCAAGGCCATCTACCCCTGTTGCAATTGAACTTCCGCCCCTAGAATTTATATTTCTAAAGCCACCGGTAAAATTTCTATAATCATTCCGGGTAAAGGGAACCTCTCCCAAATTATTGAGGTCCGTAATTATATTAATGCTGTATTTTGGACTATAATAAAACAATTTAGGATGTGCCAAATACCTGTCATCAGGACCGTAACCCGCTGTCAATTCCCCAAACCAAAAGTTCTTTTTCCCTTCTTTTAATTTTATGTTTAAAGCCACATTATCATCATCATTGGTAAGGCCTTTCATTTGGGAAACCTCATTAAAGTTCCGTAGTACTTCAACTTTACTTAATGCGTTGGCCGGAATATTTTCAACGGCAAGCTTTGAATCGCCATCAAAAAAATCCTTACCCTCTACCATAACCTTGCTTACGGTCTTTCCTTCTACTTCTATCTGCCCGTCATCATTGATTTCAATGCCCGGAAGGTTTTCAAGAACATCCTTTAGTTTTTTTTCAGTACCCGAAACAAAAGCATCCGTATCATAAACAATGGTGTCCCCTTTTACAGATACCGGCATTTCATACGTAACCTCCACCTCATCTAACTGGGCCGCCTGCTCCTGCATAACAATATCCTTAACGGCATCATTGGTGGTAGCGGTAAAGGTGAACGATTCCGTTTTAAATCCCAGATAACTGACTTTTACAGTATATTCATGGCCCGTTTTCAGCTTTAATTTATATAGCCCTGCATGATTGGTAATACCATAAGATTCCAAGCCCTTGGTTTCGGAATTTATGGCGATAACATTGGCCATATCAACACCAGTTCCCAAGCTGTCCTTAACCGTACCCGTCAATGAAATTTCTTGGGAAAAGCCAATAGCTACTACCATAAGAAACATAATAAGCAACCATGCATTTCTCATTATTCTAGTATTAGAAGTGAAAACGTATTTAATTTAAAATAGATAGGAATGTTATTGCGGACGACCATTTCCGCGCCCGCGTCCACCACGGTTTCTAAAGTTTTCTCGCATCTCTTTCATTTTCTCCTGCGAGATTTTATCATACTCTGCCTGCGTTACTTTTTTTCCTTTACTTGGTGCCTTTATTTCTACCTTTTCTTTTGGATTCAAGGTAATCTCGGAACAGACAATAGTTGTTATATCATCGCTTACGGCAAGGATAAGCCCCGGCAGCCCCCAGTATTCAGAAGGACCTTGGTTAACAGGTATTTCTGGAGTATACCACGCTACTATCTCCACTTCTTTTATTTCAAATTCTTCTTCTCTTTTTGCCTCTTCTTTTTTATCATCATCATTTCGTCTACGAAAAATAGCCCGCGTATTAGGGCGTTTTATAGTCTTTTTAGCCGTTGCCTTAAAAGCAGTGTAATTCCCTATTTGCCTAGTTTCACTACCAAGCACCCAATCCAGTTTTTCCAATTCATCATCTATCAAGAATATCTTACCCAAAAGCTCATTCTTGATCAAGTATTTCCCTTCTTTAATATTCTTGTACAAATCACCTCCTGATGTAGAAAAAGCCCCAAACCGAGGTCCTCTGCCCCCATCCCTACCTCCCGGTTGCTCTAACTGCTCTTCCTCTTTATAGATAGATTCCGTTTGGTTAAAATTAAGAACGAATGTTTTTTCATTGGCCCTTTTTATACGCTCCATCATCTCCTTCTTACGGTCCTCAGGTATTTGCCTGTTACCAAAATCCATATTCACCTGCGTTTTACTGAAATAAGTTGCCTTTCCTTGAAAATCTTGGGCATACAAGCTGCCACACAACAAAACAAAAACCAATCCTATAAACCGTCTACTTTTCATACTACCAAATAATTAATATGGCTTTAAGACTGTTATAACGCCAATTGGTTTAATCGAACATCCAAAAGAAAATCAAGAAACTTGGCATTTTTTTCATATTGTGAATAAATTATGTTTTTACTTCCTATAGTTATCTCGTATCTTGTACCTTCTAATTACCTTGCATAAAAACACACAACCATTAATCTATAAAGCTCTATGCACATAGCAGTTGCCGGAAACATCGGTGCAGGAAAAACAACCTTAACCAGGTTATTAGCAAAACATTACAACTGGGAAGCCAACTTTGAAGATGTAGTAGACAACCCTTATTTAGATGATTTCTACAATCAGATGGAGCGTTGGAGCTTCAACCTTCAGATTTACTTTTTAAACCATAGGTTCCGTCAAATCCTACAAATTAGGGAGAGCGGCAAGGAAATTATACAGGATAGGACCATTTATGAGGATGCATATATTTTTGCCCCCAACCTTCATGCCATGGGCCTGTTGACCAATAGGGATTTTGAAAACTACAAAAGTCTTTTTGAACTGATGGAGAGTTTGGTTCAACCGCCTGATTTACTTATCTATTTAAGAAGTTCCATTCCCAACTTGGTAAAACAAATCCATAAGCGCGGGCGCGAATACGAGAACAGTATTTCCATAGATTACTTAAGCCGACTTAACGAACGCTACGAAGCTTGGATACATGGGTACACCAAGGGCAATCTCCTTATTATTGATGTAGACGATTTGGATTTTGTAGATCAACCTGAAGATTTGGGAACTATCATCAATAAAATAGACGCAGAAATCAACGGATTATTTTAGGGAGTATTAGCAATAAAACCATTTGCTTTTGCATGTTCTATAGCTTGTTCACTAGTTTCCACTAATAGTACAGGAGTTGTTTTATATGCGCTAAAGAGACTTCTAACCCGTTCCATTCTTCGTTTATGGGCTACACTTCTTATGTAAATGGCACTTATCTGTTTTGGATATAGCTCCGCTATCTCCTTATAAATATCTGCATCATGCTCCCCACTATCCCCGATTAAAATAAATTTTAAATTGGGATATGTTTTTAAAATATTGAGTATCTCCTTTTGCTTTTGAGGTTTTTCGTCCGGTTTTTTTCGCAATCCCAAGCTTAGGAAATTTCGCAACAATATGGGGCCTTTAGGAAAGTCGTTTTCTTGTAGAAAAAGTTCTAAATACCTGTACATGTTCCATGGGCTATGGCTTACATAAAAAATAGGGTTTGCCTCCTTTCCGGATTCCCCCCTGTGCAGTAAATTATAGAATTCTGCCGTACCTTTTAAAGGTTTCCGGTTACTGACCCTTTTAAAAATGGTGTTTACGATTACCTTCCATTTTAACGAAGAAACCACGCCCGTGTGCAAGATTGTATCATCTATATCGCTTATGACCCCAAACTGTGCGGTAGCCGAAGGTATTAACAATTCTCCGGGAAACTTATTCTGATGAAGAACTTCCCTACGGAGCGCAGAGTCCGAGTATGAAATCTCATAATTTAACCAACCTTCTCCATTGGTAAGCTCCTCTAGATTATTTTGCGGCTCATCAAAAGTATAATACCCCCTACCATCTGTTTTTCCGGTAAGGGTTCTCCCATCAGGAAGTTTTACCCTAACGCAGGTATTGCGTATTTCATCGGTTTCAAAACGCTTGTAACTGTTCCAGATTAAATTGAAGAAACCCTTTTTTGACAAATCTATTTCCTCGTCTTCCAAAGCCCTGCCACGCGCGTAAAAGTGCGAATTGGTACCATAGCCCTGAAAAGCCATAATCTGCAACTTGTCTTTCTTTCCGAATAAACCCATGACATCAAATATACTTAAATATAGTGCTCAGACCGACTACAATAAAAATCTATGACTAATCAAAAGTAGCGTTCACGCACCCAAAGGTACGTTTCCCTCAGTACCGGTTTCAAACTAAAAGAGTTGGCTTTAAGTTTAATCATGTTTAATCCTGTCGATTTTTAAAAATCCACTCTAAACCCAGAAAAGATGAAACCAAAGAAAAACCCACAAAAAGACCTAAACAGAAACCGTCCTATCTATTTTCTATTTGGGCTATTGTTCGTTCTTATGCTAACCCTTGCGGCCTTTGAATGGAAGACCTATGACAAAACTTATGATTACGACGTCTCCATGAACATAGAGGACCAACTAACCGAAGAACTCCCCATTTTAGTGGAGTTCAAAACCCCTCCTCCCCCAAAACAAATTACGGCACCTCCTATAATTGAAATAATTGACGATGAGGAAGAAGCCGTTGAAGATGTATTTGAATCTACTGAAACCAATCAAGACGAAGAGATTTTAGAAGTGTCCGATATTGAAGTTTTAGAGACCGATGAACCAGAAGAAATGTCTTTTATGGTCATTGAAGATGTTCCTGTTTTTCCCGGTTGTGAAACCCAAAAAGACAAACGTGATTGTTTCCAGAAAATGATAAACAGACATATTGCCAAAAATTTCAGATACCCTGAATCTGCCCAAGAAATGGGAATTCAAGGCCGAGTGAACATTATGTTCGTGATTCAAAAAGATGGAAGCATAGGCAACGTACAATTACGGGGTCCGGACAAAAGCTTAGAAAAAGAAGCAAAAAGAATTATTGATAAGCTACCCCAAATGAAACCTGGCAAACAAAGAGGAACCCCGGTACGGGTGCCTTTTAGCATTCCCATTACATTCAAACTTCACTAATAAACAAATAAAAAAAGGGGGCTTAATTGCCCCCTTTTTATTTCAATCTATATTTAAATTATTTTCGAATATCTACCTTTTCAATGGTGATTTCAGCATCCGTTCCTTTATTGGATTCAACGTCTTTTTCAAAAGCCATTAATTGGCTTTTTACAGTTGATTCCGTACCCTTGAAAACTTTTTCCTGGATAAGCTTTTCTCCATTTACAACTGTAGTATATGCAATTGTTGCCTCAGCCATATTCGTATCAATAGCATTCATCTCAATTTTGATTTCCTTCGTGTTTTCAACATCCGCCATACCCGTTGCGTTCATGGCAATACTTGGTGCAATCACCAACGCCACAACGGACATTAATTTCAAAAGAATATTTAAAGAAGGTCCAGATGTATCTTTAAACGGATCACCAACAGTATCTCCTACAACTGCAGCCTTATGTGCATCCGTACCTTTGCGGCCATCGGATTCAATCATCTTCTTAGCATTATCCCATGCGCCACCGGCATTGGATTGGAAAATTGCCATTAGCACCCCGCAGGTTGTTACACCCGCCAAAAGACCGCCCAACATTTCCGCTCCACCAATGAAGCCAACTGCCACCGGAACAGCAATGGCCAACAATCCGGGCAGTACCATTTCTTTAATAGATGCCTTTGTAGAAATATCAACACATTTATCATACTCTGCATATCCATCTGCTGCATCAAAAATAGCCCTTTGTTCCGAAGTAGCTTTTGACATATCAGAATCTACTTCACGCATGACCTGCAAGGCCGCTTTTAACTGGGGAATATCCCTGAATTGACGTCTAACCTCCTCTATCATTGCCATGGCCGCACGACCAACAGCATTCATAGACAAGGCCGAAAATACAAACGGAAGCATTCCACCCACCAAAAGACCTGCCATAATTTTAGGTTGGGACACATCAATTGAAGTTACATTCGCGACTTTCATAAAAGCCGAAAACAAAGCCAAAGCCGTTAAAGCGGCAGAAGCGATAGCAAAACCTTTTCCTATGGCCGCAGTAGTGTTACCTACAGCATCTAATTTATCGGTACGTTCCCTAACTTCAGAAGGCAGTTCTGCCATCTCTGCAATACCACCTGCGTTATCGGAAATAGGTCCGTATGCATCAACAGCCAACTGAATTCCAGTGTTTGCCAACATCCCAACAGCGGCAATAGCTATACCATATAGACCTGCAAAATGATGCGAAACCAAAATAGCGGCCGCAATCAATAAAATAGGAATCATTGTAGACATCATTCCCACTCCCAAACCAGCAATAATGTTCGTTGCAGCACCTGTTTCGGATTGCTCAACAATAGAAGAAACCGGCTTAGTACCGGTTCCCGTATAATATTCCGTAATCTTTCCTACACCTAGACCGGCAACCAAACCGGCAATGGTAGCAATGAAAATTCCCATTGCCCCCATTGGCAGACCTTCAATAGTCTCAGGAATTAAAGCGTTTATAATAAAATAAGAAGCAACCACCATTAGACCGGCAGAACCGAACTCTCCAATATTTAAAGCAGTCTGTGGATTTCCACCATCCTTTACCTTAACAAAAAAGGTTCCTATTATAGACATGACAATACCAACAGCCGCAAGCACTAACGGTAAGTAGACCGCTCCCATACCCCCAAATTCCGGAGTTATGATAAAAGCACCCAAAACCATGGTTCCAATAATAGACCCTACATAAGACTCGAACAAATCCGCTCCCATACCTGCAACATCCCCAACGTTATCCCCAACATTATCTGCAATCGTAGCCGGATTTAAAGGATGATCCTCTGGAATACCCGCCTCTACCTTACCTACCAAATCTGCCCCTACATCTGCGGCTTTTGTATATATACCACCGCCCACACGAGCAAAAAGTGCAATAGAAGATGCTCCTAAAGAAAATCCTGAAAGTACATTTAGGACCAAACCTAAATTATCCGCACCCGGCCAAACACCTTGGTATACCATAAAAAGACCACTAAGCCCCAAAACACCAAGTCCAACAACACCAAGCCCCATAACGGCACCACCCGCAAAAGCAACTTCCAAGGCCTTACCTAAAGAGGTACGCGCAGCCTGTGTAGTTCGTACATTAGCTTTAGTAGCTACTTTCATGCCAATAAAACCGGCCAGTGCAGAACATATAGCACCTACAATAAAAGATAAGGCAACCATTCCGTGCGAGCCTACCTCGTTACTACCTTTAAAATAAAGCAGCACCGCCACAGCTAACACAAAGATTGCAAGGATCTTATACTCTGCTTTTAAAAAGGACATTGCACCATCTGCAATATTCTTAGCAATACGAGCCATTTTGGCATCACCCTCGTCTTGTTTACCCACCCATACGTTTTTGGCAAAGACGAATACTAAAGCCAATATTCCAAATACTGGCAGAAATTTCACTACTAATTCCATTCGAGTTGTTGTTTAAGATTTCTAATGCCAACTAAAGTAATGAAATTGATCATATAAAAAAAAGCCTTTTTTATTGCTAAAAAAGGCTTTTTAAGGAGTAAATTTTATTTATATCGTAAAAGTGCGCTTCTTTTTTAAATCGCTCTCATCATATCGTTGTACACATTCTTTGTAAATTTTAACGGCCTCTTCGGCATCGCCCCATCCACCAGTGTCAACTTTTTTCTTTTCCAAATCCTTGTACACTTTAAAGAAATGCTCAATTTCTTTTAAACGGTGTGGATTTAGGTCACTTATATCATGGTTATTGCTCCAAATAGGATCTGAAACAGGTACACAGATAATTTTTTCATCCGGCCCTTTTTCATCGGTCATATGAAACACACCAATTGGCCTTACTTCCATAACGACCATAGGATATGTTGGTTCTGCACCCATTACCAAAACATCTAGCGGATCTTTATCCAATGCTAAAGTCTCTGGAATGAAACCATAATCTCCAGGGTACATCATTGATGAAAAAAGCATACGGTCAAAACGTATCTTATGTAGTGCAAAATCGTATTCATATTTATTCCTACTTCCTTTTGGAATCTCAATTAAAACGTCAAAAGTTATGTCAGCTTTTTTTCCCATTTTTTAGGTTTATTTTACAGCTGCGAAGGTACAAAAATGCATACGTGTCTACCCGCAAATATTGAAAAAACATCGGCTTTTTTGACAATTATTAGAATTTGGAAATTCTTACAAGCTCCATGGCCTGAATAAGAAACAACAAATGCATAATTATAAATAATTCGTAATGAACGAACTACATAAATACGACTAGACTAGAAACTTCAATTAAAAATCAAAACCAAATGTTCCCGTAATACTAAAAGGACGTGCATCAGGTGCATCCAAATAGTTACCTCTAAAGTTAAAATCTATTCTAAGAATTTTAAATATGTTACCAATACCAAAAGAATATTCGTAATAAATTTTATCGGATGGTGCCTGCAATGGGGTATTTATGGTTGCCGGCGTACTTAGAGCTATATTTTCATCTGACAAATCTCCCCAAACTCCTCTAAGGCCAATAATTTCCCTTAAATTCAGCTTTCGCAACAACGGAATACGAGAAAAAATTCGCCCGTTAAAATTATGTTGCAGGTGCAATGCCACATAGGTGTCCGTAACAAACTCATAGAAATCTAAATTTGGAAAGGTGCCGTAATTTGAAAAGAATGTCTGGTTTCCAGGAACTACATTTAACAACCCAAGTGGTACCGTATTAAAGGTCTTACCCATCTCCAAGGTAGAAAAAAGCCTACCAAAACCACCTATTTGCCATGGCTGGCTGTATGAAAATTGAAGCTTGCTATAACTAAAATCGCTATCAAAAACCACATCTACACCTTTGGTATAACTTAATAAGAGCGTACTGTAATCATCATTCATACCCTTACGCTCCACACCATAGCCAATAGTTCTCTTGCCAGGCGTATAAATCATGATTGCATTAAAATCAAACTGGTTTATCTCAGATGAAATTCCCGTTGGGGAATCGGGGTCTACATAATCCAAACTAAAATCATCCGGTAAAGCAGAGCTTAATTTTCTAAACGTTCCGCCAACCCCAAACCTTACATTGGTAATAGGCTCAATCTCTACACTGAATTTACTTAGATTAATGTTCGTTAACCTGTTATTGGCACCAACGGTAACCAACGAAGACGAGGCAATGCTACGGCCAAGAACATCATTTGTAGCCGTTAGGCTTACCCCCAGCTGCTCAATATCGCGCCGGTTGCCCCCAGAAACAATAAGCCTGCTCTTTTGGTCAAGCAATATTTTTCCGGACACTCCATGTTTAAACTTTCTATCTGTAAAACCATACGCGGTATATCCTTCAACACGCCAAAGGTCATTTTCACCAAAATAGGAACGTGCCCCAATACGTACACGTGGGCCTTCTGCTTGATTGTAACCAAAAACATCATATACCGAACCGATGTCCATATTCCACTTATCAATCTCTACATACCCACTACCTAAAATACTTACTAGATTGTAGTACGACTTAAATTTAGGAACCGTCTTTAAGGTATCCAATAGCTGGTAAATTCCTTTTTCGTCCTTGTTTAAACTCTCCAACCTATTATTCTGCCAAAACGTACTGTCCCGGTTTAAGACCACAGGGTCATACGGGTTACTCTCTGTCTTATAAAATTCTTTAGGTTTTTTTTGATCAAAGGCATAATTATCAAATACGGTTGTACGCTTTCCGTACATACCTCTGGACTCTTCCTTTTTCTGAAAACTAAAATCGCTCATCATATAATCGCGCTTCAGCAGAAATACAGAATCATTGACTACCTCAAAATCCTGTTCAATATAAATTTCCTTTACCCAGTTGATATTGGCACTTTTGGTGACTTCTAAATTGATATTCTTTACGGCATAGGTAGTATCGTTTACCCAAAAGTCTCCCTTAAACGTAAGTTCGTTCTTTCGTCTTGGATAATAGACAATATTATAGCACCATTTATTTTCTATGAAAGCACTATCCCTAAGTGCATAATTATAAACATCCACACCCGTTCTTGACAGTGGGCTGGTAAAACTTTTATCAAAGAACTTTAAATAATTGTCATAAATATCATATTCTTGATAGAGGTCTGCCACAAAGGCGATTATAGCCTGATTGTTGTCAAAACCTGAGTTTTTGTTACCCAATATATCTTCCTTTTCCTCATCTAAGCGATTGTCTCCATAAACTTTGGAGAAGGTTTCGTTCAAAAAGATAGGCAGGTAAGTCTTACCGGTAATACGCGAAGTGTCCAAATCCTTAAAAACAAATTCTAGCCCCTTGAATATTTTTTTCTTCATCAAGGCGCTGTCTATCGTATTCAGGTCAAATTCTACCTTTTCATATTTCTCAAAGGCATATTGATCAAACTTACGCAGGCCGTTCTCTCTTTTTTTAGCCCATATTTTTTTCAGTATTTCTACCGCAGGATTGTTTTTCTTAGGTTGTTTTCCTCCAACAAGCACAACTTCATCTAATTGTTGGGAGGCCTCTTTCATGACAACCTTCATTTTATAGGTTACTTTAGACTCTAGTGGAATCTCTACATTCTCATAACCAATAAAGGAGACTACAAGCGTAGTATGGTCCCCATCCGACTCCATATAGAAATTACCATTATCATCCGTAATGGTACCCTCATATGAACCCTTAAAAAGAATATTAGCGAAAGCTACCGGCTGGTTATCTTCGTCTACAACTGTACCGCCTACTTTTGTTTGTGCACCGACAACCAAAGAAAAAAGCAGTAAAACAAATAAAAGGAGGTTCTTCATCTAAGAAATTTTCTCTGTACTCTATAAACAAATAATGTACCAGAACAGATTATAGTACAATTGTTGATTAGTTTTTTTGCATTAAAAATAAAGTCCGCTACTGTTTTCAAGCTAAAAATCTAAACCCAAGCCAAAAAACACTAAACTGAAATCCTAAAAAAAAATGCTTCACCGACACTAAGTCGGTGAAGCAAAAGTACCTTTACAAATTAGTTATATCTATTTGTATAACACTTTCTTAACAGCCTTAACCACATCTTCATGGTTTGGCAACCATTCTTCCAACAATACTGGAGAATATGGCGCCGGTGTATCGGCAGTGTTTATTTTCTCTATAGGTGCATCCAAATAATCAAAAGCATTGGACTGCACATGAAAGGTCAATTCCGTTGCCACATTACCAAACGGCCATGCCTCCTCAAGAATAACCAAACGATTTGTTTTCTTTACAGACTTTAATACAGCTTCATAATCCAATGGTTTAACGGTACGTAAATCAATGATTTCACAGCTAATGCCTTCTTTTTGAAGTTCGTCCGCAGCTTTATCGGCCTCTTTGATTATTTTACCAAAGGATACAATAGTAACATCGCTACCCTCTCTTCGGATATCGGCAACACCTAAAGGAATTGTGTATTCCCCTTCTGGAACCTCACCCTTATCTCCGTACATCTGCTCAGACTCCATAAAAATAACAGGATCATTATCGCGAATAGCCGATTTCAACAACCCTTTTGCATCTGCAGGATTGGAAGGCACTACAACCTTTAACCCAGGACAGTTAGCATACCAGCTTTCAAAAGCCTGGGAATGTGTTGCGGCCAATTGACCTGCAGAACCCGTAGGACCTCTAAAAACTATTGGACAAGGAAATTGCCCACCAGACATCTGACGGATTTTGGCCGCATTATTGATGATCTGATCGATACCTACCAAAGCAAAGTTAAACGTCATGAACTCTATTATAGGACGGCAACCGGTCATTGTAGACCCTACACCTATACCAGCAAAACCTAGTTCGGCAATTGGCGTATCTATAACTCGTTTGGCACCAAACTCGTCTAGCATTCCTTTAGAAGCTTTATAAGCACCGTTATATTCGGCAACCTCTTCTCCCATCAGATAAACTGACTCGTCTTTTCTCATTTCTTCCGACATCGCCTCGACAATGGCTTCCCTAAATTGTAATGTCTTCATATTATATGGAGTATCTTTTTATTATGATCGTTAAAAACGCAAGCAAAAATAGGAAAATATATATCAATTAAAGGGCTCTCAGAATCAAAAAAAGTTATAAAAAATACTATGCATGCATAGTATTTTCGAAAAAGTTTCCATATCTTCGTCTAGATTATAAATAGCTTTATAGACATGAAAATATTAGTTTGCATAAGTAATGTTCCTGACACGACCTCAAAAATAAACTTTACGGACGGTGATACAAAATTTGACACCAATGGCGTACAGTTTGTCATAAACCCTAATGATGAGTTTGGTTTAACCCGTGCCATGTGGTTCAAGGAAAAGCAAGGAGCTACCGTACACATTGCTACAGTAGGCGAAGCCAGCGTAGAACCAACTATGCGTAAGGCACTTGCCATTGGCGCTGATGAAGCCATTAGGGTTAACGCCGCTCCGGTAGACGGATTTTTCGTTGCCGAACAACTGGCCAACATTGTTAAGGACGGAGCCTACGACCTTGTTATAGCAGGCAGGGAAAGTATTGATTACAACGGAGGAATGGTTCCCGGAATTCTGGCTACTCTTTTAGGAATGAATTTTATAAACACCTGTATAAGTCTTGAAATAGAAGGCGATACGGCAACGGCTATACGAGAAATAGACGGCGGAAAAGAAACCGTACAGGCTTCCCTACCTCTAGTTATTGGTGGACAAAAAGGCCTTGTACAGGAAAGTGACCTAAAAATACCTAACATGAGAGGTATTATGATGGCACGAAAAAAGACACTTACCGTAGTGGAGCCTATTGGCGCTACCGTTGCGACCAAAGATGCGAAATTTGACAAGCCTACCGCAAAAGGAAGTGTAAAATTGGTGAATTCCGCAGATGAGTTAGTAGATTTATTGCACAACGAAGCCAAGGTAATTTAATTACGCTAGATAGGTTCTCAACCACGGGCCACAAGCCCACAAAACCCTATTCAGCTTAACTTTATCTCTAAAAATTAAACAATACACCACATGTCAGTATTAGTATATACAGAATCCGAAAACGGAAAATTCAAAAAAAGTGCCTTTGAAGTGGCATCATATGCCAAAGCTGTGGCAGACCAGTTAGGCTCATCAGTTACTGCAATTGCATTTAACGCCAATGATAACGAAGCCTTGGGAACTTATGGTGTTTCCAAAGTATTGAACATAGCCGATGACAAACTTTCTACTTTCAGTGCCGCCGCATACGCTAATAGTATTATGCAGGCCGCCAATAGTGAAGGTGCACAGGTGGTTGTCGTAAGCTCCAGCACCAACAGCAAATTCTTGGCGCCAATCCTAGCTGCGAAATTAAAAGCAGGATACGTACCCAATGTTGTTGCCGCTCCGGAAAGCACATCTCCATTTAGCGTAAAGCGTACCGCATTTAGTAATAAAGGCTTTGCTCATACAGAAATTACTACGGATACCAAGATTATTGGTGTTTCTAATAACGCATTTGGCATAAAAGAAAATCCTACAACCGCAGCGGTTGAAACTTTTAGTGCTGATTTAAGCGATGCTGATTTCTCCGTTAAGTCCGTTGAAATAGACAAGGTTGCTGGTCAGGTAACCATTGCGGACGCAGAGATTGTGGTTTCCGGAGGACGAGGTCTTAAAGGTCCTGAAAACTGGGGAATGATCGAAGATCTTGCCCAAGTTCTTGGTGCCGCTACGGCTTGCTCAAAACCTGTTTCCGATATGGGATGGAGACCCCACGGAGAGCACGTTGGCCAAACCGGAAAGCCAGTTGCATCTAACTTATACATAGCTATTGGTATTTCAGGAGCTATACAACATTTGGCAGGAGTAAGTGCCTCAAAAACCAAAGTGGTCATTAACTCGGACCCTGAAGCACCATTTTTCAAAGCTGCCGACTACGGAATTGTGGGCGACGCCTTTGAAGTGGTACCAAAGCTCATCGAAAAATTAAAGGAATTTAAAGCGCAAAACGCTTAATTTTTGTTAATTTGCGCTCATTAAAGGGCTGTTTAAATGCATGGTACGCCCGTATTTAAACAGTCTTTTGTATTTTAAAGATTCTATGAGCTTAGTAAGGTTAAAAATAAAAGGTATTTCCTATAGCCAAACACAAAACGGGGCATATGCCCTTATTTTGAACGAAGTGGAAGGCGATCGTAAATTACCCATCGTTATCGGTGCTTTTGAAGCACAGTCCATTGCCATTGCACTTGAAAAGGAAATAAAACCGCCTAGACCTTTAACCCACGATTTGTTCAAAAATTTTTCAGATCGTTTTGACATTGTTATCAAACAGGTTATTATCCACAAATTGGTAGACGGTGTTTTTTACTCCAGTATCATATGCGAGCGCGATAAAATTGAGGAGATTATAGATGCCAGAACCAGTGATGCCATTGCATTGGCACTCCGGTTTAACGCCCCTATTTTTACCTACAAGACTATTTTGGACAAAGCAGGAATCTTTTTAAAGTTCTCGTCAAAAGACAAGGAAAAAGAAGAAACCGATGACAGTATCGTGGTTGACGAAATCTTACAAGAGGGCGAAACTGTAGAAATCGAATCCGGTGCAACAGATGGTTATACGGAACTTTCTGTTGATGAGCTCCACAAAGAGCTTGATCAAGCCGTAGCCAATGAAGATTATGAAAAAGCGGCCAAATTACGGGACGAGATTTCTAAAAGAAACTGATAAACAAGCAAGTACCCTATGAAAATCAACCCTTGGATTGTTCTGCTTGCCCTTTTCATTTTTTTCCCATCCATAGCACAAGATAGTATTACCGTACCCAATGTTGAAACAACGGTAATCAATGATGTAATTTCAGAAACCACCAACAAAATAAAACCTAACGAAGGCTTTACTCTAAGCAGTTTAGGCCGTGGTATATTGGGAATGGTGGTGCTTTTACTTATTTCATTTTTATTCAGTTCTAACCGAAAGGCCATCAATTGGAAAACGGTTGGCGTAGGTCTTACCTTACAACTTTTCATTGCTGTTGGCGTACTAAAGGTACCTTTCATCCAAAAGGGATTTGAATCCGTTGGTGAAGTTTTTATCAGTATTTTAGGGTTCACCCGTGCGGGAAGTAAATTTCTTTTTGAAGGTTTAGTAGTTGACACCAATACGTTCGGCTACATTTTTGCATTTCAAGTATTGCCTACCATTATCTTCTTTTCTGCACTTACCTCTTTATTATTCTATTTAGGAGTAATCCAGAAAGTGGTTAGGGCATTGGCCTGGATGCTTTCTAAAACATTGGGTATATCCGGAGCCGAAAGTCTTTCTGTTGCAGGAAATATCTTTTTAGGTCAGACCGAAGCACCTTTATTGATCAAGGCGTATTTGGAAAAAATGAACCGTTCAGAAATACTATTGGTAATGATTGGCGGAATGGCTACCGTTGCCGGAGCTGTTTTAGCTGCTTATATAGGTTTTTTAGGTGGTGAGGATAAATTGCTGCAGTTAATTTTTGCAAAACACTTATTGGCTGCATCAGTCATGGCCGCACCAGGGGCGATTGTAATCTCAAAAATATTGTATCCTCAAACGGAAGTCGTTAATACGGATATTGAAGTTTCAACGGAAAAAATCGGTTCAAATATGTTAGACGCCATAGCTAACGGAACAACTGAAGGGCTAAAATTAGCAGTTAACGTTGGTGCCATGCTTTTGGTTTTTGTTGCTATGATTGCCATGATCAATGGCATTTTAGGATATGCGGGAGACCTGACCCATTTGAATGATTGGATCGTAGAAAACACGGCTTATAAAAAATTCTCTTTAGAAGCCATTCTCGGAACCATCTTTGCTCCCCTAATGTGGCTGATAGGCGTTGCAAAAGAAGACGTTATGTTCATGGGGCAATTATTGGGTATAAAGCTAGCCGCAAGCGAGTTTATTGGCTACAAACAATTGGCCGAACTTAAGGATTTAAGCAGAGGAGCCAACCTTACTTATAATAAATCTGTTATTATGGCCACTTATATGCTCTGCGGATTTGCAAACTTTGCATCAATAGGCATACAAATTGGCGGTATCGGCTCTTTAGCTCCCGGTCAACGCAAGACACTTTCCGAATTTGGTCTTAAGGCCGTTCTTGGTGGCTCAATCGCTTCCTTATTATCCGCCACTATTGCAGGGATGATTTTAGGATAAAATTTATACGAATACCATCAAACTCACTATTAAACCTTTTCTAGGTTAATAAATTCTGATAAATACAATCCTTCTAAACATAAACGAATAAAGCTAATTCCTACTTTTATGAAGAGCTGAAAACAGGCTGAAAAAACATTCCATGAAACTAACAAAATATATCTCAGGATTATCTTCTATTAGCTTTATAATGTTTATAATACTTGATTTATTCGCTATAATTTATGCTTTAGAAAATAGATCATGTAATGATTTTCTAAAATATAGTCTACTTATAGACGGAGCCATTATCTTACTTTTATCAATACCTGTAGTTTTTTTGTTGGTCAACAAAAAAACTAATATATTAAAAGCTATTTATCAGGAAGGATTTTTAATCTATTCCGCAGTACTTATATTATTTTTGGGTCCCATTTACTATTCTTTAGGAATTGTATTTTATGACATCCCTACATTCTTTGAAAGATTACTAAATCTTCCAAAAAATCTTATAACACCTATTACGGTGCTAATTATATTATTAGGGGGAGTATCTTTGTTCTACTTTCGAAAACGCTATCGCTTATCTTATGGTATTTCAGAATGCGCTTTAGGATTGATTATAGGAGTTGAAAAGACTACTGAACAAAATATTGATAATTTTGCGAGTTACGATTTTTATCTCGTCATATTAACAGCGTCATTATTCCTTGTCGTTCGCGGATTTGACAATATATATCATGCATTAACAAAAGAGCCACTAAACCCGTTCCTAGAAAAAATTAATTTTGCAATTAAGAGAATTGAAGAGCTTAACAACAAACCTTAAAACGATTAAAATTAGCTTTTTTTACAAAATATACCCCACTATGAAACAATACCACGATTTACTAAAGCACGTACTCGAAAACGGTAACCAAAAAGGAGACCGTACAGGAACTGGAACATTGAGCGTTTTTGGATATCAAATGCGTTTTGACCTCAGCAAAGGTTTTCCCATGGTAACGACCAAAAAGTTACACTTAAAGTCCATTGTTTATGAGTTGCTTTGGTTCTTGAAAGGAGATACAAATATTAAATACCTTCAAGAAAACGGCGTGCGTATCTGGAATGAATGGGCAAATGAAAATGGTGATTTAGGCCCTGTTTATGGTCATCAATGGCGTAATTGGAACAATGATGAGATTGATCAAATTAAAGATGTTATTCAATCTTTAAAAAACAATCCTAATAGCAGACGTATGTTGGTTTCCGCATGGAACCCAAGTGTACTTCCGGATACTTCAAAATCGTTTTCTGAAAATGTGGCCAATGGCAAAGCGGCACTTCCTCCCTGCCATGCCTTTTTTCAGTTTTATGTTGCAGATGGCAAGCTTTCATGTCAACTTTACCAACGTAGTGCAGACATCTTTCTAGGCGTACCGTTTAACATTGCTTCTTACGCACTATTTACAATGATGATGGCACAAGTGTGCGGTTATGAAGCAGGTGAATTTATTCACACTTTTGGTGACGCCCACATCTACAACAACCATATGGAGCAGGTAGAATTGCAATTGAGTCGCGAACCTAGGCCTTTACCGAAAATGGTCATCAACCCGGAAATAAAAGACATTTTCGACTTTAAGTTTGAAGATTTCAGCCTGGAGGATTACGACCCTCACCCACATATTAAGGGTGCCGTTGCCGTTTAGCGTTCACCAAAAATACTATTGAGCTCATGGCGTACATTCTATAATCCTTATATTTATAGAATATAAAAATTGCTATGACCTCAACCGATTCTCTCGTTGATTTTTTTTTAGAGACGCGCCTGCACACAGAAAATATTTGCACGCCTCTAGAAATTGAAGACTACGTGGTTCAACCCATTGTAGATGTTTCCCCTCCTAAATGGCACCTAGGACACACAACTTGGTTTTTTGAAGAGTTTATTTTAAAACCTCATTTTAAGGGCTATACCCTTTTTGATGAGGATTTTTCCTTTGTATTCAATAGTTACTATGAAACCGTAGGCAAACGTGTAGTGCGTTCCGATCGGGGCAATCTATCGCGCCCCTCTGTAGACAGTGTCTATGCCTATCGCACGTACGTAACGGAAGGGATAAAAAACCTATTTAGCACATCACAAAGTCAAGAACTAGATGACCTGTTGGAAATAGGTATACATCATGAAAAGCAGCATCAAGAGTTGTTATTAACGGATATTAAGTTTATTCTGGGCAACAACCCGCTATTACCCGTTTATTCAAATAACTTTAAAGAGCATCCACATGAAAATGAACCACAAGAGTGGATTTCTATAGATGAAGGTATTTACGAAATAGGCCATAACTCTAGCACTTTTTGCTATGACAATGAATTGGGAAGGCATAAAGTATACCTACACCCGTTTCAGGTATCAAAAAATCTTATTACCAATCAAGAATATATTGCATTTATTGAAGCCGGAGGTTATAAGAAATTTGACCTTTGGCATGCGGAAGGTTGGGATTGGATAAACCAAAATAACATTTCCGCACCTTTATACTGGCACAATATTGACGAACTTTGGCATAATTATACGCTAAACGGGCTTCAGGAAATTACACCCAATGCCCCGGTTACCCACATTTCATATTTTGAGGCATTCGCTTTTGCACAATGGAAAGGCTGCCGTCTTGCTACGGAATTTGAATGGGAAGCGGCTCAATCACTCTTTAATTGGGGAAAGCGATGGGAATGGACGGAAAGCGCTTATCTCCCCTACCCCAATTATAAAAAAGCTGATGGCGCCCTAGGTGAATACAACGGTAAATTTATGGTGAATCAGAAAGTTTTACGTGGTGGTTCCGTTGCCACACCCGTACATCATACCAGACCCACATACCGTAACTTTTTTCAGACCCAACTAAGATGGCAATATACCGGTTTAAGGCTGGCCAAATAATTTTTTAGACAACACAGTATAGTATTTAGAACTTTTCCGACCTAAGAGGCATGCATAAACCAACCCAAATACTTTTTGAGACCCAATTTGAAGAAGATGTCCATACCGGGCTAACGGATTTCCCCAAACATTTATCGTCCAAATATTTCTATGACGAGAAGGGAGACAAACTTTTTCAGGATATCATGAATATGCCAGAGTATTACCTTACTCAGAAAGAGTTTGATATTCTTGCGAATCACACCCAAGAAATAGCCGAGCTTTTTGCTTCGGGAATCCCTAAATTTAAACTTATAGAGTTGGGTGCCGGAGATGGCAAAAAGACTAAAATCCTATTAAAACACCTTTCAGAAAATAACTACGATTTCAAATACCAACCTATTGACATAAGTCAAAACGTACTTAATGGCTTGGAACAATCCCTTAAAAAAGAGCTGCCCAATGTGGTTGTAGAACCCCAACAAGGCACCTATTTTGAGGCATTGAAAAAAATAAACTCCAAAAACGGTACTAAGAAAGTAATTCTCTTCTTAGGTTCTAACCTTGGAAACCTCTTGCACGAGCAAGCTATAGACTTTCTCAAAAGTGTTCAAGAGCTTATGCAAAAGGATGATTTGTTCTTTATTGGGTTTGACATGAAAAAAAACCCACAGACCATTCTAGACGCTTACAATGATCAAGCCGGAATAACTGCAGCATTCAATAAAAACGTATTGGCCAGGATCAATACAGAACTTGGCGGCAATTTTGATTTGGACAAGTTTCTACACTGGGAAGTATATGACCCGGAAACCGGAACGGCAAAGAGTTACTTGGTAGCCAAAGAAGCCCAATCTGTAAGTATTGAAAAGTTAGACGTACTAATTGATTTTGAACAGTGGGAAACAATACATACAGAAATTTCCCAAAAGTATGACGACAAGGTGGTTGCTTGGCTAGCCAAAGAAGCGGGTCTAAAAATAGAAACAGAGTTTTGTGATGCCGAAAACCATTACAAAAATTTCGTGCTAAGAAAAAAGTAAGCTCAACACCTTCTAACTTTAATTATTTATCTGCCGTTTAAAGGAATGGCATAAATGCATTTGATATGAAAGCAATTTGGAACAATACCGTAATAGCGGAAAGTGATGAAACAGTTGTTGTAGAAAACAACCATTATTTTCCTGCGGAAAGTATTAAAAAAGAATACTTCAAAACAAGTGAAACACATACTACTTGCCCATGGAAAGGTCAGGCACATTACTATACCCTAATGGTTGATGGCAAGGAAAATCCTGATGCAGCATGGTACTACCCAGAAGTTAGCCCATTGGCCAAAGGTATCAAAGGCCGAGTTGCTTTCTGGAAGGGAGTTACCGTTGAAGCATAGAGACAAATAGATAATTAGCACAACCGCTTCTACACAAGCTTGTGCAATTGCTCCAAAGTAAAAAAAGCCGGGACATAAACATGTTCCGGCTTTCTATATATTTCTAACGAATGAATTATAAATCCAGAACGGCGTTTTCACCACCAGCGTAATCGTTCCACTGGTAACGATCAGCTTCCGCTTCGTTTACATAGTTACCGTCTATGATATATTTAAACTCAAAAGAAGTCTCTTTAGGAAGTTCTAAAGTACCTTTGAAATTTCCGTTTTTCAACTTCTTCAATGAACTTGCTTTGTTTGCTTTCCAGTTATTGAAATCACCAACAACAGCCACTTTTGATGCTTCCTCTGCAGGAACCGTAAAAGTAACTTTACAAACGGGTTTTGTTTTTAGATACTGTTTTGAAATTGCCATTATGTATTATTTTAAATTGATTTTTTAGTTTCTAAATCAAGAGCAAAACTAACATATTAAAATGCTCATATACAATGATTAACGCATTTTTATCATTTTCGCAATATTTACATAACAAATAGTAATTGGATGCAAAATATTGTCATCCTTTTCTCTACATTGTAATCGTCTATATAGCTGTTTTTAAGATTTTTACAACTTCATCGATATCTTCTTCACTATTGTAAAAATGAAAACTAAGCCTAATACCGTTTCCGCGTTGCGAACAGATGACACCTTTGTCCGTTAATTTTTGAAAAAGAGCATCATTTCCTTCTATATTAAATATAGTACTATGATTGTCTCTACCTAGTATTGACTTGGGCAACAATCCTAGTTCGCCAAATTCATTTTTTGCTTTTTTAGAAAGCAATTTTAACTGATTTTCTATAGCATCCTTACCCAAGGCACTCAAATACTCTAAGGAAAACTTTAAACTCCCAAAGTTTAACGTATCTAAATGTCCCGGCTCAAACCTATTGGCAAATGGAATGCTATCTCTTGCACCTAGGTCATGCCCCGAAGCATTGTAACCTATTGTTCGTACAGCAAACGTTTCTTCCAATCCATCCTTGAACAGCATAAAACCGTTTCCATAACCGGACAATAACCATTTATATGCACTTGCTCCTAGAACATCCAAAGGCGAACTATCAAAATCAATGTTTGACGTGCCACAAAACTGCGTGCCATCAGCAATTATTTTCAATTTAGGAAATTTCTGCTTAATTTTTGTAAGAAAATCTAAATTTATATGAATTCCGTTGGTCCATTGCACTAAGCTTAAAGCCAATACGGTAATTTTATCCTTCTCGATCTGATTCAAAATAGTGGCTTCCAAATCTTCGTTCAAAGGAACATAGGATACATCAAAACCACGGTATTCAAAAGGCCAATTTACCGATGGATAATCATCTTCAACCAATAATATCTTATGGCTCCTGTCCAGTCCTTCCAAAAGCATATTCAACCCTAGCGTAAAATTTTGGACCAATGCTGTATTCTCCTTTTTAGCTCCAAAAAAATTGGCTACCGTTTCGCGCGTTTCAGAAATTAACTTAGCGGCTACCTCATTTCTAAAATTGCTTCCGCCTATTAAATAATCCAGATCATGTTCCTGGCGCCACTCCATTAAATCATCATTAAGTAATCCTGAAGAAGCGGTGTTAGCATAGATATACTGACTTAAAACGGGAAAGTGTTTTCTGGTATTTTTCATCTTGTATTCGCTGTGTCGGCAATTGCCTTATCTTTGTAATCTAAAGATAACTATTCGTATGTTCTCTAAAAATAAAAACCGCTCCGAAGTAGATCTTGAGCAACACGAAATGCTTGAGAACGCTCAAACCCGCATAAAACAAAAGAAACGGCTCTACGTTCATTTTGTCATTTTTCTAATTGGCAGTGTCTTTTTAATTCTAATAAATAAGATTTTAAAATACGGCGAGACCTATGACTGGTTTATTTGGGGCATTACCTTTTGGGCCTTTTTATTTGTCATACATGCTTTTAATGTTTTTATTACCCAAAAATTTATGGGCAAGGATTGGGAACGTACCCAACGTGAAAAACTGGTAGCCAAACAAAAAAAGCGCATTGCCGAAATACAAAAGGAAATAGAGACCGATTTTCCGCTATCCAAAATCAATAAAAAAATTGAACCATGAAAACTGTAGCAATGATAGCGGCGGCCGCCGAGGACAATGCTCTAGGAAAAGACAATGACCTCCTATGGCATTTACCGGACGACTTTAAGAGGTTTAAAAAACTAACTTCCGGGCACAGCATTATTATGGGAAGAAAAACGTACGAAAGCTTTCCCAAGCCCCTTCCCAACCGTAAACATATCATCATAACCAGGGATAAAAACTATACCGTAGACTATGATACTTGTGTTGTTGTGTATTCTTTAACCGAAGCATTGCAGCTTGTAAAGGACCAGCCCTTATCGTTTATAATTGGAGGAGGAGAAATCTACAAGCTTGGAATGGAACAAGCTAACAAAATTGAACTTACCCGCGTACATGGCACTTTTGAAGATGCCGACACTTTTTTTCCGGAAATTGATGGGTCCGTTTGGGAACTTGCAACCGAGCAATACCATCCGGCAGATGAGAAACACAAATACGCATTTACGTATCTTACCTACTTAAAAATCTAATTTTTCAACTAAAAAATCTGCCGTAACATCCTCCACAAAACGCTTTAGAACGTCAGGAGCTACGTTAGTATAAAGTCTATGTCTTGCCAGCTCATTTGATGCATTGAGCGCATCGTTCTTTTGGAGCACGGCCCGTACCTGTCTTGCTACTGCTTCTCCGGAATCAATAATCTTTACATGAGCGGGCAATAGACTTTTTAGAACAGGTATTAGGTATGGATAATGGGTACAGCCCAAAACCAGATGGTCCATGCCTTGTTCAAGCATAGGGCCCACATATTTATTTAAAAGTTCCTTGGTTTCCTTAGCTTCTACTTTGCCGCTTTCTATTAACGGCACCAAACCGGTTCCTTCTTGTTCTATAATCCTAATTCCGGCAGCATGGTTAATAGATGTGCTATGAAAAAGACTACTGGATAGCGTTCCTTTTGTAGCCAATACACCCACAGTCTTAGATTCCGATTGTAAGGCCGCAGGCTTTATTGCCGGCTCTATACCTATAAAAGGAACTTTGTAATGCGCCCTTAAATACGAAATAGCATTGGTAGTGGCCGTATTACAGGCAACCACAATAATCTTACAGCCTTTATCCAGAAGAAACTCTGTATTCTTTATACTTAGCTGAAGAATCTCTTCCTGTGATTTCTCACCGTAAGGTGCATTTTTACTATCTGCCAAATACAGGGTATTCTCATTAGGTAAGAGTTTCTGAATTTCTTTCCAAATGGAAGTTCCTCCAACCCCTGAATCAAAAACACCAATTGGCCTATTGTTCATATGCTTTCTAATTATTCCAACACTTCTACTATTGGGCTTCCTGTAGCTCCGTTAGGAAACGCTATCCCTAATAAGCTAGCTACTGTTGGAGCAATATCATCTATTTCGGTTCGCTCTACCGTACTCCCATGTTTAATTCCCGCACCGTAAAAAAGTAAGGGTACATGCGTATCATAAATTTGTGGCGAACCATGGGTAGAACCTGTTTTTGGGTAAGAAATTGTACCCGGAGACAATACGACCAAAACATCACCAGAACGTTTTTGGTTATACCCATTTTGAAGAATATAAGGTATACCATGAGTGTAATCATTCTGCCACATTTGGTAGGCCGTATAGGTACGATCAATCCCTTTATAATTCAACAATTCTTTTGCTATATTTTCCTGAACTTCCTGTACGCTCAAATCCAGATTCTTAATAATACTATTGTCTAAAAAGTATTGGTTGTTAGAAAAGTCCTTTACAATATCAGTTGTTCCATAATTGAACTCCAAAAATTGATTGAAATTTGTTTTTATCTCGTCCCAAACAACATAATCTGCCGGTATTCTCTGATCCTTTAAATATGCCGGAACTTCAATTGCGGCATGATCTGCGGTTAGAAATACGGTATATTCTCCTTTACCCACTTTGCGATCTAATTCCTTAAAAAGACGTTCTAAATCTTGATCAAGTCTTACATACGTATCCTGTATTTCTTTTGAGTTGACACCAAACTTATGACCTACGTAATCCGTACTTGAAAAACTAACGGCCAAGAAATCTGTAATATCATCTTTCCCCAGCTGCTCTTCCTCAAGGGCGGCTACGGCAAAATCAGTAGTTATACTATTACCAAAAGGTGTTGCTTTAAGCAGCTCATACTTACCATTCTCATCCCATAGCGCAGGTAAATCATGAGGAAAAACCGAAGTCTTCTCACCTTTAAACAATCCTTCATAAGCATTATAGTCCGTACCGCTTTCAACATACTCCGAAATCTTCTTTAACGTTTTCCATGGCTTCTTGTAAGCATCTACGGATTTATCAGCATTAAACTTCTCCACCCAAACAGGTAACTTATCCATATAAAAAGAACTTGTAATCCAAGCGCCATCGCTAAACCAATACGCCGCATTAGCCGTATGCCCACCTGGAAGAACAGCACCTCTATCTTTTAAGGCAATGGCTATAGTCTTTCCTCGCATTTGCGTATGCAAGCGAAGTTCATCTGTAATTGTGGTAACGGTCATTCTATGGGGAGACATTTTTCCGGCATCAGAAGTAGTACCAACTGAATTATAGGCCGGATCACCCGCACAATATACATCGGTATCCGATTCTTTATCGTACCAGTTATTGCCAATTATGCCATGCATAGCCGGTGTTGTACCTGTATATACAGAAGTATGCCCAGGTCCTGTACTCGTGGGAGCATAGTTATAATGATTGTTCTTACAATTGAAACCTTCATTTACCAAGCGTTTAAATCCATCATCACCATAATGGTCCCAAAAACGGGTAATATAATCATAGCGCATTTGATCCACAATAATACCCACCACAAGCTTTGGGTCTGTTTTCAATTGAGCATCAGTTTGTTCTTTTGATTTTTTTTGACCGAATGACGTAAGCGGTAAAAAAGTAATGGTACAAATAGTAAAAAATAAGACGGTAAAATTCTTGGACATAGTTGTTTTATTGAGATAGCAAAAGTAAATAAATTCCCCTTTTAAAGTTTAAATGGAGGTTAAATGAAATCGTTTATTGTTATTTTTGTTAGGATATACCTATTTTCATCACATGAACTACCTAAGATCGATTGGCAGATATGCCATTATGATAAAAGAGGTCTTTAAGAAACCTACAAAATGGCGCATTATGAAGTCGCTCATTTTGAAAGAAGTAGACGAATTGATCTTCGGTTCTTTGGGTATCTTAATTTTCATTTCTTTTTTCATGGGAGCTGTTGTTGCCATACAGACGGCATTGAACATTACCAGTGAACTTATACCAAAAAACCTGGTGGGCTTTGCAACTAGGCAATCCATTATTCTTGAGTTTGCCCCTACCTTTTGCTCAATTATCATGGCAGGAAAAGTAGGGTCCTATATCACATCCAGCATTGGTACTATGCGAGTAACAGAGCAAATAGATGCGCTAGAGGTCATGGGAGTAAACGCCCTTAATTATCTGGTTTTCCCAAAAATTATAGCACTTTGCCTTTACCCGTTCATTATCTCAATTGCTATGTATGTTGGGATTTTTGGAGGTTGGATGGCGGCCGTATTTGGAGGATTTAGCACCAGTGCAGATTTTATAGAAGGTGTTCAATTAGATTTTATTCCTTTTCACGTAACCTATGCCTTTCTCAAAACATTGGTATTTGCTTTTGTTTTAGCTACGGTACCTTCCTATCATGGTTTTTACATGACTGGTGGAGCTTTAGAAGTAGGAAAGGCCAGTACCACCTCGTTTGTTTGGACGAGTGTGGTAATAATCATTGCTAACTATATACTCACCCAACTCTTATTAGGCCAATGATAGAAGTAAACGACATACACAAATCTTTTGATGGCACCCATATTCTTAAAGGGGTGACCACTAGTTTTCAAAAAGGAAAGACCAATTTAATAATTGGACAAAGTGGCTCCGGTAAGACCGTTTTCTTAAAGTGCTTGTTAGGACTTTTTACTCCGGAGGAAGGCACGATTAGTTATAACGGTCAAATCTATACGGAACTTACCGATGAACAAAAGAGAGACCTACGCCAAGAAATGGGCATGGTATTCCAAGGAAGCGCCCTGTTTGATTCTATGACCGTAGAAGGCAATGTGAAATTTCCGTTGGAAATGTTTACAAAACAGTCCAAATCCGAAATGCAGGACAGAGCGGATTTTGTACTAAAGAGAGTCAATCTGGTAGATGCGCATCATAAATATCCTTCCGAAATTTCCGGGGGAATGCAGAAAAGGGTAGCTATTGCCCGCGCCATTGTTATGAACCCTAAATATCTTTTCTGCGACGAACCCAATTCTGGACTTGACCCAAAAACCGCTATTGTCATAGACAACTTGATCAAGGAAATTACGGAGGAGTATGACATTACCACTATTATCAATACCCACGATATGAACTCGGTAATGGAAATAGGAGAAAAAATTCTTTTTCTTAAAGATGGTTTAAAGGCTTGGGAAGGCACCAACAAGGAAATATTTAAAACCGATAACGAAACGGTTACCGATTTTGTTTATTCTTCCGACCTCTTTAAGAAAGTGCGCCAGATGTATATAGAAGAGCGTAACTAAATCTACAATCCTATTTAGCAGTTCCTCGCAGCTGTATGGTGGTATCCTTCAATCGTACTTTTAACCACTCATGAACCCGTTTGTTCTCCGATGCAATTTTAGTATTGCTCAGCCCTTCTTTCCATTTTACTTCAAAGATTGATAGGGTATCTGTTTTACTGAAATCCGTAATAACGGCATTATCATACTGCAAAGAAACCAAATTCTCATAGTTGGCTTTTGCCTCGGCACTTATATCCTGAAAAGGAATTTGCTTTCTACTAGATGCATCCTTTTGCAAGCGAGTGACCTCAGACTCTAAAAACGCAATTTTCTCCGCTTTACTAGACAATTGGTTTTTCTGGGACTCGTACAGTTCATTAATATATTTCAACTGATCTACTTGATCATTTTGAGACCCTTGAATAATATGAAGCTCGGTATTCGTAAGCCGCTTATAATCCTCATCTTCTTTTAGCATAGTATTCCATGAAGAAATTATATTGGCCGGAATAACCTCATTACCCATACAAACGATCTCAATTACCGGCTGTTTACCTTCATTATATTCAATACTCGTAAAATTATCCAGATACCTTCCTCCGCTTGTAAATTGGTATTTTCCAATGGTCTCACTAACAAATTCATTGGCCTGTTTTTTAAACATGGACTCCTGAAACACCTTATAGAACGTCCATCCCGCAGGTATCATAACCAATAAAGCCACAATAGAAGCTATACGCGCTATACGTCTTCTTTTGGCGGAATTCACATAACGCACCATAGGAAACTTTAAAAGCTTTATGGTCAAGAAAGTCGCCAAGGCTATGAAAATGGTATTTATGATAAATAAATACATGGCCCCAAAAGCGTAACCCGGATTACCTATGGCCAGACCAAAGCCTACCGTACATAAAGGCGGCATTAAAGCCGTAGCAATGGCAACACCAAAAATAACACTAGCAATAGTTCCTTTTTTAGCCCTTGCAATTACCAATGCCAAACCACCAAAAAAGGCTATAAGAACATCCCTAATATCCGGAGCCGTACGTGCCAACAACTCAGAAGACTCATCTTGAATTGGAAAGAATTCAAAAAACAGATAAGCCGTTAACACACTAAGAACCACCATTACGGCAAAATTCTTTAATGATCGCCTTAGTGTGTCAATATCATTAATGGCCAAAGACATACCCAGACCCAAAATAGGCCCCATAAGCGGTGATATTAACATGGCACCAATAACTACCGCTGTAGAGTTTGCATTAAGACCAATAGAAGCAATAAAGATAGAACAGATCAAAATCCATGAGGTATGCCCTTTAAAGGGTATATCTGCAATTATAGCTTCCTTCGTAGCTTCTTGATCCGTATTTTCACGAATATCCAATAATTCACGCATAAACCTCCGCAGGCTTTCCCACAGACCTTTTGCATCTTTCCTTACGGCCTCTTCGCTCTCCTTTGGAGCCTCTGTTGGCGTGATATTATCTTGATTCAGTTTATCGCTCATGTATTAGAATTAGGCATATTCGTCGCCATATTTATCCTTAACGGCACCCAACACCTTTTTAATATCCTGTTCTTTAGTTTTCGGGTATATTAAAAGTACTTCTTTTTTGTCTACGATGATATAGTCATTAAGACCATCTACCACAACAATTTTATCTTTTGGGGATCTGATCATATTGCCGGATGCATCAGTAGTTACCACCTTGCTGTTTACAATGGCGTTATTATCATCATCCTTGTCCAATTTATCATATAGAGAGCCCCAAGTACCCAAATCGTTCCAGTCAAAAGTAGCCGGTAGTACAAATATGGATTTTGAATTTTCCAAAATGGCGTAATCTATAGAGATGTTTTCTGCTTTTGGATAGTTCTCTTTTATAAACTCTTTTTCTTCGCCAGTATTGTAACAAGACATCCCGGATTCAAAAAGTGAATACTGTTCAGGTTGATAGTTTTTGAACGCATTTACAATGGTCTTCACGCTCCACATAAAAATTCCCGCATTCCAAAGAAAATTTCCTTGGGCCAAAAATTCCTTTGCCGTTTCGTAATCAGGTTTTTCACGGAACTGATTTACCTTCTTTAAGCCTTCCGGACTTTCCTTTTCAAATTCTATATAACCAAAGCCTGTATTAGGAAACGATGGTTTAATACCTAAAGTACAAAGTACGTCTTCCTTCTCACATTTATCAAAACAGGTGGTTACATCTTTGGCAAAGGCATCTTCATCTTCAATCCAATGATCACTGGGCGCTACGATCATTACACCGTTCTCGTTCATTTTTTGAATCTTTAAAGCTGCGTACAGAATACAAGGAGCTGTATTTCTCATAGCAGGTTCAAGCACTACTTGATCCTGTTTAACCAAAGGTAGCTGCTCCAAAACCAAATCATTATAGCGATCATTGGTCAGGATGAGAATATTTTCGGTAGGAACAAACTTGTTCAGACGCTTAAAAGTTTTTTGAATTAAGGTGTCTCCCGTACCCAACATGTCATGAAATTGCTTTGGATAAGAAGATGTACTGATTGGCCAAAACCTTGAACCGACACCACCGGCCATTAGAACTGCGTAATAATTGTTGTTTTTCATTTCTTGATTGCTATGAAAGCGGAAGTAACAAAATCTTTCGCTTATTTATAAATAGTTAGTTATTTTTCACGTAATTTCTTACAATTTTAATCAAAAACCAATTCCACTTCTGCATTAGGTTGAAAAAGATACATTCGCCCTGTAGCCACCTCTATACATTCATATCGCTTAACGCGTCTATTCCCTTTTTTGTACAATTTACCATTATGTATGCGAAAAATACTACCTAAGGGCACCTCAAAAACGTAGGTCCTATCCGTTTTTTGCTCGTCAAAATGTTTTAATGCTATGGACAGCCTTGCGTCCGTACTACTACTTGCCTTTGGATTTTTAAAATGATTTGCTAGAAGAGGTAGTAATTGGGTAGGAAAAATTTCGGGCCTTATAAACGGTAACATTAAATATTGAAAAATGCGTTTCCACTCCGTACCATGTGGTTTTATAGTCCTGCCGTATTTTTCAAAAGCCACTAAGTGGGCAATTTCATGTATAAGCGTAATCAAAAATCGATATTTATTGAGATTGGCATTTACTGTTATCTGATGCTTTCCATTGGGCATCCGCCGGTAATCCCCATGGCGGGTAACCCGTTCGTTAACAATCTTTAAGTGAACGCCTGTCTTCTGAATCAACTCCAAACAGGATTCTATAGCCCTTTCGGGAAGATATTTTTGTAACACATTATCCACTGCGAACAAAAATAAGTTAACTCAACCAATAAATGAAGTTATCTATTATTAAGCCTATGTCAAAAAATAACGCCTATTCACAAGAACGACCCTATGTAAGGAAAAACCAAAAGTTTAGGGCGTACTATTACTGACCTGAAGTAGTTTTCCGTTATACAGCTGATGGCCTTCTAAAGCAAAGTTCTTAATGTATTTGGCCATTTGCAAAGCTGTTGTAGGCGCTTCATACCCTGGAAAAGCCTCTTGTAGCATTTCAGTCTGGACTGCGCCCAACGCCAACACATTAAATGAAGGACCGGTTTCCTTAAATTCTTCGGCCCACAATTCGGTTAGAGTGATTACCGCCCCCTTACTGGAACTATATGCAGATAAACCCGGAAACTTAACACTGCCCTGCACACCCCCCATAGAACTAATGGTAAGCACATGGCCGTCTTTAGGCATTCTTGGTAGAATTTTCCTTGTCATTTCCGCTACTCCAAATACATTTACTTTGTAAACAGCCTCAAACTCCTCGGCTTCGGTTTCAAGAAAAGGTTTGTTCAACAACTTTCCCGCATTATTTATAAGTACGTCTACCGTTTCAAAGTTTTCAGCTAAAAAATCCTCCATCTTTTTAAAATCGGATGGATTACCCAAATCAAAGGAGAAACTAAAAATATTTTCATGAGCCAAATCGGAAATTGGCTTATCATTTCGGGATAGAGCCAAAACTTTGTGCCCCTCATCAGCAAACAATTTGGCCAGTTCAAAACCTATACCCCTACTAGACCCCGTTATTACGATATTTGCCATTAGTTGTACTTAATTTCTTTTGTTGGTGCGTTAACGATACCCTCTACAACCGGAATACTCTTATTTATTAAGTTAGCCATGTGACCGAAGTCCATTTCAGAAAGTTCATCTCCCACTTTGTGGTAATGGTTAAAGTTCGTAAAATCAAACGTACTGAAAGTCTGTGAAGGCACCCCAAAGGCTTCATGAAACGGATAATTATCCGATCGCTTAAAAAGGTTGAATTCCTTCGCTTTAGAAAGAAAGCCCGCGTAGGTCTGTTCTGCATAGCTATTAGCTACTTTGGCCATATTGGATTCTTCATACCCCGTTAAGTAAGCCAAGTAATCCTTACCTACCAAGGGCACACCAACCATTTCATAATTGAGCATTGCATACAGGTTCAAATTCTCTTCCTTAAGCTTTTGCGCCAAGTGTTTTGACCCTAACAATCCTTTTTCTTCAGCACTGAAAAGAGCAAAAATTATGCTTCGCTTATTTGTTCTTGATTTTCCAAAATAACGGGCAAGCTCCATCACGGTTGTAGTTCCCGTTGCGTTATCATTTGCACCATTGGCTATGGCATCTCCATTCTCCTCTGCTATAAGTCCTATATGATCGTAATGAGCACCAATTATTACAAACTCATTTTTTAGTTTAGGATCACTGCCTTCAACCACACCAACAACATTAAAAGCGGGTGCATCATAATTAGAAAGATCATCTCTATACGTTTCAAAATAAGGTTTGACGTTATTTTTTGAGAAGCTCTCTTCAATGAACTCAGCGGCTTTTTCAATTCCTTCACTTCCAGTATCCCTACCTTGTAGCTCGTCCGAAGCCAGAAAATTCATGATTGAAGCCACTTTTTCCACGTTTGAAAATTGATTTTGCCCCGCACCTACAATACTTCCTATACCATTTAAATCGTCGGCCTTTTTAGGCACCTCCATTAAGCTGCGGTCAAATTGCACCGCTTCTTCACTTTCTAATGTTACGGATTCATCAATCTTTTGAGAACCGCACGACAAAGCCAATATACTGGCAACAAACAGAAAACTCTTTTTCATAGGTGTTATTTTTAATGGTACAATTTAGAAATAAAAAAAGGCATCTGGAAATAACCAAGATGCCTTTATTATAATAGTTAGCGATCTGTTTAAGCCAGCATGGTTACCGGATTTTCCAAATACGCACGTAGTGTTAACAAAAATTGAGCGCCAGTAGCCCCATCAACCGTTCTATGGTCACACGCCAAAGTTACCTTCATTGTATTACCAACTACAATCTGGCCATCTTTAACCACTGGTTTTTGAACAATGGCTCCAACGGATAAAATTGCGGAGTTAGGTTGATTGATGATTGAAGTAAACTCGGTAATACCGAACATACCCAAGTTAGAAACTGTAAACGTACTACCATCCATCTCGGCTGGAGTCAGTTTTTTGTTTCTCGCACGACCGGCCAAATCCTTAACGGCAGCACCGATCTGAGTTAAACTCAATTGCTCAGTAAATTTCAATACAGGAACAACAAGACCTTCATCTACAGCTACGGCAACACCAACATGTACATGATGGTTATAACGTGTAGTATCTCCGTTCCAAGTAGTATTTACCTGCGGATGCTTCTTCAAGGCCATGGCACATGCTTTCACTACCATATCGTTAAAAGAAACCTTTGTATCAGGCAAATCATTTATCTGTTTTCTAGAAGCCATGGCATTGCTCATGTCTACTTCTATAGTCAAGTAATAGTGAGGTGCGGTAAATTTAGATTCGGACAAACGCTTTGCGATGGTTTTTCGCATTTGCGAATTTTTGACCTCCTCAGAACCTTCTTCACCTACTGGCAGGATTACAGGAGCACTTGCAGGCGCCGCCGCTTGTGAACTAGCCGCTTTTTGCGGAGCTTGTGAAGCTGCAGCAGGAGTATACCCCTCTACATCTTTCTTCACAATTCGCCCGTTATCTCCAGAACCTTTAACATTGGCTAAATCAATACCCTTTTCCTTTGCTATTTTCTTGGCCAAAGGCGATACAAATATACGTTGACCGTCATTTGCAGCCTTGGGAGCTGAAGTATCTTTAGAAGCTTCCTTCTTTGGCTCTTCTTTCTTAGTCTCAGAAGAAGTACTTTCTTTCTTACCCGAAGACGGCTTGGCATTAAGCACAGCATCAACATCCGTACCTGCAGGTCCTATAACCGCCAACACTGCATCAACCGGAGAAGATTCACCCTCTTGAATACCGATATATAATAAGGTACCCGAGTAGAAGGATTCAAATTCCATTGTAGCTTTATCCGTTTCGATTTCAGCTAAAATATCTCCTTCTTCTACCGTATCACCCACTTTTTTCAACCAAGCAGCAACAGTACCTTCTTCCATAGTATCACTAAGGCGAGGCATCTTTACCACTTCTACGCCCTCTGGAACATCTGCAGAAGCAACCTCCTCAGAATCTTCAGAACTTGCAGCTACAGGTTCATTGGATTCTTCCGCCTCTTCTTCGCCAGAAGTATCTGCACTACCGTTTAACAATGATGAGATATCTTCTCCCTCTTCACCTATAATGGCCAAAAGAGAATCTACCGGTGCACCATCTCCTTCTGCAATACCAATATGCAATAAAGTACCTTCATAAAAGGACTCAAATTCCATTGTGGCTTTGTCAGTTTCTATTTCTGCAAGTATATCGCCTTCCTCAACTTTGTCACCAACGTTTTTCAACCATTTGGCTACGGTACCTTCTTCCATGGTATCGCTCAAGCGGGGCATGTTTATTACTTCTGCCATTTACCTAAAATTATTTATGTTGTACAAATGGAAAATCTTCTTGCTCATAGACCATATCGTACAATTGCTGTACTGGCGGATAATCTGATTCGTCTGCGAATTTTTCGCATTCCAACACCAAATCCTTAACTTTTTTGTCTATTGCCTTAATGTCTTCTTCAGATGCGTAATCGTTCTCTTTAATAATATCAAGAACTTGGGTAATAGGATCTATTTTCTGATATTCCTTTACTTCCTCCTTAGTTCTATAATGTTGTGCATCCGACATAGAATGACCTCTATATCTATATGTTTTCATTTCAAGGAAAGTTGGCCCACCTCCAGAGCGTGCTCTTTCTACGGCTTTACTTACCTCTTGAGCAACCGTTACCGGATCCATACCGTCTACAGGACCACAAGGCATCTCGTAACCCAAACCTAGTTTCCAAATTTCAGTAGAATATGATGTTCTCTCTACGGAAGTACCCATAGCATAACCATTGTTTTCACAAATGAATACTACCGGAAGTTGCCAAAGCATTGCCAAGTTCAACGCTTCATGAAAAGAGCCCTGACGTACGGCACCATCACCCATATAACATAAGGTAACGTTATCCCTACCGGCGTACTTATCACCAAAAGCCATACCAGCACCTAATGGAATTTGTCCTCCTACGATACCATGACCACCATGAAAACGGTGTTCTTTTGAGAATATATGCATTGAGCCTCCCATACCTTTGGAAGTACCAGTAACCTTACCATACAATTCTGCCATTACTTGTTTAGGATCAACACCCATACCAATTGGTTGAACGTGATTCCTGTAGGCGGTGATCATACGGTCTTTGGTTAAGTCCATTGCATGCAATGAGCCAGCCAAAACAGCTTCTTGACCATTATACAAGTGTAAAAAACCTCTAACTTTTTGTTGAATGTAGACCTGTGCCAGCTTGTCCTCGAACTTGCGCCAGAACAACATATCTTCATACCATTTCAGATATACTTCTTTGGTAATTTTTTTCATTGATGCTAATAATTTGGATTCGTGGTTACAACACCCTGACCGTTCCTTTTTTATTCACGGAACCAACCAGAAGGGCAAAAATACATATTAAATCAATAGTTGAAAAAAATTGAAGTAAAAGGTTTGTTAGAATTTATCCTTAGGTTGTTCAGAACTGTTACAAAAACGAACTATCAAAGCCCAATGGCAGAATATCCGCCATGGAATTACATTTAAAAATTTTGCCTTTTTCCCCCATCATCAAAAGTGCTATGGGAGTTTTTTGCTTTACTTCATACTCCGAGATAGCCTGCCTACAGTTTCCACAAGGTGCCGCCGGGTTGGTTAACTCGTAATTGATAGAGGTTGCGGTTATGGCTATAGCAGTAATGCCCACACCCGGATATTTTGCCCCAGCGTAGAAAATTGCCACACGCTCAGCACAAAGCCCGGACGGATAAGAAGCGTTTTCTTGATTGTTACCTATAACCACTTCGCCATTTTCCAATAGCACCGCAGCACCAACCTGAAAGCTCGAGTAAGGTGCATAAGCATTTTTTCTTGCTCCAATGGCATCTATCATAAGTTTACCATCCTCTTCCGAAAGCTCCTGAATTGAATCAAAAATGGTCAATTCAAAAGATATATTCTGTTTTTGCATACTTGTTTAATAAGGGCCTAAAATAAGAAAACCTACCGTATGGCAGGTTTTCTTATTATATATTTATACGAATCTTAATCGTTGTAGAACTCATCCCCTAAATTAAAGGTTAAAGAGAAACGAAGAGAATTCTCTACAGGGTTAGTGATTTTAGATGTAGAAAATAGATAGGATAAATCTATTTGAGCGGAATTAAATTTAAAACCTGCACCTAACGTAAAGTATTTTCTAAAACCTTTTACATCACTCTCATTGAAATAACCTGTACGGAACATAAAAGCATCTTGGTATGTATATTCTGCACCTAAAGCCCATGTCATTTCTTTTAGCTCCTCACTAAAACCATCAGGGGCATCTCCAAAAGATTTAAACACACCACTTAAAAATCCAATATTTTGGTACTCGTCGTTATCCGCGGCATCCATATCTCCATCATTATCAAAATCCTGAGGTGTTGGCACTAACAACTTATTGAATTCGGTAGTAAGGCCAATTACATTGTCTTGATCAAGAATAAAATCAAAACCAAAACCAAACTTTAAATTTGTTGGGATGAAGTTATCTTGCCCATTTTCATCATAAGCAATTTTACCTCCTAAGTTTGAAATATTAAAGCCACCTCTCCAGCGGCCGTCAAACCTGTTATAGGCAATTTCCCTAGAACGGTAAAAACCTGCTACATCAACCGCAAAAGTACTTCCCGGCTTAGAATCTACATTATTATCATTTTGGAATTTGAGGTTAGACCTAATATATCTACCCCCTACAGCCATTGAAAAAGTTGGGCTCAATTTTAAAGAATAAGACCCATCAAAAGACAGTTCGTTTGGCTTAACAACCGTTCCTACATCATCAAAAGTTTGCCTAAGCTCAATATCTCCCAAGGTAAAATAGCGAAGACTAACGGCAAAAGCGCTCTGATCATTAATTTTATTGAAATAACTTGCGTTCAAAAGACCAATACCGGAGATGGCATTGCTAAGATAAGGCGTATACCCCATACCAATACCCATTTTACGCTCCGCAAATGCAAACTTTGCAGGGTTCCATTGCTGAGAATATGCGTCGGTTGAAGTGGCCACACCCAAATCACCCATACCTGCCGCTCTGGCATCTGCTGTTATGTTCAAAAAGGGAACTGCAGTGGTAATTACACGATCACCTGCTTCTTGGGCCGATACTTTGCATGCAAACACAAGCAAAATAAGTATTGAAATTTTTTTCATTTTTAATATAGCTAAATTTAGTCGGTCAAATATTACAATATAGTGCTACAAACCAAAAATATATTAGTTGTATTACATGTAAACGGCCTTTTAAGGAATATCTTGCATAGAAAACACAAAATTTTCAAATTTCCGTTTCAAATCAAAAACAGGGCATAAAGTACGCACATCTTTTGTAATTTCGCATTCGCTTAGAAATATTATGACCTTCATACTGTTTTTTGGGCAAAAGAAATGCATCTAGCCATACTATAAAGTTATTTGCACCGTTATGATTTTTGAGGCGGCATCGGTTAATTGCAAACGCGATGTCTCCTTGGCAGACAAAATAATTTTTCACAAATAAAATATTCTGTGCAAATCATCGTTTTATATGCCGAAAGTGACACTAAAAATTAATCAAAATAAAATAACCAACTGCGCTACCATTTTAAGCAGTGGTACTATTTGAACTCAAGTCCTAATTATGAAAAAACAGTTTATCAAAGTTGTACTTTCTTGTGCAGTACTAGCGGGAGGTTTTACGGTTACCAGCTGTAAAAATTCCGGTTCTTCCAAAGACGTGTCAAGAGCCACAGGCTGGAAAATAAACGCCAAAGAAGGTGGTTTTCAATACAATACGGATTTTAAAGAACAAGAAACGGCACCAGGCCTTGTGTTTGTTGAAGGTGGTACTTTCACCAAGGGTAAAGTACAGGATGACGTTATGCACGATTGGAACAACACGCCTACATCGCAACACGTACAGTCTTTTTATATGGACGAGACAGAGGTAACCAATGTCATGTACTTGGAGTATCTTGATTATCTTAAAAGTGTTTATCCTCCAGAAAATCCACAATACGCAAACATCTATAAAGGTGCTTTGCCTGATACTTTGGTTTGGAGAAATAGATTAGGCTTTAACGAAACTATGACCAACAACTATTTAAGACATCCGGCTTACGCTGAATATCCTGTAGTTGGTGTAAACTGGGTTCAAGCAACACAGTTTGCCGAATGGCGTACAGATCGTGTTAACGAAGTAATGTTGGAAAGAGAAGGTTACTTGGCAAAAGATGCCAAATACCAAGCGGCCCAAGGTGAAGTTGCAGGTACTTTTAGTACGGAAGCTTATTTGAACAGACCAGAATCTGTTTACAACGGGCAAATAGACTCTTTACAAGGAAAAGCTAAAAAGGACAGTGTAAATACATTTGCCAAAAGAAGTAGCGGTGTAATTATGCCAGAATATAGACTACCAACGGAAACCGAATGGGAATACGCCGCACAAGCCAACCAAGGTAACCGTGAGTACAATAACTATAGAGGTAGAAAAAAATATCCTTGGGAAGGGGATTATACCAGAAACGGACAACGTGTAGGTAGAGGTGACCAGTTAGCCAACTTTAAGCAAGGTAAAGGTGATTACGGCGGAATTGCCGGATGGTCCGATGATGGTGCCGATATTACTGCTCAAGTAATGTCTTACAAGCCTAACGATCTTGGTCTTTATGACATGGCGGGTAACGTTGCCGAATGGGTTGCTGATGTATACAGACCTATTGTAGATGATGAAGTAAGTGACTTTAACTACTACCGTGGTAACATTTACATGAAAACCGCAATAGGAGAAGATGGTAAAGTCAACATCCTTAGAGACTCTGTAATGTACGATACCATGCCAAACGGAAAAATAGTTGCCGTTAACCTTCCTGGTGAAATTAAAATGGTACCTGTTGATGAAGAAGAAACTTATTTAAGAACTAACTTCTCTTCAAGTGACAACAGAGGATACCGTGATGGTGACCCAGGTTCTTCTAGATTCTTTGATCAATTTAGTGATGAGGAAGATGAGAATGACAGAAAGAAAATGTACAACTCTCCTAAGCATAGTGTTGAGCGTGACTCTACCGGGAAATTGGTTCGTCAGTATGATAAGTCTAACAACAGATCAACATTGATCAATGACGAAGTTAGAGTTTACAAAGGTGGTTCTTGGAGAGATCGTGCCTACTGGTTAGATCCTGCACAAAGAAGATACATGCCTCAATATATGGCTACGGATTACGTAGGTTTCAGATGTGCTATGTCTAGGGTTGGATCTAAATCCAAAACTAAGAACAAAACACCAAGAGGTAAAAAAGTAAGATAAGCTCCTTAAAATATTTTTCTAAAAAGTCTCGGTATAATATGCCGAGACTTTTTTTATACTTTTACTTTATGAAAACAGCTCAATTGCACGACATCTTTTTGGAGTTTCCCGAAATCTGTACGGATACCAGAAAAATAAAGGAAAACTGTATTTTCTTCGCCTTAAAAGGAGACAACTTTAATGGAAATGAATACGCCGCCAAGGCATTGGAGAACGGAGCTGCCTATGCCGTGGTTGATGAGGAGGCCCATACACAATCAGACCAAAGGTTTATCCTAGTTGATAATGTTTTGGAAGCCCTTCAAAAATTAGCTTCTTTCCACAGAAATCACTCCAACGCTAAGGTTATTGCGTTAACGGGAAGTAACGGCAAAACCACCACCAAAGAGTTGATTAATGCCGTGCTATCAAAAAAGTACCGCACTATTGCAACCAAGGGCAACCTCAACAACCATATTGGAGTACCCCTTACCCTACTCTCAATAAAACCAGAGACTGAAATTGCCATTATAGAAATGGGAGCAAACCACCAAAAAGAAATTGAGTTCCTGTGCAGTTTGGCACTGCCGGATTTTGGATATATCACCAATTTTGGAAAAGCCCATATTGAAGGTTTTGGAAGCGAAGAAGGTGTTATAAAAGGTAAAAGCGAATTATATGATTATCTCACCCAAAACGATAAGCATATATTCATGAACGGTGATGACCCGGTTCAGTTTCAAAAACTAGGGAGCTACATAAAGAAGTACGGCTTTAGCACTAGTCTAAAAGAATTTTACAAAATAGAATTCTTAGGAGCAAATCCATTTGTGACAGCATCATTTGAAGACCTAAAAGTGGAATCACAGTTAATAGGCAGTTACAACTTTACCAATTGTGCAGTGGCCATTCTTATAGGAAAATACTTTAACGTTCCCCTTAGTGAAATTGCAGAAGCCATAAAAAGCTACTCCCCTAACAACAATCGCTCTCAAATCATTAACCATAACGGACATCAAATTATCCTTGATGCCTACAATGCTAACCCTACAAGCATGAAAGCCGCCCTGGAAAATTTCTCCCAAATGAAAGGAGACAGCAAAATTGCTTTTTTAGGCGATATGTTCGAGCTTGGGGAAATTGCATCTATTGAACACCAAAATATAGCAGATTTAGCAAAAGAATTAAATTTTGGCGAGGTTATACTCGTTGGCGAAAACTTTTACAAGACCAACACATCTTTTAAGAAATATAGCACTTTTGCTGAACTTAAGGACTATTTAAAAGACCAGCAACCTAATCCCAAAAGCCTTATCCTTATAAAAGGGTCACGCGGAATGGCCTTGGAACGCATTCTAGATTCCATTTAAACCAAAAAAGGCAGCACCCCTAAAGTACTGCCTTTACCATCTATTACTACTTGTTGGCTTCTATTCCAACTTAACCCTATTTTCTACAATCTCTTTTATAGGTACAATTAGCTTTCCTTCTTTTGTATTTAAGGTTACACTAATATTATCTATCGCTTCAATTGTGCCCTCTATATCCGCAAACTTCACCTTATCTCCTGCGGCATAATTTTTTCGTGCATAAAAAGTCTTCAATAGGCTTTCAACCACATTTCTAGACCCAAGACCTAGTCCCAACGCAAAAGCTAAAAGAAACGCACCCAATATAAGCGTGAAATTACTTGTAAACATGGAAGTATCAATCCCCGCTTGATTTAAAGCCGTTATCGTAACAAAAATCACCATGATATAGAAAACTATACTACTAACAAGCTTTCCGCCTCCAAAGCCCATGGAATCAAAAACGCTTTTCAGTGCGGATTTTATCAACTTGGCCGCATATAGTCCGATCATAAAAATGACCATTGCACTAAGTAATATTGGAAGATAACGGAGCAGGTTGGCTATCTCATGCGAGATGATGGTAAGCTCTACTATATCTGCCGCAACTATAATAAATACCAACAATAGTATATACTTCACAAACTGAAGCAATACTTTCTCTATATCTATTTTAACGTTACTGTCTCCAAATAACCTTGCTTCATTAATTTTAACCGAGACTTTACTCAACTGCGCTATCTTGAACACCTTTTTAAGAACAAAACGCACTACTTTACTAATGCCCCATCCCAACAACAGAATAACGATAGCTCCCAAAATATTGGGTAACGCAGATGCTATATCACTTACGATAGTACTTAAGGTATTGAAAGTTAAATCTTTCCACTCTGAAACTTTATCCATTTTCTTAAATGTTATGCGTTAAATAATATCGGGCTTGGTTTTAAATATATCTTCAATTGCAGACTTATAATTACATGTAAACAAGTTTGCCATGTCCATAACAAGTTTGGCAGAAGCTATATCATCCATAACCTTCTTTTTCAAATGAGGAGGAACCTCGTGCAACGAGTCTTCCATTTCCTTAAATGGATTTTTCTTTTCCATAGACATTATGGTATTTTGTTATAAGCTTCCACAATACGAGACTTTGCTCGTTTGAGTCGCATTTTCACGGCACTTTCCCCTATATCTAATATTGAGGTCAGTTCTTTTATCGATATATCGTCTTGGTACTTTAAAAGCAATATTTTTTTATCCTCTGGGTCTACTAAATTTAAGGCCTTTTTAAGTTTTTCCGACCGCATATTGGCTATTTCCGCATCATCATCTACCACTGTTATGGGTTTAGTTGTTTGCGAAATAGAATCAGATTTATCACTCATTAACCTCTGCTTGTTCCTTTTTACATAGTTCACACAAAAATTATAGGTGAACGCATATACCCAAGTAGAGAATTTTGACTTTCCCTTAAAACTGGAAAGCTTCACAAAAAGCATCAGGAAAACATCCTGCGTAAGGTCTTGGGCCTCTGCTTGCGAATTAGAAAAACTATAACATTTATTATACACTCTTTGTGCATACCTATCGTAGAGTACAGCAAAAAGCAAAGCATCATTATGCCTCGCTATCTTACGCACGAGCTCTTCATCCGACATCAATTCCGGTACTACTTCTGTTTCCAATATTTGGTTCTGGTTGCTAGTTACTAATTGCGACACAAAAAATGTCTAAAAGTCACCGTAATATATTTTAACAGACTCATTAACGACACGCAAAGGTATAAATATAGCGCCAGTAATCACCTTCAAAACAGAAAAGTAATCAATAAAAAAAGCTCAACATCTGCTTTTTAAACAAAGCAAGACTGAGCTTTTCCATCTTAATAATAAAGAACATTTTCCAACCCTAAAACCTATGTCTTGGTTTTAATAGTTGACCGAAAAGGTGTCAATTATTCTTTTTTCTCTTTATCCTTGAGCGCCGCAGGTTTCTGTTCTTTGGCACTGGAATTTGTAGAAAACAAAATGTTGGGAAGCATAACTACCATACCCAATAAGAATATGGCAATGCTTATACTGAAGAATACAAATACAAGATCATTCATCATATAGTAATGTTAGTTAGTGTATTCTTTTGGACACGGCAATTAGCAAAAAGTCACATTATACCAAAAAAATCTATTTTGAAACCAACATTACAGCTTTATCTACCCCTAAACACAAATATCTTAGAACATATAATTCTCGTTTTTACTTTGATTCTACTCAGGTTTTTCTTTCATCTTTTTTTTCCATTTTGTTTTACCTCTTAAATCTAAATAGCCCCTACCTTTTCTAGTATGCTCCTTAGAAGATAAGGCCGATGGTATCACAAATACCACAATCACCAAAAAAATGATTAAACTAACTGCCAAAAGAAGAACAAACGGATTAAACACACTTAGTAATTAACAGGTTATACACTTAGTAGGAAACCACTTAACGAAAAAAGTCACATAAAAAAGTATAAATATTTACCTATTCCTCAAAAAAGAAAGAATTGTCCCTGATGTAATTATTGAATTTTAAAAAAACACCTGATCTACATTGTTAAAATGTGAAAATTGCAAGCAGGGAAGAAGAGAGAAATATGTGGGTCATACTGGATTCGAACCAGTGACCTCTGCCCTGTCAAGGCAGCGCTCTAAACCAACTGAGCTAATGACCCATAAATAGTGAGCCAAAGGTAAAATTAATTTCGGATTAAGAAAACATAAATTAATTGTCTTTAGTAAGAGAAAACCCGCATTGCACGTTCAATACAAAGAGTCAACAACTTACACCTAACAACACTAAAGTTTACGCTAAATTATTATCCATTAACCAACCTAACGCAAGTTTACGCACTTTACAAAGTCTACAAATACTCAACATTGCATAGATTGACCATTTATTGCACTAATCCTATCATTTAAAATATGTATTTTGCGTCAATCACAATAAATTTACAATAGCTCAAAGATTGACTCATTATTTTACAGTATGCGCAACACATACACTGAGTTGATATTAAACATGAGTATTTTATTTTAATTATAAATTTATTGTTCAACTCAAACCAACACTTTAGAACCAAGATTCATGATAGCATTAGAATTCTCAACTTTTTTAGGTCGCTTTCACCCACTATTTGTACATCTTCCTATTGGGTTTCTTTTTTTAGCCATTGTTTTAGAATGGTACGAAAGCTTCAAAAAAACAGAAGTCAAAAGCAAACTAATTCCATTTGCATGGTTATTAGGTGCACTTAGTGCCGCAGGTGCCGCAATTTCCGGATGGTTCCTAGGAGAAACCGGCCTATATGAAGAAGAACACCTATTTGCCCATAGGTGGCTGGGCATTGCCTTGGTAATAGTGGCCTTTATTGGATGGTACCTAAAAAGCAAACCAAAAGCTTTCCCCATTAAATTACAACACGGTTTTAACATCCTACTTTTGGCCATGCTTTTTATAGAAGGTCATAAAGGGGGAAATTTAACCCATGGCGAAACTTACTTGACCGAGTACGCTCCTGCCCCTATCCAAAAACTATTGGGCGCAAAAGATACAAATGACTCCGGTACTTCATTTATGACTACAGATTCTGTTCAAGTTTATGCCGATTTGGTTGCTCCAATTTTTGAAGCAAAATGCGTAGGGTGCCATAATGACGAAATAAAGCGAGGCGGACTGAACATGAGCCACCCAGATTCATTACGTATGGGCGGAGATAGCGAAAATGTTATTGCCGCCGGAAATACCCAAGACAGCGAACTTTTTAGAAGAATTACGCTTCCACCAAAAAATGTAAAGTTCATGCCACCTACAAATAATGCCCTCACCTATGACGAAATCAAAACTGTAGAATGGTGGATTGAACAAGGAGCTCCTTTTGAAGGCGCGTTAACTAGCATGAACGTAACCGAAAACATAAAACCAGTTCTACTAAGACGCTATGGCATTGACACCAACCCAAAACCATGGTATGAGACCGTACAGCTTCAAAAATTGGACAGCATTCAATTATCAAATCTGGTACAACAAGGTTTTGAAGTTAAAATCTTAGGTCCTGATAATTCCTTATTAGACGTTAAATATTCAGGTTCGGACCTTACTCAAGAAAAACTTGCAGAACTCCATAAGGTAAAAGACTATGTGACTTGGTTAAACCTGGCCAATACAAATGTTAGTGACGAACAACTTTCAAATATCTCAGAGTTTGTGAACCTTACTCGTTTACAATTAGAAAAAACAGAAATTTCGGATAAAGGTGTTTCTCACTTAGCAGGACTAGAGCATTTAGAAGCCTTAAATCTATACGGTACTAAAGTAACTGACGCATGTTTACCAAGTATAGAAAAAATAAGCAGCCTTAAGCGCGTTTATTTATGGCAAACAGGAGTAAGTGCCCAAACAGCAAAAAACATTCAAGAGAACAACGAAAAACTAAAGATTGTAATAGGAAAAGGATAACCGATCTACATTTAAAATTTTAAAAGCCATCTAAACTATTTAGGTGGCTTTTTTTTTATGAAGACTGAGCACATTTGGTAGTTGACAAACTATAAATGCCTAACAACTCGTGACCTTTGCAAAACTGTTTCATTTCAGATTTAGATACAAGCAATACCATGCTTCTACACTTGTGGAAAAAATCGTCGTACACTATAAAGACCAAGCTTTAATCTTTGAGTAAAATCCAATAGCTTTTCTAACGTTCTTAATAACGAGCGGACATGTTTTGTGAAGGGATGATTTAACGCTGTTCTAACCAAAACAAGAAGTAAAATGAAGAAAGTAAAAAGTCCTAAAAAGAAAAAATCCTCAAACATTTTAATGCTTGAGGATTCTGGTGGGCAATGAGGGATTCGAACCCCCGACCCCCTCGGTGTAAACGAGGTGCTCTGAACCAACTGAGCTAATTGCCCTAAAAGGTGTGCAAATATAAGACTCTTTTTTACTTCTCAAAACAAAAAAAGAAAAAAAATTAAATTACTTCTGAAACCGTGAACGTACTACCTCCAACAAAGATAAAATCTTCCGGTCCGGCCTCTGTCAAAGCAGCATGATACGCAGCTTCAATAGATGTATATTTTCTCCCGTTCAAACCAAAATCTTTCACCCTGTCCATCAACTCATTAACCTCTAATCCTCTTGAAATACTTGGTGATGACAAGTAGTAATTCGCATCTTTTGGGAACAACGGAAGTATACCATCAAGGTCCTTACCCTTCACGAAACCAAGTACGAAAAATAATTTTCTAAATTTTTGCTGAGATACCTGATTTATCACAATAGATAGACCTTCCTTATTATGTGCCGTATCGCAAATAACGGTTGGAGCAACTTTTATTTGCTGCCACCTCCCCATTAAACCCGTATTCTCGACCACATTCAAAAGCCCTTTACGTATTTGTTCATCTGCCAGACTAAAACCATTTAGTTGTCTTATAACGGCCAATACGCCTTTAACATTCTTTTTTTGATATGCACCTAAGAGCGAAGTAGGATACACCTCTTCAATTTCACGCTCCGCATAAATAAGTTTTGCCTTCTTAGATTTGGCCACCTTCCGAAACGTTTCGTCCGTTTCTGGCTGAAATTCACTTACCACCACAGGAACACCCTCTTTAATGATACCCGCTTTCTCAAAAGCGATCTTAGGTAAGGTATCACCCAACATATCTACGTGGTCAAAACCTATGTTCGTAATCAGACTTACTTCAGGATGCATAATATTGGTTGAATCCAACCTACCTCCCAGCCCTACCTCAACCACGGCAATATCAACCTTCTCCTTTGCAAAATAATCAAAGGCCATGCCTACGGTCATTTCAAAAAAAGACAAATGATAATTTTCAAAAAAAGATTGATTATTCGCTACAAATTCAACCACGAAGTTTTCATCCACACATTCGCCATTTATACGAATACGTTCACGAAAGTCCTTAAGATGTGGCGACGTGTACAAACCTACTTTGTACCCGGCCTCCTGAAGTATTGATGCTAACATATGACTACTGGAACCCTTACCATTGGTCCCGGCCACGTGAATACTCTTAAACTTGTTCTCCGGATGATTTAAATGATTTGCAAAGTTGCGAATACCATCTAGTTTGGCATTATAGGCTTGTTTTCCTTTTTGTTGATACATTGGAAGTTGCGCAAACATCCAATCCAAAGTTTCCTGATAGGTCACTCTCCCAATTTAAAGTTGACGACCACAAAACCAACTTGCTGACTGGGCGCATTGGAATCTAAATTCCATTTATGCTTAAATGCGGTTTTCTTTGCAGGCTCCAATAAGCAAGGACTATTATTGGTAGTTCCCTTAACCCCAGGCGTAGCACTCACTACATTACCGTTCCGATCAACAATGATCTTCACTACTACCCTACCTTCTTCATTACACTGCTGCTTTACCTGTCCTTTACCCACCAAGGAGCGACCATTTAAGCCATAACCACCTGTTCCGCTACCAGAACCGGGACTTCCATAATAACTCGTGGCATAGGGATCACCATCTGGCTGTCCCTTATCACCCGCTCTGTTATCATCTCCTTCGCTTCCCGAAGCATTGCCTTCGGATTTACTGATACCGCCAATAAGCGCATCTAGCTTTTTCTTTTTAGCCTCTTGCTCCTTACGGGCCTTTTCTTCAGCAGCTTTTTTCTCTTGAGCTTTTTTTGCTGCTTCCGCCTTTGCTTTTTTCCGAGCGTCCTCGGCTCTTTTCTTAGCGGCCTTCTCAGCTTCCTCCGCTTTCTTTTTGGCCTCTTGAGCTTTTTTAATTTTGATGGATTCTTCGTTCTCTTGAGTCAACACTTTTTCAGCCGGGGCTTCTTCGGCCACAACTTCTTCAGGCACATCTTCTGCAACCTCCTCTACTTCCTCAACAACCTCTTCTTGTTTAGAAGGCTCAACAGGTGGTGTATCCAAAGGTTCTGATCGGATTTTTTCTTTAGGCTGCACATTACCACTACCAAAGTTGGTAGTACCGAAATTAACGGAAATTCCGTTTTCGATAGGTGGGTCCATATAGGTAAGGCCTATATAGAACAATACAAGCAACAATACACTTAATAGAAAAGTAGTAAGTGTAAAAGATTTCTTTTTGTGTCTCGTGTCTAGGAATGACATTAATTGGGTCGCACGGCCAAGATTACCTTATAACTATTTCTATTGGCAATATCCATAACGTTCACCGCTTCTTTGATGGCAACGCTTTCTTCCGCCCTTAAAATAATTGTGGGTTTATCTTGTCCTTCTAGTGCCTTTTTTAATTCAATTTCTATGTATTCTCCGTTTATTCTCTCGTTGTTAACGTAGTACTGCAAGTTCTTATCAATACTGACGGATACGTTTTGTGTGTTCGTAGACTTTCCTTTTGCCTTTGGAAGTAATAAATCTAAAGCATTGGGAGAGTTTGCCGTAAGCATAAAGAATATCAATAACAGAAATACGATATCTGTCATTGAAGACATACTAAAATCCGGGCTAACTTTGTTTCTTCCTCTTAGTTTCATGCCTTGCGAATTATAAAGGTTCGTTCAACAAGTCTAGAAACTCTACGGCGTTCGCCTCCATTTTATGAACCACTTTATCGGTCCTGTTCACCAAATGATTGTACCCAATGTAAGCTATAATACCTACGATCAAGCCCGCTACGGTAGTTGTCATTGCGGTATATATACCAGAAGCCAATGAGCCCATCTCTGCTTGACCACCACTTGTAGCCATTTCGTGGAACGCCAATATCATACCAATTACGGTTCCTAAGAATCCGATCATTGGTGCGGCACCCGCAACCGTTGCAAGAATACTAACATTCTTCTCCAGTTTATAAACCTCTAAGGTACCTGCATTTTCTATGGCCGTATTAATATCATCCAACGGCTTTCCAATTCTAGAAACCCCTTTTTCGGTTAATCGCGCTACAGGAGAATCGGTCTGGGCACAAAGTAATTTTGCCGCTTCCAACTTACCATTGGTAACATGGTCGCGAATCTGGTTCATAAAATTACTATCTATTTTTGAGGCCGCCTTGATAGCGAAAATACGCTCAAAGTAAATATAGAGAGCAACGAACAACATGATAAAAAGTACCGTTATAATAAGCACACTACCTGTACCGCCATTAAATATCAAATCGATAACGGAAAGTGTCTTCTCTTCTGACATAACATCCGCAGCTGCAGGATCTTGAGCCATATCTTGAAATAACATCATAGAATTCTTAGGTATTAGAGTTGCCTCTATAACGGTATTTTATCGATTAAATTATACGTTTAATACAAAATCTCTTAATAAAATAAAAGTTACGGCTCCGGATATAAAACCAACCAATGCCAACCATGCTATTTTCTTTAAATACCAGAAGAAATCTATCTTCTCCATACCCATGGCAACAACACCGGCAGCAGAACCGATAATCAACATACTACCTCCTGTACCAGCTGAATATGCAATGAAGTGCCATAATGGATTATCCATTGGTTCTGAGAACATTCCCAAACTAGCAGCCACTAAAGGCACATTATCAATTACAGCGGAACCAATACCAAATAGCATTACCACAATATCCGTATTAGGAATAGCTTCGTTTAGACTTTCGGCATAATGGAATAACATACCCAAAGATTCCAAAGCTGCAACCGCCAATAATATACCTAAGAAAAATAATATACTTGGCAGTTCAATTTTTGAAAGTGAATGATGAACAGGACTATGGTGACCTGCAGTATCATCTCCTTCTCCTTCTACATTTGAAATACTGAATTTTGAATTACTATAAATTTCAGCAAATGTTGCTACAACGGCCAATGACAACATCATACCCACGTATGGAGGTAAATGAGTAACCGTTTTAAAGAAAGGAACAAATACGATAGCACTCAAACCTAAGTACAACATTGTTGCACCATATTTAGACTTTGGCTCTTCTAAAGCATCAATATTACTATCAAGATTCCCCTTAAAAGCTTTAAATCTACTAGCTATCAATACTGGCACTACCATACAAACTATTGAAGGAAGAAGAACGTGTTCCACTAATTGTAAAGCAGACACTTTGTTTGCGATCCATAGCATGGTAGTTGTTACATCTCCAATAGGAGACCACGCACCACCAGCATTTGCCGTAATGATAATCATACCCGCAAACCACAGACGTGTTTCCCTATCATTAACCACTTTTTGCAATATGGTAATCAAAACAATTGTAGCAGTTAAGTTATCTATGATAGCCGAAAGGACAAAGGCCAATATTGAAAATAACCATAACAACTTTCGTTTACTTTTAGTTCGGATGAACCCTTTAATAGTCGCAAAACCATCAAAATAATCAATGATTTCCACAATGGTCATCGCCCCTAATAGAAAGACTAGTATTTCTGCCGTTTTACCTAAGTGATGCAGTAGAATTTCATCTATATGTGTGGGCTCGAGCTCCCTAAGTTGTGTGTTGACCTCAAAAACATCCATATGGGTCAAGGCAATTATAGCCCAGAGAATAGCCATCATGGCAAGAGCCGGAATTAGCTTATCTATTTTAAGGTTATGCTCAAGGGTAATCGCAAGATAACCTGCGAGGAATACAATAATAATAATGGTCTCCATACTCAATCTATTTATATTAGTTGTTTCAATGCAATTTCAAATGCCGTTCGGCTGATATTCTCCTTAGAGGAGTTTTGTTTATAAGTGTTCAATATAGCTTTTCGGATGGTATCCGAAGTATCTTTAAAAATAAGCTCATCATCAATGCCTACTCTTTTTTCCATGAAGTAAGCAAAAACTCGTGCCATACCACAGTTTGATATAAAATCTGGAATTACACTCACCTTTCCGTCCGTATACTCCATAATCGGCCCAAAAAATATCTCCTTATCCGCAAAAGGTACGTTAGCCCCGCAGGAAATTACTTCTAAACCTGTGTTGATCAAACTATTTATCTGATCTCTTGTTACAAGACGAGATGCGGCACATGGCGCAAATATCTCTGCCTGCAAAGACCAGATACGCTTATTTATTTCATCAAAAGGAATCATCTCATCAGCCCCAGCTATTAGATTGTTCCCATTTTTATTAAGGAAAAAAGTCTTGATTTCTTCAAAAGAAAACCCATCTTCATTAATTACACCTCCGGCGCGATCAATTATCCCAACGATTTTAGCTCCCATTTGGGCCAAGTAATAGGCCGCGGCGCTCCCTACATTTCCAAAACCTTGAACTATAGCTTTTTTCCCAACAACGTTCCCGCCGTATATATCGTAATAATGTTTCACTGCTTCGGCAACACCATATCCGGTAATCATATCGGCAACGGTATACTTCCTGGAAACTTCAGGGGAATACTTTTTGTTTTCCAAAGCTTTGATCACCCCAAGGCGCAATTGCCCAATTCGGTTGATTTTATCTGCTTCGGTAGGCTTAAAATGACCATTAAAAACACCTTCTTGCGGATGCCAGACTCCTGCATCTTCAGTAATTGGAATGACCTCATGAATCTCATCTACGTTAAGGTCCCCTCCGGTACCGTAGTAGCTTTTTAATAACGGTGATACCGCATGGTACCAACGTTCCAACACTCCTTTTTTTCTTGGATCATTGGGGTTAAAGTTAATTCCGGACTTAGCCCCGCCAATTGGTGGGCCAGAAACGGTAAATTTAACCTCCATAGTTTTTGCCAAAGAAAGCACCTCGTTCATATCCAATCCTTCACGCATCCTGGTTCCTCCTCCTGCAGCTCCACCTCTAAGTGAATTTATGACCGTCCACCCCTCGGCTTCCGTCTCACTATCTTTCCAGTTAAAGACAATCTCAGGCGATTTATTTTCGTATGCTTGTAGTAACTCTTTCATTATAAATTGATTTAAATACTATTATGACTCTAATTCCCCATTTAAAAATTTCTCTTTCTCTACGCCAAAACGGCGTTACTGCTGTGTCATAACTTTCAGTTTAAATCAATTCGAAAAACGAATTCAACAAATATAAAAATTTGGCTTGGGATACAAAGTTTTTGACCACTAATGAATCATTAATTTTTTAAAAAAAATTAGCTCACTTTGCTAGGTGTACAATTTATTTCAGAAGCTTATATTTGTAGAAGCTCAAAAAAAAAGACAGATAAATTATGGATTTCTCATTATCAGAAGAACATTTAATGATTAGACAGGCTGCGCGCGATTTTGCTCAGAACGAATTACTACCCGGAGTAATCGAAAGGGACGAAGCTCAAAAATTCCCCTCCGAGCAAATCAAGAAGCTTGGCGAACTTGGGTTTTTAGGCATGATGACCGACCCTAAATATAGTGGCAGCGGCATGGACACCCTATCTTATGTTATTGCCATGGAAGAACTATCTAAAGTTGATGCTTCTGCATCTGTAGTGGTTTCCGTTAACAATTCATTGGTCTGCTGGGGCCTGGAAACCTTTGGAAATGAAGAACAAAAACAAAAATATCTGACACGATTGGCTTCTGGAGAAGTAATTGGCGCTTTCTGCCTTTCCGAACCCGAAGCAGGGAGTGATGCTACTTCCCAAAAAACTACGGCTATAGATAAAGGTGACCACTATATTCTGAACGGAACCAAAAACTGGATTACCAACGGTGGTACTGCGGACATTTATTTGGTCATAGCCCAAACGGATAGAGAAAAAGGACATAAAGGTATTAACGCCCTTATTGTGGAAAAGGGAATGCCCGGTTTTGAAATCGGCCCAAAAGAAAATAAATTAGGGATACGTGGTAGCGATACACACTCCCTTAACTTTAATGACGTAAAGGTTCCTAAGGAGAACAGAATAGGTGAAGATGGTTTTGGTTTTAAATTTGCCATGAAAACCCTATCCGGAGGCCGTATAGGTATTGCCGCACAAGCACTAGGTATTGCAGCTGGGGCATATGAGCTGGCACTTAAATATTCTAAAGAACGAAAAGCATTTGGCACGGAAATTTCCAATCACCAAGCCATAGCTTTTAAACTGGCGGACATGCACGTACAAATAGAAGCAGCACGAAACCTAGTATATAAAGCGGCATGGGACAAAGACCAAGGTAACAATTACGACCTATCTAGTGCCATTGCCAAACTTTATGCATCCCAAGCAGCTATGGACACGACTGTTGAAGCAGTACAAATACACGGTGGTAATGGTTTTGTTAAAGACTACCACGTAGAAAGACTTATGAGGGATGCCAAAATAACCCAGATTTACGAGGGAACTAGCGAGATTCAAAAAATAGTAATCTCTAGGAGTATTTTAAAAAATTAATATCCAAGGCACTGCCTACCCCGTTAATTCTATCACATTTACAATAAAAAATAGACTTAAATACCACAACACCACACAAAACAGAGGGGGTTAACTTCAAAAATTAAGAAATATAACAAATACCCCCTCTAAAAACCTTTCACAGGTCTATTGAATGTGCTAATTTTACCATTCTGATAAATTTAGCTCACATAAAAACCATATATGAATATTTTTCAACGTTTTATTTGAAACGTTGAATTTTTATTTGATTAGACAAAAATAGCTGCTAATTATTCATCAGAAATGCTATTTTTGGATAAATACCATAATCTATGACGTTGAAGAAGCAAGGGTTGTACCTACCGGAATTTGAACATGACAACTGTGGCGCAGGTTTTATCTGTAGCCTTAAAGGAAAAAAGTCCAATGATATTATCCATAAAGCACTGGAAATATTAGATAAGTTAGAGCACCGTGGTGCTGTTAGCTCAGACGGAAAAACTGGTGATGGTGCCGGTATACTTATAGATATACCTCATGACTTCTTTAAAGCAGTTTGTGATTTTGAACTTCCTGAGCCAGGTGAATATGCCGTAGGTAACATCTTCTTGCCACAAAAGGAGAACCAACGTGAGTTCTGTATTTCTACATTTGAGGAAAACATAAAAAAACAAGGCTTAAAACTATTGGGTTGGAGAGATGTTCCTGTTAACCGATCTATTCCTGGCCGTGTTGCTATGGAAACGGAGCCTTTTGTTAAACAAGTTTTTGTTGCCAAGGAAAGTGATGAGCAGGACTATTTTAACTTTAACCTTAAATTGTTCGTTGCCAGAAAAGTTACAGAGCATACGGTAATCAACTCAAAACTATCTGAAAGCAAGTTCTTTTACGTACCTAGCCTTTCAACAAAAATTATCATATTTAAAGGGCTTTTGATGCCTAAGGACATCAGTCTATACTATAAGGACTTGATGGATCCTCGTGTGGTAACCCGTTTATCTCTGGTTCACCAACGTTTTTCCACCAACACCTTCCCTACTTGGGATTTGGCACAACCCTTCCGTTACATGTGTCATAATGGTGAAATAAACACGCTACGTGGTAACGTATCCAGAATGCGTTCTCGAGAAGAACTTTTGAAAAGTGATTGGTTTGGTGAGGATATAAAAAACATCCTACCTACTATACTTCCAGGTAAATCAGATTCCGCAACTATGGATATGGTTGTTGAACTTTTGTTGATGACCGGTAGGTCTTTACCAGAGGTTATGATGATTCTTATTCCTGAAGCATGGGAAAAGAACCCGGACATGTCCGAAGCAAAAAGAGCTTTCTACGAGTACCATTCTTGTATGATGGAACCATGGGACGGTCCCGCATCCGTACCTTTTACTGACGGAAACTATATTGGCGCCGTACTTGACCGTAACGGTCTACGCCCATCTAGATACACGGTTACAAAAGATGATTACGTAATTATGTCTTCCGAAACCGGTGTGGTGCAAATTGCTCCTGAAAATGTTGAATTCCACGGAAGACTGGAACCAGGTAAAATGTTCTTGGTAAACATGGAGGAGGGCCGCATCATTAACGATGAGGAAATTAAAGAAGACATCGCTAGCCGACTTCCTTATAAAGAGTGGTTGGACAACAACTTGGTTCACTTAAAGAATATACCTTATAATGATTGTCCGTTATTTTTAGGTGAAGCTTCGCTTGAAAAACGTAAATCTGTTTTTGGCTACACCTTAGAGGATATCAATACCATTATCCTTCCAATGGGCAAAACGGCAAAAGAACCAATCGGTTCTATGGGTTCGGATACGCCTATTGCAGTACTATCTCAACGTCCGCAGTTAATTTACAACTACTTTCAGCAGCTGTTCGCCCAGGTAACCAACCCACCGTTAGATGGTATTCGTGAAGAATTGATTACTGATATTAGCCTTACCTTAGGTAGTGACCATAATATATTTGACTTCTCTGAATTACATTGTAGAAAATTAAAAATTCAGAACCCGGTTATTTCCAAAGAGGATTTGGATAAAATCAAAAATTACGATGCCAGTCCGGATTACAAAGTTGTTTCCATTCCTGTCCTTTATGAAATAGAAAGAGGTCATAACGGTTTGGAAGATGCTTTAGAATCAATTTTGCAACAAGCATCAAAAGCTATAGATGAGGGTACCAATATTATTATCCTTTCGGATAGGAATGTAAGTCAGACTATGGCACCTATTCCTGCATTATTGGCCTGTTCATTTGTAAACAGTGGCTTGCAACGTTTAGGAAAGCGAAGTAAGCTTAGTATCATAATTGAATCTGCCGAACCAAGAGAAGTACACCATTTCTGTTTATTGTTCGGTTTTGGAGCCAGTGCAATTAACCCATACTTGGTAAATGAAATTATTGGCGAGCAAATAGAGGAGCATGATATAACCGATTTCACTTTTGAAGAAGCCGTTAAGAACTACAACAAAGCAGTTGGCAAAGGTATTCTTAAGGTAATGAACAAAATTGGAATCTCTACGCTAAACTCGTACCGAGGCTCACAATTGTTTGAGTGTATAGGAATAAACACCAAAGTAGTAGATAAGTATTTCCCTAACACACCTACCCGTATTCAAGGTATAGGCTTGTACCAAATAGAGAAAGAAGTAGCTAAACGTCATAAAAAGGCGTTCAACACCAAAGAAGTTGCCGCTAACCTTGATTTGGAAATGGGCGGAGATTACCGCTGGAGACGTGATGGCGAAAAACATATGTTCAACCCATTAACCGTTGCCAAGTTGCAAAAAGCCGTACGTGGTAACGAAAATGAGACGTACAAAGAGTACGCAGAAATGGTGAACGAACAGTCTAAAAACTTAATGACCATTCGTGGGCTATTTGAATTCTCCAATTACGATCCTATTCCATTGGACGAAGTTGAACCATGGACAGAAATCGTGAAGCGCTTTAAGACCGGAGCTATGTCTTACGGTTCTATTAGTAAAGAAGCACACGAAAACTTGGCAATAGCCATGAACCGTATTGGTGGTAAAAGTAATTCTGGTGAAGGTGGTGAAGATGCAGAACGTTTCTACAAAAATGCTACTGGAGATTGGAAGAACAGTGCTATTAAGCAGGTAGCTTCAGGACGTTTTGGAGTAACATCCGATTACCTGACCAATGCTCAAGAAATACAGATTAAAATGGCACAGGGGGCCAAACCTGGAGAAGGTGGCCAACTACCTGGTCCAAAAGTAAACCCATCCATAGCCAAAACAAGAAACTCTACTCCTTACGTAGGATTGATTTCGCCTCCACCACATCACGATATCTACTCGATCGAGGATCTATCGCAGTTAATCTATGATTTAAAATCGGCTAACCGTGAAGCGCGTATAAATGTGAAGCTCGTTTCCGAAGTAGGTGTTGGTACCGTTGCGGCAGGGGTTTCTAAAGCCAAGGCAGATGTTGTTCTTATTTCCGGATTTGATGGAGGTACGGGAGCGTCCCCATTGACTTCCCTAAAACATGCAGGCTTACCATGGGAACTTGGTATAGCGGAAGCGCAACAAACATTGGTCATGAACGACCTAAGAAACAGGATTGTTCTTGAGTGTGATGGTCAGCTTAAAACAGGGCGTGATGTTGCCGTTGCTTGTCTCCTTGGAGCAGAAGAGTTTGGTTTTGCGACCGCTCCGCTTGTTGCTTCAGGATGTATTATGATGCGCGTTTGCCATCTAAACACATGCCCAGTAGGTATTGCAACCCAAAACCCTGAATTACGTAAGAAATTTGCAGGGAAACCGGAACACGTTGTAAACTACATGTATTTTGTAGCTCAGGAATTACGTGAAATCATGGCTCAACTAGGTTTCAGAACTATAAACGAAATGGTGGGTCAGGTTCAAAAACTAGACCGTAAGAAAGCTATTGATCATTACAAGTCGGCAGGTATTGATTTAACCCCTATTTTATATGAGGTTGATGTACCGGCAGGAACCAAATTTTACAACACTCAGAAACAAACGCACGACATTGACAACTCAATTGAGTTTGATATTATAGCAAAAGCAAATCCGTCTTTATTTAGAAAGGAAAAGCTAACATTAGATTTCCCCATTAAAAATACGGATCGTGCCGTTGGAGCAATCATCAGTAATGAAATCTCTAAAGTATACGGGGCACAAGGCCTTCCTATCAATACTTTAAAACTGAACTTTACTGGTTCTGCGGGACAAAGTTTTGGTGCATTTGCCACCAGAGGTCTTACAATGACAGTAAACGGAAACACCAATGATTACCTTGGAAAAGGACTATCAGGAGCCAAATTGGTCATTAAAGTTCCAGAAAAATCTACCATTGTACCAGAAGACAATGTAATTACGGGTAACGTTACGCTTTACGGAGCAACCGCGGGACGTGCTTACATCAACGGAAAAGCAGGAGAACGTTTCTGCGTTCGTAACTCGGGAGCAAAAGCGGTAGTAGAAGGTATTGGAGATCATGGTTGTGAGTATATGACCGGAGGTGTGGCCGTAATACTTGGTGAAGTAGGAAGAAACTTTGGAGCTGGTATGAGTGGTGGTATTGCCTACATATATGATCAGAAAGGAACTTTCAGAAAAAAATGTAACAATGAAGACCTTAATTTGTTAGAGGTTACCGAAGATAACGACGTTAAACAATTGAAGGATTTAATAGAAAGTCACTACAACTCTACTTTGAGCCCATTGGCACAAAGAATTTTAGAGAAATGGGAAGATTGTCTACCTAAATTCATCAAGGTCTTACCTGAAGAATACAAACAGGCATTATTACGTATGGAAAGAGAAAAATTAGAAACTATTTAAAGTCGAGACATGGGAAAGATTACAGGATTTTTGGAATTCGATAGAAAAGTAGAATCATACGCGCCTGTTGAAGACCGCGTTAAAAATTATAATGAGTTTACCGTTGCCTTAAATGAGCCGGAGCTTAAGGAACAAGGTGCAAGATGTATGGATTGTGGTATTCCGTTTTGCCACAGTGGTTGCCCGTTAGGCAACCTTATTCCCGATTTTAACGATGCCGTATATCGTGGCAAATGGGAAAAGGCAGCTACAATTTTACACGCCACCAACAACTTTCCGGAATTTACCGGAAGACTTTGCCCGGCCCCATGCGAAGAAGCATGTGTTTTAGGCATCAACGAAGACCCGGTAACTATAGAAAATATAGAAAAAAATATTGTTGAAACCGCCTTTAAAAAAGGATGGATAGTTGCAAAACCTCCAACAACAAGAACCGGTAAAAAGGTAGCTATTGTAGGTTCCGGTCCTGCCGGGCTTGCTGCAGCACAACAACTAAACCGTGCAGGACACACCGTTACCGTTTTTGAAAGAGACGAGAAACCAGGTGGACTATTACGTTATGGTATTCCAGATTTCAAGATGGAAAAACATATCATTGATCGTAGGCTAGAGGTTTTAGAAGAAGAAGGCATTGAGTTTAAATGTGGAGTGCACGTTGGCAAGGATATTTCAGGTAAAGACCTTCAGAATGATTTTGATGCCGTAGTGCTTTGTGGTGGTGCAACCGTTCGCAGAAACCTGCCAATAGAAGGAGCTGATTTAAACGGTGTGGTTCAGGCGATGGATTTCTTACCTCAGAACAATAGAAGAGTAGATGGCGTTAAAGAGTTTGAAAACGAAATCATGGCCACGGGCAAAGACGTTATCGTTATTGGTGGTGGTGATACTGGGTCTGACTGTATAGGTACATCTATAAGACACGGGGCAACTTCTGTTTCAAATTTTGAAATCATGCCAATGTCCACAACCGAAAGACCGGAAGGACAACCTTGGCCTTTTTGGCCAATGCGCCTAAAAACAAGTACGTCCCACAAAGAAGGTGCGGAACGTTTCTTTAGCATATCTACTAAAAAATTCATTGGAGACGATAAAGGTAACCTAACTGGACTTATCACTACTCAGGTAGAGTGGATTAGAGAACCAGGAAAGGCTATGGTCTTAAAAGAAGTGGAAGGCACCGAAAAAGAGTGGAAGTGCGAATTGGCCCTATTAGCATTAGGTTTTACCGGATCGGAAATGACCATTGCCGAGCAATTGGGTATCGAAGCTGATGGAAGAACCAATATTAAGGCTAGCGAAAGCAACTATAAGACCAACGTTCCCGGTATCTTTGCTGCTGGTGACCAAAGACGAGGTCAATCCTTAATTGTTTGGGCCATTTCTGAAGGTCGCCAAGCTGCCCATCATGTAGACACCTATCTTATGGGAGAATCTGCCTTACCGTTAAAAGGTGAAGGAGATTTGCCAAGGGTGTAACCAGGGTTAGTTTTATATAACTAGAATTTATACAATCCAACCCAATTAATTGGGTTGGATTTTTTTATCCACTACATCACGTAGTAAAAGGCCTTTTAGGTTTCCGTTATGAACATTAAAAAAGTTCTCTTTTACATGATTCTTAGTGCTTTGGCATTTACCCTAATGAATGTCGCCGTAAAACAACTACAGCACTATAACGTCTATCAAATTGTATTTTTTAGGGGGTTTGGCTCGTTCCTACTTACAATGGCCATCCTAAAACGCTTGAAAGTTCCTGTATTGGGAAATAATAAAAAGCTTCTGGTGTTACGCGCAATTGTAGGTACAAGTTCTATGACCCTTTTCTTTATGTCATTGAAACACCTCACGGCAGGAACAGCGGTTTCACTCCGCTATCTAGCACCTATTTTCTCCGCAATATTTGCGATATTTTTATTGAAGGAAAAAATAAAACCAGTACAATGGCTGTTTTTTATCGTTTCGTTTATTGGCGTTCTAATTCTAAAAGGACTGGACTCTAACCTAGATAACACAGGCCTCATTTTAATCTTTGGAGCAGCGGTATTAAGTGGACTAGTTTATATTATCATCAGTAAAATCGGTCAAAGTGACCACCCTATTGTAATTGTAAATTACTTTATGTTTACGGCAACTGTTTTTGGCGGAATATTTGCCATACCCTACTGGCAGAACCCCATAGGAATAGATTGGCTCTTCTTTTCAACATTAGGGTTTTTCGGATTTATAGGGCAACTCTACATGACCAAAGCATTCCAAATAGCCTCCAACAATCTAGTTGCTCCCTTTAAATATCTTGAAGTACTCTTTACTGGACTAATTGGCTTTATGTGGCTAGGCGAAGTTTATACGCTATGGAGTTTAGTGGGTATTGTTTTAATCATAGCCGGTTTGGTAATGAACGTTGCCTACAAAGCCCGAGACAAAAGATATACAACTTAAAACAACCTACTATTACTCAACCAGTAATTATAATTGTTTAAAATTTAAGTAGACCCGAACGGGGTTCAACAAGGGCTTTATTAATAATCATTTTCTTTTGCGCTATTTTCTTGTGAGGTTTTCCACTTGTTCCAAGTGGCGACCATTGAACTTAATATTTCCGGTTCCTCCTCGGCAAGATTATTTTCTTCTTTAGGGTCATTCGAGATATTGTAAATCTCGAAATGCCGCCCCTCATCGGCACTATATATCTTGTATTCATTGTTCATAAGCGCAGCTTGTTTCTGAAATTCAAAAGCTAAAGCTTTACCCCTTTCTTTTACTTTGCCTTGCGCAATAGGAAGTATATCAATACCATCATATGGACGATGGTTTTTCTTTATATCGACTCCCAGTATATTTGCTATGGTAGGAAAATAATCAGAAGTAAAACAAGGCACATCTACTTTGGTACCCGGTTGTATTCTACCTCGCCACTCCACAATTCCCGGAACCCTGATTCCACCTTCATACAAACTTCTTTTTCTACCCTTCAATCCGTTAGTTATACCTTGGGTTCTACCTGTAACCGATTTTCCTTCTGGCCCATTATCACTTGTATAAAACAACACCGTATTTTTGGCAATATTCAATGCCTTTAATTTATCTCTAAGACGACCTACTTGTTTATCCATCGCTGAAATAACTCCATAGTAATGCTGCTCATCTTCAGAAAGGTCGGCGTAAAGATTTCGGTCTTCTTCTCCTGCCAAAACAGGTAAATGGGGCGTATGAAACCAGATGATGGTCAAAAATGGCTTTTTGCTTTTAACTGCTTCCTCGATAAATGGAATAGCCCTATCCATAATCACTCTGGAATCGTCTCCTTCTAAATTATCTGTTACTATTTGCTTTGGTCCGGTCCAATATGAAGTATTAAAAGGTTCACCTTCTTCCAAAGCCCCATTCACATCGCCAGCTGATTTTGGTGGTGTTATCATAGGATTCCAAGTAGGTACTTTTGATTCCGTAACAAAACTAACATCAAAACCATGGTCCCATGGCGGAGCATATTCACCATCAAATTTAGGTCTTCCTCCTCTATTTGCTTCAACTGTATCACGCGTTAACGTACCCAAGTGCCATTTTCCAAAGTGACCCGTTGTGTAGCCAACACTTTTAACCATCTCACCTAAAGTAATTTCCTGCGATTTTACATGACCACAATTGGCATGACAAATTCCATAACGCAAAGGGTGCCTCCCTGTCATAACACTACCACGTGTTGGCGAACAAACAGCAGATGCAGCATAGAAACGTTCAAAAACAACTCCATTGCTTGCCATTTTATCCAAATTGGGAGTTTTTAGATGTGGATGTCCGTTATAGCTTGTATCTCCCCAACCTTGATCATCTGCCATTAGCAAAATAATGTTAGGTCTTTCCTGATCATCAAAGGCGACTTCTGATTTTTTCGATTTTTCAGAACAACCGAATAACGTGCTTATAATGAAAAATACAGTTACAAATAATTTCATAGTATTATTCTAGATTTACTGATATGTTTCTGCATATTGTAAATATAAGTTTCAACGTATCGCTAAGATTATATGATTGACATAAAGATTCACTAGTTTAATGTTCGTTGGCTTAACGATGATCGTTACTTACAAAGCCAGCGTTAAAAGACACTTTACTAAAACACACCATCTATTCATCCAAATTTAGTAAGTATAGAATCTTCATTTTGAACATTGATTATCTTAATTGTTGTAGAAGTATCTCAAAATACAACTCTCACAGAGTCAAAAAATATTAACCCTAACACTAAAAACTCAAATGAAACGGGCTTACGCCTTTCTAAGACAAGAAAGCGCACAAAAGATAATCCACTGTTTGGTATGGCTTTCTTTTATGCGCTAACTAACCTTTATATTTCGCACTGTAGTTTTGGCTTATTCAAAACTCTCAATACTTACCTGTTTTGAAGGCCAATAATCATCTTTACGGAACTCAAATTTGGTGGGCTTGTAATCACCAACTAAGGTAACATCTGCCCTTTCTGGAATGGGCAAGTCAAGCCCCCAAAATATGCCATTTACCAGTAATCTTCTGGTACCTTCTACCAATAGGTCATTTGCGGCACCAACTGTGGAGGTAAACGCTTTTCCTTTTTTACCATCAGGTAATTGGTAGCTCTTAATCCATGTAACGGGCATCAACTCTTCACCTAGGCTTTTTCCATCTTTGTTGGTAGTTGCAATTTCATCATCCGTAGGTCTCATTCCGTAAAACACATCGTTTTCGTCATACTCTCCTTTTCTATTCATAACCTGCCCTAAGATTATAGGCTGCGAGTCTCCAGGAAGGGGAAGTCTAACCCCGTACACATCACTAGCACCCCATACGTCTCCATCAGAAATTCCGTTGGTTATACCGGTTGTACCAGCGCCAATAGCTACCATTCCCTTTGTACTTTGGTGTTTATGGTGCCCATGATGATTGATCCAGGTTTCGCCAAGAACCAAGCGACCAAAACCGCCGTCCCATTCCGTCTTGTCTCCTTTGTAATTGAAACTATAGTGCGCATATGGAGAATTGGAATCTTCAGGAAAATTAAAACCGTGGGTTGCAGTTCTTAACCCCATAACCGGTTTTCCAGATTTTAAATAATCGTTTATATATTTCATTTGATTATCGGGCAGTGCTCTAAACCGGGTAAAGATCACCATCATATCCGCCGAAGCCAATGCCTCTAATCCCGGTATATTTTTAACGTAATTCGCATTTATAATACCTGGCTTATCTTCTTCCTGCGCAAATAGAACGGTACATTTAAACCCATGATGTTTAGATAAAATTTTTGCCAATTGGGGTAACGCTTCTTCGGAACGGTACTCCTCGTCTCCCGAAATCATAACGATATGCTTGGCATTGTCATTGGCTCCCTCATAGGTCAACCATTTTTTTGGAGCATCTATTTCTTGAGCCATTTCGGGTTCTGTATCAACGGTTTTCTTTTGCTCTTTGCATGCAAATAAAAATAGACAAATAACAATTGGCAGTATATTTTTCATTCTATTCTAGTTTAAATATTTTATTTTTTGATTCCCAATCCTTCTGAGATGAGTTTAAATCCTTCAGTATAAACCTCCTCAACCGGCGAATAGTTTCTCCATACATTAATAGCATTGGCAAATTCCGGTATAGTTGTACTAAAGGCTTCAATGGTTACCCAGCCTTTATAGTCTATTTCCTTGAGCCCTGAAAAAACGTCTGGCCAGTTCACTTGTCCCCTACCTGGTGTCCCCCTATCATTTTCACTAATGTGCACATGCTTTAGATAGGGCGCTATAGTTTTAATAGCACCAGATTGACTTTTCTCTTCTATATTGGCATGGTGCGTATCGAACATGGCTCCCAAATTTGGGTGATTCACCTCTTTTACCATATCACCTAAATCGGCCATGGTATTATATAAATAACATTCAAACCTATTTACGGCTTCAGGCGTTAGAGTAATATTTGCCCCTTTGGCATATTCTGCCGCCTTTAACAGCATTTCATTGCTCCACTTCTTTTCTTCCTGAGTGGGTGGTTTGCGAGTAAATAAGGCAAAAGTGGAATGAAAAGGTCCGCATAAAACTTGGGCATTGGCAGCCGCACCCATATCAATTGACCACTTTAAACGTTCCAGACCCGCTTCTCTTACTTTTTTATCGGGACTTGCAATATTTTGCTCAGCAGATAAAGAGGCTACACCGGTTACCCCCATATCCATTCCGGAAAAATGGTTGCCCAGCTGTGAATAATATTTTTCGGTTCCTTCTCCAAAAAAAAGCTCAATACCGTCATATCCGGTATCCTTTAGAGTATCTACAATACCAAAATGCTGCTCAGTGACATGATTAGTCCAAAGCAACATATTCATCCCTATTTTCATTGTGTAATGGTTTCTTTAAAATTTGTTGTGAAATAAATAAAACATGAAATTCGATTCTGATTTCCTTCTAAAAATCGCGCCGGGGGACTTATGAATTCCATATAGTGAACAAAACTAGCGCTAAATGAAACTTTAAAATTCCTTTATTTTCTTAAAGATTGATACTTTTTTGCCATTTACTACGGAGTACAGCACACAGTCATACATAATTAAACTGATTTTTGAATCTTTAAAAATAGCTTCCTATACTCAAGGGGACTCATGTCTGTAATAGACTTAAATTGTCTATTAAAATTTGATAGTGCGTTATAGCCGCATTCATAACTAATTTGGGAAATATTAAAATTATCCTCTAAAAGCAATTTTCGGGCATGACCAATTCGTATCTCGTTAACAAAACGTGTAAAGGTCTTATTGGCCCTAGGCTTAAAATACCTACAAAATGAAGTTGTGGTCATGCTTAAAAGACCTGCGGCCTCGTCCAGAGATATATTGGTCTTAAAATTAGACATCACATAATCATACACTTTGCGCATTTTTTCCGCATCTCCACCTTTAAAAGCATTCATATAGTTAGGACTGGCCAACATCGTATACTCATTACTATTGGATAAGGTGTCTAATATTTTCAACAGATGTAAAATTCTCTTAAAACCCTGTTGGTTATCCAACTCTAAAATAAGGGCTATAATGGCTTCCCTTGTTTCTCCATAAAATTCTATACCCCTTAAAGAATGTTCTACAAGCTTATTTATCTTGTAAAACTCTTCCATCTCAAGAAGTGGTTCGTTTAAGAGCACATGATCAAAATAAATAACCAAGCCTCTAGTAGAAAGTTTACTGTCCTTTTGAAAATAGACATCGTCACTTCTCCATAAATGAGGAAGGTTGGGCCCCGTCATTACAAGGTCGCCTTCTTTGAAATTCTGTACATGATCACCTATAAATCGCGTTCCTTCGCCTTCTACGATATATGAAATCTGAAACTCAGGGTGAAAATGCCAATTAGGATTAAAATAAGGACCAATAAGGTCTTTATAGATAAAAGTTTCCTTTGGCGTCAACGTCTTTTCTATACTTGGAGCACTCATAAATTTTCTCTATAAATACGTTTCGACCCCAATATATGATAAAAAAGTATCAACTTTTAATAAGATACAGGATAATTTAAATCAAAATCTATCATAGCTTTGTCTACAATCTCAACAACAATCTAATTTTATCGGCAAATTTTTAAAAATAGTTAAGCTAATGTGGATGCAAATTCCGATATTAACAAGTGTAAAAAGTACATTAATAATTTTAAGCCTATTTAGCTTGTAAGAGCGATATAAATACTCAACCAAGACCAAACCATCGTCATCTTAACTCAAAACAAAATTATTCTACCTATTATGAAAATTATTAAAACGATCGACAAAGCAAAGCTCATCATGACCTTTGTCGTAGCACTTTCATTTTTGGCATGTAGCGAAAAAGAAAACAACACCTTAACCGTAGATAAAAACTCTCGCATTGTTTTAGTAGGAAACAATTTAGGATCAAGAATGATGGAGTTTGGGCATTTTGAGACCGAAATGCAACTAAGGTATCCCACCGATTCCTTATATATTAGAAATATGTGCGATGGAGGAAACACTCCTGCCTTTAGACCACACGCCGCTAGAAAATCTCCCTGGGCCTTTCCTGGAGCCGACAAGTTTGAACATGACCCAGGAAGCAGAATACACTTTATTGAAGATGATGGCGGACACCAATCCGGAAGTGTAGGTCACTTTCCTACTCCCGATGAATGGATTACCAGCTTAAAACCGGATATCATACTTGCATTTTTTGGCTATATAGAATCTTTTGAGGGCCAAGAAGGTCTTGAAAATTACAGGGAAGAACTGCGTGCGTTCATAAAACATACTTTGGCCACCAAATATAACGGCATTGCTCCTCCACAGCTCGCCATTGTTTCGCCTATTGCTTTTGAAAATCTTTCGGCCAAAATGGATTTACCCGATGGTATACAGGAAAACACAAATTTGGCACTTTACACCAAAGCTATGAAAGAGGTGGCCAATGAAGAAGGTGTACTTTTTGTTGATGCGTTCGATGCTACAAAAAAATGGTACGAAACCGAAGATGAAGACCTTACCCAAGATGGGTTTCAGCTTACGGATTCTGGCTATAAAAAATTCGCCAAATTATTGGCCAACTCCGTATTTGGAGAAAAGCAAACTACTGAAACCAACAGTCAACTTGTTCATGAGGCCGTCATGGAAAAGAACTGGTTTTGGCTCAACGATTTTAAAATACCCAATAGCGTTCATGTTTACGGAAGACGGTACGACCCTTTTGGACCGGACAACTACCCTTTTGAGATTGCCAAAATTCGGGAAATGACGGCTATACGTGATACTGCCATCTGGATGGCCGCTACCGGTAAAAAAATGGACTTGGTCGCTGCCGATGCAAAAACAAAAAAATTGCCTAAGGTAGAGACCAACTATAAAGAAAGTGAAAAAAATGGGACTCCTAAATACCTCTATGGCCAAGAAGCTCTAGCTCAAATTAAAACCGCTCCAAGCTACAAAGTAGAACTTTTTGCCTCCGAAGAGCAGTTTCCTGATTTGGCCAATCCTGTTCAAATGTCTTTTGATAACAAGGGCCGTTTATGGGTGGCCGTAATGCCAAGTTACCCTCATTATAAAGCAGGAGACAGTAAACCAAATGATAAACTTCTCATTTTTGAAGACACGGATGGCGATAATAACGCTGATAAGCAAACGGTTTTTGCAGACGGTCTACACCTTACCATTGGTTTTGAATTTGCTCCGGAAGGCGTGTACATGTCCCAAGGAACCAGCCTAATTTTATTAAAGGATACCGATGGGGATGATAAAGCCGATAAAAAAGAAATAATTCTAAGTGGGTTTGATGATCATGATACACACCACGCTATTAGTGCCTTTACTACCGATCCATCCGGTGCTATTTATATGGGCGAAGGTACTTTTCTTCATTCCAATGTAGAAACGGCCTACGGAAGTGTTAGAGGGTCTAACGGAGGTTTTTACCGTTATAGTCCACAGCGACATCATCTTGAGCGCACCGCCCAATTGGCAATTCCAAATCCATGGGGTATAGCTTTTGACGATTGGGGGCAGCCATTTTTTGAACATACCTCTGGCCCAGCTGCCACTTGGATGATGCCGGGAACTATTGTTCCGCGTTACGGGGTAAGCTCTCCTATCCCAGAAAACCTTATTGAGAAAGACCATTTAGTGCGTCCTACTTCCGGCCTAGAATTTGTTTCTAGTCGTCATTTCCCGGATAATGTACAAGGAGATATGTTGATTAATAATACGATTGGATTTAGGGGAACCAAACAACACAAAATGGTAGATGACCCTAAAACTGCGGGCTATATCAGCAAATATAGACAAGACCTTATTTTTTCCGATGATAAAAATTTCCGCCCCGTAGATATGGAGTTCGCCCCAGACGGTTCACTTTACTTTTTGGATTGGAGCAACGTACTCATAGGTCATATGCAACACAATGCACGCGACCCACTAAGAGATCACGTACATGGTAGAATTTATAGGGTTACCTATCCATCTAGACCATTGGTAAAACCAGCTAAGGTTGCAGGTGCAACAATAGACGAATTGTTGGAGAACTTAAAATTACCGGAATACAGAACGCGCTACAGAACCAAAAGAGAATTACGTGCTCGTAACGCCGATGAGATTTTGGCCAAATTGGATATCTGGGTTTCCAACCTTGATAAAAAAGATGAAAATTACGAACATAACCTTTTAGAGGCTCTTTGGGTTAGTTGGGGACTTAACAATATTGACCATGATTTATTGACCCAATTATTGGGAGCTAAAGATTTTAGGGCACGTGCAGCTGCAGTTGAAGTATTGAGATATGGCGGGCACCAAATTAATGATCAAGCAGAATTGTTGATGCAGGCAGCAAAAGACGACAATCCTAGAGTACGCCTTGAAGCATTGGTTGCCGCATCTAGACTAGGTAAAGATATTGGAATTCCTATTATTACCGAAGCCGGAAAAAAAGGATTGGACAAATGGATGAAAAAACCTTATGAATCTGCCCTTGCACATTTGAACGGACATAGAGCTGGAGAAGAAGCTAAAGAAGTAATAGAAACAGATTTAAAAGGAAAAGATTTAGAACTGTTAATGGCTGGACAAGAAATTTATGAAAGGGATGGCTATTGTGCTACCTGTCACCAATCGGATGGCGAAGGCCTTAGCGCTTCAGGGTTCCCTCCTCTAGCGGGTTCAAAATGGGTAACCGGCAGTGAGGAAAGACTGATTAAACTCACCACAAACGGAATTATGGGCCCTATAGAGGTAAAAGGCAAGAAATACCCTGGTCAAGTACCCATGACCCCATTTGGCAAATTACTGAATGAAGAAGAGACTGCCGCCGTGCTTACCTATGTTAGAAATACATTTGGCAACAAAGCTTCAGCCATTTCACCTGAAAAAGTGAAAGAAGTTCAGGAACAGATTAAAGATAAAGAAGGGTTCTATTCTCCCGAAGAATTACTTCAGGAGCACCCAATGAAATAATTTAAACATATACCATTCTACCATTTGCAAAGGGGACATTCTTATGAGTGTCTCCTTTGTTTTTTCTTCACGTTAGAAAATTTTGATACTGTTTTACAGAATGAGCACCCGTTCTCTTCAATTACAAAACTGATACTATTTTATCTTTTGTTAAAACAAAAAAATACCACTCTTCTAAGCCTCTTAACCTTTCATTTAACCCTTTAGTAAAAAAACAAAATCCTCTATCCATACCATTCAACAAAAATAGTTAGTATTGATGATTTCTTAGGAACCCTTCTCAACTCTGTTTTTTAATACAGGTTTAAAAACTTCAAAAAACAATCCGCAACCAAAATAAAGGTCTTCCTCCTCCTCATTTTTTTGTGTCAAAAATTATAGTGACTAAAAATGCGATATTAAAAAAACAATAAAGCCAATAATATCAAATAATCAAAAAATGACAAAAAAATACCATTATTAGTAAAATTACAGGTGTACTCGCACACTACATACAATTACATTTGAAGGAAATCCCCCTAACTAATTCATCAACTTAAACTTTTAGACTATGACTTCAATGTTATCATCTTTTAAGATCAAACAGTTTTGCGTCTTATTAGGTATTCAAATTGTATGTCTCCAATCTTCCTTTGGGGCTAGTTTATCTATCGATTCAATTGATAGGTTTACAGAAAGAAATGACACCGTTCGGCTACTCATCAAGAATGACCAGGACAACGTAATTACGGGTACCGTTAACGACCAAGGCAACCAACCTTTACCTGGTGCAAGTATTATTGAAAAAGGCACAACAAATGGCGTAACCACAGACTTTGATGGAAATTTCTCCATTGAAGTTAGCAATCAAGATGCCGTACTGGTTATCTCCTATATAGGATATGCCACAAGAGAAGTACCTATTAACGGTCAAAACAATATAACAATTGGCCTTGAGGAAAATGCATCTGCTTTAGACGAAGTAGTACTGGTTGGCTATGGCACCCAAAAGAAGAGTGATTTAACTGGTGCCGTGGGCTCCGTAAAAGCGAAGGAACTAGCCGAAAGGCCAGCCGCGTCTATGAACCAAGCCATTGCCGGTAAAGTTTCTGGGGTTAACATTACTTCAGGATCAGGTAGGCCCGGAGGTAGAACTGTTGTTAGAATTCGTGGAAATACATCGGTAAGTATTGCCAACACACCACTTTATGTTATTGACGGCGTAATCCTTAGCGCCGCTAGTCTACCCAACGGAAGCACGCCCATAGATTACATGAACCCTAATGATATTGAATCTATTGAAGTACTTAAAGATGCGTCGGCAACAGCTATTTATGGGGCTAGAGGTGCAAACGGTGTAATTCTGGTTACTACAAAAAGAGGCACAACAAGTGGTGGTGGCCGTCTTAATTATGATGTAGATTTTAGCATAGGAACACTCCCCAAAAAGCTTAATTTATTAAACTCCGAAGAATTTCTTCAAGTAGAAGAAACGGCGTACGCCAATGCAGAAAAGTTTGACCCTGAAGGTTGGGCAGGAGATAGGTATACAGACCCTAGACTCAAAAGAACCGACCCAAGGTTGTTTGATTCTGAAGGAAACCCTCTGTACGATACGGATTGGCAGGATGAAGCTATTAGAACTTCGTTTACACAAAACCATCAACTTTCTTTTACCGGAGGAACCCAAAAGGGCAACTACGGACTTTTTATGGGCTTTCGCGATGAACAAGGACTTATTATAGAATCATGGTTAAAGCGTTATTCGGCTAGATTCACAATGGATTCGGATATCACGGATTGGTTAAGAGTTGGTGGTAGTTTAGGTTATAATGACCAAAATGAAAAACAAGTAGACCAATTAGGTGGTGGCGGTATCACCACAATGCGTCAAGTTTTTGAAGCGCTTCCTATTATACCGGTCACTTATGAAGATGGCACATGGGGCTCTAACATAGATTATCCCGGCATGGAAGGTGGAGGAAGTCCTGTTGCTGTGGCCAATGACAGAAGGTACTTCCTCAAGACTCAAACCGTTTTAGGTAATTTCTATAGCAACATTGCCTTCAATAAAAATTTGCAATTGAGAACTACAGTTGGGGCAAACGTCATAAATCAAAGGAATGACTACTATGGAGGTCGTGACTTAAGATATATTGCCAGACCTGATGGAGCGGCCTATGTTTCAAACGGAAGATATAACTCTTGGCAATTTGAAAATTATTTGACCTATAACAAAGATTTTGAAAACGAAAATTCGTTAACAGCCATGCTGGGACTTTCTTGGCAGCACATAGATGAATTTGAGTCCAAAGCGGAGACTAGGGGTTTTGCAGATGATTTTTACGGTTTCAACAATCTTGGAGCTGGGTCCAATCCGCAAACACCAACGTCAAGTAAAATAGCATACGGACTTAACTCTTATTTTGGCCGTGTAAACTATAACCATCAAAACAAATATTTGCTGACCTTAACAGGAAGAGCGGATGGGTCTTCCAAATTTGGTCCAGAAAATCAATTTGCATTCTTCCCTTCGGCGGCTTTGGCATGGAGAGTATCCAACGAAGATTTTCTATCTCAAAGCGAAACCATTTCCAATCTAAAAATAAGGGCTAGTTATGGAGCCACAGGAAACTCAGAAATTAAAGCTTATAGAGCTTTAGCAGGTCTTGAAAGTGGGTCCGTAATCTTTGCAGGAGACCGCGCTTCCTTTAATATACCGGAACGAATGGCCAATCCAGATTTAAAATGGGAAAAAACAGAGCAGGTAGATGCAGGAATTGAGCTTGGCCTGCTAAACAACCGCATAGCAATAGAACTTGATGTATACCGTAAATTAACTACAGACATGCTCTTGGATGCTCCTGTTCCTTCTACCAGTGGTTTTACAAGCGTTTTCCAAAATGTGGGCAGTATGGAAAATAAAGGGGTTGAGTTTACCTTAAATACTACCAACATTGATAACGAGGTATTTGGATGGGATTCAAATTTTAATATTTCCATAAATAAGAACAAGGTTGTAGCATTAACGGGAGGTTCTGATATTTTCCTTGGGTCCACGCTAATACGAGAAGGAGAACCGGTAGGAACTTTCTTTGGTTATATTGATGAAGGTACATGGAATACAGATGAGGCCGCCGAAGCAGCCATTTATGACAGACTTCCCGGCGACATTAAATACAAAGACCTAAACGATGATGGAGCCATAAATAGTGATGATAGAGCTATCATAGGAAAAGGAATTCCAGATGGTTTTGGAACTTTCTCCAACACATTTAGATACGGCAATCTTGAGCTATTGGTCGATCTTCAATTTCAATATGGTAACAGTCTCATGTACCGTGATGAGCATTCGGCCGAAGACCGTCAGACCATTGCCAACAGCTTTTCTACTGTATTGAATGCTTGGACACCTGACAATCAAGATACAGATATAGCTCAAATTAGACCTATAGCCGCTGGATATGACACCAATAATGATTCTGGAAAATTAAAGGATGCCTCTTTCTTAAGAGGAAGAAACTTAATGCTTTCCTATGTCTTTAATCCTGAACTTACAAAGCGCTTACATTTAAACCGCCTAAGACTCTATACGTCTGTTCAGAACTTCTTTGTATCCACAAAATTTCCCGGGTACGATCCAGAAAGCTCCAATGGAGGAGGCACGTTCGATCAAGGTTACTCCTTATATGATTACCCAAGACCCCGCACATTTATGATTGGGCTTAATGTTGGATTATAATAATATAAAACGATAAAAAATGAAAACCTATAAAAACATCATAAGAACTATAGTGGCCCTGACCGCTATATCGCTTACAACTTCATGTAGTGACTTTTTAGATGAAGAAGACGAGTCCAATTTTACTACTGATACCTATTTCACCAAAGCAGAACATGCCGAAAGTGCAGTAAATGGTATATATGAACCTCTAGTTCCTATTACAAACAGTGGGTTCGGAGGAGGAACTTGGCTCATGCTAGAATTTGCAACTGGTTTAGCAAATACTTCTTTAGGACAAGCCACCAACATTTATTTAGTCAAAGATTTGATTAATAATTCGGACAACGGATACGGAAGTAGCTTTTGGAATGAATACTATACAGGTATATCAAGAGCAAATTTAGCCATTGAAAAAATTCCGGAAATAAACATGGATGAGACCGCTAAACAGAACTATTTGGCGGAAGCTAAGTTTTTTAGGGCTTATTATTATTTTGGACTAGTAAGAATGTTCGGTAACATTCCAATTATTACAGAATCCGTAGACCTAACTTCAGAACAACTACACCCAGAACAAGCTTCACCAGAAACGGTTTACGACCTTATTGTATCAGATTTAACTGAAGCCGAAAATTCCTCCCTACCATGGAGAGATGAATCAGGTAGAGTAACATTGGGAGCGATTAAAACATTGTTGGCAGATGTTTATTTGACTATGGGCGGATACCCTCTTCAAAAAACCGAAAATTTTCAACTAGCCGCCAATAAAGCCAAAGAAGTAATAGACTCTGGCCAGTATACTATATTCGATTCATATGATGATTTACATAACCCCGCTACTAAAAATACAGGGGAGTACATCTTTATGACGCAATTTGCTGCCAACATACAATCGGCAAACTGGCAACCGGCAATTCTACCGTACAATTTAGGAATCTCAGCCTACTCAGCACAGACTGGAGGTATATTTTCAACCAATGAATTTGCAAATTCCTATGAAGCGGGAGATAAACGTGCTGAAGAAAAACAATTCTATTTTACAAGCTACTCTTTGGAAGCGGATAGAAGTGATAGTGTTAATTTGGGCGCTCCGTATATATTTAAGCATTTTGATGTTCAGGCCAATGAAGAAAGCGCACAATCCGATTTAAATTGGTGTATCTATCGTTATTCCGATGTGTTATTAATGTATGCCGAAGCTGCTAATGAAGCAGAAGGAACACCCTCCGCAGATGCGTATGCGGCCATTAATGAAATTAGACAACGTGCTGAAATTGCAGATTTATCCGGTTTATCACAAGAAGCATTTAGAAATGCAGTACGAATAGAGAGAATTCATGAACTAAGCTTTGAGAACAAAACTTGGTTTGACATGGCTAGATGGAGAAAAGCTTATAACCCAGAAACCAATCAACTAGAAGATTTTGTAGGGCACAACTTTTCCTACCTCCCCAATAAAGCATTAACAGAAAGAGAACTCCTGTTTCCAATTCCAACATCAGAAATGCAAAACAACCCTAACCTATCGCAAAACACAGGTTACTAATACATAAGATACTTTTAAGAATTTCTTTTTTTTGATAGTTAGTTGATAGTGAAGATAGCCCTTGGTTTTACCAAGGGTTATTTTTTGTGGCACCTTTCATAAGAAGAAGACACTCTCTAAGGTAATTAAAAACACTCTATAGATTGTTTGGAGACGGATATCCTTATCTCGAATACAATTAGCTTAATCGTGTTTGCACATAGTGGATAGTCATATACAATCACGCTAATCACAAATTAAAACAACTCCCACCGTTCGGGACGGGACAAAAAAAAAGGTCCCGACCAGTAAAACTGATCGGGACCTCGAAGCAAGGCGGCTTC